>JBEKXF010000003.1:0-187569 GCA_049512315.1 Candidatus Aminicenantales bacterium | reverse complement strand
ATGCACGCCACCAAGGCGGCCGTCGAGGAGGGCATCGTCCCCGGCGGCGGCGTGGCCCTGCTCCGCGCCCAGAAAGTGCTCGAAAAGCTCCAGCTCGAAGGCGACATGCAGATCGGCGTCAATATCGTCAAGAGGGCCATCGAAGAGCCCTTGCGCCAGATCGCGACCAACGCCGGCTTCGAAGGCTCCGTGGTCGTCGAGAAGGTCAAGGAGATGAAGCCGGAATTCGGCTTCAACGCCCTGTCCGAGAAGTACGAGGACATGGTCAAGGCGGGCATCCTCGACCCGACGAAGGTCGTCCGGATCGCCCTCCAGAACGCGACCTCCATCGCCGGCCTGCTCCTGACCACCGAAGCCATGATCGCCGAGATCCCCGAAGAAGATAAGCACTCCAAGTACCCGACACCTCCCGGCGATATGTACTGATCGCTCCCCGAGCGAACGCACCCGAGCCCCGGGCGGCCCCCCGCCCGGGGCTTTTTTTATGGGTTTGAGCCCTTCTTATGATATATTGAGGCGCGGCGGTCCATGCTGAAGATCTTCGACCGGTACATCCTCAGAGAGGTCTTCCCCCCCTTCCTCATCGGCCTCCTCGTCACGGCCTTCGTCCTCCTCATGAACCAGGTCCTCGTTCTGGCCGAGCTTTTCATTGACAGGGGGGTACCGGCCGGCGTCGCGGCCCGGATGTTCGTGTTCCTCGTCCCGTCGCTTCTTGCCTTCGCCGTCCCCATGGCCGTTTTGGCGGGCATCATGGGCGGCCTGGCCCGCCTGTCTGCCGACTCCGAGATCGTCGCCTTCCGGACGCTCGGGATCGGGTCGCGGAGGCTCATCCGGCCGCTCCTTTTCTTTGCTCTGGGCGGCTGGCTGGTCACGTCAGCCCTGACGCTCGTCCTGGCTCCCCGGGCCAACTTTCGGTGGGTCCAGGACATGACAAGCTCCGTCCTGGCCCGGGCGACGCTCCGGGTCAACCCGCTCGAGTTCAGCGAGTCCGTTCCGAACGCGGTCCTCTTCGTTGAGGGGACCGGCCCGGACAAGCAATGGGAGAACGTTTTCGCCTACCTGAACAAGGACCCCCGCGCCCCCCGGGTGGTCATGGCCCGTAAGGGGCGGATCAATCTTTTCCCCGGGAGCAAGCGGGCGACGCTGGAGCTCACGGACGGCGTCCTTCATTCCGGCCCCCTCGCGGAGCCCCAGACCTACAGCGTCACCTCCTTCGCCCGCTTCGAGGAAGAGATCGACGTCGAGAGGCTGTTCCCCACGTTGTCGAGTGAGAAGAGGGTCCGTGAGAAGGACATCGGTGAGCTTGTCCGGGACGCGAGGGCGATCGGAGGCGAGCTCGCCGCGCTGGAAAAAGAAGGCCGTGAGGGCGCCGCGCCCGGGGCCGGATCATTCCGCGTCGCCCAGAAACGCCGGGATCTCCGGGCCCACTGGGTCGAGATCCACAAGAAGTTCTCGCTCCCTCTTGTTTGCTTTATTTTCGTCCTCCTGGGGCTTCCCCTGGGCCTCATGACTGGACGCGGCGGCCGGACGGGCGGGCTGTCCCTGAGCATGGCAATTATCCTCCTTTATTACGTCCTGATCACGGCCGGCGAGAAGCTGGCCATTGACGGCAAGATCACCCCCTTCCTCGGCATGTGGGGGCCCGACATCCTCCTGGCCGCGGCCGGCCTGCTCCTGTTCGTCCGGTTCGAGAGGGACACGGACGCCCTGGCCCGCCTGTCCGGCGCCCTCCGGAAAAAGCTCGCGTCTCTCCCCGGTCCCCGCCCGGGGCCGAAAGCGAGGCGCCTGCCACGGCTGCCCTTCCGGTTTCCCAACCTCCTCGACCGCTATATCGCCCGCAAGTACCTCGCGATCATGGGGTTCGCGCTGACGGGGCTTCTGGGAGCGTCAGTCATCGTCGCCTTCTTCGAGCGGCTCGATGCCGTTCACCGGCACGCCAAGCCGATCGGGCTGCTCCTCCAGCACGTCTGGTTCAGGATCCCCGAATTCCTGGCCGCCGTCCTCCCGGCCGCGGCCCTGACCACGACCCTCCTCGCCCTCGGCCTCCTGGTCAGGACGAATGAGATCACGGCCATGAAGGCCTCGGGGATCAGCCTCTACCGGACCATCGTGCCGGTTCTCGTCCTGTCTGCCGCCGTGAGCGGGGCGGCCTTCCTGGTTCAGGAGCGGTTGGCGCCCGCGGCGGGGATCAGGGCCGAAGAGATATGGAACAGGATCAACGAGGTGCCGGCCCGGAGATACAGCTCGTTCGGCCGGCACTGGGTCTTGGGTCGGGAAAAAGACCGGATCTACCACTATGAATATTTCGAACCCGCCTCCTCGGGTTTCATCCGGCTGTCGGTTTTCGATATCGACACGGGGCGCTGGACCCTCGCCAGGAGGGTCTACGCGGAAAAAGCTTCGCTCGGGGCGGGCGGCTTCGAGCTCCGCAACGGCTGGCTCAGGGATTTCACGGGCGCGGCGGCCGTCCCGTTCGCCGTGATGGAAAGCTGGAAGCTCCCGGCCTCTGAAGGACGGGCCGCCTTCGTCCGGGAATGGAAGGAGCCCCAGCAGATGACGTATGAGGAGCTCCGGGAATACGCTTCGGAAGTCCGGGCCACGGGATTCGAGGCGACCCGCCTCACGGTGGACCTGAGGGCCAAAATTGCCTTCCCCCTGGTCAGCCTGGTCATGACGGTCCTGGCCATCCCCTTCGCCTTTTCCATGGGGAAAAAAGGGGCCCTCGCGGGGATGGGCCTGGGCGTCGTTCTCGCCGCCGCCTATTGGGGAGCGTTTGCCGTGTCGAGGAGCCTCGGCTACACGGGTGTCCTGTCGCCCTTTCTCGCGGCGTGGGGGGCGAACCTCATCTTCGGGCTGGCGGGGCTTTTCCTTCTCTTCAGGCTCAGGACCTGATCCCTCGGGCTCGGGACCTTGTCACATCTTGTACTTGCCGAAGTCCTCGGGGCCGAGGCCTTCGAGCCATCTCCTGAGCTTTTCCGACGCGTCCAGGTTATCCTCGAACTTCAGGTTGTGGGCCTTGCGGACGACGTCGTCCTCGACGAAGATCGGCGAGCTCATGCGGAGGGCCAGGGCGATGGCGTCGGAGGGCCGGGAATCGATAATGATGGCCCGCTCTTCCTGGCGGCAGTGGATGAGGGCGTAGAACGTGTTGTTGCGGACGTCGTTGACGACGATCTTTTCGATGGCGATGCCGAGCTTCTCCAGGAAACTCTTGAGGAGGTCGTGGGTCATGGGGCGGGGCGTCGGGACGTTCTCGATGGTCAGGGCGATGGCATTGGCCTCGAAGACGCCGATCCAGATGGGGAGGATCTGCTCATTGTGAGGGTCCTCCAGGACGACGATGGGCATCTTGGAGATCGGGTCCACGACGAGACCCTTGACCTTCATTTCGATTTCCATGAAACTCTCTGCTCCCTATTAATATAGGGGGCGGGGCAGGGGTTGTCAAGAAAAGGCGAGCGGCTTCCGGCGGGAGTCCTGCGCGCAGATCACGGTTTTTCGTCCATCTCTCACGTCTCTTCTTTTTAAGGTTGCGGACTCGGAGGGAGCCCCTCCGAAAAGCGCGGGATTCCCCAGCGAGGAATCCCACTCTGTGATCGCTCCGCTCTCCTCTCGCTGCGCTCGGGGAACCGTGCCCGCGTCGCGCTCAATGTTTTCTCCGGGACATCCCCCCTGCGTCCGCGCTCTCAGAAGAAACGCTCAGAATAGGGTCAGCTGGCCGGCGGCCTGCTCTTCGGCCTGCTCTTCGCCGAAGAGGCTGATGACGCCGTACTCGCCGTCGTGTCCCGGGACGATCTTGACCCGGCCCTGCCTCATCCGGTCGATGGCGGCGGCGACCCTTTCCGGGCCGGACCGAGCGAGGTCGGACACGGGGACATCGACGAGGACCTTGAGCTCGCTCCCGAACTCGCGGACAAGCTTGAAGTAGAGGTCCCAGACCCCCTGGGATTCGGACGTCTTTCCGAGGGCCTCGGCGATGACCTCGTTGAGAGGGATGAGGCTCTTGAAAGGGATCCGGCCCGGAAGCTCCTCGCCGCTCTCCCGGTCGGCGAGCTCCTCGACGCGGTGGAGGACGCCGATGGTCAGGCGCTTGCCGCACTTCGGACAGAGGTCGTTCGTCGTCAGGCTCTCCCGCGGCGAGAGGACGACGCCGCATTTCCGGTGGCCGTCGTAATGGTATTTCCCCTCTTCCGGGAAGAATTCCAAGGTGTGGAGGAACTTCGCGGGGTCCTTGCTGCGGAGCGCATCCAGGAGGCCGCGGTAACTGAATTCCGTGTCGAAGACGTTGGCTTCCCGCCCGATCTTGCTCGGAGAGTGGGCGTCGGAGTTGGAGACGAGGGCAAACCGGTCGAGGGCGGACAGCCGCCAGTTCATGGGGGGGTCGGAGGACAACCCGGTCTCCAGGGCGAAGATCGTGGGCGTCATCTCCTCGAAGCACTCTTCGATCGAGTCGAAGCCCGAGTTGGCGCCGAAGAGGGAGAACCAGGGCGTCCAGATGTGGGAGGGGATGATGACGCATCGCGGGCAGGTTTCGGCGACCATCCGGCTGAAGAGCCGGACGTCGAGGCCGAGGATGGGCCGGCCGTCAGACCTCAGGTTGCCGATCGCGGACAGCCGGCCGTTGATCCGCTCGACCGATTCGAAGTCCGGGGCGAGGAGCATGACGTGGATCTTCCGGACCTTGCCCGCCTTCGAGTAGATGAAGCTCAGCTCCGTCGAGAGGATGAAGGAGACGTCTTTGGGCGAGAAGGAGAGGCCCTTGAGATACGGGTCCTCGGGCGCCTGCACGCCGTTCTTGAACTCGAAGAAGCCGTTCCCCGAGGGCTTGAGCTTGGCCTTCATCAGGAAGAGCCATTCCGGGTGGGTGAAGTCGCCGGTGGCGAGGAGCCGGATACCCTTGGCCTTAGCCCAATACGCGAGGGTGTCGAGGACCATGTCGCGCGACGTGGCCCTCGAAAATTTTGAGTGTATATGCAGGTCAGCGGTGAATCTCATGACCGGGATTTTCAGTTTAGAACGAGCCGGCGGCGAATGCAAGCGCTTTCGGCCTGATTTTTTTGATGATCCGTTCGCGGAAATTTTTTTTCTTGACAAGCGGCGAAAAAGAGCAGCGGGAGGCGCTCCGCGGCGCCGCGGGGCGGGAATTACTTGCCCTTTTTGAGCGCCGCGGCCAGGGCCTGGCCCTTCTCCGCGCATTCCCGTGACCGGACGTTGTCTCCGACGCGCTTGTAGAGGTCGGCCAGAAGGAAGTAGCCGAGGGGCAACTCGGATGCCTCGGGGTTGAGGTCGATGCCCTTCTTGACGAAGTCGATGGCCTCCTGGGTGCGTTCGCCCCGGATGAGGTAGAGCCGGGCGAGGTAGAAGTAGGTCAGGGAGAATTTCGGGTCGGCCTCCAGGCACCTCTTCAGGGTCTCCAGCTCCTTTTCGATGTTTCCGGTCGTCTGGTAAACCCGGGCCAGGTTGTATAGGGCCTTGAAGTGCTGGGGAGAGATTTGGAGTTCATTCACGTATTCGGCTTCCGCCTCCTGGAGCCGGCCCTGCTTTTCGGCGATCCAACCGATCCTGTAATGGACGTTTGCGAGCCGGGGATCGAGCTCGAGCGCTTTCCGGAGATACTCCTCGGCCCGGGTCAGGTCGCCCTTGACGATGTAGATCGCGGCGAGGGTGTCGCACGAGCCGGCGGATTCGGTGTTGAGCGAGAGGCACTTTTCGTAATAGGGGATGGCCTGGTCGTACTTTTTCTGGAGAAAATTCATGTTCCCGAGCATGAAATAAAGCTGGGGCTCCTCGAAGCCCTTCTGCAGATAATCCAGGGCGAAATGTTCCGCCTCCTCGAGCTTTCCCATCCTCTCGTAGGAACGCGTGATATTGAGGGCCGCGAAGGTCTCGTCCGGCTTCCGGTCCAGGACCTGCTTGAAATAATCGATGGCCTCCCCGTATTTCCGCTCCTGGACGTAGAGGCTCCCGATCGAGAAGTAGGCGTCGGTGATGTCCGGGTCGGTGGCGATGATCCCCTGGATGACCTTGATCGCCTCGTCGGGTTTCCCGTTTATGCCAATTTCCCGGGCCCGGGAGAGCTCGTTGAAAACGGCGATCTTCTCTTTGGGGTTGGCCAGTGTCTTTCCCCTGAGCTTGGCCGGGTCCGTGAACGAACCGACGTAGCCGAGAGCGGACAGCTTCTCCCGAGTCTCCTGGTCGACCCTTGAAGTATCCATCTCGTAGGCGTTCCGGCTCGACTTCTGGATGAAGGCCTCGGCCTCGGCGTTCAAGTCCTCATAGACCTTTTTTTGGAGATTGACGAGGTTTTTTTCTTCGCGGGGGTCGGTGGCGATGTCATAAAGCTCGGGCACCGGGGCCAGGATCAGCTTATAACGTGCGTTCTGGACGCTTTTGAGGTCCGACCAGCCGAAGTGGAACCGGGGGTAGTAGGTTTCGCTGTAGACCAGGGAGGGCCCTGTGCGGCGGCGGCCATAGAAGGCCGGTACCAGGCTTTTTCCCTGGACCTCGCCCGGGATGGGAAGCCCGGCCATTTCGCAGACCGTCGGCAGGACGTCGACCAGGCCCCCGACCTCGGGAGAGACGATCCCCTGGAGCTTCGGGAAAGGCGTGACGATAATGAGCGGGACATGGATGTCCGCCTGATAGACGAAGAAGCCGTGAGTTTTCTCCTCGTGCTCGCCGAGGCTCTCGCCGTGGTCGCCGGCGAAAACGATGAGGGAATTCCCGAGGAGGTTGTTCGTTTCGAGAAACTGCCAGAGCCGGTGGAGCTGAGAGTCGGCGAAGGCGATCTCCCCGAGATAAGGATGGGCGGCGTACTGCTTGTCGTAAGGCGGCGGGGGCTCATAAGGGGAATGCGGGTCGTAGAGATGGATCCAGGCGAAGAACTTCTTGTCCTTCTTTTTCTCCAGCCAGGGTAGGGCCTCGTCCATGACCTCGTTGGCCGGCCTCTGGACCGTCTCCAACGAAACCCTCTGGAACTTGTTCAGGTCGAACTTGTCAAAGTAGGTGTCGAATCCCTGGTTCAGGCCCCACTTGGAATCCAGGACGTAGGCCGCGATGAAGGCCCCGGTTTCATAGCCCTTATCCTTGAAAAGCTCGGCCATCGTGACCAGCTTCTGCGGAACGAGGAACCCGCCGTTGTCCCTGACCCCGTGAAAAAGGGGCAGGGTTCCGGTCATGAGAGTCGTGTGGGAGGGAAGCGTCAGCGGTGTCTGGGCGTAGCACCTCTCGAACCTGACGCCCCGGGCGGCAAACCCGTCGATCGTCGGCGTCTGGACGTCCTTGCATCCGTAGCAGGCCAGTCCGTCGGCACGGGCCGTGTCCAGGGTGATGAGGATAACGTTGAGATCCCGGCCCTTCCTGAGCGAGGCGAAGTCCGCCCCCCTGGGGAAAAACAAAAAGTAGGCCGCGGCGGCTCCGGCGATGACGATCCCGGCCGCGGCCAAGAACAGGAATTTATGGGATTTCATCTGGAAGTCAAAATTCTACCATAAAACAGGCCCGATTTCCCCTGCCGGCTCTGCCCTTCCCTTGAAAGAAGAGGAGGACGGGCCGGATGAACACCCTTGACGGGGGCCGGGCCGAGATCCAGCGGAAATTCAAGGACTGACGGACGGCGCGCCAGCCTAATTCTTCCCCTTAAGCGCCGAGGCGAGGGCCTGGCCTTTTTGGGCGAATTCCCGCGACCGGGCGTCGTCCCCGACGCGGTTATAAAGATCGGCCAGCAGAAAGTAGCCGAGCGCCAGGTCGCTTTTGTCGGGCCCGAGATCAACACCCTTCCTGGCCATGGTGATGGCTTCTTGATAATTCGCCCCGCGGTTGAGATAAATCCTGGCGATATATAAGTAGCTCATGGGGAATCGAGGGTTGGCTTCGACGGCTTTCTTCAGATATTCGAGTTCCTTCTCCTCATCCCCCGCCAGCCGGTAGAGTCTCGAGAGGTTGAACAGGGCCTTGAGGTGGCTCGGGGAAATCTGGATCTCTTGAAGGTAAGCGTCGGCGGCTTCGCGCATCTTGCCCTGCTTTTCGAGGAGCTGGGCCAGATTATAGTGGACGTTGGTCTGCTCGGGATTGATCTTCAGCGCCGCCTGGATGTGCTCGTCGGCTCCGGCCAGGTTGCCTTGGTCGATGTCAATGGCGGCCAGGGCGTTATGCGAGGAGACGGATTGGTCATTGAGGGACAGGCACTTCTCGAAATAGGGAATGGCCTTGTCGTATTTCTTCTGGACGAAGTTCATGTTGCCGAGGAGGTAATAGAGCTGGGCGTCGGAGAACCCTTTCTTGAAATAATCCAGGACGAAGGCCTCGGCCTCGTCGAACTTCCTCATCGCGATGTAGGAATTGGCGACGTTGATGACCGTGAACGCATCGTCGGGCTTTTTTTCGAAGGCCGCAAGGAACGGGGCGATGGCCTCCTTGAACCGCCGCTCCTTGAAATAGATGTTGCCGAGCGTGAAATAGGCGTCGGTCACCTCAGGGTCGGTCGCGATAATCCCCTTGACGATCTTGATCGCCTCCTCGGCCTGGTCGGACATGCCGATCTCGCGGGCCCGGTTGAGCTCGTTGAAGATGCCGATTTTCTCCCTGGGGTTTCCGAGTTTCTGGCCCTTGAGCTTGGCCGGGTCGGTGAAGGAGCCGATGTAGCCCAGGGCGGCCAGCTTCTCGCGGGTGTCTTCGTCGATCTTCCGCACGTCGAATTCGTAGGCGTTTTGGCTCGACTTGGCGATGAACTTTTGGGCCGCGGCGCTCATGTCCTCGAACACCTTCTTTTCCAGGTAGACGAGGTTCTTTTCTTCCTGGGGATCCTTGACCAGGTCATAGAGTTCCGGCACGGGCGACAGGATGAGCTTGTACCGGGCGTCCTGGATGGCCTCGAGTTCGGACCAGCCGTAGTGGAACCGCGGATAGAACGTCTCGGAATAAGCGTAGCTTTCCGGCGTGCGTTTCGGGTTGAAGAACGCGGACACCAGGCTCTTCCCCTGGACCTGGGGAGGGATGGGCGTGCCGGTCATCTCGCAGACCGTGGGCATGATGTCGGCGATCGAGACGACTCCCGGCGAAACGACGCCCTGAATCTTCGTGAAGGGCGTGACGAAGATCAGGGGCACATGGACGGCGGCCTGATAAACGAAAAAGCCGTGGGAGGCTTCCTGGTGCTCGCCCAGGCTTTCGCCGTGGTCGGCGGCAAACACGAGGAACAAGTTATCCGTAAGGCCCTGGGCCTCGAGGTAATGCCAGAGCCGCCCGATCTGGGAATCGGCGAAGGCGATCTCGCCGAGATAAGGGTGTTCGGCGTAGAGCTTGTCGTAGGGTGCGGGGGGATCGTAAGGCGTATGGGGGTCATACAGATGGACCCAGGTGAAGAATTTCCGGCCTTTGTTCTGCTCGAGCCAGGGCAAGACCTTATCGATGACCTCGTTTCCAGGGCGTTGAACGTCGCCGAGGGATATCTTCTCGAACTTGCTCAAGTCGAACCGGTCATAATAGAAATCGAAGCCCTTATTGAGCCCCCAGTGGGAATCGAGGACATAGGCGGCGACAAACGCGCTCGTGGCATAGCCCTTGCCCTTGAAGATTTTGGCCAGGGTCTTGATCCCGGCCGGGACGAGGAACCCGCCGTTGTCCCGGACGCCGTGAAAGGGCGGCAGCGTCCCCGTCATGATCGACGTATGGGCGGGCAGGGTCAATGGCGTCGTGGAAATACAATCTTCGAACCGGATCCCCTTCCCCGCGAACATGTCGATCGTCGGGGTTTCGATGTTCTTGAAGCCATAGCAGCCGAGGCGGTCGGCGCGGGTCGTGTCGAGAGTGATCAGGATGACGTTGAAGTCTTTCCGGCCTCGGAGGCGGGCGAAATCCGGCCTCCCCGGCCATAGGAAAAGATAGGCCGTCGCGCAGAGCAGGAGCACGGCCAGGACAACCGCGCCGGAGATCAGCCGCTTCTTGGCATTCATGATGAAGAACGAATTCTAGCATAAATCCGTCTGGATTTCCTGTCGCAGCGATCCGCCCGGGCAGCCGTCCGGAGGGCCCCGTCAAGTTGATTTTGAGCGCCTTTTGAGGAAAAAAAAGGGCGGCGGGCCGGCCCGCCGCCCCTTCGAGCGTCTGCAGGGAAAGAGCTAGAACGTGAACCGGATGCCGAGCCTGGCCCGCCTGGGCAAGGTCAGACCCAAGAGGTCGTGATGGTCCGTCGAGACGGAATACGTCGGGTCCATGGGGAAATAGTCATAGCCGGTGGACCTCGTGAGGCGCGTGCCCCAGCTGGTGATCGTATTGGCGTTGAAGAGGTTGAAAATGTCGAAGATCAGCCCGAGTTTGTATCTCTGCGCCAGGTTGAACGTTTTTTCCAGCCGGACGTCCACGTTGTTCCAGAACGGGTAGCGCCCCGTGCCGCGCGGCTCGGCAAAGAAGGTGATCCGCCCCTGGCTGAAGGACTGCGTCCGATACCGTGTCGTCCAGGTGTAGCCGGAGATGCCCTGGTAATAGAGGCTGAAGTTGACGCCCACGTATGGTATGGCGTAGGTCCCCTGGACCTTGATCTGGTGAGGCAGGTCGACCGTGACATGCCCGTCGGCGTTGATCCAGAAATTCGGATCGTAGGTCCCCCGGCCGAAGCCGATGTCCTCGTAGGCCGAGTTGTTGTCCATGGTGCCCTTGGTCACGGAGTAGACGTAGGAAGCAAGGAGCTGCCAGCGGTTGGAGAAGCGTTTGTTGAACAGGAACTCGAGGCCCCAGTATTTCCGGTAGGGGTTGACCGCGAAGCCCCCGGGGCTCAGCAAGGGATCGAAGAACGGTGCGAAATTATCGACGTTCGTGATGTGCCAGGCGGGTGTGTCGGCCCCTCCTGTGTTGTCGAAAACAGTGTACGACTTGCCGATGGGATCAGGGACATTGACCGTGCGGGGCGTGTACACGGCATTCTCGTTGATGGCGGCGATGAAGTTCTTGAAGCTCCGGTTGATGTAGGTCACGGAGAACGACGCGTCCTTGAAGAGCTCGCGTTCGATACCGGCCGTGAACTGGATCATGTAAGGGTGCCGGATGCCGGGGTCTATGACATAGGTCCCGTGGACGGCCCGGCTGGTTTCATACCAGGCCTGCGTCAGCGGGTTCCATTTCTCGTAGACCTTATCCGAATAACTCGAGTCGGCGAGGTCAAAGATGGCGGCGTACATCCCGTCGGTGTATTGCCCGTAGTGGGCCTTGAGGACCGTCGTTTTGTCGCCGAAGAGGTCGAACGTCAGGCCCAGCCGCGGGGCGAGGCGAGACGCCTTGTATTGTATGCTGGGCGTCCCCGCGAGCGACCCCCAGTTCTGGCTGAAGCGCAAGCCCAGGCTGAGGTTCAAGCGCTTGGTGATCTGCCAGGCATCCTGGGCGAACCCTTCGAGGCGGGTGAGCCGGGCTTTGTAATTGTAGCCGACGTACTGCGTGCGGAGGTAGTTCCCCGTGTAATAATAGCCGGGCTTATATCCGGGGAAATAGTAGGCCGGACCCCAATAGTCTTCATAATAAAAGGCCCCCGGACCGGTGTAGCCGTAATGGGTCCGGGAGATGGATCGCTCGAGCTCGACGCCGAACTTGAAATCGTGGCTGCCTTTGATGAAGTCTTCGGCGTAGTGGGTCAGGCTGGCGTTGAGCTGATACCGGCTCCGGTCGTTTTCCCCGAAGTAGCCCGAGTTGAAGTGCCGCATGTGCCCGATGCCGTTGGGATCTCCAGGCGGGAGGTCGGGGTTGGTATTGTCCAGATAGTGCCCGGCGATGTCCCGGCCCGTCCGCGGCTCGAGGTTGTAGTAACCGCTGAAGAAGGCGGCCTTGATGTCGAAGAACGTCTTGGGACTGAAGATCTTCGTCAGGGTAAAGTTCCCGATGACATTGGGATCGATCTGGTTGACGGTCGCCTCCGGAGAGACCGTGGCGCTTGCCCCGCGGTAGGTGCCGTTGTAGTTGTCCCATTCGAAGGACGCCCCGATGTTCAGGGTCGGCGTAGTCTGGTTGTTCAGCTTAAAGAAGAGTCGGGGCTGCTTATAGTCCTGGGCAAATGGGAAGCCCGTGGCGAAGTTCTGGGTCCGGTACCACTGGGCCCCGCCGAAGAACCAGAGCTTGTCTTTGATGATCGGACCGCCGAGCTGGGCGTTGGCGTCAAGCTGGGCCGACAGGGGAGAGGTGATGTCCGGCCAATCGGCGCGATAGGCACTGTTATTTTCCGTGCCCCAGAGGGAGCCGCCGGGGAAGGTGCCTTTGAGGCCTTCCCGGGCCTCGTGGCCCTGGGCGTCGACCTCGAAAGTCCCGGAGAACTGGTTTCCCCCTTGCTTCGTGACCAGGTTAAAAATGACGCCGGTGAAATTCCCGTATTCGGCCGGCAGGGCCACGCCCATGACCTTGGCTTCCTCGATGATGTTGTAGTTGAGGAAGACCCAGGCCGTGCCGCCCTCCGGGTCGCCGACGCCCACGCCGTCCATCTGCCAGGACACGCCGCGGCTGACGGCGGAGCCGTAGGCGACGCGGTCGGTAACGCCCGGCGCCTGGTTCACGATGTCGGCCGTGAAGTGGCTGTTCGGAATATTCGACAGGACTTCTTCGCCGAGGGTGACCGAGGCCGTCTCTGTGGACTTGATGTCGACCGTCGGCGATTTAGCGATGACCGTGACCTTTTCCTCGACGGTCGAGGGCTTCAGGGTGAGGCTCAGGCTCAGGGTAACCGTGGTCGTCAAGCGGATATTCTCCTGGACGACCGTCCCGAAGCCCTGGAGCTCGGCCTTCAAGCTGTAAACGCCGGGCGGAAGAGCCGGGAAGCGAAAATCCCCGTTCGAGTCGCTGACGGTCGTCCGGATGCCCATCAGTTTCTGGCTGCTCAGTGTCAGGTTGACGCCGGGCAGGGAGGTTCCCTGCTCGTCGGCCACCCTGCCCGTGATGGCCCCGGTCTCGCGGGACTGGGAGAACGTGAACGCGGTGAGGAGGAGGAGTGCTAGTACGAAGAGGGTAGGTTTTTTCATATTTCCCTCCATTCCAGATTTCCAAACGTTATGACGAGTGCCTGTTCGATCGGATCGTTTCTCGTGCGTCACCTCCTCTGAATTAAGGATATAACAGGAAACCCCCTGGTTTTCATGCCGGGATTCAGGGCCGTTAGAGTCCGGGGTTGAGAACGTAGGCTAGGCGCGAGGTCAGCCGGTGAAGGTCTCTGGCTTTCAGGATCCTCATAATTTCGACCACATTATCATAAAAAGAAAGCGTCCGTGTCAAGAAATTTGAATTCTTCGCCCTGGCCTTTTTCCCAGAATCGGACACTTCCCGGTCCGCCTTCATCGCAGCAAAATCGGTGCCAACAGCATCGTCGTCCCGTAACTTATTAACGATCAGCAAGATCGGCTTCTAGTCGGCGCCCGGCACGCATAAAAAATTGGATCCGAAGCAGATCCGATGCATATTTTTGGATAAAAAAAGGCGGCGGGAGGGCCCGCCGCCGTTGGGACGCGTTCCGAGCCGGGATCAGAAAATGACCCGGATCCCGACCCTGGCCTGTCGCGGAAGAACGATGTCGTAGAGCTCGTGGCCGCTCGTCGACGGCCAATCTCCCAGGTTCCAGTCGTAGCCGAGGCGGGTGCCCCACGAGTTGATCATCCGGGCATTGAAGACGTTGAAAACGTCGACGATGAGTCCGAGCCGGTACCTCCTGGCCAGGGTGACGATCTTTTCGAGCCGAAGGTCCAGGAGCTTGTGCATCGGATAGTGGCTCGTCCCGCGCGGCTCGAGGAAGAAGGTGACCCGGCCCTGGTTCAGGAAGTCCGTCTGGTAGCGGGTCGTCCAGGCGTCGCCGGTGATGGCCCGGAAGTAGACGTTGAAGTTGACCTCGGCCCAGGGAATAAGGTAGGTGCCCTGGACCTTGATCATGTGGGTCGGGTCGTTGGTCAGATGGCCCCGGGCGTTGATCCAGGTGTTGGGGTCCGAGATGTTGATGCCGGTCGCCCTCCCGAGATCGCTGGCCATGACGTTGTCGAGGGTCCCCGTCGCCCGCGAAAGGACGTAGGAGGCCAGAAGCTGCCAGCGGTTCGAGAAACGTTTGTTGAAGAGGAACTCCACTCCTTGGTACTTGCGGACAGGATTGTCGAGGACCCAGGGACTGTCGGCCGTGGAGTAATTGGTGATCAGGTAATCGAACGAGCTCGTCGTGTCAGGGGTCCGTTCATAGATTGGATAGACCGTCGAGCCCGCTTCCCATTGTTTCGTCGAGGAGTTCCAGGCATAGGGGACTGTGTAGTCGATGAGGTTGTAGTCCGCCGCCCGGTCGATCGCCCCGACGAGGCTCTTCCATTGCCGGTTGATATAGGTCACACTGAGTGACGAGTCCTTGAAGAGCTCCCGCTCGAGGCCGAGCGTGAATTGCTGCATGTACGGATGCTTGATGTTCGGGTCCATGTGGTAGAGGTCCTCGTGGGAGATTCTCTCGAATTCGCTCCATCCGCCTTCTCCATAGATATATCCGACATAGTCATGATAGGCGGAGGCCGGGTTCATCCTGTCGAGAAACTGGGACAGCATGGCTTCCGTGAACTGGCCGAAGTGCCCCTTGAGGACGGTCTTCTTGTCGCCGAAGAGGTCGAAGGTAAAGCCCAGCCGGGGGACGATCCGGCCGGCGTTGTAGAGGTTGCCGCTCACGTTCTTGACCTGGCCCCAGAAATGGCTGAGGCGGGCGCCGGCGCTCAGGTTCAGGCGCTTCGTGATCTGCCAGGAATCCTGAAGGAAGCCCTCGACCCTCGTATAGTGCGTGTCCGTGTCGTAGCCTTCGAACTGGTACGCCAGGTACGGCTGGCCGGAGTAGTTAAAATACTTGACGTGGTCGCCCAGGGCCCCGCCCACTCCAGTGTAGCCGTAGCGGTCGCGGACGTCCGAGCGCTCGACCTCGACGCCGAACTTGAAGTCATGGCTGCCCTTGATGAAGTTCTCGACGTAGTGGGTCAGGCTGGCGTTGGCCTGGAACCGGCTCCGGTCGGCGTAGAAAAAATATCCGGAGCTGTCTCTCTGCATGTTGTCGGCGTAATCGAAATGCATGTAGGGCGTCCGGCCGACCGCCGGGTCGAGGTAGTAATAGCCGGAGAAGTAAGCACCCTTGATGTCAAAGAACGTCTTGGGGCTGAGAATTTTGGTCAAATTGAAGTTGGCGACGATCTCGGGCGAATCCTGGGTCACCGTCGCCTCGGGCGATACCGTGGCCCCGCCGTCGCGGTTGACGCCTTTGTAGTTATCGATCTCGATCGAAGCGCTGGCGTTCAGGGTCCGGGTCAGCTGGGCCGTCAGCTTGAGGAAGCCCCGGGGCTGCTTGTAGGCCACCGCCTCGGGGAAGCCCGTGGGGTAGTCCTGTGAGTGGTAGTATTGGATTCCTGCATAGAACCAGAGCTTGTCCCGGATGATAGGTCCGCCCAGGTGGGCGTTCATGTCGAGGAGTTTCGAGAGAGGAGACGTCAGATCGGGGAAATCCGTCGTGTAGGCCTGGTTATTATTGGTCTGCCAGAGCCCCTTCGGCCAGTCGCCCTTCTTGCCTTGGAAATCGAATTCGACGTGACCCGCGAACTGGTTGCCGCCGGACTTGGTCACGAGGTTGAAGATGACGCCCGTGAAGTTGCCGTATTCGGCCGGCAGACCGATGCCCATGACCTTGGCTTCCTCGATGATGTTGTGATCGAGAAAGACCCAGGCGGAGCCGGCTTCCGGGTCGGCGACGTTGACCCCGTCCATCGAATAAGCGATGCCGGTGTCCGACGAACCGCCGTAGGCGACGTTATTGTTGACTCCCGGAGCCATGTTGACGATGTCGGCCGTGAACTGGGAATAGGGGATGTTGCGCAGGACCTCGTTGGTGAGGGTCACGGAGGCCGTCTCCGTCGATTTGACGTCGACGGTCGGAGACTGGGCGATGACCGTAACCTGCTCGGCGATGGTCGACGCCTTCAGCTTGATCTCAACGGCCAGCGTGGTCGTCGTCGTCAATCGTATCTTCTCTTGGACAACCGTCCCAAAGCCCTGGAGCTCGGCCTTGACCTGGTAGACGCCGGGAGGCAGGGCCGGGAACCTGAACTCTCCGCTGGAGTCGGTGACGAAGGTGCGCACCCCCATGAGGTTTCCGCCCGAAAGCGTCATGTTGACGCCGGGCAGGAGCGTCCCCTGCTCGTCCGTGACGACGCCTCGGATGGCGCCTGTCTCCCGGGACTGGGGGAAGAGCGTGGTCCCGAGAATCAAGATGGTGGCCAGGATCAGAAAGCATTTCTTGGTCATGATTCTCTCCCTCTGTCATTAATCTATTCAAGCGAGGGTCGCAATTCAAGCGATTATTATAGAGATGAGAAGGGCGCGGCAGGGCTGAACGTCGGACGCTCATTCACGCCGGAGCGCCCTTTCCGCCCGGTCCGAATTTGAATACCCGTAGGGCGTATGATATCTTAGTGAAAGAGACCCCATGCGCATGAAGAAATATGCTCCGTTGCTGGTTTTGGCCGTCGCCCTCGCCTCGGCCGCACTCTCCGCCCAGGAGAAGCTGACGCCCGAAGAGCGGCTCTGGCTCGAGGACGTTGCGCCAATCATCACCAAGACCGAGAAGGATGTCTTCCTCAAGCTCCGGACCGCCGCCGAGCGGGCCAAATTTGTCGTGTTTTTCTGGCGGGTCCGCGACCCGACCCCGGACACCTCGGAAAACGAGTTCAAGAAGGAGTACATGGAACGAGTCCGGTTCGCCGACCAGTACTTCGGCCACTATTCCCCGAAGCGGGGCAGTCAGACGGAACGCGGCTTTTACTATCTTCTGCTCGGGCCGCCTCTCGAGCGCCGCTATTTCACGACCAACTCCGAGATCTGGCCGTGCGAGCTCTGGTTCTACAAGGGCGAGGAGGAGTTCGGCCTGCCTGCCTATTTCTACCTCATCTTCTACCAGCCCGAGGGCATCGGGGATTACCGGCTTTATTATCCGGGGATCGAGGGTCCGGAGAAGCTCACCATCCCCCAGATGTCGATCGACACCTCCCAGCGCTCGACCGCCCTCCAGGTCGTCAAGAAGGTCAACTCCGAGCTGGCCTCAGCCGCCCAGAGCTACCTCCCGGGGGACAGGCCCGGAGGGATGGGCAGCTTCTCCTCGGACAACATCATCGCTGCCATCAAACAGTTCCCGGAAAAGAAGTATTCCGACGGCTACGCCCGCTCCTATCTTTCCTACAAGGATCTCGTCGAAACAGAATATTCCGATCGCTACCTTGCGAGCGCCTTCCAGGTGAAGGTCCTCAAGGCGGCCGGGCAGCCTTTCCTTGCCTGGACCATCGAGCCGGAGAAAATGAATTTCGCGACCCAGGGAAGCTCGATCTACGCCAGCTTCGAGCTCGTCCTGCGGCTCGAGAACGGCCAGGGGCTCCCGGTCTTCGAGAGGACCGAGGAGATCCCGCTGAAGCTGACGGCCGAACAGTACAAGACCCACGAACGCCAGCGCTTTGCTTTCCAGGACCTCCTACCCGTCATCCCCGGCGAGCACAAGGCCCTCTTTCTCCTGAAAAACAAAACCGCCAAGGATTTCTCGTCCTTCGAAACCATGATCTCGGTCCCCGGGGAAGGGAAGGCCGGGCTCAGCGTTCCGCTCCTCACCCACGGCCGGGACGCCGTCGCCGACGCCCAGAAAGCCAGCCTCAAGGCCTTCGCGTTCGACGGGTTCCAGTATCTCGTCGGCGCCCGGAACGAGTTCCTTCCGGCCGAGAAAATGGGTATTTTCTTCCAGGCCTGGAATCTCGACCGGCTGAAGCTCTCCGGGCCGCCCACATTTGTCCTGGAAGTCTTCGCCCTCGAAACCGGCAGGAGCCTGAGCCACCTTCAGCTTTCCGATGTCTCCGGCGCCGGAAACGACCCCGCGACTCTGTCCGTGACGGGGACATTTTCCCTGGCCGACGTCAAACCCGGATACTACACGGCCGAGGTTTCGGCCCTGGCGCCGTCCGGGCAGAAAGTTCTTTCCGAAAAAGAGAATTTCATCGTCCTTGCCCAGCCATTCCCCGTCTTGCCCTGGGTCTACTCCAGGCTCCGGGCCCCGTTCCCCGGCCTCGAACACCTGAGGACGATAGGTTCCCAGTATTTTCTGGCCGGAGATTACGAGCGCGCCCGGGGCATTTTGGAGCGGGCGTTGCAGGCCCGGGACGACCCGGCCGCCCGCCTTCTTCTGGCCAAGACCCTTTACGGGCTCGGCCGGTTCGAAGACTCCCTCAAGCAATCTCTCCCCTTCTATGAACGCGCCCCGGACCGGGAGGCAGCCAAGGTCATCGCTCTCGACTACGCGGGTTTGAAGGATTGGAACTCCTCCCTGGTCTATCTCGAAAAGCTCCAGGCCGAGGCCACGGAGGTCAGCGTCCTGAACCTGGCGGCCGAATGCCATCTGAACCTCGGCCATCCGGAAAAGGCCCTGCCCCTCCTCCAAAAATCGCTGTCACTTGTCCCGGACCAGCCTTCGATCAGGGAGCTCGCGGAGAGGGCGAAAAAAAGCCTGGGACAGAGATAGGAGAGTCTCCATGATCAGAAAAAGCGGATTCGTTGCCGTCCTCCTGGCCCTGACCCTTTCGGCGGCCTGGGCCCAGACGCAGGGTCGCATCCAGGGCAGCGTCCTGGACTCCGCCGGAAATCCCCTGGAAAAAGTCGCCGTCAGCATCGTCTCCCAGCGGACGGTGAGCGTCCATTACGAGCTCACGACCGACAAGAACGGCAAGTTCATCCAGGTCGGGCTGACCCCCGGCAATTACTTGATCAACCTCAAGAAAGAAGGCTTCGCCCCGAGCTCGAACGAAGTCCGCGTGAGCATCGACGAGACGACGCCGTTCGAAGCCCGTCTGAAGCCTGCGGACGTCGCGGCCCAGAAAACCCTGTCGGAGGCCGACCGGCTGTTCCTCAAAGGAAACAAGCTCTACGCCGGCGGGAATTTTGCCGACGCGGCCGCCGTCTATGAGGAGGCCATCAAGCTCGACCCGGGGAGTTGGCAGTACTACCTCAACCTCGGCCTGTCCAGGAAGAAGCTGAACAAGCTCGAAGATTCCCTGGCCGCTTTCAAAAAGGCGGCTGAGCTCAATCCGGCGAGCCCCAGTGCCAACAAGGAGATCGGGGAAGCCCTGGCCCGGGCGGGAACCCTCGCCGATGCCAAGCCCTATTACGAAAAGGCCGTCAGCCTCAGTCCCGACAACGCCGATGCCCGCTATAACCTGGGCCTCTGCCTGAGCACTACGGGAGAGCCCGAAGCCGCCCTGGCCCAGTTCCAGAAGACTGTCGAGCTCAAGCCGGACTACGCCGATGCCTACTACCAGATCGGAACGCTCATGATCGGCCAGAACAGGGTCCCGGAAGCCATCGCCAACCTGGAAAAGTTCCTCCAGCTGGCCCCCGACCACGAGAAGGCCCCTGTGGCCAAGCAGCTCCTTCAATATTTAAAAAAATAGGGCCGGGAACGCGCCGGCGGGGAGGCTGTCATGAACGCGAAAAGGGCGCTTCTTATCCTGTGGATGATGGCGGCCCTGAGCTCCGCGGCCCGAGGCGGCGGCCGGGGGCCGGCCGGGGCCAAGATGGACGCGGAGAGCGAGAAGTTCTATCAGATGGCTCGGATCATCATGACGGCCGAAGAGAGCAAGATCTTCAAGCTCCTGCCGGACGCCGACGCCCGGAAGGAGTTCATCAAGGACTTCTGGGACAAGCGGGACCCCGACCCGGATTCCGGGACCAACGTCTTCAAGAGGGAGTACGAGAGCCGGGTCGCCTATGCCAACAAGCATTTCCGCGAAGGGGGGCTGGGCATGAACACGGACCGGGGCCGGATCTTTATCTTCATGGGCCCTCCCGAGAAGGTCGAGGAATTCTTTAACCACGGGGACTCGACGGTCCGGGGATCCATCATCCAGTGGATCTATTACAGCGACGATTTCGGCGTCGAGTTCGTCGACGAGCGGAACAACGGTCAGTACAAGATCCGCAACTATTCCGGGGATCTCTTCGGGGCCATGGATCTCTTCAAGCTCGGGCAATGGGTCGGGCCGGATTCGGTCTTCAAGAAAAGGTCCGTCGACTTCAAGCTGAGGTATGATCCGCCGAAGAAGGAGCTCGTCGTCCTCATCCCGGCCAAGTTCCTCTTGCTCAAGGAGAACGCCGAGGGCAAGCTCCAGGTGGACCTTGATTTCAAGTTCTACATCTATGAGAACGAAGGCGCGAAAAGGGACATCTCCACGGAGAGCAAGTCTTTTGTCACGAGGGACCAAGTCTACGAAAAATCGGGGGATGTCACGTTCAGGTTCACCTACCCCCTGAAGCCCGGAAAGAACTTCGTCGACGTGATCATCAAGGGCAAGGAAGGGTCCAAAGGGAAGGTCCGGAAGATCTTCGAGATCAAGGGCGGCCCTTGAGGCCATGCCCCGCGGCGAGGGCCCCCCGGGCCGTTGTCCCCGTTCTTATTTGACTTCCAACGGGACTTTCTTTTCGACGGTGAACCCGGAAACCTTGTCCTTGACCTTGACGACCAGCTGATACTTGCCGGAAGCCAGGTCCGACTGTGAGGTCGACTGTTTCCCCGTGGCCTGGTCGGTCGTCACCTTGGTCTGCTTCAGGGGCAGGGGCTGGTCGATGAGCGGACTGGCGTAGGTCTGGGTCTGCCACTTGATGACCGCCGCGCCGTCCCCTTTCTGGATCTCGTAATTGACCTCGAGGTCGTATGTCTGCTGCTGGGGCTGGGAGGCCGGCTGAGTGGAAGATTCCACCTTGGCCTTGGCCCCGAGGACGATGCAGAAGACCTCGATCTGGGACTTGTCCTCGGCCGTGACGACGTTGTCGATATTGGGAACGATCTGGAGAACGGAATAGGTGAAGAGACCCCGGTGGACGGTCGGCTTGGCCTCGTACGAATTCATCTGCTGAATGTCCTTGGCGTAGAAGACGGGAGTCGTGTCGATGGCGCTCTGGTAGGTCTCGACCCCCGGGAGGGTGATGTCGTAATAGCCGACACCGACTCTTTTAATGTCGGCGGTCCCCTTCTTCGGATCGATGGGCGCGAGGAGCATGGCGATCGTATATTTCCCATAGGGCAGTCCGACAGTCAGAGCGTACCACTCTTCCTTGGCGGGATCATAGCCGGCGCTGTCCGCCTGAAGGGTCACGGGAATGCTCCTTTCGCCGGTTGCCTTCAGGGCTCCGGCTTCGTCGGCCTGGAAGAACTCGAGAACCAGCGCAAAGCGGGCCTCGAGCGTCCCGGCGGGCGGAGCGGCGGGCTGGGCTTGCTTACCTTGAGGCGCGGCGGGAACCGGGGCCGCGTAGCCGAAGTCCGCGTTCTTGGCCTTGAAGAAGATGACCGTATACATCCCATCCTTGGCTGGGAAAGCCATATATTTGAAGATCGTGAAGGGGATGTCCTGACGCCCCTGCCGGGGCGCCAGGCCTTCCTGGATGATCGCCTTGATCTCTTTGGGGATGAGGGATTTTTGCGGCGGCTTCGCTTCCTGCTTCTTGGGCTCTTGTTTTTGCCCGGACGTCGCCTGGGCGAAGACGTTGAACAAACTCAGAGAGAAAATAAGGATGAGGCCGAGAACAACGATTCTTGAGGCTTTCATTTTTCCTCCTTAAAAAACGCCATTGTCCATTCCATATTCTTTTAGAGCAATTCTCATGCCAACCACTCTGGCTGGAATCCTCCGTCCTTCGAGAAAACCCCGTGGGATCTGTAAAGGTTTTTTACAGCCTTCCTTTGACCCTCACGCGAGCGTTTCGGCTCAAAGAACGAATCAATATATCAGATTTCAATTTTTTTTCAAACGATATTTTTCGACCGCCCGGAGGTGCTCCCCGAGCGTGCGACTGAAGCTATGGCTGCCGTCGCCCCGGGCGACGAAATAGAGATAATTTTCGGGCGCGGGATAGAGCGCTGCTTCCAAGGATGGCTTTCCCGGATTGCAAATGGGTCCCGGCGGCAGGCCGGCATGGATGTACGTGTTATACGGGGAGGGGAACTTGAGGTCGCGGCTCAGGAGACGACCGGAATATTTATCCTCGAGCTTGAGCCCGTAGATGACCGTCGGGTCGCAGTCGAGCTTCATCCCGATCCGGAGACGGTTGTGGAAAACGGCCGACACGAGCGGCCGCTCCTCGGGGAGGGCCGTTTCTTTTTCGATGAGCGAGGCCAGGATGACGACCTCCCGGACGCTCAGACCGAGCTCCACGGCCCGCCTCCGCCACCCTTCATGGAAGACCCTCCGGAACTGCCCGGTCATGGCTCCAATATAGTCGCCGGCCGTCGCTTTCCGCGGCAGGAAATAGGTGTCCGGGAAGAGATACCCATCAAGGTCCGGGGCCTTGGGGTCCCACTCGGCCACGCGGGCGGTCTCGTGGAAAGCCGTCCGGAATGAGCTCGGGTCCGCCGCGCCGCGGGCGCTGACGAGCCCGGCGATCTCGTTCCCCGTCAGGCCCTCCGGGATCGTGATCGGCTGGAGATAGATCCGGCCGCGGAAGATCTTGAAGAGGACCTCTCTGGCGCTCGCCGGGAACGTGAATTCGTATTCGCCCGCCTTGAGCCGTTCCCGGGAATAATAGAGATCATAAGAAAGGGTCAGGGCCAGGGAGCTCCGGATGATCTTCTGCTTCCGGAGGCTTCCGGCGACGGCCCGGACGCTTCGTCCCTTTTGGACCTCGAAGAAAGCGCTCGCTCCCGGCCCGGGAGACGGCGCCGTGCACTCCCTGGTTAGCCAGCCGATGAGCGCCGGGAGCAGGACGAGCGCCCCGAGGAGCGCGGCTTTAGCTGCCCTGACGACCATCCGGGCCACCGCGCTTGCGCTCCAGGTATGTTGAGAGGATGATGACGGCCGCGATCTGGTCCTCGCGGTCCTTTTTTTCCCGGCCTCTGACGTTCCCTTCCCGGAGGAGCTGGAGGGCCTCGCGGGTCGTCAGGCGCTCGTCGATGAAGACGATGGGCTTCCCGACGGCCTTTTCCAGCCAGGCGGAAAACTGCCGCGTCTTCTCGGTCCTGGTCCCGGAGCTGCCGTCCATCCGGAGCGGGTCGCCGATGACGATCTTCTGGACGTCGTGGCGGGCGACCAGGTCCTGGAAAAACTTCCGGTCCTCCTCCTCCCGCCCGGTGAGCTTGTAGGTGCCGAACGGCTGGGCCGTGATCAGGAGGGGGTCGCTCAGGGCGAGGCCGACGTGGCGGTCCCCGTAGTCGATGCCCAGAACCCTCATCAAAGGCCCCGATCGACGCAGGCTTTTCGGACCTTGTGCCGTTCGAGGCCGAGGGCGACCAACCGCTCCACGAGCCGGGGGAACGGCAGTCCGGAAGCTTCCCAGAGCTTCGGGTACATGCTGATCTCGGTGAAGCCGGGGATCGTGTTGACCTCGTTGACGTACAGGCGCTTCGTCCGGCCGTCGATGAAGAAGTCGACCCGGGCCATTCCCGAGCATTCCACGGCCCTGAAGGCCTCGACGGCCAGGCGCCGGACCCTTTCGGTCATCGGGCGGGGCAGCCGGGCGGGAATGACGAAGCCCGTCTTTCCGTCGATGTACTTATCGCTGTAATCGTAAAACTCCCTGGAGGGGATGACCTCTCCGGGCAGCGAGGCTTCCGGGGACTCGTTGCCGAGAACGCTGCACTCGATCTCCCGGCCCAGGATGCCCTTTTCGACGAGGATCTTCCCGTCATAGCGGAAGGCCGTTTCCACGGCCGGCCCGGTCTGGCCGCGGTCCTTGACCTTGGTGATCCCGATGCTCGACCCGAGGTTGGCCGGCTTGACGAAAAAAGGGATGGCGAAATCCCTGCGGATCCGGCGGAGGATCCCCTCCCCCCCGCCGCGCCACTCTTCCTCGCGGATGACCCGCCAGGGAACGACGGGCAGCCCTCTCTCACGGAAACGGGATTTGGCCGCCGCTTTGTCCATGCCCAGGGCCGACCCCAGGACCCCGGCTCCGACATAGGGGACGCCGGCCATCTCGAGCAACCCCTGGATCGTCCCGTCCTCTCCGTACGGCCCGTGGAGGACGGGGAAATAGATGTCGGCAGGGATCTTCGACACGGCTCCCCTGACCTCCCAGGGAAGAAAGGAGAAGGCGTCGCCCCTGGCCAAGGCTTCCAGGTCGGTGGACGGCGCCTCGACGGTCTTCCAGAGGCCGTCCCTGGTGATGTAGATCGAAAGGACCTCGAATTTAGCCTTGTCCAGGTTCCTATGGATCGCCCCGGCGGAGATCAGGGAGATCTCGTGTTCGGCCGAGCGGCCTCCGAAAATCAGGGCGACCACAATTTTTTTGGACATCGGGTCCCTCGTCGCGACTAAAGCTAACGGACGGCCCATTTTAATATAAGTGACGGTTTTTGTCTAATGGCGGCGGACCGGAAGTCCCCCCGTCCGGGACCAGGCGGGAACGACGCGGGCCGCTTCCTGGCGGAGGCTGAAGATGGTATTGACAGCGGCGACAATTGCTCTTTATAATAGCGCCAAGTGCGACTCCATCGGCCGAGAGGTGTGACCATGAAAAACCTTAAAGGATGTTCCCTAAGCCGTCTTTCTCTTGCCCTCGTCTCCCTGTGCCTGCTCGTCGCGGGCCGCCCCTTTGCTCAGGACCAGATCCAGAAGGCCAAGATCTTCGAAGACACTTATCAACTGATCAACGATACAGACCTCTACGGGTCGTTCTTCATGCTGGAGGAGGGGAAGCCGCTTCCCGACCTCCGGATCATCGGCTCCGAGCGGATGAACGAGAAAGATCAACTCATCGACTTCGACCTGATCTACCTCAGCAAGGGGCAGGCCGGCGGCCTCGAGATCGGCCAGCTCTTCCAGATCATCGGGCTTGAAGACAAGGTCCCCCCTTACGGGACGGTGGCCCGGCGCCGGGCCAGGGCGCGCGTCGTCCGCCTCGAGGAGAAAGTGGCCGTGGCCAGGATCGAGAGAAGCTTCTGGGCCGCGCGGGTGGGCGATTACCTCCTGCCGTTCGAGGAAGGGGAGGGAGAGGTCGGGAAAGACAAGGGCTACGATGTGATGGACCCGAACGCCAGCAAGAAGGGCCAGGTCGTTTATGTCGATCAGGCCCTCCGTCTCGCCGGCGCGGGGCAGTGGGTCTTGATCAACATGGGCCGGCAGCAGTGTGTCCAGATCGGCGACCAGCTCACGGTTTTCCATCGCGCCAAGCCCGACCTCCCGCGGGAGGCCATCGGGAGCATGATCATCATCGACGTCCGCGGCGCGACCTCGACCGTCAAGGTCCTCACCTGCCGGGAGGCCGTCGAACCGGGGGACGAGGTCCAGCTGAACGCGTCCCGTTAAGGCCTTCCGGGACGTCCGTTCCGGGAAGCCTGAAAACTCCGCCCGACCGTCCCTGTCAGCCCTCGTCAGAGGGCCGGGGGGTGCTTTGCGCCCGTGGCTTTCCCGCTCATTTTCCAGGCAGCGCATCGCTTTTCAAGCGCCTCGCGGCCGGCATGGGGTCGGTTGACAGGCCGGGGGATTTCTGCTAGTTTAGGGCGTGCCATTTTTGAAGAAAACGAGCGGGCGGGCGTAGTTCAGTGGTAGAACGTCTGCTTGCCATGCAGAAGGTCGTGGGTTCAAGTCCCATCGCCCGCTCCAGTCATCCGAATTCCATGGACATCAGATCCCGGGCGCGGTACCCAAGCGGCTAAGGGAGAGGTCTGCAAAACCTTTATTCGTCGGTTCGAGTCCGACCCGCGCCTCCAACGTCCCCTCCGATATCCAAAGCCCCGGCCGGCCGGTTCCCTGTCCTCCAGGCGGTCTTTTTCCTATCAGAGAGTTTTACCTCCTCCCCGGCGGCTGCCATCGAGCGTCCTCGGGCATTGACAGGTTGGTTCGAACATAATATAGTTGAGATAATTTCAGCTCAGCAAGGAGGCCTCCATGGATTTGGTCCCTAGGGTTCAGGCGATTTTATTGAAGCCCAAAGACGAGTGGGTCAAGATCAAGGCGGAGCCCGCGACGGTTTCCGGGCTGTTCACGTCTTATGCCATGATCCTGGCGGCGATCCCGGCCGTGGCCCAGTTCATCGGGCATCTGGTCTTCCGCGCCCAAATCCCGTTCGCCCGGGTGTACGTCTGGAGCTTCGGCCGTGCTCTCAGCAGTGCCATCCTCTCCTACGTGTTTTCCCTGGTCATTGTCTATCTCTTCGCGTTGATCATCAACGCCCTGGCGCCGAATTTCTCATCCGTCCAGAGCTTGCCCAATGCTCTCAAGCTTGCCGTCTACAGCATGACGCCGGCCTGGGTGGCCGGAATCCTGTACATCTTCCCGGCGCTCTCGATTTTGGTTATGCTTGCCAGCCTGTATGGACTTTATATTCTCTACCTTGGATTCGATTGCCCCATGATGGAGACGCCCAAGGATAAGGTCTTGGGCTACTTGGTCATCAGCATTATCGTGGTGATCGTCCTGACCGTGATCTTTGGATTGATCGTCGGGGGGATTTACGCCGGCCGGATGATATAACGGGGGCAGCATCCTCGAGATCCGCTTTCACGTGTGCTGGTCGAGCTCCTCGACGATTTTGAGGAACGCTTCCTGAGGCGAAGGCGCGCCGGTGACCGGCCGCCCGATGACCAGATAATCCGCGCCTTTCGCCACCGCCTCGGCGGGAGTCATGATCCTTTTCTGGTCCTGGGCCGCCGCCCAGAGGGGCCGGATCCCCGGCGTCACGATGACGAGGTCCCGGCCGAATTCCTTCCGCAGGACCTCGATCTCCTGGGGCGAGCAGACGACGCCGTCCATGCCGGCGGCCTTGGCCAGGCCGGCCAGCCGCACGACCTGACGGGCGACATCCGGGCCCATCCCGATCTCCTCGAGATCGGCCCCCTTGAGGCTGGTGAGGACGGTCACGCCGAGGAGGATGGGCTTCGGACGCCCGAGCTCTTCCGAGACCTGCCGGGCCGTCTCCGCGGCCCTGGCCATCATCTCCCGGCCCCCCGAGGCGTGGACGGTCATCATTTGGACGCCGTGGCGGAAAGCCGACCGGACCGCCCCGGCCACCGTGTTCGGGATATCGTGGATCTTGAGGTCGAGAAAGACGTCTTTCCGGAGGGCCTTGAGCTTCTTGAAAAGAGCCGGACCCTCCGCGATGAAGAGCTCGAGGCCGACCTTGAAGGTCCGGGCGTCCTTGAGCTTGCTGACGAGGGCGATCCCCTCCTCCTTGGTCTGGACGTCCAGGGCGATGATGATCCTGTCGCGATTCTCTTTTTTCATAGCGCCGTCCTTCTTTCGGCTGGGGGGGCGCGGGTCCCGCCCCGGCCTTTCACCAGGCCTTGACCGTTCCCACGATGTCCCGGATGCGGCCGATGCCGTGCGCCTCGCACCAGGCCTCGATCTCGCCTATGATGCGGACGGCCGCGTCCGGCTCCACGAAGTTCGCCGTCCCTACCTCGACCGCCGACGCCCCCGCGATGAGGAACTCCAAGGCGTCGGCCCCCGTCATGATCCCGCCCATCCCGATGACCGGGACCTTGACCCGGGAGGCCACTTGGTAAACCATACGCACGGCCAAGGGCCGGATGGCCGGGCCGCTGAGGCCGCCGAAGGTGTTGGCCAGCCGGGGCCGCCGCGTTTCGATGTCGATGGCCATGGCCAGGAACGTGTTGACGAGCGAGATCGCGTCCGTGCCGGCCGCCTCGGCCGCCTTGGCGATCTCGACGACGTTCGTGACGTTCGGCGAGAGCTTGGTGATGACCGGCCGTCGCGACACGGCCTTGATGCGCTGGATGAGGTGAAAAGTGGGCTCGGGGAAAAGCGCCGGGCACATCCCTTCCTTCTTGACGTTCGGGCAGGAGATATTGAGCTCGTAGGCCGCGATCCCTTCCTGCCGCTCGAGGAATTCGACGACCGCGACGTACTCGTCGTCGTCACCGCCGCAGACGTTGACGACGATCGCGGTCTGGAGGTCCTTGAGCTTGGGCAGGATTTTTTCGGCGAACGCCTTGACCCCGACGCCCTGGAGCCCGATGGCGTTGATCAGGCCGCTCGGTGTCTCGACGAGGCGCGGCGGCGGGTTCCCTTCGCGGGGTTCGAGGTAAAGACCCTTGACCACGAACCCGCCGAGCTTCCGGAGGCCGAGGTAGGGCTCGAACTCCAGGCCGTAGCCGAAGGTTCCGCTCGCCGTGAGGACGGGGTTCTTGAGTTTCAAGAACCCCAGGTCTATCGTCAGGTCCGTCATGATCGTCAATCCGTCCACACGATCCGGTCGCCGGGAAAGACCGGGCCCTCCTCGCAGATCTTGACCCAGCCTTCGCCGCCTGCGTCCCTGATCCGGCGGACGCAGCCCCAGCAGGCGCCGATCCCGCAGCCCATCAAGGATTCCAGGGAGAATTCCGCCGGGATACGCCTGTCGCGGGCCATCCCGGCCGCGGCCTTCATCATGGGGTCCGGCCCGCAGGCGAAAAGGATATCGGCGGGGGTCCGATCGAGCTCGGGACACAGCAGCTCGGTGACGAGACCCCTGAACCCGAAGCTTCCGTCGTCCGTCGAACAGAGGAGACGAAGCCCTGCCGCTTCGAGCTTGTCCTTCATCGGGATGTCCAGATGACGGCGACCGCCGTAAAACACGGTGACGCGGGCCCCCAGCGCTAACAATTCCTTCCCCAGGAAATAGAGGGGGGCGATGCCCCGGCCTCCCCCGACTAAGAAGGCGTTTTTCCCCCTGGCGCCCTCGGACACGGTGAAGCCCTTGCCGAGCGGGCCGAGGACATCCAGGGGATCGCCCGGCCTTTTTGCGGCCAAGATCCCCGTCCCGAGCCCGGCGATCTTGAAGAAGAGCTCGATTCCCGACTCCCCGGCGTCGTGGATGCTTAAGGGACGCCGGAGGAGCGGGAACGGGGTGTCGGCCACCTTGACCATGACGAACTGGCCGGGCTGGGCTTCCCGGCCGACGGCCGGAGAGTCGATCGTCAGCAGAAAGTAATCGCCCCAGCTCTTGACGTCCCTGATCCGCGCGTTCCTGTCGATCGTCATAGCCGTGCGATATGCTCCTATTGTTCGTCAAAAATACCAAAAACCTGGGTCTTTGTCTATTAGAAAAGCGGACGGGGACGCACCGTGACAGGACCAGTCCGACCATTCATATTGCTATGGCCGCGGGAGTTAACCTATAATGAGGCGTAATTATCGAGGGAGGTATCATCCATGCAGATATCGAAGAGAGGCCACGACATCCAGGCGTCTCCCATCCGGAAGTTCAAGCCGTACGCCGACGCAGCCAAAGCCAAGGGGATCAAGGTCTTCCACCTGAACATCGGCGACCCGGACATCCCGACGCCCCAGCCCGTCCTCGACGCCTTTCATCAATATCGGGAGCCCGTCCTGGGCTACGGCCCGGCCCAGGGCTTCCTCGAGCTCCGGCAGGCCGTCGCCCGCTATTTCGGCCATTACCGGATCCCTCTCGAGGCGGACGACATCCTCATCACTACGGGTGGTTCCGAAGCCATCCATTTCTCGTTTTCCGTGGTCGGCGATGTCGGCGATGAGATCGTCATCCCGGAACCCTACTATACGAATTACAACGGTTATGCCTCATTCGCCGGCCTCAAGATCGTTCCTCTGCCGCTCCGGGTGGAGGACGGCTTCCGGCTGCCTCCGCTCGAGGCCATCGAATCGAAGATCACTCCGAAGACCCGGGCCATCCTGGTCTGCTCGCCGAACAATCCCACGGGCACTGTTTACACGCCCGAGGAACTTGAGCGGGTCATCCGGGTGGTTAAAAAGCACGACCTCTTCCTGATCGGCGACGAGGTCTATAAGGAATTCATCTACGACGGCCTCAAGCACAAGAGCATCCTCGAATACGAGGACATCAAGGACCGGGTGGTCGTGGTCGACAGCATCTCCAAGCGCTACAGCTGCTGCGGGGCCCGGATCGGGATGATCATCACCCGGAACGCCGAGCTTTATCAGTCGGCCCTCAAGTTCGCCCAGGCCCGGCTCTGCCCTCCCTCGGTCGAACAGATGGCGGCCCTCGCCGCTTACAACATGCCCATGGACTACTTCAAGCCGGTCCGGGAAGAGTGGCAGAGGCGCCGGGACGTCCTTTACGGGGGTCTGAAAGATATCCCCGGTCTCGTCATCCGCAAGCCCCAGGGCGCCTTCTATGTCATCGTCCGGCTGCCGGTCAAGGACGCCGAGCACTTCACGGTCTGGATGCTGTCCGAGTTCTCGCTGGACGGGAAGACGGTCATGCTGGCCCCGGCCCCCGGCTTCTATTCGACACCCGACCTGGGGACCGACGAGGTCCGGATCGCCTACGTCATCAATCAAACCGACCTCCGGGAAGCCATCCGCGTTTTCAAGGCCGGCCTGGCCAGGTACCAGACGCTATTCCCCTGAAAACCGGCCGACGTCCGGCCGGGCCTCGGGTTGAATTATGGCGCTTTTCCATGTATAGTGCTCTGAATATTTCCTGAGGAGTCATCAGATGGCAAAGAAGTTCGTGTACTTTTTCGGCGCCGGCAAGGCCGAAGGCAACATGAGGATGAACGACACCTTGGGCGGCAAGGGCGCCAACCTGGCCGAGATGGCCGGGATCGGGCTCCCGGTCCCCCCTGGATTCACCGTTTCCACCGACGTCTGCAGCCTGTTTTATAAGAACAAAAAGAGGATCCCTGAGGCCGTGAAGGGCGAGATCGAAAAGAACCTGAAAAGGCTCGAGACCGCCGTCGGGCAGAGGATGGGCGATCCCAAGGATCCACTTCTCGTCTCGATCCGGTCCGGGGCGCGGGCCTCCATGCCCGGCATGATGGACACCATTCTCAACCTCGGCCTGAACGAGAAGACGGTCGCGGCCCTCATCGCCAAGACGGGGAACCCCCGGTTCGCCTACGACTCGTACCGGCGGTTCGTCCAGATGTACGGCGACGTCGTCCTCGGTCTGAAACCGGTCCACAAGGATGAGATCGACCCCTTTGAAGTCATCATCGACGCGAAAAAGCGCGAGCGCGGCGCCAGGAACGATACCGACCTCACGGCCGACGACCTGAAGGACCTCGTGGCCGGGTTCAAAGCCGCCATCAAGGAGACCACCGGGCACGAGTTCCCCGAGGACCCCAGGAAACAGCTCTGGGGGGCCATCGGGGCGGTCTTCGGCTCCTGGAATAACGAGCGGGCCATCGCCTACCGCAAGATGTACGACATCCCCGAGTCCTGGGGGACGGCCGTCAACGTCCAGCTGATGGTCTTCGGCAACATGGGGAACGACTCCGGCACCGGCGTCGCCTTCACCCGCGACGCGGCCACGGGCGAGAACACCTTCTACGGCGAGTACTTGATGAACGCCCAGGGCGAGGACGTGGTGGCCGGGACGCGGACGCCCCTCCCCATCGCCGAATTGAAGAACGACGACCCCAAGTCCTACGCGGAGCTCGAGAAGATCCGCCACATCCTTGAAAAGCATTACACCGACATGATGGACATCGAGTTCACCATCCAGCAAAGGCGCCTCTATATGCTCCAGTGCCGGGTCGGCAAGCGGACCGCCTTCGCCGCCATCAAGATCGCCGTCGACATGGTCGGCGAAAAGCTCATCGGCGAGAGGGAAGCCCTGACCCGGATCGAGCCCGACCAGCTCAATCAGCTCCTCCGGCCGGTCTTCGACTACGCCGAGAAAGAAGCGGCCATCAGAAGCGGGAGGCTCCTGGCCAAAGGCCTGAACGCGGGCCCGGGCGCAGCCACCGGCCGGATCGTCTTCAACTCCGTCGACGCGGAAGCGTGGGCCAGGCGCGGGGAGAAGGTCGTCCTGGCCCGCATCGAGACCTCGCCCGAGGACATCAAGGGCATGAACGCGGCCGAGGGGATCCTGACGGCCCGGGGCGGAATGACGTCGCACGCCGCCCTGGTCGCCCGACAGATGGGCCGGGTCTGTGTCGCGGGCTGCGGCGAGTTGGTCATCGATTATGCCAACCACACGATGACGGCCAAGGGGCGGACGCTCAAGGAGGGCGACTGGCTCTCGATCGACGGGACGACCGGCCAAGTCATCGAAGGCAAGATCCACACCAAGCCGTCGGAGGTTCTCCAGGTCCTGATCGAAAAGACGCTCGACCCGTCGGAGGCCCCCGTCTACCAGACCTTCGCCAAGGTCATGGCGTGGGCCGATAAATACCGGACGCTCAAGATCCGGACCAACGCCGACCAGCCCGATCAGTCGGCCAACGCCGTGGCCTTCGGGGCCGAGGGCATCGGCCTCTGCCGGACTGAGCACATGTTCTTCGGCGAGGGCAAGATCGGCCCCATGCGGGAGATGATCCTGGCCGATACACTCGAGCAGCGTCGGGCCGCCCTGGCCAAGCTCCTGCCCCTTCAGCGGAAGGATTTCGCCGGCATTTTCGAGGTCATGGACGGCCGGCCGGTGACCATCCGGACGATCGACCCGCCGCTCCACGAGTTCCTCCCCCACGAGGAAAGTGGGCAGCACGAGGTCGCCGCCCAAATGGGCATTTCCTACGAGAAAGTGAGGGAGCGCGTCGAATCCCTCCACGAATTCAACCCGATGCTCGGCTTCCGCGGTTGCCGCCTGGGCATCATCTACCCCGAGATCACGGAGATGCAGGCCCGGGCCATCTTCGAGGCCGCCGCCGCCACCAAGAAGAAGGGGATCGAGGTCGAACCCGAAGTCATGATCCCGCTCGTCGGACACGTCAAGGAGCTCGCCAACCAGGAGAAGCTCGTCCGCGAGACGGCCGAGGCGGTCATGAAAGAGCAGGGCATCAGGTTCAAGTACCTCGTCGGGACGATGATCGAGATCCCGCGGGGCGCCATCACCGCCGACGAGATCGCGACCGTGGCCGAGTTCTTCAGCTTCGGCACGAACGACCTGACCCAGACGACGCTCGGCGTCAGCCGCGACGACGCCGCCCGATTCCTCGTGCCCTACGTCGAGAAAGGGATCTACGCCAAGGACCCGTTCGAGGTCCTCGACCGGGACGGCGTGGGCCAGCTCATGCAGATGGCCGTGGAGAGGGGCCGCAAGACGCGGCCGGGGATTAAGCTCGGAATCTGCGGCGAGCACGGCGGCGAGCCGTCGAGCATCGAGTTCTGCCACCTCATCGGCCTGAACTACGTCAGCTGCTCGCCGTTTCGCGTGCCCATCGCCCGCCTGGCGGCCGCCCGTGCGGCGCTTCTCAACGCCCCCAAGGCGGCCACGAAGAGGCCGGCCAGGCTGAAAGCGCGGGGGACGGCGAAAAAGAGATGATGTATGAGCGTCGCGGAACCCAAAACGGCCGCCATCCAGGAGCGTCTCCTTTCCCTCGACTTCTTCCGCGGCATGACGATGTTTTTCCTTATCGGGGAGAGCACGCTCATCTATGAGCATCTGCGCAGTCCCTCCCTCCAAGGCACCCTCCTCCACGCGATTGGGACCCAGTTCGACCATCACCCCTGGGCCGGGCTGAGGCTCTGGGACCTCGTCCAGCCCTTCTTCATGTTCATCGTCGGCGCGGCCATGGCCTTTTCGGTGGCCAAACGGGAAAAGCGCGGCGACAGCCGGGCCCGGGTCACGCGCCACGCCGTCGTCCGGGCCCTTCTTCTCCTGCTCATCGGCTGGGCGCTCTACTGCATCGAGCCCGGCCGGATCACCTTCCGCTTCCAGAACGTCCTGGCCCAGCTCGGCGTGACGACCCTGATCGCCTATTCCATGATAAGGCGGCCGGCGCGCGAGCAGATCGCCCTGAGCTTCGGCCTGATCCTCATCACGGAAGTCCTGTATCGCGTGTTCTGGGTACCGGGCTTCAACCAGCCGTTCGTGCCCGACCACAATTTCGGGTCATGGGTGGACATGGTGATCTCGGGTGAGCTCTCGGCCGGCCACTGGGTGTCGTTCAACGCCATCCCGACCGCGGCCCACACGATCTGGGGCGTCCTGGCCGGGCAGCTGCTGATGAGCCGCCGCCCGGCGGAGAAGAAGATCCGGACCCTGGCCCTGGCCGGACTGGCGGGGGTGACCGCCGGGTTCGCCCTCACGCCTCTCTCGCCGATGATCAAGCGCATCTGCACGTGCTCGTTCGTGATCGCGAGCGGCGGCTTCTGCCTCCTGACGCTGGCGTTCTGCTATTGGTTCATCGACGTCAAGGGTGTCCGGAACTGGACGAAGTTTTTCAACATCGTCGGCATGAATTCCCTGTTCATCTACATTTTCACCGAGACCGGCGGGACGTCCTGGCTGGCCCACCTTATCCAGCCGTTCACGGCGGTCGCCTTCGGCTGGACGGGGGAGCTCCCGGCGGCGATCGTCACCAGCCTCGCGGCCTGGGCCCTGCTCTGGTCGATGTGCGACTGGCTCTACCGGCGGAAGATCCTCATCAAGATCTAGGGGCTCGGCCATGGCCTTCGGCCGGTCCGGCGGCCTTGGCGCGCTGTTCATGCCAGGTTTACCTCGGCCCGGTTTTTTGGTATGGTTGGGTTTTCATGGGTGAGTTCATCGATCTCCTGAGGTCGCTCGTCGGGAAGCGATTCCCCTTCAAGCTTGTTTACAGCAACGAATACTGGATGTTCGACACGGGGAAGCATGTTTTCCCCCTCCAGAAGTACCGCCTCGTCTACGAGAATCTCCTCTCGATGGGGGCCCGCAAAGACGACTTCCTCAGGCCCCGGCCGGCCCCGGACGAGGACATCCTCCTGGTCCACACGGCCAAGTATCTCAAGCATCTGAAAACAGGGACCCTGAGCCCGGCCGAAGTCCAGGCGCTGGAGCTCCGGTTCTCGCCCGACCTTGTCCGGTTCGCGCTCCTTTCGGTCGGCGGGACGGTCCTGGCCGCGCGGAAGGCCTTGGAACACGGGCTGGCCCTCCACATCGGAGGGGGATTCCACCACGCCTTCCGCGATCACGGCGAGGGATTCTGCGTCCTCAACGACGTGGCCGTGGCCGTGGAAAAGGTCATTGCGGAGAAAATGGCTCGGCGGGTGATGGTCGTCGATTGCGACCTCCACCAGGGAAACGGGACGGCCGCCATTTTCGCCAGGCGGGAGGACGTCTTCACCTTTTCCATCCACCAGATGGACATCTATCCCTCCGAGAAACCGGCCGGGACCCTCGATGTGGGGCTGTGGGCCGGCGACGGGGACGCGAAATACCTGGCCGAGCTCCGGGCCCATATCCCGCGGATCTACAAAGAGTACAGGCCCGACCTCGTCCTTTATCTAGCGGGGGCCGACCCCTACGAAAAGGACCAGCTGGGGGGCCTGCGGGTGACCAGAGCTGGGCTCAAAGAGAGGGATCGGGTCGTCATCGAGGGCGCCCGGCGTCTCCGGATCCCGGTGGCGGTGGTCCTGGCCGGCGGCTATGCCTCGGAGATCGAGGACACAGTGAGCATCCACCTCGATACCATCCGGGTCGCCCAGCGCGTCCAGAGGGTCCATTCCTAGAAGGGCTCAATCCTGCGTGAAGACGTGGGCGAAGACCTTGGCGTCGCCCACCATGTTGTCGATGATGCAATACTCGTCTGGCTGGTGGGCCGTGTCGTCGAGCTTCGACCAGCAGGCCGCGTCGAAGCCCGCCCGCCGGAATAGAGCCGCGACCGTCCCGCCGCCGATTCCCATGGCTTTGGCTTCCTTCCGGTAAACCGCCTTAACGGCTTTCCGGAGGGCCTGGACGACGGGGGCCCGGGCCGGTGTCGGCGGCGCGGCCGGCGCCTTCTGCTCGATACCGATCTCGATCCTGACCCTGAACTTTTTGGCGATGTCGGCGGCGATGGCCTTGATGCACCGCTCGACGTCCGCGACCTTGTATTCCGGCAGGATCCGGCAGTCCATGTAGAAGACGTCCTCGCCGGGGATCGTGTTGATGTTCGGGACGTTGGCCTCCTTCTTGGTCGGCTCGAACGTCGAGATCGGCGGGGCGAAGAGCCTTTCCTTCTCCGGGAAGAAATCGTACAGCCGGTTCAGGGCCGCAATGAAGAAGCCGGCCGCCTTGAAGCTGTTGATCCCCCTTTCGGGCGTCGAGCCGTGGGCCTGCTTTCCAAAGGTCTTGAACTTGAGCCAGAGGATACTCTTTTCGGCGACTTCGATCATCGTTCCGTTCTCATTGCCGGCGTCCGGGACGATGATCAGGTCCTGCTTGCGGAACACCTTGTGGTTCCCGAGGACGTAGCCGATCCCCTTGGAGCTTCCGGTCTCCTCGTCCGCGACGAGGGCGATGCCGATGTCGTAGGTGGGGAGGAGCCGCTCGGCCTCGAAGGCCTTGACCGCGAAGAGCGAAGCGACCATGTCCTGCTGGTTGTCCTCGACGCCGCGGCCGTAGACGCGTCCCTTCTCGACCCACGCCTTGTAGGGGTGGCCGGTCCACAGGGAGAGCTCGCCGGGCGGCACGACGTCCGTATGGGTCATGACCCAAACCGTCCGGGCCGAGCTCTGTCCCTTGACAGAGGCCAGGATGTTGGGCCGGTAGCCAGCCGGGGCGTCGAGGTCCGGGGCCTTGATCAGGGTGACGTCCTTAAAGCCGTTCTGCTTCAGCCAGCCCGCCAGGAAATCGGCTTTCTGGGCCTCGCCCTCCCCGCCGCTTCCGGGGGCGACGGCCGGGATGGCGGTGAGGCGGACCTGGAGGTCGACCATCTCGTCGCGGAAATTCTCGATCCTCCGGGCCAGCTTGTCATAGGTCGTAGCGTTTGCCATGAGGTCACTCCTGTCATCCAAGGTGCGGAGGAGATATTAGCACGGCCCCGGAAAAAAGCAAGGGACCGGACGGCGGCCCGGGCTCAAACTCCGGGCTTCTTCCCCGTCGCGAAAAACCTGGCCATCCCGAGGATGATGTAATGGACCCCGGACAGGCCCGCGAGTGTGGCCGTCAGGACGTAGATAACACCCATGGGTCCTGGGGATATTCCGAGGCCGTTGTACAGGAGGACAACGAGGAGGACCATGACCTCGCAGATCGTGGTCGCTTTGCCGAGAAGCGACGGTCTGAACTGGGTTCTCCCCCTGATCCAGACGTAGATGAGCGCCCCCAGGGCTATCAGGACGTCCCGGCCGATGCAGATCGTCGTCAACCACAAGGGCAGGGTGTTCGGCTGGGCGAGAACCGGGAGGGTCAGGGTGACAAGCGCGGCCGTGAGCAGGATCTTGTCTCCCAGCGGGTCGAGCCAAAGGCCGACGTTCGTCTTGAGCCGGAAGTATCGGGCCGTGAAGCCGTCCAGGGCGTCCGTCGCGCCGGCCAGGAGAAAGATGCCGAAAGCCAGCCAGGGCCTGCGGTGGACGAGCGCCCAGATAAAGACGGGCGTGAGGAGGATCCGCATGAGCGAGAGGATGTTCGGCAGCGTCAGGACCTTGGAGCTGCGGTCTCCGTTCGTCACGATGTCCTCCCGCCTTGCCGCGAGGCCCGTCTTTTCCGCACCAGCATTCATCTGGCGAGCCCCTGCACGATGTCCAGGACCCTGGCGGCGTCGCGCCCCGGGACGGTCTTTTCGGGCTCGAACATCCTCTGTGGCGTGAGGTCCATGACCTGGTAGGCGACGGCCTTGAGGATGGGCTGGTAGTAGAAGCTGTCCGGCGAGACGTCGGGGATCTGGATCTTCCGGACGTCCAGGAGGGGAACGAACCTCGAGCCCCGCTCCTTCAGAAAATCGATGAGCCGGATGACCGAGTCCGCCAGTTCGGCCCGGTTGATGATCCTCCGGGGTTGGAAGGTATGGTTGTCGAAGACGTTCATCACGCTCAGGGAGGCGACCTTGATGATGAACTTCTGGGCCCACGAGGTGGAGATGTCCACGAGAATCTGGGTTTGCCGTTCGGGGACGTTCAGGAAGTCCTTGAACTTGACCGCGATCAGGGCGGCCAGGTCCTCCCGGGTGACGGCTTCCTGGGCCGGGATGAGGCCGTACTGACTGGGGAGCTCGAAGACGCCGAGTTTCCCCTTGAGCTCCTCGATCCGGTCGGCGACGGCCTTGTTCTGAGGATCGAGATCGGCCAGTTTCTCGTTGTGATCCAGGCTCTGCCCGAACTCCCCCGTCTCATAGAGGAGGTCGGCGAGCTCCCGGAGGACGGCCTTGTTCGCCGGCTGGGCGGCGACGGCCGCCTTGTAGTGGACGATCGCCTGGCCAGTATTTTTCTCGTTTCGGTAGGTCCGGGCCAGCTCTAGGTTCGCCTCGGCCGATTCGGGGGCGTAGGAGAGGACCTTCAAGAAGGCCTTCTTTGCCTCCTCCCGGCTCCCGGCGGCCGCGGCCCCCCGGGCGTCGGCCAACGACCGCTCGACGAGATCGTCCCGGAGCTTGTTGAAGCGGGGCCTGGCCCAGCGGTTCTCGGGGTCGTGCTTGAGGATCTCCCGGTATTGGGAGAGCGCGAGGTCCTTTTGGCCTCGGGCCTCGTAGACCTGGGCCAGGCCGGCGTTGGCCAAGGTTAGGTCCGGGAAACGCCGGAGGGATTCCTTGAAGCTTGCCTCGGCCCCGTCCCGGTCCGCGAGATAGAGGTCCGCATAGCCCAGTCCCGCGGCGTAAAGGGGGTTATCCTCGCCGAGCTTGAGGAGCTCTTTGCGGGCCTGGTCGACCCTCCCCGCCTTCAAGTCCGTCCAGGCCTGGTCGGCGGCGATCCGCTGGTCCAGGGTCAGCCGAGTGGACACGGCCTGCGGGATGTCCTCGATGTCAAACGAGGGGGGAGCGGGTGTGAACGTGATGCAGGCCCATGTCCCGAGCAAAACGGCGGCGGCGAAGATGGCTTTTTTCACCAGGGGTCTCCTTGTTCGAGATAAGGCAGGAAATTGACGATGACCGCCGGGTCGGCCATGACCTTGAATTCCAGGAACCGCTCGTTCTCCCTTTTTTTCAGGATCAGGGCCCGGCGCGGGAGGGAATGGGTGATCTCCGGCCGATCTTTCGGGATCTGGAGGTAGTAGAGACGGTGGTCGCGAAAAAGCACACTCCGGAGCTTTTGGAGGAGCTCCTCGACCCCCTGCCCGGTTTTTGCCGAGATCGCCACCGTCCGGGAATTCGCGTCCCCGTTCCGCTTGAGCAGGAGGTCCCGCTCCTCGTCAGGCAGGAAGTCGATCTTGTTGAGGACCCTGACGACGGGCAGGCCGGCCGCCCCGATGTCCTTCAGGATCGATTCCACGGCGCCGAGATGGCTCTCGGAATCCGGCGAAGCCAGATCGATGATGTGGCAGACGCAGTCCCCCTCCCGGACCTCCTCCAGGGTCGCCCGGAACGACATCACCAACTCAACGGGAAGTTTCTTGATGAACCCGACGGTGTCGGACAGAAAGAAGTGAAGGCCGTCCGCATAGGAAACCCGCCGGAGGAGGGGGTCCAGCGTCGAGAAGAGGTTGGGGGAGGTGTATCGCCGCTCTTCGGTCAGGAGGTTGAACAGGGTGGATTTCCCGGCGCTCGTGTAGCCGACCAGGGAGACGGTTGGAACCGGGCTCTTGCGGCGGCTCTCCCGCTGGTTCAACCGCCTCTTTTCGAGGCCTGAGATGTCCTTCTTGATCTTCGTGATCCGGTCGGTGATCCGCCTCCGGTCTTCTTCGAGCTTCTTTTCGCCCGGGCCGCGGGTCCCGATGCCGGCGCCCTGCTGGGTCAGGCTGAGCCCCCGCCCTCTCAAGCGGGGGAGGAGATAGCTGAGCTGGGCCAGCTCCACCTGGAGCTTCCCTTCGTTGGTCCGCGCCCTCTGGGCGAAGATGTCCAGGATGAGCTGCGTTCGGTCGATGACTTTCGCCTTAATCCTGTCCTCTAGGTTGCGCTGCTGGGTGGCGGTCAGATTGTGGTCGAAGATGACGAGGTCGGCCCCCATCTCGCTCCGCAGCCGGGCGATCTCCGTCGCCTTCCCCTCGCCGACGAAATAGCGCGGGCTGACCCGGGGCCGGGCCTGGAACACCTCGCGGGCGACCTCGGCGCCGGCGGCCGCGGCCAGACCGGCGAGCTCCCGCATGGACTCCTCCGCTTCATCCCTTTCCTTCCTGGTGGTGGCGACGTTGATGAGGAGCGCTTTTTCCATCGTCCCTATTTTAATTGTTTTTGGAGATATTGCTCAAGCCCCCGGCCGACATCAGGCGAAAACCAGACAACCCCGGCCATCTTCCTGAACCAAGTCTCCTGCCTCTTCGCGTAATGGCGGGTATCAAGCTTGGTCAGAGCCTTGGCTTCCTCAAGGGAGATTTCGCCGCCGAGGTACTTGAGGACGTGCCGGTACCCGAGGGCCCGGAACGGAGGTGCGTCCCGGCCGATGCCGTCCCGGAGAAGCCCCCGGACCTCGTCGACGAGGCCGCGCGCGAACATCCGCTCGACCCGGTCTTCGATGCGCCGGAAGAGGGACTCCCTTTCGAGCCCAAGACCGATCTTGAGGACGTTGAAGCCCGCGATCGGGGACCGCGTCTCCGGGAAATGGCTGGAGAAAGGACGGCCCGTGATGCGATAGACTTCCAGGGCCCGGATGATCCGGATGCGGTCCCGGCTCCGGATTTTCCGGGCGTAGGCGAGGTCGACCTCCTCGAGCTTCCGGAAAAGGACCTCGAGGCCCTTTTCCCGGGCTTCCGCCTCGAGCTCCGCCCGGAGCGCTGGATCCCGGCCCGGACCAGAAAAAAGCCCGTCGACGAGGGCCTTGAGATAGAGGCCCGTGCCTCCGACAACGAATGGAATTCGCCCGCGGCCGGTGATGTCCCCGGCCGCCCGGAGCGCCTCCCGGACGAAATCCGCAGCCGTGAACTGGACGCCGGGCTCCACCGTGTCGATCAGGTAATGCGGAACACCCCTCCGGTCCTCGGCCGACGGTTTGTCCGTCCCGATATCGAAACCCCTGTAGACCTGGATGGAATCCCCGCTGATGATCTCCCCCTTGAATCTTAGCGCTAGGTCGACGGCGGTCCGGCTCTTGCCCACTCCCGTGGGGCCGAGGATGATGACCAAGTTCCGGGTTTCAGGTTCCAATTTTGATCAGAAGCCAGAGGCCGAGGAGTGTGGCCAGGACGAGGACGGCCAGGAGCTGCTTTCTCTTCAGGATGTCTCTCCGATCCTCTCCAGGCTCCTGACCAGGGCCGATTCGTGGCCGGAGCCCAGGGTCCGCTTGACGGCCAGGACCTCGGCGACGAGGATCTCGTCCATGCTCCGGAGGAGCCCCCGCCTGTTCTCGTCGCCGATGAGGTTCATGCTCGTTTTCAGGAGCGATGTGAGTTCGATGCGGCCGTCCGCCTTGAGCTCGAGGCCCTGGAAAGCCGGGTCCAGCCGGCTCCGGACGTCTTCCAGGGAGTTCCCGATGACGCTGAGAGCCACCGGACCGATCTCCTTGGAAATATATCTGAAGATGTATGAGCATTTGGCGTTGAAAATGCCGAAGACCTTGTCCATATCAGCCAGGGACATCTCGGCCGGAAGCCTGCCGGTCTTGGGCCGGGCCGGCCGCGTCCCCGCCAGCCCCAGACAGAGAAAGACGGACAGGGTCCTCCGACTTTCTCTCTTTCCCAAATCGCTCGACCCGTCGATTTCCGCGAGCGTCCTGGGCGACTCGAGGAGGCCGAGGAAATACTTCTCATGCGGGAGGAGGTCCAGGAGATCGAGGAAATACGGCTCGAGGCTCTGGATGGTCTCGCCCTCGGGCGGCAGCAGGCGCGCGATAACGCTGTCGTTCGTCATCCGCCGGGCCCCCTCCAGAATGAGGTTGGGAACAAAAAGGCTGATCAGGGCCGGCCCCCGCGCCGTTCCCAGGGGCCCGAACTCGAATTCTCCCTCCTCCCGGTCGAAGAGGGAATAGACCTCCTCTTTGACGAAACCTTCGAGGAGCGCCCAGAGGCGCGCGGGCTCGACCAGAGGGATCTCGAGGAGGGCGCGGACGATGGAGACCCCGTTCCGCTCGGCGTATTCCTCGGACTGCGCCAGACTGATCAGGTCCGTCGCTCCCGAGGTCAGGAGGGCTTTCAAGAAGTCTTTCTCTGCGAGCGAGGCGCGGTCGATGAGAAGCTGTCCGTTCTCGAAAACGAAGCTCTTCGGCCCGCCGACACCGGGGACGGTGAGCGTCCCCGAGAGCTCCTCCCGCCAGATCCCGGCCAGGACGCTGAAGAATGGGGTCTTCGAGAGGTTCCCGTGACGGAGAGCTTCATCCATGGACATAATTTATAAGGCGCGCCGAGATAAGTCAATCCGACTATGATGAAGGCTTAACGGGTCCTGTCACGGTGCGTCCCCATCTCACTTTTCTTAAAGAATGAAGAGGGAACGTCCCCTCGGACGGGGCTGTCCATCTTAGCTTGATTCTTACCTGACGAAGCTCAGCCCGAAGAGGGCGAAGCCGATGTTGAACAGGGCCTTCAGGAGCCAGACGGTATAGGAGATGAAGAGGGCCTTCTTGATGTTGATCTTGAAGATGGCCCCGAGCCCGAACGCCAGGACGCCGAATACCCAGATCTGGAAAAAGTCGAACTGGCTCAGGACGATATAGGGGGTCGAGGTGATCTCCATTTTCGGGAAAAAGATGGCCAGCCCGGTCGAAACCTGCATGGCGGACTTCCGGGTTAAGGTCAGGATCAGGCGAACGCCGTTGCCCAGCAGGGCATAGATCAGATTCGCGTGGACGAGCGACGAAAAAAGCTGCTTGAAGGTCCCCTGCGTCGAGGCGAAACGGCCCAGGATCATGAGAAACAGGCCTTGAAGCAACATGGCGATGATGAACATCGCCGGAGCGCCGCCGGCCGTCTGGATGACCCCCCAGGTGGTCACGGGCCCTTCCATGTTCTGGACGTATTGGTTGAACCGCTCTTCGCCCATCCTCTCCTTGAGCTTGACGCTCTCCTTGATCATCTGGGCCTGATCGTGCTTGGCGTAAGGGCTGATGATCAGGGAATAAACGGCCAGGGCGATGAGGAGGATGATGAGCACGTCGACCCAGACGGGCTTTTCGGCGAGGGCCGTGAACGTCTGCTTGGGACTCGAAAAGACCCCTTCAAGACGTTTGAGGAGATTCATCGGCTAGGCTCCTTTCCGTTCGTCTTTCTCGATCTCTCCATCCCGGATGTGGATGATCCGCTGGGCCTGGTTGGCGACCTCCTGGTCGTGGGTGACCATGATGATCGTATTCCCCTGGCCATGGATCTTGTGGAATAGGTTGAGGATCTCCCGCCCCGTCCGGCTGTCCAGGTTTCCCGTGGGTTCGTCGGCGAGGAGGAGGGACGGCTCGTTGACGAGAGCCCGGGCGATGGCCACCCGCTGCCGCTCCCCGCCCGAGAGCTCGGCGGGCTTGTGGCTCATCCGGGCTTTCATCTCGACCATTTCCAGCGCGTGCCGGGCCTTCTCCTCCCGCACGTTCTTCTTGACGCCGCTGTAGATGAGGGGGAGCTCGACATTCCGGAACGCCGAGGCCCGCGGCAGGAGGTTGAACACCTGGAAGACGAAGCCGATCTCCCGGTTCCGGATGTGGGCGAGCTCGTCCTCGGACATGGAGCTGACCAGCTTGCCGTTGAGCTCGTATGTCCCCCGGGTGGGCGTGTCCAGGCAGCCCAGGAGGTTCATCAATGTGGACTTCCCGGAGCCGGACGGCCCCATGATGGCCACGAACTCGTTGCGCTCGATGGTGAAGGAAACACCCCGGAGGGCTTCGACCTCCTGCTCGTCAAGCTGATAGATCTTCCAGAGGTCTTCGACGAAGATGAGGGCGGAATCCGGCTGGCTCATGTGGGCTTGATTTCCTTCTTCGGCTCGGTCTTGATCATCGCCCCGTCCTTGAGCTCGCGCAGGGAAGCATAAGGCCCCGAGACGATCTCCTGGTTTTCCTTGAGGCCCGCGGTGATCTCGATGTTCATGCCCCCGCTGATCCCTTTTTCGACGGTCTGGAACTTGACCCGGGCGTTGTCGACGGTGTAGACACCCTCTTCTTCTTTCTTGGCATCGGGCTTGTCGCCGGCCGCGGCCGGCCTGTCCCGGAGGACGAGGGACGATATCGGGACGGCCAGGACGCCCTTTTTATGGGCCGTGATGATGTCCGCGGAGGCCGAAAGGCCCGGCTTGAGCTTCTGGGAAGGGTTCTCCAGAGTAACGACGACCTTGAAATCTTTGGCTTCCTGGGTTGTCGTGCCGCCGGTCACCTTCTGCAGGGCGGAGCTGCCGATCTCCGTCACCTTCCCCTTGAATACCGTTTCGGGGAAGGCGTCGACCCGGATATTGGCTTCCTGGCCGAGCCTGACCCCGACGACGTCGGTTTCGTCCACCTGGACCTCGACCTCCATGATCGACAGGTCGGCGATGTTCATCAGGACCGTCCCGGGGTTGTTCATGGTCCCGATGATGGCGGTCTCGCCCTCCTCGACCTTGAGGCTGGTGATCATCCCGTTGATCGGCGCGTTGAAGACCGTCTTGTTCAGGTTGTCCAGGGTGCTCTTGAGGTTGGCCTCGGCCTGCTTGATCTGGAAACGGATGGCGTTGACCTGGGCCTCGGACACGTCGTACTGGGCCTTGACGCTTTCGAGCTGGTCCTTGGAGATCAATTGCTCCTCGAACAGCTTCTTCTGCCTGTCGTAGGCGCCCTTGTCCCTCTGGAGGCGGGCCTCGGACTGGATCAGGTCGGCCTTGGAGGCCTGGATGAAGTTCTGGTCACGGTCGGCGTTGGCCTCGTACTGGGTGGAATCCAGCTTGAGCAGGAAATCCCCCGCCTTGACCTCCTGTCCCTCTTCGATGCCGATCTTGATGATCCGGCCGGGGACCTGGGCGCTGATATTGACGTTTTTCTTGGGCTTGACCTCGCCCGAGGCCGAGACGATCGACGTCAGGTCCTGCTTCTTGACCTTCTCGACGGTCACCTTCACGGTTTTTTCACGCTGCGACCGGAGGTTGAGGCCGACGACGACCAGGATGACGAGGACGACCGCCATGAAGATCAGGGTCTTTTTTCGTCTCTGGAAAAAGCTCTTTTTTTCCGGCATGGGTTGTAACCTTCCAAAATTCAATTATCGTGAATAATCAGTATATTATACTACGGAGGGAAAGAAAAACGGTTTGCCCCAAGAGAGACGCTTTCCCCGGGGGGGCCGTCCCCCTTGGAATCCGGAGGTTCTCGCCAGTTGCCCGGAGGCCGGGGAGTTGATAAGATAGGGGGCGCCATGGGATTATTGGCCGAGTTCTTCAAGGTCGCGGAAGCCGCCGTTCGCGAGGCGGGCCATTTCCTGAAGGCCAATCTCGACCGCCGGGCGGAAGCCGACTACAAGGGGGAAGTGGACCTCGTCACAGAATTTGACGTGGGCGCCCAGGAGATCCTGGCCGGCCGGCTTTCGAAGGCCTTTCCGGAGCACGGCATCCTGGCCGAGGAGAACTTGGCTAGGCCCGGGCGCTCCGAATACCGCTGGGTCCTTGACCCCCTCGACGGGACGACGAACTTCGCCCATACTTTCCCGGTCTTTTGCGTCTCGGCGGCGTTGGAACGCCATGGCCGGGTCGTCTTGGGGCTTGTCTACGACCCGATGCGGGAAGAGCTGTTCTCGGCCGGGGAAGGGCGGGGCGCCTCTATCAACGGCCGGAAGATCCGGGTCTCGGAGGTCGGCGATCTCGGGAGGAGCCTCCTGGCGACCGGCTTCCCCTACGACATCCGGACAAGCCCGGTCAACAACGTCGGCCATTGGGGCCGATTCCTCCTCCGGGCCCAGGCCGTCAGGCGATGCGGGTCCGCCGCCCTGGACCTCTGTTACGTGGCCTGCGGCCGTTTCGACGGATTCTGGGAGCTGAAGCTCAAACCCTGGGATGTGGCGGCGGGCGCCCTGATCGTCGCTGAGGCTGGCGGGAAGGTCACCGACTTTTTCGGGGGCGAACACACGCCGGATATCCCGGAGACCTTGGCCACGAACGGTCTCATTCATGAGGCCATGATCGGGGTTCTCAAAATGGACAAGGTGCAGGCCGGCAAGGACGGGACGGATGGATAAGCGGGCCAAAGCTCTGGCGCGCGGTTGGGCGTTCTTCGGAGCCATGGCCTTGGTCCTCTGGGCCGTGCCGAGACCTCAACAGGCGGGCCTTGAGCTCGTCAAGAAGGTCACGGTCGCGGGGAATGCCGGCTGGGCGGACACAGGACTGGACGCCGCCCAAGGAGACGAATTCTTTTTCATGGCAACCGGGGAGATCTCCCTGCAGAAGGGGAACCCGTCGGCCAGCTGCGGACCCGCGGGGCTCGACCTTATGACCACCCAGCAACCGATCCTGAACCAGAACCTCGGGGCCCTGATCGGCAAGGTGGCCCAGCTCGTTTCCCTGAGGACGGACGAGGACACCGGCGAGGAGATCCGGGACGAGATCGTGGAATATTTCTTCGTCGGGGCGGAAGGACGTGTGACGGCGCCCATCAGGGGACGCCTTTACCTCGGCGTCAACGAGAACGTCTTCAAGGACAACGCGGGGGAGTTCACGGTCCTCATCTTCCGGCGCAAGGGGTGAGCCCGGCCTGGACGCGGCGCTCCCCGCCGTTCGTCAGGACCGCTCTTTTGCGGCCAGCCGGTCCAGCAATCCTTCCATGAACTGGGTATTGTAGATCCCCTTCCGGAAGTCGGAGTCGGAGAGGACGTTGAGGTGAAGGGGGATGTTCGTCTTGATGCCGACGATGGTCGTCGTCTCGAGGGCGACCTGCATTTTGCGGATGGCCAGGTCCCGCGTCGGAGCGAAGGCGATGATCTTCGCCACCAGAGAGTCGTAATCCGGGGGAATGACCCAGCCGCCGTAGGCCGCGGAATCCACCCGGATCCCCTCGCCCCCCGGCAGGACCAGGAAATCGATCTTTCCCGGCGAAGGAACGAACGTCCTGGGGTCCTCGGCGTTGATCCGGCATTCGATGGCGTGCCCCCGCATCTCGAGGGAGTAGGGGAAGTTCATCTTTTCGCCGGCCGCGATCCTGATCTGGGCCTTGATCAAGTTGATCCCGTAGACCATCTCGGTGATGGGATGCTCGACCTGGACGCGCGCGTTGGCCTCCATGAAGTAAAACCGTTCCTTCTCATCCACCAGGAATTCAAAGGTCCCCAGGCTCTGGTAGCCGACTTCGGCGGCCGCGTCCTCGGCTTCTTTGATCATCCGCCTCCGCGTCTTTTCGTCGATGAAGGGCGACGGGGTTTCTTCGATGAGCTTCTGGTATTTCCGCTGAATGGAGCATTCCCGTTCGCCGAAGGCGATGACCTTGCCTTTCTTGTCGCCGATGACCTGGATCTCGATGTGGCGCGCCCCGGACAAGAACTTCTCGAGGTAGAGCGAAGGGTCTCCGAACGCGGCCTTGGCCTCGCCTTGGGCGATCGGGAATTGCTCCTCGAGCTGGACGGACGACCGGCAGATCCGCATCCCCCTGCCGCCGCCCCCTGCCGCCGCCTTGAGGATGACCGGGAAGCCGATCTTCGCGGCGATCTTCTTGGCCTCGTTTGCGTCCTCGACGCCCTTGTCGCTCCCGGGCAGGACGGGCAGCCCCGCCTTCCTCATGGTCTGGCGGGCCTTGTTCTTGTCCCCCATGAGCCGGATGAGGGACGGCGGAGGGCCGATGAACGTGATCCCGGCGTTCTCGCAGATTTCGGCAAATTTGGCGTTTTCCGCCAGGAAGCCGTATCCGGGGTGGATCGCGTCGGCCCCCGTGACCTCGGCGGCGCTCAGGATATTGGCGATGTTCAGGTAGCTCTCCGAGGCCTTGGCCGGGCCGATGCAGACCCGCTCGTCCGCGAGCAGGGCGTGGAGGGATTGGCGGTCGGCCTCCGAGAACACCGCGACCGTCTTGAACCCCAGCTCCCGGGCGGACCGGACGACGCGGAGGGCGATCTCTCCGCGGTTGGCGATAAGGATTTTCGAGATCATGCGGCTTCAGCTCAGAGGCTTGAGGGCAAAGAGTTTCTGGCCGTATTCGACGGGCTTGGCGTTCTCGACGAAGATCTCGACGACCGTCCCGTCCACGTCGGACTCGATCTCGTTCATGAGCTTCATCGCTTCGACGATGCAGAGGGTCTGCCCCTTCTTGACCACGTCCCCGATATCCACGAACGGCGAGGCCGTGGGGTCGGGGGCCCGGTAGAAGGTGCCGACCATCGGAGAGGTGATCAGCTGGAGCGTCTTGTCCAGCTCAGGGGCGGGGGCGGGGGGAGAGGCTTCGCCGGCCGCTGCGGGGCCGGGCGCCGCGGCCTCGCGGACGGACGACGGTGGGGGTGCCGGAACCGGCGCGGACCGGCCGATCTTGATCTTGAAGCCTTCGACCTCGAGCTCGAGAACCGAAAGGTCCTTCTCCTCGAGGAGGGCGATCACCTTTCGGATCTCGTCAAAATCGATCTTCCCGCCCGGCACGACGTCTTCCGGGTCATCCGGCCGTTTGTTTTTGTCGTTCATGGGCCTCTTCCATCTCCCGAAAAGTGATTCTACCTTAATGGCATCAGGGGGAAATGTCAAGGCTTCCCGGGTTTGACTGCGGCGGAGGCTTGGCCTAAGATGACGGGTGCTGATTTCCTCAGGAGGATGAAATCCGATGTTCGACCAGCTTAGCGGCCGCCTCGAGAAAATGATGAAATTCCTCAGGGGCGAGGGCAAGGTCACGGAAAAAAACATGGCCGAGGCCCTGAAGATGATGCGCCTGGCCCTCCTCGAGGCGGACGTCAACTATAAGGTCGTCAAGGAATTCGAGGCCCGGATCCGCGAAAAAGCCCTGGGAGAGGAGGTCCTTCGCAGCCTGACCCCGGCCCAGCAGGTCATCAAGATCGTCCGGGACGAGCTCGCGGCCATCCTGGGCGGCCAGCAGAAGCCCCTTGCTTTTGCCGGCGCCCCTCCCTCGATCTTCATGCTGGTCGGCCTCCAGGGAAGCGGCAAGACGACGACCTGCGGCAAGTTGGCCCGCTGGGTGACCGGGCTCCGGAAAAGCCCGCTCCTCGTCTCGTTCGACCTGAAGCGTCTGGCCGCCCAGGAACAGCTTAAGACGATCGCCGGCTCCCTGGGCATTCCGTTCTACGAGATGACCCCGGCCCAGATGAAGGTCCCCCGGGACGCCCTCAGGGAACTCATGACGTACGCGCGGAACAGAGCCTTTGACCCGCTGATCGTCGACACGGCCGGCCGGCTGCATGTGGACGACGAGCTCATGGACGAGCTCCGGCTGGCCAAGGACATCCTCAACCCGGTCGAGACGATCTTTGTCGGCGACGCCATGACCGGACAGGACGCGGTCCGGAGCGCTCAGGCTTTCGAAGAGAAAATAGGACTGACCTCCGTCATCCTGACTAAGCTCGACGGCGACGCCAGGGGCGGCGCGGCCCTGTCCATCGTTTCCGTGACCGGCCGGCCCATCAAGTTCGCAGGCGTCGGCGAGAAGCTGGACAAGCTCGAGGTCTTCCACCCCGAGCGCATGGCCTCCCGCATCCTGGGGATGGGGGACATCCTGACCCTCATCGAAAAAGCCGAAGAAGAGACCGACGCCGAGGACGCCGAGGAGTTGGCCCGCAAGATCCGGAAGAAGGAGTTCACCCTCGAGGACTTCAAGAAGCAGCTCGTCCAGCTCAAGAAGATGGGCTCCCTATCCGGCGTGCTGGGCCACCTGCCCCAAGTGGGCCCCTTCAAGAACCTGGCCAAGGCCGAGGTCGACGACCGGAAGATCGCTCATTTCGAAGCCATCATCAACTCCATGACTCCCCCCGAGCGGGAGAACCCCAGGATCCTCACCGGCAGCCGCCGCCTGAGGATCGCCAGGGGCAGCGGACGGCCCGTGCACGAGGTCAACCAACTCGTCAAGCAGTTCCAGGAAATGCAGAAGATGATGAAGAAGCCTCAGCTCCAGAAAATGCTCGCCGGCCTGAAATGAAGCCCCGCCCTATTTCCGGCCGGTGACGTGGTCCACGCAGTCGAGCCAGAAAGCGGCGTACTCTTCCCAGAAAATGAAGTTGCAGCCCCAGTGCGGGGCCGGGTCGGACATGTAGGCCAGGACGCGGCCCCGGCCATAGAGCCGGGAGGCGACGAGGGCGTCGCCGGTTTCCTTGACCCTCACCAGGACCTTGCCTTCGGGGATGGGCAGCGTCTTGTTGTACCCGAGAATGGGGGGCATGGTCTGGATGCGGATGTTCCTGAATAGGGCTTCCCCCGCGGGGGTGAGCTCCGCGTCGAAGCCTTCCGTGCTCTCGACCAGGTCCTCGTAATCCAGGCAGCGGACAGGGAGGAGCTCCCGAAGGGGCGTCCGACCCCAGCCTCCTTTTCCCTGCTCCCCGGTGAAGGAATACCAGCCTCCCAGAAAGAGCGCCCCCTTGCCTTTCTTGACGGCCTCCATGGTCAAGCGGATCCGGTCGGGGAAGGTCAGGACCCCATTCCCGAACTTCTCCCGGTTGAAGAAGCTCGGGGCGAGCTGGAAGAGCTTGGCGTCGATATCGCTAAAGATGAAGACGTCATACTCCTTCAGGACCTCTTCGTAATCGCCCGGGCCGAGCTTGTTATAGAAATCCCAGGCGGGAACGGACAGGACGGTGTGCACGCCCGTGGATTCCAGGGCTTCCTTCAGCCACTTCCCGTAATTGAGGATATCGAGGCCCTTGTGGGAATAATAGAAAGGGGTTTCCGCGAAGACCGGGCCCGTGAGCACCGCCCAGTCCCCGACGTAATAGATCTTCGCCATCGGCCGGCCCTCCTTCCCGGCCCTTAACATCCGTATCGGACGCGGCCGGAAAATTAGGATAGCATTGATGGATGACGGGTCACAAGATATTTTATCTGAGGTTAGCGGGAGAGGTCCTTCGAGTCCTCCGGGCATCGCGGGCCCAGGCTGTCCTCTTCAGGGGACAGCAGGCGAAAAGCAGTTGACTTGCGATCGAAATTCGGCTATGATTTTGCAGCAATTTACTTCACCACGGAAGTGATACCACAATGATGACTATGCGACTGATGAGATTTGGAGCGAAAAAGAAACCTTCCTACCGGATCGTTGTCATGGATTCCAAAAAAGCGCGTCAGAGCCAGGCATTGGACACGGTCGGTTCCTACAACCCCCTGAAGGAACCGGCGGAGGTCACGATCGACATCGTGAAGGCGAACCAGTGGCTTTCGAAGGGCGTCCGGCCGTCGAGAACCGTTCAATCTCTCTTGGATAAAGCTTCCGCATCCACGAAGCGATCGCAAGAAGCCAAACCTTAAAGGAGGACACGGTGAAAGAACTCGTGGAATTGATCGCCAAAGCACTGGTGGACAACCCGGAACGGGTGGTCGTTTCCCTGCTTGAGGGGGAGCAGACCACGATCCTGGAACTCAAGGTGGCCCCGGAAGACCTGGGAAAAGTGATCGGAAAACAAGGACGGACGGCCCGCGCCATCCGGATCATTCTCGGCGCCGCCGGGATGAAGCTCAAGAGGAGATTCAACCTGGAGATCATTGAAAAAGGCTGATCTCGTCAGGATAGGGAAGGTCCTCAGAAGCCAGGGCCGCGAGGGGCACCTCAAGGTCAGGCTCCTTGAGAAGGGACTTCCCGGGCCGACCCTTTCGAAGGTTTACCTGCGACGGTCCGGGGGGTTCGAGGAATACGAGGTCGAGTCCTTCGATCTCGACCGAAGCTCGTACTTCCTGAAGCTCAAAGGCATCGATTCGCTGGCCCAGTCGGACGGACTGGCCGGGCTTGAGGTTTTTGTCCCGGAAGAAAGCTTCCGGCCGCTCAAAGCCGGCCTCTACTACGACTTCCAGGTCATCGGGAGCCGCGTCATCACGGGCGACGGCACCGAGGTCGGGACCGTCCGGGGCATCCTTTCCGCGGGGGGCCCGGATGTCCTCGTTGTCGCCCGCGGGGAAAAGGACTATTATGTTCCGTTCGCGGAGCCGATCTGCGTGCGCGTCGATCCGGAGAAACGGGAAATCGTCATCGACCCTCCGGACGGCCTTTTGGAGTTGAATGAGATTTGATATAATCACGATCTTCCCTGAAATGTTCGCCGGCGTCTTTTCAGGGGGGATCATCCGGAGGGCCCTGGACAAGGGCCTGATGGAGATCGTGGTCCACGACCTGAGGGGCTATACGAAGGACAGGCACCGGCAGGTCGACGACCGTCCCTACGGAGGACTGGAAGGAATGGTCTTGAAGCCCGAGCCGATCTTTGCGGCCGTGGAGGCCGTCCGCCGGGACGAGGATTCCCGGGTCTACCTGCTTTCTCCGCAGGGCGCCCGCTTCAGCTCGGCCATGGCCCAGGAGATGGCTTCCCACAAGCAGGTCATCCTGATCTGCGGCCGCTACGAGGGCGTGGACGAGCGCGTCGCTGGGCATCTGGCCGATGGCGAGATCTCGATCGGCGACTACGTCCTCGCCGGCGGAGAGCCGGCCGCGGTCGTCGTCGTGGACGCGGCCTCGCGGTTCGTCGGGGGCGTGGTGGGCAAGGAGGATTCCGTCCGGCACGACTCCTTCGCCGAGGGGATCCTGGACTTCCCCCACTACACGAGGCCGCGGGAGTTTCGGGGCCTGCGCGTCCCCTCGGTCCTCTTCTCCGGCGACCACAAGAAGATCGGGCGCTGGCGGCGGAAAAAGGCTCTGGCGAAAACGCTCGAGAGACGACCGGATCTCTTGAAGGATCAAGAGCTCACCCCGGAAGACAGGCGTCTCCTGGAGGAAATTCGGAACGAAAGGAAGGACCCATGAACGTGGTTGATTCGATCGAGGATAAACACCTGAAGAAGGACGTCGAACCCTTCGCCGTGGGCGACACCGTCAAGGTCCACGTCGTCATCAAGGAGGGCGACAAGGAGCGCATCCAGATCTTCCGCGGCGACGTCATCGCCCGGCGCGGGAGCGGGATCAAGGCGTCGTTCACGGTCCGGAAGGTCTCGTTCGGCGTCGGCGTCGAGAGGGTCTTCCCGCTCCATTCCAAGATGGTCCGGAAGATCGAGGTCGTTCGGAAAGGGAGCGTCAAGAGGGCCAAGCTCTACTACCTCCGCAACCTCAAGGGCAAGGCCGCCCGCCTCAAGGAACAGCAGCAGCAACAGCCGCAATCCTGACCGGGACGCCGTGGCCGGCTTCAAGATCGAGAGGGACCTCCTGCGGAAGGGCTGTCGGGCCGTCGCCGGCCTCGACGAGGTCGGCCGGGGGGCCCTGTTCGGCCCCGTCGTGGCCGCGGCCGTCGTCCTCCCCGCTGAATGGTGCTTGCGCCGTCCCCCCGCCTGGGCCCGGAAAATTAACGACTCCAAGCTCCTTCCGCCGACTAAAAGGATGGAGCTGGGGGTCCTCCTGCTCTGCGAGGCGGCAGCCCTGGGGATTGGGATGGCCTCCAGCGCCGAGATCGATGAAAGGAACATCTACTGGGCGTCGCAGATGGCCATGAAACGCGCGGTCGAGAATCTCACCGGGCCCGTCGATTTCCTCCTGGTTGACGGATTCGCGCTGAAAGATGTACATTACCAACAGATGGGCATCCCGCAGGGGGACAGGAAGTGCATGTCCATCGCCGCGGCCTCCATCGTGGCCAAAGTCTTCCGGGACGGCCTCATGGATGCGTTCGACGCCGTCTACGGCGGCTACGGCCTGGCCAGGAACAAGGGCTACGGAACCGAGGAGCATTTCCGGTGCCTGAAGGCCAAGGGCCCGACCGGCCTGCACCGGATGTCCTTTAAATTGGGATGAAGGATTGGAAAGCCCCATGAGCGCCCGAATCGACCGGATCAAAACCATTGAACTGGCGGAGCGCTACGTCAAGGCCGGCAAGATCAAGGAAGCCATCGCCGAGTACGAGCGGCTCGTCCGTACCGACCCCCAGGACGTCGGCACCCTGAACATCATCGGCGACCTCTATATGCGCCTCAACATGAGCGACAAGGCCGTCCGGTCCTTCACGAAGGTCGCCGAGGAATACGAGAAGAGGGGCCTGTTCTCGCAGGCCCTGGCCATCTACAAGAAGATCTACAAGATCGACCCCGCCAACTCCGATATCTCCCTGAAGCTCGGGGACCTCTACAGCCACCAGGGGTTCCAGTCCGACGCGAAGAACGAATACCTCAAGATCGTCACCCGGTTCGTCCAGGATAAGAAATTCCAGGAGGCGATCCACGTCTATGAAAAGGTCTGCCGCCTCGACCGGGAAGACCTTGGCCTGAAGAAAGAGCTCGCCGAGCTCTACCGGCAACAGGGTTACCTCGATGCGGCCCTGGAGCAGCTCGGCGAGATCGCCGACATCCGGATGGCCCAAGGGAATCTCGAGGCCGCCGAAGAGAACCTGAAGGAAGCTAGGTCCCTGAACCCGTCCGACCAAAAGACCCTTGTCAGCCTCGTCGAGCTCTACAAGCGCTGGGGGAAGAGCCCTCAGGCCATCGCGCTCGTCGAAGAGAGCCTCCGGAAACAGCCCGACAACATTCAGCTCATGAACCTCCTGGGCAATTTCTATTTCGAGGCCGGGGACATCGGCCGCGCCGAAGAGGTTTTTACGGCCGTCGTCACCGGGCATCCCATGAATGTCAACGCCCGGATCAAGCTCGGCCGGATCCAGATCCTCAAGGACAGGCTCGACCAGGCCTATGAGCTGTTCGAACCCCTCATCAGCAACCTCATCAAAAAGCACAAGGACGACAAAGCCATCGGCCTCCTCGGGCTGATCCTGGAGAGCCAGAAGCCCCACGTTCCCGCCCTCGAGCGTCTGGCCATGATCTACCGGTCGAACAAGGAGGTCAAGAAGCTCGAGGTCGTCCTCCGGGCGATCATCGACGAGGTCGGCAAGCAGGGGGGGAGCGAGCAGCTGCTTGCCGCCCTGTCCGAGCTCCACCAGCTCCGTCCCGACGACCCGGAGATCACGTTGGAGTACCGGAACCTCCGGAAGGAGAGGGGATTGCCGGACGAGGTCCCGCCGGAAGAATTCTCCGAAGTGACCGGCAAGGACCGGGAGGTCATCCAGGAGACCCTGACCAAAGCCGATGTCTACATACAACAGGGCCTGGTGCGGATCGCCCGCCGGCTCCTGGAGAACATGACGGTCCGCTATCCCGACGAGCCGCAGATCCTGAAGAAGATCGCCGTCCTCGATGAGATCCGGACTCACATCGATGAGGACGAGCTCCGCCGCCGCGTCGAGAAAGCCAGCGCCCTAGAGTCCCAGGCCAAGGAAAAGCCGCATCCGGAGGAGAGGGCTGAGGACGGGAGAAAAGTGCCTGCCCCGTTCGGAAGCGACATCGCCGAAGGCGACAAGATCAGCACCGCCGATATTTTCGGCGAAACCGACATCATCCCCTTCGTCAGCAACGGGGAGGGCGAGAAGAGGTTCTACGAGCTCTCGGGCCAGGTCGCCGAGGAGCTGCGGCTCCTGAGAGTGGCTTACGCCCAGCAGGTCCAGGGCGAGATGACCCAGGACGAGCGGGACCTGTCGAATATCGTGGCCGATTTCAAGAGGGACATCAAGACCAAGCTCAACCCGGAAAACTACCAGATCCGCTATCAGCTCGGGATCGCCTTCATGGAGCAGGGGCTCTACACCGAGGCCATCGAGGAGTTCTCCCAAGCCTCCAAGGACAAGGAGCTGGCCCTCGACTGCTTCAGCCTCATCAGCTACTGCCACAGGCAGCGGCGCAGCTTCCAGGACGCCGAGAAGTGGCTGAAAAAAGCTATCGTTCTGGCGAGGGAAGGCACCGACCAGTATTACGCCCTGGAGTTCGACCTGGCGGAGCTTTGCGAGCAGAGCTCCGACCGGGCCAAGGCCCTGGAGCTCTTCAAGGAGATCCTGAGCTGGAACCCCGGGTACCGGAACATCTCCCTGAAGGTCAGCCGCCTCGAGAACGAGGCCGGCGGCCAACCCGCCTGACACGGCTTCTGCATTAAATGCTGTTGAGCTCGGGGGATTCCGTGCGCCTGACAAGTCCTCGGGGACGGCCTCCACTCCAGATCGCGGTTTTTCACGCCGTTCCGCCCGCGTTCTTTCTCGAGGTCGCGGACTCGGGGGGAGTCCCTCCTGCAGGGAGCGAATTCTGAGGAGCGACCAACAGAAGTGCGGCGGAGCGCCTCGGAGCCGCACTTCTGGGAAATATCCGAATCGAGTCTTGGGCCTTTCTTTTGGGCAGCTCCGGGAATCCCCCTGCGCATTTTTTGGATTGTATCAGCCGAAAAAAAGGGCCGCCCTGCAGGGCGGCCCTGGTTGTTTTGCGCGGGAGTACGGCTATTCGATGATCTTGCCGGAGATGATCAAAATCAATCCCTTGTCGCCGCCGTCGAGCTTCGAGACCCCGACCACGGTCTTGTCCCCGGGCTTGACGTTGAGGGTCGTCCCGATGAGGTCGGTCGTGATGTACTCGACCTTGGCGGAGGTCGCGTTCGGGGGCATTCCGGCGATGCGCACCTGCCTGAGCCTGACCTCCATCTGGATGAAGGAGGCCTTTTCGTCCTTGATGACCTTTGGTCTGATCTGGAGCTCGAAATCGGCGTGGTCGCCGAGCCGGACCTCAGAATTGGAATCGTCCATGGCCCGGATCAGGCATGTGTCGAGGAGAGAGTAGGACTTATACTTCAGAAGATTCCGGAGCTCCTTGATGATGGGGTCGTTGGGCATGGCCTCGGCGCCCTTCTCGGCTTCCGCCGAGCCCAGGATGAGCTGGACCGTGAACTGGAGGTCGGCCGGCTTGACATCCAGCTGTCTGATCACCTGAAGCGCCTTTTCCACGTTCTCCGGGACGTCGCTGACGACGATCACGTTTTCGTTGGGCATCATCGAGATGTGGCCGTCGCGGCTGAGGTAGGGATAAAGCAATGCCTGGATCCGCGTGGCATTGGCGTATTTGAGCCGGACCAGCTCGTTCTTGAGGGCGGGTTTCGTCGTGGCCTTGGTTTCCTGGGCCGCATCCTCGGCGAAGACGGGCGCGGTCACGGCGAACACGAACACCAGCACGATGAGTGAGAGAATTCCTTTTTTCAATTCTTATCTCCTTTCCATTCGAAATTCTTATTGAAGAACCAGACGACCTGGAGCCCGCTCTCCTGCGAGACCATGGTGACCGAGACGACGTCCGAGCCCGGAACCGACGAGGTTTCCTGCGGGCCGAACGCCGTGTCCTTGACGAAGAGGACCGTTATGGCCAGGATGATGACGGCCGCCATGCCGGAAGCCAGGGCCCAGCGCGCACGGAGCCCGAGGACCGTGTTCCCTTTTTCACCTTTTTCTACAGTGATCCGGGTCATCAAGGCCTTCCATTCGGACTCGCTCCAGTCCCCAGGCTTTTCTTCCCGGGCCGAGGCCTTGGCCCGGCCGAGGGCGAAGCGGTATTCCTCGAGCTCCTGCCGGCAGGATGGGCAGATGTCGATGTGGGCCCTGACTTTCCGTTCATTTCGCGGCGCAAGATCCCCTCCGGCCAGGAGCGGGATGGCCTTTTTCGCTTTGCGGCAGCTCATTGTCTTTCCTCCAAATGAGGATACTTGTCCCGGATCGCGTCCCGGATCTTGCGGCGGGCCGAGGAGAGGTTCACGCGTACCGAAACGCTCGAACAGGCGAGGGCCCTGGCCGTTTCCTTGATGTCCAGCTCTTCGATGTCCCTCAAGATGAAGACCTCCTTCTCCCTCGGGCCCAAAACGGACAGGCACTTATCGAGGTCGGACTGGAATTCCCGGGAGCGGCGGTCGGATGAGGGGTCCGGGCTCTGCGGCAATTCCCGGCCGGCATGGGCGAGAGCGGCCGCTTCCCGCCCCTTCGTCCGGGCCCGGTCGCGGGCCGCGTTGGCGGCGATCTGGAACAGCCAATTCCGGAAGCTCCACGAGGTGTCGTAGCGGCCGAGGTACTTGAAGGCCCGGAGAAGGGCTTCCTGGGCGATCTCCTTGGCGTCTTCGAAGTCGCGGGTCAGCCTGTAGGCGAGGGCCAACAAGGGCTGTCGATAGGGGGTCACCAGCGGCTCGAATGCGTCGTTGCGGCCGGAGAGAACCATCGCTACGAGCTCCTTCTCCGTTTCATTCATCCGCATATGTCTACCGCCGCCTGCCCGATAATGTTAATTCATCGGGGGTCAAATCTTCATTCTTGCACTTTTCACGGCCCTGACCTCAACTTAACCTCAATATTATATATGAGATACGCAATTTGAGCGTTCAATTTCAGCCCGGGGCGAAATTGCGCATCGCCGTTGATCCTGACCCCGGTCTGCACGATAAGGCAATCTCCGGGACGTCCTGGCGAGGCCGCTCCGGTTCCCCGCGGCTAGACGGCGCTCCTGATGAGGGGCCGGGTCAGACACGTCGGGCCGCCCGCGCCCTTGGCTGAGATCTCACGGCCTTCATAGGTCCAGACCTCGACTCCCGCCTTGGCCAGGACCGCGTCGGTCCGAGGGTTGCCGGCGAGGGCGACGCACTTGCCCGGCGCCACGGCGAGAACGTTGCAGCCCATGCCCGGGTATTCCGACTCCGGGATCTCGATGAGCTCGAGGCCCCGGTCGAGCAGCCATCGCCTGAACGGCACGGGCATAAGCCGGGAATACACGAGGAGCTTTCCCCTGTCCACGGGACTGACCATCGACATGAGATGGAGGACATCGCCGGGGCCGTCCCAATGGGGAAGAGGGACCTCGATCATCTCTTGGACGAAACTCGCCGTCATCTCCCTCAGTTGCCGGATCCCCTCGGCATTGGTCCGATAGCCGTGGCCGACGGCCAGCGTCCGATCGTCGAGCCAGACGACGTCACCGCCTTCGACCGTCCCGGGCTCGCGGATCGCTCCGAGGACGGGCCAGCCCATGGCCTTGGCGAATCCCTTAATCGCTTCCGGCTCTCCCCTCCGGGCCTCTTTCCCCATCCGGCAGAGGATGATCCCGTGTTTCGTCACGAGGGCCGCGTCCCGGACGTAGATCGAATCAAGCCCTGTTCGGGCGTCCCCGGGCAGGAAATGGATCTCGGGGACGGTCCGGCGGAGAATTTCCACGAACCGGTCGTATTCGTCGACGGCCCGGGCGAAATCCGGCTCGTCGCCGTAGCGGAGGGACCTCCACTGGTCTCGGACGTTGTCCTGGCCGGCCCAGGCCTGCCGGGGGTGTTTGAGGAGGAGGACCCGAAGGGGAGCGACTTCCGACTGGACGTTGATTATCATGGGTCAGTTGAAAGATCTCTCGTTTTTCCAGATCTCGGCCGGGGACACGCGAGGCCCGCGGCAGACGTAGATCGGCATGTTGTTCTCGTAGGGCATGCAATAGCGGCAGGTGTGGACGGCGGCCAGGGTGACCTCGTCGCAGCTTTTCCTGTGGTCCTCTTCCTTGCCCCGGAGGACGATGACCGTCCGGAGGCCTTCCTTCGGATATCCCCAGAACCAGAAGCTGTTGTGCGTGGAGATGATACGGGCAAGAGGGTATTTCGACGCGTAATATTCCAGGACCGCGGCCTCTCCGTAGTTCATGGCGAAAACGACGGCCGAGGCGCGCTCGGGCTCGGGGAGCGCGAGATAAACCGCCGAGACGTCCTTGGCCAGGCCTTCCCAACCGAACATGTCGGCATAGAATTGGGGCAGCTCGGAAAGCCTCTTACTCTCGGCAGTCGACGGCTTGACCCCGACCACCGCGGAATATTTGATGAACGTTTCGACCGGGAGAACCGGAACGGCGAACGGCAGGATCAGGAGAGAGGACAGGACGCTCAGCGTGGCGATGGCCGGCGCCGCCCACCTCCTTTTCCCTCGGCCGGCCCAGCGTTCGACGGCAACGCCGCCGGCCGCGAACAGCATCATGTAGGCGGGGCCGAGATATTCGGACTTGCTGTGGGGGTTGGCAAGCAGGATCGCCAAGGCCGCGACGTAGATGATGCCGAGGACCCGATACGGGCGCCCCTTCCGGATGAAGAGCAGGAAAAAGAGCCCGGGCAGCCATAGGAGCATATTGACGGGATTGATCTCCTTGACCTGGCCGGTCAGGAAATCGAGGCGCGTCAGTCCCGAATATTTTCCGGCGGTCGCGTTGCGGATGAATTCGATGTGGGCGAAATCATGGGTGATGTTCCAGATGATGAAGGGGCTGAACACGAGCAGGGCGATGCCTGCGGCCGCGTAGGGCCACGGCGTTCGCAGGTGCTTCCTCAATTCCGTCAGCAGAAGCCCCGCGGCGAGGCCCGCCCCGAACCAGAGGAAATCGATCTTGTTAAGGAGCCCCAGGCCCATGACGGTCCCGAGGAGGATCCAGAGGCCCGGCCGGCTCCTCTCCACGATGAGGACGACGAGGTAGACGGCCAGGGCCCACAGGAGGTGGGCGAAGGCGTTCATCTGGAAGATGTTCGTATGCCCGACGATAAGAGGGGTCAGGCTCACGGCCGTGCAGGTCAGGATGACGGCCGTTCTCCGCCCCCCTAGCTTCCGCGCGATGAGCCCGCCCAGGACGATGGTCGCGGCATGCGCCAGGGCCGGCAGGACGCGGATTCCGAACTGGGAGACGCCGAAGAGGGCCCGGCCGGCGGCCATCAGGAACATGGCGAGGGGAGGCTGGTCCACGTAGCCCGCGGCCAGGCGCTTGCTGCAGGCGATGTAGTAATATTCGTCGCGGAATATCCCGTAACCCTCGAAAGCGTTGACAACGAGGTGGAAGGCGAGCGCCGCCGCCGCGAACCCAAGGATCAGGAAAACGTCGTTGCCGACGCGCCTCCGATGCCCCATCCCCGGCATGGCCATAAGATCCCCTCCGAACGGTATGGGACTTCATTATCGGCGGCAGGGGAGGGTAAGTCAATTGCCGCTTTTCTCGCCGGGCCGGAAGCTGTTTCACGATCTCGATGGAGGCCAGGCCGGCGGGGAACAATCCGGAAAAAGGTTTGACGCGAGCCCACGCCGGCGGTAATCTTGGGGGCAAAAAGGCCGAAGGAGCGAAACATGAAAATTACCGTGAGCGGCAACCGGCTTCTCGTGATCTATTCCGGCGTTCTGACTCTCGTCCTGGCGCTGACCCTGCTCACGGCAGCGGAGAAAAGCCGGAAAACGAGCTCTGAGGAGATCGATGTCCAGAGGGTCAACATCGTCGAACCGGACGGAACGGTCAGGCTGGTCCTTTCGAGCAAGGCGCTCTTCCCGGGCATCATCTTCAAGAAAAAGGAGTATCCGCACCCCAACCGGAAGACCGCGGGGATCCTCTTTTTTGACGATGAAGGGACCGAGAACGGCGGCCTGGTCTACGGAGGCGAGAAGGACAATAACGGCAAGGTCAACGCCTACGGGCACCTAAGCTTCGACCAATATGACCAGGACCAGATTTTTACCATCGATGCCTCGGAAGACGGCGGATACCGGAAAGCGAGGTTGTCCATATGGGACAGGCCCGACTATTCGACCGGGGAACTTCTCACCCTTCAGGACCGCATAAAAAACCTGCCCGAGGAGCAGCAGAAGGCGGAGTACGCCAAGTTCTTCTCCGGGCGCGAACAGGCCCAGCCCCGCGTTTTCCTCGGGAAGAGCGACAACGGTTCTGTGTCTCTCCGGCTCAACGACAAGCAGGGACGGGAGAGGCTCATCGTGGAAGTTGCCCCCGAAGGCAACCCAGGCGTCCGTTTCCTCGACCAAAACGGCCGGGAGACCGGCCGGTTCCCGATTGAGAAAAACAAGTGACACTGAGACATCCTCATGAGCAAATTGACCGGGGGCCGCGGCTTGTGATATAAACCTTTCGGGAATCTGAAAATAAGTCTTCCATGAAGACGACGAGTGCCCCCGTAAACAACCCTCCGGAAGTCCCCGGCTTTTCTCTCCATAAAATTCAGACATAAGGATGGTGAGCATGGACGAAACAAAAACCTTCCCCGCTGACGGGAAGACCTATTCCCGTCGCAAGTTTCTGAGCTCCTCGGCGGCCGCGGCGGCCGGCATCATGGTCGTGCCGCGGCACGTCGTCGGGGCGACCCAGAAGAAGAAGGCCCCGAGCGATACCCTGAACATCGCCTGCGTCGGCGTCGGCGGCATGGGCTTTTCCGACACCCGCGGCGTCCGTTCGGAAAACATTGTCGCCCTCTGCGACGTGGACGACGAGCAGATGGCCAAGCTCCTCCGGTCCGAAGAGCTCGAGCCCAAAGAAAAGGCCATGTACGAGAAGGCGACCAAGTACCGCGATTTCCGCCGGATGCTGGAGAAGGAAAAAGGGATCGACGCCCTCACGGTGACCGTGCCGGACCACAACCACACGGTCATCGCCATGGCCGCCATCAGGCTGGGGAAGCACGTTTACGTGCAGAAGCCCCTGGCCCACACGATCAAGGAAGCCCGGATGCTGGCCAAGGCGGCCAAGGACGCGAACGTCGTCACCCAGATGGGCAACCAGGGACACTCCAAGGAAGGCGCGCGCCTGATCTGCGAGTGGATTTGGGACGGGGCGATCGGCAACGTCAATGAAGTCCACGTCTGGACCAATCGTCCCATCTGGCCGCAGGGGATCGATGCCCCGAAAGAGATTCCCTCCGTGCCCTCGACCCTGGACTGGGACGTCTGGCTCGGGCCAGCTCCGTTCCGGCCCTACCACCCCGCCTACCATCCCTTCGCCTGGCGCGGCTTCTGGGACTTCGGCACCGGCGCCCTGGGCGATATGGGCGCCCACCTGCTTGACCAGCCGTTCTGGGCGCTGAAGCTCGGCTACCCGACGAGCGTCCAGGCGAGCTCGACGCCGTTTACCAAGGATTGTTATCCGTGGGCCGAGGTCGTCACATACGAGTTCCCCGCGCGCGGCAGCATGGGGCCCGTCAAGCTGACCTGGTGGGACGGCGGGTTGACCCCGCCGCGGCCGGCGGAGCTCGAGGACGGCCGGCTGATGGGCGATGAGGGCGGCGGCGTCCTCTTCCGCGGCGACAAGGGCCTCCTGATGTGCGGCACCTACGGTGAAAACCCCCGGCTTATCCCCGAGTCCCGGATGCAGGAGTACAAGCGGCCGGAGAAGACCATCCCCCGCTCGCCCGGCATCCGGGAAGAGTGGATAGAGGCCATCAAAAAAGGGGCGAAGTCGACGACCGACTTCTCGTATGCGGGCCCGCTCACCGAGGTCATGCTCCTAGCTAACGTCGCCGTCCGGCTCAAGGACAAGAACATGAAGCTCCTCTGGAACGGGGAGAAGATGGAATTCACGAACCTGCCGGAAGCGAACCAGTTCCTCCACTTCGACTACCGCCCCGGCTGGAGCCTGTGATCCAAGAAAAGAGAGAAAACGAACGACCGTCCCCCCGGAGGGGGCTGTCCTCCTGATCGATCGAGGTGACAGCATGAAAAACCGCTGCGGGATTCTGATCGTATGCGCGGCGCTGGCCTTGTTTTCCCAGGCCGGGGCCCAAGACAAGTGGCCGGTCCACGACCCCGACCGTCCCATGGCCCCCGTCGTCACGCCTGGCCCGGCCGGGCCGGCCGTCCCGCCGCCCTCGGACGCCGTCGTTCTGTTCGGCGGCAAGAGCCTCAACCAATGGTCGGACGCCAAGGGCCTCCCGGCCCAATGGAAGGTCGAGAACGGCTATTTCGAGGTCGTGCCCAAGACCGGCTCGATCCGGACCGTCAAGGGGTTCGGCGACTGCCAGCTCCACGTCGAGTGGATGGCGCCGTCACCGGCCAAGGGTGATGGCCAGGACCGAGGCAACAGCGGCGTCTTCCTCATGGACCTTTATGAGGTCCAGGTCCTCGACTGCTACAACAACAAGACCTACGCAGACGGCCAGACCGCGGCCATCTACGGCCAATTTCCGCCCCTGGTCAATGCCTGCCGGCCTCCGGGGGAGTGGCAGACCTACGACATCGTGTTCCATAGGCCGCGGTTCGGCAAGGACGGGAAGCTCCTCGCCCCGGCCCGGATGACCGTCTTCCACAACGGTGTCCTCGTCCACGAGTGCGCCCAGCTGACGGGGCCGACGGCCTACAAGGCCCGGCCTCCCTACAAGATGCATGCCGACAAGCTCCCGATTTCCCTCCAGGATCATGGTCACCCCGTCCGCTACCGGAACATCTGGATCCGGAACCTGGAGTGAGTTTCCCGTTCGCCCGCTCGGCGTGAAGAGGGCGGCAGAGATCGTCCAGACAAGGAACGGACGGTTGAGAGAGAGAAAAATGAAAAAAGGCCTGATCCTGATCGTACTCATCGTCGGCCTGTGCGGCGCCATCGCGCTCGCCGGGCCCGTCCAGACACCGAAAAAACAAAAGACCGCCATTTTCGTTTGGGGCGGCTGGGAAGGCCACGAGCCCAAGCAATGCGTTGACATTTTCGCCCCCTGGCTGGAGTCCCAGGGCTTCAAGGTCGAAATCTCCAACTCGCTCGATGCCTACCTCGACCTCGAAAAGCTCAAATCGTTGGATCTCATCGTCCAGGTCTACACGCAGGGCAGCATCAAGCCCGAGCAGGAACGCAACCTCGAAGAGGCCGTAAAAAACGGCGTCGGGCTGGCCGGCTGGCACGGCGGCCTGGCCGACTCCTTCCGTTCCAATGTCGAATACCAGTTCATGGTCGGCGGCCAGTGGGTCGCCCATCCGGGCGGGATCATCGATTACGACGTCGATATCACCAAGCCGTCCGACCCGATCGTCAAGGGTCTCCGGAAGCGGTTCCATATGAAATCCGAGCAGTATTACATGCTGGTCGACCCGCTCAATGAGGTCCTGGCGACGACGACGTTCTCGGGACAGTATGCGCCGTGGACCAAGGGGGTGGTCATGCCCGCCGTCTGGAAGAAACATTACGGCCAGGGCCGCGTCTTTTACACATCGCTCGGCCACGTGGCCGCGGATTTCAACGTCCCGGAAGCACGGGAAATCGTCAAGCGGGGCCTGCTCTGGGCCGCGCACGTCATCGAATGAGACCGTGAGGTCCCGCGCCCCGACGCCCGCGAAAGGATGGGAAGGATGATGAGCGACCCGACAGCCGGGGACGTCCCGAGTCCCCCGAGGCATTCTTTTACCCTCTCGTTCGACCCTCCGGCCGAACGGGAGTTCATGGACGACTTCCTCGAGAAGTCCCTGGGCCAGATCCGTCTAACGATTATCGTCGGCGCCCTGTTTTACTCCGGATTCGGGATCCTGGACGCGATCGTCGCCCCGGCCGCGATCAAGACGCTCGTGGCGATCCGTTTCGCCGGCTTCCTGCCGGTCAGCGTCCTCCTTTTCCTGCTGACGTACGTCCGCGCGTTCCGCCGGGTCTGGCAGGGGGCCCTCTCCCTGTGGTGCCTGATCGCCGGGCTGGGCATCGTGGCCATGATCGGAATCGTCCAGGGAGAAGCGCAGCACTCCTATTACGCGGGCTTGATCATGGTCTTCATTGTCCTCTACACCTGGTCCCGGGTGCGCTTCATCTGGGCCACGCTCACGGGCTGGCTGATCGTCGCGGCCTACGAGATCCTGACCCTCGGTTCCCTTCATTTCCCGGCTCCGGTCATCTGGACCCACAACTTCTTTTTCATCGGGTCGAATCTCCTGGGCATGCTCGCTTGCTACTCGATCGAACGATACGCCCGGACGGACTTCGTGATGGCCCGCCTCCTCCGGGAGGAGCAGGAGAAGGGGCGGAGGGCCAACCAGGAGCTGAACGAGAGGAACGAAGAGCTCAAGGGGCTGGCCGAGGTCGACGACCTCACCAAGATCCCCAACCGGCGGATGTTCGAGCAGGAATTGAAGCGGGGCTGGCGCCGCATGGTCCGGACCAGCCGCCCGCTGACGCTCCTTCTCTGCGACGTCGACAACTTCAAGGCCTACAACGACACCTACGGCCACCAGGCCGGGGACGAGTGTCTGATCAAGATCGCCCGGGCGGTCCAGGGCTCGGCCCGTCGCCCCGGAGACTACGCGGCCCGCTACGGCGGCGAAGAATTTGCCGTTATCCTCCAGGACACGGGGCTCGAGGGCGCTCAGCATGTCGCCGAGCGGATCTGCCAGACGGTCCGAGGCCTGACGATTCCCCACACCGGGTCCACCGTGGCGAAGGACGTTACGATCAGCGTGGGGGCCGCCACGATCCAGGCGACCCATGAGCGCGAGCCGGAGGCCCTGGTCCGGAAGGCGGACGAGTGTCTCTACCAGGCCAAGGGGGAGGGGCGGGACCGGGTCGTGGCCGCCAAGGCCTGATCCCCGTGATCCTTCCGAAAACCGCCTGCCGGCGACGGCCTGCGGAACCCAGGAGCCCCTGAGAATGTGGAAAGTCCTGGCTGCCTCGACGGCCGCCGTCCTCGTGCTGGGAGCGGGGCTGTCCGCGCACGGCCAGAGCGCGGCCGCCGATAAGCGTTTGAACGCTCTGCTCGAGCCCATCCGGCTGAAACACGGAGTCCCCGCCCTCCAAAAAGTCACGCTCCTCCATCTGCTCTCGCATCGCGCCGGTCTTCCCGCCAATATTCCCTGGGGCCTCGTCCCGCGCAACGGGGCGACCAGGAACCAACGCCTGGCCGTGATCAGGATGTTGGCCTCGATAAAGCCCATCGCCGAACCGGGAACCAGTTACCTTTACTCGAACCTGGGCTACGTCATCGCCGGGGCGATGGCTGAGAAGGTGGCGGATGATTCGTGGGAAAGCCTGATGAAGAAGCAGATCTTCGAACCGCTGGGCATGACGGGCGCCGGGTTCGGCGGCGTGGACACGTCCGGCTTGCTCGACCAGCCATGGCCCCACGGCGCGGGCGGCACGCCCGTCGAAAGAAACGGTCCGGACGTGGATAACCCCCCCGTCATGGGGCCGGCGGGCACGGTCCACGCCCCCCTTGCCGATTGGGTGAAATTCGTCGCCGACCAGCTCCGGGGCGCCAAGGGCGAGAAAGCCCTGTTCAAGCCCGAAACGTACAAAAAACTCCAGACGCCGCCCTTCGGCGGCGAATACGCTCTGGGATGGCTGGCCGTCGAGCGTGAGTGGGGAGGCGGAACGGTCCTGTCACACAACGGTAGCAACACCATGAACTTCGCCGTCGTTTGGATCGCGCCCCTCCGCGACTTCGCGGTCCTTGTGGTCTGCAACCAGGGCGGGCAGGCCGCCTTCAAGGCCTGCGACGAGGCCGCCGGGGCGCTGATCAAGTTCCAGACCGGCGCCAAGTCAACGGGGCGGCTGGAAAAGACGCTCCCCAGGGAGGACCCGAAAGCCAGGAAGCCGGAATGAAAATCAAAGTGCTCGGAACCAGGGGAGAAATCCAGGAATCCGCGCCCCGCCATTCCCGGCATTCGGGACTCCTCGTCGACGGGCGCCTGCTTTTCGATCTCGGCGAAAAAGAATTCCTGGATTCGAAACCGTGGGGGGTTTTCATTACCCATCTCCATCCCGACCACGCGTTTTTCATCACGAGGCCTGCGAGGCTCGGCGTCCCGGTCTACGCGCCGGAAAGGCGCCCCGCCGTCCCCGAGGTCGAGGTCTTCCCCGGCGAAATGGCATTTCGCGGCTACTCGATCCGCGCCATCCCGACCCACCACAGTCTCAAGGTGAAATCCACCGCCTACCTCGTGGAGAAAGGGCGCCGGCGGCTTCTTTACACGGGCGACCTGTTCTGGATCAACAAAGAGTATCATCCGCTCCTCCAGGGGATCAACCTCGTCGTGACCGAGGCCAGCTTCCTCCGCAAGGGCGGGATGATCCGGCGCGATCGGGCCAGCGGAATGGCCTTCGGGCATGCCGGCGTGCCGAACCTGATCGAGCTCTTCGGAAAATTCACCGAGAACATCCTCTTCATGCACTTCGGGGCCTGGTTTTACGAGGGTGCCCGGAAATCGAGGCGGATGCTGGCCACACTCGGAAAGAAAAACGGCGTCACGGTCCGGGCAGGCTATGACGGTTTCGAGCTGGATCTCGACGACTTATGATACATGGTCCCCCGGCCTCCAGCGTTACCGGCCGGGCTTGGCCGATTCCTTCGCTGTCCGGACCTTGAGATAGGCATTCCACAAGTCCTGACGCGCATAGAGCGAGAGAACAACCTCGGGCCGCAGCCCGTAGAACGCCGACTGGTAGCCGCTGTCGAGGTCCCGGCCGGCCTCCCCGCTAAAAGCGGCCGCGGCGATGACGACGGGCGCGTCGCGCAGGTCGCCCGCCTGTGCGATGTCCGTCCAGTAGCCGACGCGCGTAAAGCGACGCAGGTACCAGGGCAGGGGCCAAGTTTCGTCGGGCGGGGCCACGACCTTGATCAACATCCTCTCATGCTCGGGGTGCCCGGCCGCGATCCCTTCGACGGCCCGGATGAGCTTAATAAAGTCGGGAATCGTCTGGGCGTAAACGTAGGGGTTCGTCGGGTTCGCGTAATCCACGAAGTTGGCCCGGTGGTCCTGGTAGGCCAGGTTGAGGATCCCGGGAGCCATGATGGAAAGGACGATGACCTTGACGACCATGAATCTCCCCGCCCGCCAGAGCAATCCGGCCCCGTTCCCGGCGAGGAGGATGACACCCAGATAGAATGGGAGGAGGTTCCAGGGGGTCTTATAGGGGATGACGGAGTAAGCGGCCAAGGCCAGGACCGTGAAGGAGAAAATGAAACGGACGAGCCGTGGGTGGCCGTCTTTTCCCGGCTCCGAGCCGAAGGCGAAGATGCTGCCGGCGACGGCCAGGGCCACGATGAAGGCCTCGCTCCAGACCGGGCCGTGCCCGAACTGCGAATAGAGCAGGGTCTTGATGTAATAGAACCATGGCTGAGCGTGGACCCCGGCCTCTCCGGCCCGGCTGAAATAGATCCCGAAGGCGTGGACCGAATCGATCAGACCCTTCGGATTCTTCAGGAAGGACGTGAAAAAAAGCCAGGCCGTGATGGAACCCGAGGCCAGGAAAAGCACGACATGAAGGAGGGCAGCAGGCCATTTCAGGGGCTGGGGCTTGGCTGGTTTCGGGCGGAGGAGGTGGTCGATCACGGCGGCTCCCGCGATGGCGCCGAAAAGGATGACGGACGTCTCCTTGGTCGCGTACATCATCCCCGCGGCGAAGCCTGCCGCCGCCGCCCACCATCCGGACCGGGTCTGGAAGTATTTCCATCCCGCGGCCATGAGCCCGGCCAGGAAAAAGACGAGGACGATCTCCTGGATGTAAAACCGGCTGTAATAGGTCAGGGCCGGCGAAAGGCCCGCCAGGAATGCCGCGGAGAAAACCGCCTCCCGGGTGAGCCCGCCGAAAAAGAGGAGGAGAAGGAGAAGAAGCCCGGTCCCGAAGATGGCCGGGACGAGTCGCAGGGTCGTTTCACTGACGGCGGCCAGCGACTTCCCCGCAAGGGCTCTGGCCACGGGGAGCGTCAGGTAATAGAGCGTGGGTCCGTGGTGGTCCTTCGGGTCATAGCGGTACTCGCCCCGCTCGAGGAGGTCGCCGAACTTGACCGCCTGATTGGCCTCGTCGCTGTGCATCGGCCGGACGTCCAGGCGAAAGGTCCGGAGAAAGAGCGCGCCGACGACGGCGCACGCAAAGAGCCCCCAAAAGGCCTTCTTTGTCATTTGGCGGGAAGACCGTAGACCTCAACCTCCACGTAATGGTTCATGTCGTTCGAGGTATTCCCGGCGCTGCAGAGCCGGACGTAGCGGGCCTTGACCCCCTTGGCGTCGACGAGTTTCCCTTCGAAGGTCTCGATGTATTCCTTGTCTTTGCCGATGCCGAGGCCCGAGGTATTGTCGTGATCGTTGTTGTAGAGAGTCGTCACGCCGCCGATGAAGTCCTTGTCGTCCGAGACCTGGACGACGACGTCGCGGTAGACACGGGCCTGGCTGTGATAATGCCAGACCACGATCGCAGACAGGGCCTGGGACTTGCCGAGATCGATCTGGACCCACTGCAGGCCGGGTCCCAGCTCGACGTAATAGCCGTCCTCACCCGACTTCTTGCCGTCCGTGATGAACGAGAGCTCGCCGATGACGGGCTCCTTGTCGCTCGCGGTGACGGGCTTTCCCGCCGAAAGCAGGACGGTCCCCACGGGCACCAGGAACGGGCCGCGCGGCTTCCCGGTGATGGGTTCGAGGTTGGGTGTGCGGATGTTCTTCGGCGTCCCCACGAACATGGGCTTGGGCAGCTGGAGCTTCAAGGTCTCCTTCATCTGGTCCTGGGAGCCCGTCCCGGCCGTCGGGAGGACGAGGGCCAGGCCGAGGAGGGCGATGGAGATCGAACAAAGCGCTCTTTTCATCTCAGACTCCTTGTCTCTATGGCTGGGCGATGGCGTTCGCATTGAATATTTTACACTTTTTCCCCGGGAGAATCACGAGGGCCCAGACTTCGGGACGGGTCCGGCAGTAGCGTCCGACCTCCTCCGTCCTCATCACCAGGAATGCGGTGGAGAGGGCGTCGGAAACCGCGGCCGAGGGATGGGAGGCCCAGGCGGCCAGGTGGCGGCGGGCGGGACGGCCCGTCCTCGGGTCGATGATATGGGCGCCCTTGACCTCGGTCCCTGACCCGCTCAGGGCCCGGTCCGCGAGCTGGACGTCTTTCGGCATTCCGGGGCATTCCCAGGCCGAGGCGGTCCCGACCGGCCAGCCCCGCTGCCCGGAGCGGGGCCCGGGCCCGAGGCCGAGGGCCGTGCTCGTTCCGCTGTCGACGAGAACGTTCCCAACGCTCCAGTCGGCGAGGACCTCGCGGACCCTGTCCAGGGCGTAGCCCTTTCCGACCGCCCCGAGGTCGAGGTCCAGGGGAAGTGCTTTTTTTCTGGCTCTGCCGGGGAGCCGCTCGACCTCGAACCCTCCGGCGACCATCCTCATGCTCATGAGGTTGAGGAGATTCGGCGGGCCATCGCTGCGGCCGGAGACGGCTTTCGGTGTCCGCGTCGCGATAGGGTGGGCGGGACGGACAGGGACGGCCCCGCTGAGAAGCGGGGCTGCCCGCATCTGGACGGATCTGGTAAGAGGCGGGACTGCCCGGAAATTGATGTCGAAGGCCCCGGCCGTTTCGGCCTGAACGCGGGCGGCCGTCGCCAGGCACTCGATGGTCTCGACCCCGACCATCATCTTCTCGCCGGGCCGCAGGCGGCTCGCCCGGCTGATCTCGCTCGAGGGGTCGAAACGGCTGAGCAGGCGCTCGATCCGGTCGATCTCGTCGAAGGCCGCCCGGGCCGCCTGGCGGGCGTATTCCTTGGACTTGCCGGCGATGAAAACCTCGAAAACCGTGGTCATCGCCTCATGGGCGAAGCGATGAACGGAGAGATCGCGTCGCCTCGGCATGCCCGCAGTATGTCGAAAATTCCGGTTTTTATCAAATATCATAATCGGACGGACGGCACGACGGACGCGGGAGGGTGCTGCCGAGGCCGCCCGATCGACCCCGTGGCGGAGGGGGGACCCGGCTTGGGGGATGCGGCAATCTTTTGTTAATGAAGATCCGAGATTCGTTTCAGATATATACTAGAAGTGCAGCTCCGAGTCGCTCCGCCGCACTTCTGCTGGTCGCTCCTCAGAATCCGCTCCCTGCCGGAGGGAATCCCCCGAGCTTAACCTCATTGAGTAGCGGAAGCCATGACGGAAGGGGAAAAGCCACGTAAAGCCGCTGATAAAAACGATGGCTTATTGCCGAGCGGGAGCTCCTGGAGGTCGTCGGGCGGGGCGTTGACCTTGGCGGCGACGGAGACGGTCCCCTTGACGTCCTCGCCGCCGACGATGTGGACGTCGAGCAACCCCTCGGAATGGAACCCTGTCCTCAGATAGTTCATCTCGGCCAGCGACAGGCTCCAGCCTTGGAGCCAGATCTCGAGCTCTTTCCTCTGCTGGGAGGTTCCCTGGAAATGGACGGCCAGCTTGATGGGACTGCCCGGGCTGACGACCCCCGCTTTCGGCTCTCCGAAGATATAGATCGCCCGGGCCGGATTATTCAAGGCGCCGGGGACTGGGGACGGGAACCAGGGACCGTCCTATTTCTTGACCGGGGGAGCGGCGGCTTTGGACGCGTCATAGCGGCGGATGACTTCGTCGGTCACGTCGAGGGCCGGATCGAAATCGACGACGCCGCTCGAGGCTAGGTCGAGGACAAGTTCGTAGCCTTTTTCCTTGCGCAGAGCGATGATGATCGTGACCATTTCGGCCCGGATCCGGGCCACGAGGTTGTCCCGGAACTGGGCAAAATCGCGGGCGCCGTCTTCCTCGTAGCGTTTCCGTTCGGTCGACTTCTTGTCGATGTCGACCTGCAGCGCCAGGAGCGCGTCCTGGGTCATCGTCATCCGGCCCGTATTGAGCCGACTCTCCAGGGCTCGGATGGCATCTTCCTTGCTCTGGATGTCCGCCTTGATCTTCGCGTCCCGCTGCTGGAGTTGGGCGATGGCCTTCTTGCCTTCGGCCGACCGCTCGAAGGCGCGTGCGGAATTGACGACGACGATCTTGACCGTCTGCTGGGCGAAAGAGGCTACGGTGACCGCTAAGACAAGGGTGATGGTCAGGGGGACGATGATGATGGCCTTTTTCATGGAAACCTCCTGTTCTTCAATCTCTAAAACACGCTCCTCGAGGAGCGTGTTGCACATTCTCCGTTGAGATCGCTGCAACCCGATGGCAAATTCAGGATCAGGGGCAACCTTGGAAAAGAAAAAATGTATCGATAAACAATAATTATTTCTTGACAAACAGTATGTTTGACCATATATTGATTATCGATAAATAACGGAAAAGGAGGCTCGTGTGGCAGAGAAAATGGTTTTGGGAGTGTCTCCGACGGTCAAAGCGCTCAGGATTGTCCTCATCACGCTTCTCATTCTTTACGGCTTGGTATTCATCAGCGCTTTCACGATCATGTTAACCGTTTCGCCCAGTCTTGTCCATCGAGCATCCGACGCCGGCTTCAGACTCGACCTCCGCGTTTTGCTGGACTTCGGTTTGGCCGGCCCTGTTTACTTTTTCATCTGCTACTGCATCTTCCGGCTTCTCGGCTCAATCACCCGCGGCGAACCTTTCAGCCCCGCCAGCCCGCGGCACATCCGCGGAATCGCATATGCCGTTTTTGTTCTTGTGCTCATTCATGCCGTAGGCACCGCGCTGTCGTCGACCGGCACGGATCCGGCTGTTTTTTCCTGGGCCCTCTTCTCGGAAACCGCGATCCGGGTCCTTTATGGAAGCCTGAGCACCATGCTTCTGGGTTTCGGATTCCTGGTCATCGCCAAAGTCCTCGAGACCGGCGTCAAGCTCCAGCAGGACCAGGACCTGACCGTCTGAGGTGGATCATGCCGATTGAAGTCAATCTCGACCTGATGATGGTTAAGCGGAAGATGTCGCTCACGGAGCTTTCGGAGAAGGTGGGTATCACCATGGCCAACCTCTCGATCCTCAAACAGGGTCATGCTAGGGCCGTCCGGTTCTCGACGCTCGAAAAGATCTGCGAGGTCCTGGAATGCCAGCCGGGGGATCTCTTGGGATTCAAAAAACCCGGATAACTTCCTGCTCAGGCTTCGGGCTTAGGACGGAAGAGCCCGAGGTCGGCGAAGGCGATGGCCGCGAGCAGCGAAACCAGCGCGCTCCAGCGGTGCCACCCGAAAAGGATGATCTGTCCCTCGTAGGGGAACCAGGGGAGCATCGGGAGGAGGGCCGAGGCGGCAAGCGAGAAGCCGGCCAGAAGGAACAGCCAAAAGAAGCCCTTGGCCCAGTCCCGAGCGCCCCACGGAATCCGAAATTTCCTTATGGCGTCCAGGTCCCCGGGCAGCGCGAGAGGTCCGGGATTGAACGTAAACCGCCGCGCCCTGAGGAAGGCGATCAGAGTCAGGCAGACGGCGAAAAGCGCCCCCCCCATGACGTGAAGGACCAGGGGAAAGCCGTACAGTCCCCGCTTGATGAAGACGGCGAAGAAAAACCCGCTGGCCGCGAGATAGAGGAAGCTTCCGTAGAAGCCAATAAGGAGCCATTTCTCGAAAAGCGGGAGCCGCCACAGCCGGAAGCCTTTAATCCAGGCCGGCCAGCCCGCCGGCGCGGGCTTCGATAGGACTGCCGGAATCCTCTGGCCCAGCCACCGCCGGAAATCGCGGATGATCGCGGCGTAGAGAATATTCCCTTCCGCCGACGGGTGCTGGATTCTGAAACGGCGGAAGGCCAGCGCGAGCCCGAAGATGAGGAGTGCCAGGATCGTGATGACGGCGAACATGGTCATGACCTCTTTTCGATGAGCCCGGCCAGCTTCCCCGCGATGACAACGAAAAAGACGAGCAGGACCGCGCCGGTCGCGAGAATCGTCAGGGCGAGGACGACCTTGAAGAAAGGCCTCACGGCGAAGGTGAGCCCGAAGACCCGGTGGAAGAGGCCGCCGGCGCCCATGAGCGATGTCGAGGACCGCGATGCGACGTTTTGCGTCAGAAGCGGTCCTGTCCCCATGACCGTCTTGAAGAAAAACTTGGAGTCGGCCGTATGACAGTCCGTGCAGCCGTTCCAGCCCAGGGATTGCTGGACGGGGCGGACGTTATGCGCGAGGGGCCAGGTCACGGGAGCGGCACTGCCGGCGGCCTCCGAGACAAGCCGGCCGCCTTTGTCCAGCCGGAAGGCCCGTCCTCCGGAGATATAGGCGAAAGGGGAAGACCCGCCTTTTTCCGGCTTCTTGCCCTGCGCTTCCCCCCGGTCCAGGGCCTTGAGGACGAGCCCGACTTGTTCCTCGGTGAGGGTTTTTTCGGTCCCGGCCGTGGCCGCCACCGTCCGGATGTCGAATTCCGCGGCCAGAGGCTCGATTCGATCGTCTTTCAGCCACCCCGGTCCCGGAACGCCCGCGAGCCCGGCCGGCGCCCCGGCCGAAGCGAGGTTTCCGTCCGTGATCTGGTAAAGCGTTTTTCTGACCACGACGATCGGTTTCCCCGGCGCGCCGGCGACCGTGCCCAGACCTTCGAGGACGGATTGGATCCTGGGCTCGATCGCGGGGTCCTTGTCCTGAGCGGAGGGGTTGAAATCGGGGATGAGCGGCGATATCACCCCGTCCTTTTTCGTGCCCCAGAAGGGATGCGCCTCATCCCCGCCGCCGGCCTTTTCCGCAGCGACCATGGGCGATGCGTCAAGCCCTCCGTCGACGTTGACCTCGAAGAGCCATCCGCCCGCCGCCAGAACGGGAACTTCATTCTCGTCGCAGGTCTGGGAGAGGGCCGCGAGGACCCCCGCGATCCGATCCTCACACTTGAGAATATCCCCCGCCGCGGCCTCCACGACGCCGGGCTGCAGCGGGACGATCTCTTTGCCTGCAGTCCGGGCCCAGTACGCCGGCCAGACAAGCCTTTGGGGCCCGATCTTGCCCTGCCCATCCTTCATGTAGACCGGTTCGATGATGGCGGGTAGGTCCGTCGACCACCGGGCGACCCCGTATACCCCGAGCCGGTTGGCCCGCGACGTCCGGACCCGCGCCCAGGACTTCTCGGGCAACGGCCCGGAATGGCAGACGGTGCAGGCGAGCGTCCTAAAGTGAACAAGAGGGATCCCAGTATGCTTGGGGTCAGGAGCGCCCAGGCGCCCCGGGACCACGATCCTCTTCCCGGTCGGGTCTTCGCCCAAGTGACAGCCCCGGCAGGTGAAGGAATCGGCCGACCGGTTGCCGGTGTCCATCGCTTCGCCTTCGTAGCCCCGGACGATGCCGTGCTGAAGGTCGTTCCGATGGCACTCGGCGCATTTGATGCCCTTGGCTGTATGGACGTCAGTCGCAGCCGTTGCCCGCGTTTCTTTGACGGGCGAGACCGAGTGGCAGGCTAGACAGTTCCGGTCATCGGGGGGATAGGCGATGTCGAAGAAATAGCGGTGCTTGCCGTCGAAATCGACCGTCCTGTACTTGACCGACGGCGCCACGGCCCATTCATGGTCGTCAAGGTTGGGCCCGTCGTAGACGTCCCAGGTCTCCTTGAGGCGCGAAGCCATGCCGCCGACCTCCCCGATCCCGGCCGCGGCCGTGGCCGCCCAGCGCAGATTCTCGCGAAGCATTTGTTTCGCCCATTCGCTGTGGTCCTGGCGACCCGACTTATTGTGGCAGGCGAGGCAGTTGATCTCCGCCTTGCCCGAGACGTTCCAGCGCGAATCCATGCCGGGGAAGACGTCCTCGAATCCCGGCTCGGCGGGTCCGCCGCCGGGCATATGCCGGCCGAAGAGCTTCGTGAAATCCCAAGGGTTGAGCCGGAGGACTCTCGGGTCCCAGGCGCCCGGCCATTTTCTGTAGGAGAGCGGCAAGATGGTCCCGGTCTTCGGGTCGAGCCAGATCCACGGCTCGCCGGGGCGTCCGCTTTTCTCCGCTTTCATGGCGTTCCAGTGCCAGCCGCCCTGGACCGTCTTGTAATCATGGCACGGGCCGCAGGTGAAGCGGGCTGAAAAGGGCATCGGGCCCGTATCAGTCGGCACGATGAGCCCGTTATTCTCGTCGCGGAGGGGGATGAAGTGAGAGGGGGTTGTCCGATTGCCGTCCCAGGGTTTCAGCTTCAGGTCTCCGGCATGGGCCGAAACGGCGGCGAAAAGCCCGAGGACGAGAAGGCCCAGGGCCGGGCGGGCGATTCGTCCGGCGGCCCTCATGCTTTGAACTGCTCCGGCCGGAATTCCGTGATCCTCCGGGCCTTGACGGTCTCGTTGGCCTTGAGGACGGCCACGCACGATTCGTAAGCCAGCTCCGCCGGGCAGGTCAGGGGCGTGCCGGACCGGACGGCGTTGAAGAAGTTCTCAAGATGGGGCTGGTGGGCCGGCTTGGCCAGCTCCACGGGCAGCGGCCAGCGGCCCGCCTCGGCCGTGACCCGGACGTCGACGAAGATATTCTTCGAGGCGCTCTTCTGGATGGGGGCCGTCTCGGACTGGAGAAGCCCGGCCTTGGCCAGGGAATCCCATTCCGGGGCGGTCGGCTCCCGTAGGGCCCAATTTCCCTTCGTCGGGATCTCGGAGAGGACGATCGACCCGTTCTCGCCCATGAACGTCTCATAAAAACCGCCGTGCTGGGTCGTCGTCTGGACCTGATAGAAGGCCCGGGCCGCGCCCTGCGCGGCATCGAATTCGTAGATGGCCATGACGTTGTCGTACCACTCCCAGTTCTTGTAGAAGTCCGTCCCGCCGCTGGCCATGACGGACCGGGGGTTCGCCCCGAAGACCCAGCTGAAGAGGTCGATCTGGTGCGAGCCGAGGTCGACCATGGGCCCGCCGCCGAATTTCTTGTACAGGCGCCAGTTCCTGAACTCCGTCATGGAGCTGTAGCCGTACTTTTCGAGGGTGGCTTGGTCGATCGTGTACTTCTCGGGCCAGCCGAGGAGGTCGCTCTTGGCCCGGTTCCACTGGGCGTAGGCCGCGGTGACCCGGCCGAGGAGGCTTTTCTCGCGGATGAGGCGGTCGATGGCGTGGATGTAGCGCGGGTTGGAGCGGCGCTGGTGGCCGATCTGGAGGAGCTTTCCGGTTTCGCGGGCCGCCAGGACCATCGACCGCGCCTTCTCGAGCGAGTTCGACATTTCCTTCTCGCAGTAGACGTGGAGCCCGGCGCGAAGGCAGGCGTTGGCGTGCTCGGCGTGGACCCAGTCGGGTGTCGCCACGATCGCGGCCTGGAGGTCTTTTTCCTTGGCCAGGAGGTCCCGGTAATCCTCGTAGACCTTGACGATGTGCCCGTATTTCTTGACGTAGTTGGCTGTATAGGTCTGACTGTAGGACCAGATGTCGCAGATGGCCGCGATCCGGATCGACGGGATCCGGAGGATGGACTCGATGAGGACCCGTCCCTGGGCGCCGCAGCCGATCACGGCGACGCGCAGCTCGTCGGGATTTTTGGCCGTGGACGGCTTGGCGGGTTGAGGGGCCGCCTGGCCGAGGACTTTTCCGGCGAAGGCCAGGCCCAGGCCCGCTGTGGCCGAGGTCCTGAGGAAATTCCGGCGGCTCAGCCCTTCGTCCGCCGGCGCTTTTATCACGGCTTTCGTGTTCATCGCGCTGCTCCTCGCTCCGTTGAGCCGGGAGCATCATACTATAAAATGGCGCCGGAGAAAAAGGCCGTTTCGAGGCCCCCCGGCCCGCCCGATCGAAATTTTGCCGTGCGACAAAGGGTGCGATCAAAAGGAAGACCCCCGGGCGGATTCCGGCCGGCTTTCCTGATCAAGAACCTGGGATTCCTTATTTTTTATCTTTTCCGAAATCCTTATCGAAGGCGACCTTGGACGGCGAGAAATTCATCCGCCGGACGAACTCCAGGGATTCGGCAGCGCCGAACTCGCGGTCCATGGCGTTGTCCTCCCACTCGACCGAGAGCGGGCCCTCGTAGCCACAAGCGTTGAGCTCGCGAATGATGGCTTCGAAGTCGACGTCGCCGTGGCCGAGGGAGCGGAAGTTCCAGCCGCGCCGCATGTCGCCGAAGGGCAGGAACGAGCCGAGGATCCCCGACTTGCCGTCGAGCGTCACCGCCACGTCCTTCATATGGATGTGGTAGATGCGGTCGGCGAACTCGCGGAGAAAGAGGTTGGGCTCGACGCCTTGCCAGACGAGGTGGCTCGGGTCGAAGTTGAGGCCCAGGGTCAGGCGGCGCTTGAAAACCTCGAACAGCCGCTGGGTCGTATAAACGTCGAACGCGATCTCGGTTGGGTGGACCTCGAGGGCGAACTTGACGCCCTGCTTATCGAACTCGTCGAAGATGGGCGTCCAGAGGTCGTGGATCTTCTTGTAGCCGGCGGCCACCATCTCCTCGGTCGTCGTCGGGAAGGAGTACCAGGCCTTCCAGATCGGCGAGCCCATGAACCCGTTGACGACATAGGAGCCCATGGCGCGGGCTGCCCGGGCCGAGGCCTTCATCTCCTCGACGGCCCACTTGCGGAGGGCGTCCGGCTTCCCCTGGACGCCGGCCGGGGCGAAGCCGTCGAGTCGCCCGTCATATTCATCGCCGACGCACTGCCCGGCGAGGTGAGCGCCGAGGGCCCAGCACTTGAGGCCGTATTTCTTGAGGATGCGCTTCTTCTCGCGGACGTAAGCGGCGTCGGCCGCGGCCTTGCGGACATCCATGTGGTCGCCCCAGCAGGCGATCTCCAGGCCGTCGTAACCCCAAACCGAGGCCTTTTTGCAGAGCTCCTCGAACGGCAGGTCGGCCCATTGGCCGGTGAACAGCGTGATCGGTCTAGACATCGATTCCTCCATCAACCATGATCGCGAAAATCAAGGGCACGTGCCGGACCGGGAACATGTTCCGATCTCTCCGGAATCCGGTGTGTGTCCCCCGATAAAGCCAGACACTTCCCCGCCCCATTCATTCCATTTTCACCCAGGCGGCGGCTTTGGCCGAGCTCTCAACGCACTTCTCGATATAGCGGACGCCGCGGACGCCTTCGTCGATCCCTGGAAAATCGAGGTCGTCGGCCGAGAGCGGCTCTCCGCGTAATTTCTTCGCCAGGGCCGTGATGTACGTCGAATAGATATTGGCGAAGGCCTCGAAGTAGCCCTCGGGATGGCCGGACGGGATCCGCGACAAGCCCTGGGCCCGGGGCGACATGGGGTCGCGACCGCGCGAGATCGTGCCGGTCGGCCTGTCGAGGAACGAGACGCGGGCGTTGTTCGGGAACTCCTGGAACCACTCGACCGCACCCTTGGTGCCGTAGATGCGGAGGCGGAGGGCGTTGTCGTGGCCGATGGCGATCTGCGAGCTCCAATAGACGCCCTTGGCTCCGCCCTTATAGTTCACCATGACCGTGGCGTTGTCGTCGAGCGGCCGGTTGGGGCCGAAATGGTCGAGCCGGGCGCACAGCGACTCGATCTGCAAGCCCGTCATATAGGCGGTCATGAATTCGATATGGCTGCCGATGTCGCCGACGCAATTGGAGATCCCGGCGAGCTTAGGATCGGTCCGCCAGGCGGCCTGCTTCTGACCGGTCTCCTCGAGTTTGGTCGCGAGCCACTCTTGAGGATATTCGCCATTGACGAAGCGGATTTCGCCGAGTTCGCCCGCGGCGATCATGTCCCGGATATTCTTGACCATCGGGTAGCCCGAATAAGCGTAGGTGACGCAGAACATCAAGCCCCTGCCTTTCGCGAGCCTGGCGAGGGCCGTGGCGTCTTTCGAGCTCGTGGCGAGGGGCTTTTCGCACACGACCGGGAAGCCGTTTTCGAGGGCGAGCTTCGCGGCGGGGTAGTGGGCGTTGTTCGTCGTGACGATGACGATAAAATCGGGGCGGTCTTTGCGCTTCGCCTCGGCCCGGATCATCTCCTCGAACGTCCGATAGAGGCGATCCTTGGGGAGGCCGAGGAACTCCCCGGTGGCCAGCGTATTGTCGTAGCTTTGGGAAAAGCAGCCGCTGATGATCTCAGCCTTCCCGTCCATGGCGATGGCCTTCCGGTGGACGTCGCCGATGAAGGCGCCCGGGCCGCCGCCGACCATGCCGTAGCGAAGCTCCGGAGCCTTCCCGCCCGCCGATTGTCCCTCGATCATGGTTCGCCTTCCTCTGACAACGGATTAACTCGACCCCTTCGGTTGGTGCTTTTATTTTCTCCCCAGGGATTCGCGGATGCGGTCGAGGGCCGTTTTGGCCTCGTCCCTGACGGCCGGATCGTTCTGGAGAGACTCGGCGATCCGCAGCCCCTTCTCGCAGGGGAAGCGCGGCAGGAGGCCGAGGACGAGTTTTTTCTCTTCCGGCCGTGAAGCCAGGGCCATCGCCTTCTCGAGGTCGGCAACTGAGGCCTCGGGCTGGCGGTAGGACTCTAGCCCGATCATTCGGACGAAGGCCCGGAGCGCCAGAACCTTGTGCGTCAGGTTTTCCGACGCGGCCGCGATCCCGAAGACATCGTCCCGGGCCGAGGTGGCCGGCCAATCGGCCAGGCCGCGCACCGCCGCGTCGACCACGTCCTTGTCCGGGTCGGCGAGCGCCCTCCGCATCAGCGGCAGGGCCGAGTCGTCGCCGATCTTCCCCAGGACGCGGAGGAGGTCCGCCTTCTTTTTAGGGTCATTCTCGCCGGCGAGCAGGTTCTCGGCGGCTTCGCCCCGGGCTAGAGGCCGCGGGATCGTCAGGGCGACGGATGCCACCGTGTCCTGCATCGCCTCTCTTTCTGCGTCGTCAGTGATCGTGAACAAAAGACCCAAGAGGTCCCTCAAGTCGGCAGGCGCCGAGATGTCCTTGAGCGCCCCGATGGCCCTGAGCCGAAGCGACGGCGCCGCGGACCGAACCATTTCCATGAGCACCGGCTTCCCCGCCGCGATCCGCCGTTCGCCCACGGCCTGGATGAGCTCGGCCTTGAGCTTGTCGTCGCTTTCCCTCTTGAGCTGGTCGAGGATCGCCGTTTCGACGTCCGTTCCCTTCAGCCGCGCGAGAGTTTCACGGGCGAGAGACTGTTCGTCGCCGACGGCCTGGGCCGCGCGGTTCGCGAGCATCTCCACGACCGAGGCGTTGCCGATCTTCCCTATGGTCCGCAGGGCTTCCATCCGGACCGTGGGCAGAGGGGCGTCGGCGGCTTTCAGAATGATGGGGAGGACGGTGCCGGCCGGATAGCCGGCCAGAACTGCCGTGAGCTGGACCTGGGCGTCCTCGGGGAGCTTGCTCATGAACGGCAGGACTTGGCCGATCTCCGAACCGGTGAACGCCATGTGGATCATCGCGATGGCGGGCGCATAGAGAGCGGTGTCCTTACCAGCCAGCGTCTTGAGGATGAGCCCTTGGCCATCCCGGCCCGCTGCGGCCAGCTTTCCCCGAAAGGCCGCCTGGCGGTCGACATCGGGCAAACCGGCGGCGAGAAGCTTCTCGTAAACGGCCGCGGCTTCGGCCGTCTTTCCGGCCTTCCGCCAGGCCCCGGCACAGAGGAGAAGCGCGGAGGCGGCTTCGCCCTTCTGCGGGCCTTTCGCACGGCCGACGTACGAGGTCAGGACCCGGGCCGCGTCGGTCGTCCCGATCCTGCCAAGGGCCTTGACCGCGTCGAGCGCCAGATTAGGGTCATTTCCGCCGACGATCTTTTCCAGCGCCGGCAGTGCCGCGGCTGCCGCGCGGCGTCCGAGGGTCGAGACAATCCCGCGCTTGACGTCGCCCTGTGCCTTGCCGAGCGCGTTGAGGAGCGCCCGGTCGATTTCCTCGCCCGGGATCCTCTCCAGGGCGTAGCGGGCCGGGTCCGTCGTCTCGGGCTTAAGAAGCAGGCCCTCGAGGACGGGGACGGAGGCGGCGCTTCCGATGAGGCTGAGCGACCGGCAGGCGGCCATCGTTCCGCCCGGCGCGGGCCCGGTTTGCAGGAATGCCAGGAGCTTCGCCTCGCAGTCCCTTTTGGCCGCCGGGTCATCCTTGTGAGAAAAGACATAGGCCCGAAGCCTGAGCGGCGCGCCGACGCCCTGGTCGAACTTGTAGCTTGCGAGGTCCTTGAGGATGACGTCGAGCGAATCCGAAGCCGGCGCCGTCGCTGCTTGCGGACGCGCGGTCGCCGCCGGAGCGAGGATGACCAGGCCGAGGAGGACGGCCAGCCCGGTCGCCGCGATTCTTATGGCCTTTTGATAATGCTTCAGGGGTTCGTTTCTCATCGCGTGTTTCCTCACTCGGGCAGCTGCCAGGGCTTCCGGTACGCGTGGCTGAGCAGGCGTTCGGCCTCGGGATCGCCGATGATCGTTTCGGTCGCCGGGTCCCACTTGATCTTCCGGCCGACCTCCATGGCGATGACGCCGAGGTGGCCGACGCTGGCGGAGCGGTGGGCCGTCTCGGCGGGCGCGATCGTCTTCGCCCGGCTGCGGACGCAGTCGAGGAAGTTCTGGTAGTGGTCTCGGCTCCTGGTGAGGCGGATCTCGTCGGGGCCGATCGTCTCGCACTTCAGGCTCTCCGGCTCGGTCTCGAACTGGCCGCGGTCGACCCAGATCCAGCCGTGCTCGCCGATCCATTTCGTCCCGCCCCAGATCTCCTCGTATCCGCCGGCGAGGGCCATGGGTGTCCCGTCGGCGTACATGGCGTTCACGTAATAGCGGGTCGGGCTGTTGTAGATGCCCGATGTCGGGAATTCGCCCTTGGCCTCGATCTCGACGGGGCCGGTCTCGTCCCAGCCCATGCCCCAATGGGCGATGTCGAGGTGATGACCGATCCAATCCATGTACTGACCGCCGCCGAAGTCCATGTTCCAGCGCCAGTTCATGTGGACGCGGGCCTTGCAGTAGGGCCACCAGGGCGCGGGCCCGATCCAGAATTCATAATCGAGATTGGGCGGCGGGGGGACGAGAGCTTCCTGACCGAAGGTCCTGGCGAAATCGTAATGGCCGGAGGGAAGCCCGACCTCGATCCGCTTGACCTTGCCGATCCGGCCGTTCCGGACGAGCTCGCAGGCCTGGTGGAAATTCTCGACCGAGCGCTGCCACGAGCCGGTCTGCCAGACGCGGCCGTAACGCCTGACGGCGTCGCACAGGGCCCGGCCTTCGCGCAGATTGTGGGTCAGGGGTTTCTCGCCGTAAACATCGAGGCCGGCCCGGAGCGCCGAGATGGCCAGGATCGCGTGCCAATGGTCGGGGACGGCGATCGAGACGGCGTCGAGGTCCTTGCGCAGGAAGAGCTCCCGGAAGTCGTGGTAGGTCGCGCAGGCGTTGTTCCCGTATTTCTTGTTGGCCATGTCCCGGGCCATGGCCAGCGGCTCCTTGTCGATGTCGCAGACGGCGACCCACTGGACCTCGGGTTTCTCAAGGAAGCTCGACATGTTCCCGGGGCCCATCATGCCGAAGCCGATCCCGGCCATGACGATGCGGTTCGAGGCGGCGACGGCCCCGTCCTTCCCCAGGGCCGAGGCCTTGACGATCGTCGGGAACCCGGCCACTCCGGCTGCGGCGGCGCCGCCCGTGATCGCGGCCGCCCTCAGGAATTGTCTCCGGTTCATGTTCGTGCGCTTTTCACTCATCATGCCCTCCTCTCATATTGCGGACGCGCCTTTCGAGCCGTGTCGTGCGTTTACTTTTCTTCCCTCCCTACTGGTGCATCTTCCAGCCGCCGCCGATATAGATGAGCTGGCCGGTCAGCCAGCGGGCCTGGTCGGACGCCAGGAACACGACGACGTCGGCGACGTCTTCGGGAAGGCCGACACGGCCCAAGGGAGTTTTGCGCCCGATGGCGTCTTCTTCATCCGGCGACAGCCAGCCCGTCTGGACCGGGCCGGGGGCCACGATGTTGACCGTGACGCCGTACTTGCCGAGCTCGATGGCGGCGGACCGGCTGTAGGACTCAACGGCGTGTTTGGAGGCGGCGTAGCTCACGGCTCCGAGGTGGGAGTCGGCCGCGTCGGTGCTGACGTTGATGATCCGGCCCCATTTCGCGCCGCGCCCGAGGTAGCGTTTGACGTACTCCGCCATCAGAAGTGCCGAGGCGCGCACGATGACGGCGTAGTGGGTATCGATGGAGCCCGCGTCCGCCAAGCGCATGCCGTAACCCTCGTCCGTGACCAGCGCGGGGTCGAACGTCTCCGGAAGCCAATGGGCGTGGTTGTTGACGAGGATGTCCGCCGGGCCGAGGTCCTGCTCGCAGAGGTCGAAGAGCCGGGGAACGCTTGAGGGGTCGGCGAGGTCGGCTTCATGACATGCGGCGCGGCCCCCGCGGGATTCGATGCCGCGGACGATCGCCTCGGGCGGCTCCTGTCCTACCGCTTCATAGAATGACGGGCCGCCGGTCCCGGCTTTCCGCGCCTGCTCCATCTCTGATGGGCTCACGATCGAAGGGCGGCGGAACGAGGTGATAAAAACGGCGGCTCCCTGAGCGGCAAAGGCCTTGGCCGTCGCGGCGCCGATCCCCAGCGGGTTATTGGCGCCCGTGATCAAAGCGACTTTGCCGTGAAGGCCAGGATCAATCATGTTCGTTCCATTAAATGAGCGGCGTCTTGCCCGGCACGGCGACGGGCTCGACCGGAAGCGGGCCGAGCGCGTAGCTTGGGGGCGTTAGGTCGAGGTTGGAGGCCTTCATGGCCCAGTCCCAGTTGAGCGCCTGCCCCGTATAGGCGCTCATCCGCCCCATGATGGCGCATAGCGTACTTTCGGCGACGCGTTTCCCTTCGTTGAGCGGCTTCCCGGCGCGGATGCTGGCGATGAGATCGGCATGCTCCTGGACGTAGGGATTGACCTCCTCGCCTTCGAATTTCCACGCGCCCGGTCCCGAGATCTCGCCGTAACCCATGGCCGAGCCCCTGGTCCCGACGATCTTCTCCTCGATGCGGTCGCTGCAGCCCGGCATCTGGCGGCACATGCTTATGACCCGGGCGCCGTTCGGATACTCGAACTCGACGGCGAAGTGGTCGAAGATGTTGCCGTATTCGGGGGCGGTCCGGACCTGGCGTCCGCCCATGCCCACGGCCTTGACCGGGGTCGCCCGGAAGGCCCAGTTCACGACGTCGATGTTGTGGACGTGCTGTTCGACGATGTGGTCGCCCGAAAGCCAGGTGAAGTAGAGCCAGTTCCGGCACTGCCACTCCATGTCGGTCATCTCGGGGGTTTTCTTGACGACCCAGAGCTCGCCCTGGTTCCAGTAGCATTGGCCGCCGACGACTTCGCCGATCGCGCCGTCATGGATGCGCTTCATGACCTCGAGGTAGCGCCTCTGGTGGCGGCGTTGGGTGCCGGCGACGACGGCCAGGCCTTTCAGCCGGGCCAGCTCCGAGCTGGCGATGACCGAGCGGACCCCGACCGGGTCCACGGCCACCGGCTTCTCCATGAAGACGTGTTTTCCGGCCTCGACCGCCGCCTTGAGATGAAGGGGCCTGAAGCCGGGGGGGGCGGCGGTGACGATGAGGTTCACCTCGGGCAGGGCGCAGACCTTCTTGTAGGCATCGAACCCCGTAAAGCACTTGTCGGCTATCACCTTGACCTTGTCCGCGTGCTTCTCCCGGAGCCGGATCAAGGAACTTTGGATGCGATCGGAGAAGAGGTCGGCCATGGCCACGATCTCGACGCCCGGGGCGGCCTCCATGCAGTCGATGGCCGCGCCCGTGCCCCGGCCGCCGCAGGCGACGATCCCGACTCGGATGGCGTCCGAGCCGGCGGCGTAGAGCCCGAGGCCGGCGGGGATGGCGGCGGCGAGGGACGCCGCGGCCGAGGTCTTGATGAAATCGCGCCGGGTGATTCCCGGGCAGTTGCCGTTATTGCCGTTCCGGTCCGTTTTGAAATTGTCGATCATATTTACCCTCCCCATTAAAAAGCGTCGGCGGCGCGATAGGCCTCGATGACGGCCTTCTCGCCTTCCTTGCCCGGCTTGCTCTTGCCGTGCTCCATGCAGAGGACTCCCTGGAAGCCCTTGGCGTGGATGTGCTCGAAGATATTCCTGTAGTTGAGCTCGCCCGTCCCCGGCTCCTTCCGGCCCGGCGTATCGCCGATATGGAAGGCCCCGATCTCGTCCCAGCAGGCATCGATGTTGGGGATGATGTTCCCCTCGGTGATCTGCTGATGGTAGATGTCGTCGTTGATCTTCAAGCTCGGACTGGCGACGGCCCGGCAGATCTGGCAGGCCTGGGCCATCTTCGTCAGGAAAAGGCCGGGGTGGTCCTTGGGGTTGAGGGGCTCGATGACGATGACGAGGCCCGCTCGCTCGACGACGCCCGCGCACCACTTGAGGTTCTCGATGACGTTGGCCGTCTGGTAGTCCCAGTCCAGGCTCTCGTCGTAGCGGCCCGGGACGACCAGGGTCTGTTGACAGCCTGTGCGTTTAGCGGTCTCGACGGCCGTCTTCAGCTTCCCGGCCATCATGTCCCGGACGGCCTTGTCCTTCGTCACGAACGTCTTCACTGAAAAATCCGCGTAGGCGACGAACGGGCCGATCGCGAGACCGAGCCGGGCCGACTCGCGGGCGATGTCTTCCTGGTCCGCCACGGGCCGTCCCATGAGTCCGTTGTCGAACATGGCCCGGAAGCCCTGGCCGGCCATGAACTTGAGCTGGTCGATCGGATTCTTGCCGGCCTGCCATTCGAACATGCCCAGCGGCGGCGCATACTTGAGCTTGAAGGGTGGCGGAGCTTTCTTCTCCGGGCTCGTTTGGCCCTTCAGCCCCGCGGCAGCCGTGGCGATCGCCGCCCCTCCCAGGGCAGCCTCCTTGAGGAAATCGCGACGCGACGGATGGGTTTTTCTCATGCCGGCCCTCCTTTCCACATCGGGCGAATTCTATTAAATATTTCCGTGACATACAACTCATTACCGTAATTGCTATAATCTTCCAGGCCAGGGGTTTGACGCAGATCGATCTGGGGTGATAATTTAGGTAACGAGTTGTGTGTCACCGAAATGAGCGCCATCGAAATCAGCGGAGGAAACGCATGAAGATCGGCATTATTCTGGGCTTCTTGATTCTCGGCGGGGTTGCCGCGGCCGGCCGTGCCGTTGCCGAGACCAAGCCCCTCGAGATCGTCCCGTTCGTCGATGTCCAGAAATACCTCGGGACCTGGTATGAGATCGCGACCATCCCCCAGCGCTTTCAAAAGGGCTGCGTCGGCGTCACGGCCCAATACTCGCTCCGGAAGGACGGGGACATCGAGGTCATCAACACCTGCCGGCAGGGGACGCTCGACGGCAAGATTCGGGCCATCCATGGCAAGGCCTGGGTCGTGGACAAGAAGACCAACGCCAAGCTCAGGGTCCGCTTCTTCTGGCCCTTTTCCGGAGCCTATTGGGTCATCGGGCTCGACGCGGATTATCAATGGGCCATCGTTGGCCACCCGAACCGGAAATATCTCTGGATCCTGAGCCGGACGCCGCGGATGGACGACGCCCTCTACGACGAACTCCTCAAGCTGATCGCGGCCAAGGGCTATGATCTGACCCTGATCAAAAAAACCCTTCAGCCGGCCGGAAATTGAAACCTGTTATTACCGAATTATCAGATGAGGTAAAAGCTCGTCGTTTTTTCTACCGTCCGGGCCGGTCCAAGCTGCCCTCGACGAGAATTTGAGAAAGCTCTTCGGCGGTAACGACAGGCTTGAGGCAGCGTCCGCCCGTGCAGACGTAGGCGGCGGCTGCGCCATCGACCTCACACATGCCCTTTGTGAATTGAGCAAGCTTTTCGATCCGGGACGCGTCCTCTCCCGCAGGCTTGAAGAGAACAACCGCGTTCGGGAGATAGGCCTTGTTGAGCGCTGCTAGGAGGGCCCTGGCCCTCTTCTCCTCGGCCTGCCCGACGACCACAATCTCCGCGGCAGGCCCGAAGGCATAATCCAATCCGCGGAGGAACTCGGCGTGAACGCGTGGCTGCGCGCCGACCTGGTCCGCGAAGGCTGCGGCCGTGCGGCCCGCGGCTTCTTCCAGATCATGACGTCCGGTCAGTCGCGCCAGGCGGAGGAGGTTCATCAGCATAGCCGAATTCCCGGAAGGGACGGCGCCGTCGTAGGATCCCTTCGTCCGGACGGGAAGCTCGGAATCTGGGGGAACGGCGAAAAATCCGCCTTCCTTCTGGTCCGCGAAATCAGCCAGGGCGACCCCTGCGAGGTCGAGGGCGCTTTCAAGATAACATGGATCGAATCCAGCCTGGTAAAGCTCGACGAGGCCCCTGATGAGGAAGGCGTAATCGTCGAGGAAAGCCGGGACGCGGACCTCTCCCTCGATGAAGGCATGGAACAGCCGTCCGCCCGGGCCGCGCCTCTTTTCGAGGATGAACCGGGCCGCTCTTTCCGCGGCTTTGAGGAACCGGGCGTTATCGGTGGCCCGGGCGGCGCGGGCGAAGGCGCCGATCGCGAGCCCGTTCCAGTCGGCCAGGATCTTCGTGTCTTTGAACGGATGGATCCTTCTTTGCCGGGCGAGAAAGAGCCTGTCGCGGATGGCCTTCAATGTTTTCCCGGACCCTTCCGTCCGGTTCAGATGGAGAATGTTCCGCCCGTCCGGGCGCCCCCCCGGTTCGGCGAAGTTTCCTTCCGGCCGGACGTTGAAAACCTCGATGGCAAGACCGGCCTCCTGATCATCCAGGACGTTTCGGATCTCCTCCTCCGTCCAGAGATAGAACCGCCCCTCTTCGCCTTCCGAATCGGCGTCCTCGGCCGTGTAGAATCCTCCCTCCGGCGAGGTCAGGTCGCGGAGGACGTACTCGAGGGTCTCAGCCGAAGTCTCCCTGTATTCCGGCTTCGCCGTCGCCAGAAAAGCCTCCGCGTAGACCTCGGCCAGCAGGGCCTGGTCGTAAAGCATCTTCTCGAAATGAGGGACCAGCCAGGCGGCGTCGGTCGAATAGCGGTGGAAGCCGGAACCGACGTGGTCCCGGATGCCGCCGCATCGCATAGCCTGAAGAGTTCCTTCGGCCATGGCCAGGGCCGCCGCGTTCCCCGTCCGCTTCCAGTATCTCAAAAGAAATGCCAGATTGTGTGGGGTGGGAAATTTCGGCGCGCTCCCGAAGCCGCCGTGTTTCGCGTCGAAATCCGCCTCGAAATCGTGAAACGCCTGGTCGAAAACTTTGGGCGTGAGCTCACGCCGGCCGGGGGCCGGGGTATCCGCCCGCGACTGGGCCACGCGGACCGCTTCGATGATCCCGTCGGCCGAACGTAGGATTTCATCCCGCCGTGTCCGCCAGGCCTCCCCGATCCGTGGGACAAGGTCCATCAGCCCGGGGCGTCCCCAGCGTCTCTCCTTCGGGAAATAGGTCCCGGCGAAGAAAGGCTTCTTATCAGGGGTCATCACGATGGTCAGGGGCCAGCCGCCCGCGCCCCTCAGAGCCTGGCCGACGCTCATGAAGTACTGGTCGAGGTCGGGGCGCTCCTCCCGGTCCACTTTGACGCAGACGAACGTCCCGTTCAGGAGCCGGGCAACCTCCTCATCGGCGAAAGACTCCCTCTCCATGACGTGACACCAGTGGCAGGTCGAATAGCCGATGGAGAGGAAGACGGGCTTGTCTTCAAGGCCCGCCCGCTCGAAAACCTCGTCGCCCCAAGGATACCAGTCCACGGGATTATCCGCGTGCTGCCGCAGGTAGGGACTTTTCTCTTTGCTCAGACGGTTCATCAACCTAATTCTTACTATATTAGTAGTAATTGATATTCTACAGGAGCCGCCCGCCGATATCAACAGCGCCATTCCGCCTTTATTAAACGCCCCGGCGGAAGTATAAAAGGAGCATCAGCTCATGCCGAGGATCTCAAGGAGGTCAGATATGCGCCGCATCCACCACGTCCGCCTTGCCATGCTTTTCCTTGCCGCTTCGGTCCTTTTCCTCGCTGCCTGCGCAAAGCCAAAATATCCCGAGGGGCTTTACGCCGAGGTCCTGACCAACAAGGGGCTGATCGTCCTCCAACTCGAATTCGAGAAGACACCGATGACGGTGGCGAACTTCGTCGGCCTGGCCGAGGGCACGATCGATAACGCGGCCTTCCCGCACGGACGGCCCTATTTCAACGGGACGAGATGGCACCGCGTTGTCGCCGGACACGTTATCCAGTGCGGCATCCCGAAGAGCGCGAAGGCTGGCTCTGACGGCGGTCCCGGCTACGAGTTTCCCAATGAAATCGTCCTGCCGGACCTCAACCACGGCCGGGCGGGGATGGTCAACATGGCCGATGGCGGCCCCCACACGAACGGCAGCCAGTGGTGCATCACGCTCGGCGACCGCTCCTATCTCGATGGCGATTACACGGTCTTCGGTCACGTGGTTGAGGGGACGGACGTCGTCTTCAAGATCGTCCAGGGTGACGAAGTCCAAAGCGTGAGGATCATCAGGATCGGTAAGGCGGCGAAGGCCTTTCGTCCGACGACAGAGTCGTTCAAGGAGATGGTCGAGGTGGCCAGGGTCCGGGTCGCCGACGCCGACGCAAGGAAGAAGCATGAGGAGGATGCTGCCATCCAACAGAGTTGGCCTAACGCGGCCTCCCTCGAAAACGGGGTGAGATACATCGTCCTCCAAGAGGGCATAGGCAAGCCGCCCGCCGCGGGCGAAAAGCTCCGAGTCCAGTATTCAGGCCGGTGCCTGCTCAGCGGCAAGACGTTCGTCAGTACGGCAGAAGAAGGCAAGCCGTACTGGGGAGAAACACCCACGCCATTCGACTTTGAATTGGGGAAAACCAAGGTCAATCCCGGAGTGGACGCCATCCTCGCCCTCATGAAGAAAGGGGGGAAGCGGCTGGCGATCGTCCCGGCCGCGCTGGGATACAAGACGAGCGGCTTCTATGCCAAGCAGCGCCCCAACGAAAAGCGCTTCGTCATCTCCCCGGACATGCTCCTCGTCTACGAGATCGAGCTCCTCGATATCGCAAAATGACCGGCTGGGCTCAGCCTGGAAAGCCGGTTATTTCGCCGCCGGAACAAGAACGACCTTCTCCAGGTTCATGGCGTGGTTGTAGATGATCGATTTGATCTTGACGAGGAGCGTGTGCGACCCCGCCTTGAGCGTGACCTTCCCCAAGCTGAACATCTTCGGGAAATAGCCGCTCGGCGAGGGCTCGGTGAGCGCGTCGATAGTCTGCCCGTCGACCTCGACCTCGTACGCGGCCTTGCCGCCCGCGACGCTGGCGTAGGAGATTTGGATTTCGTAGGTGCCAGGAGTGAACGTCTGGAATTGCCATTCCGGATAGTCGCTGACACTCTGCCAGTTGGCCAGCATGGTCGTCCTGTAGAAATGATCGAGGAAGGCGCGCTGGCCCATCTCGGCCTTGATCTCGGCCAGGTGGACGGGGAGGTTGACGCGCCCGTTCGCGGCTGGCCCGATCACGTAGGGCTCGACCTGGGGCGGCCCGGCTAGCTCGACGGCGACGACCGTCGCGTCAGGGTCGACAGCGCGCTGCGGCAGCGTCACGACCACATCCTTCCCCGAGCGCCTGAACACGAGCGACTTATCCTTCGCCGCCAACAGGTACGCTTTCTTCACGTCGGTCTTGAGCCCGGGCAGGCGGATCTTCCCGTCCTGAGGCCAGCCCATGACGTGGAGATAGAGCGTTGTGCCCTTGACCGTGCACCGGCCGAAGAAGGGGAGCCGCTCGAAGACGCTGGCCGTCGTGCCGTAGATCGCTTCGCCGTTCAGCTTGAGCCACATGCCCATCCGCTCGAGGCGGTCGACGAACTCGGCCGGGATCTTGCCGTTCGGCTGCGGGCCGATGTTGAGGAGGAGGTTTCCCCCCTTGCTCACGATCTCGATGAGCTGGCGGATAAGCTGGCTCGCGCTGTGGAACTCGGTCTCGTAGCGGTTGTAGCCCCAGCCGTTCCAGTTCATGGTGTAGCAGGCCTCCCACAGGCGCGGCGTGCCGTCGGGGTTGCGGATGCCCGTCGCCGGGACGTAGTTCTCCGGTGTTCCGAAATCGCCGCGGCCCGGGAGACGGTCGTTGATGAGGATCGAGGGCTTGAGGCCGAGAAGCATCTTTTCGATCTCGCCGGTGCGCTGCTCTTCCGCCGTATGCTCCCACTGCCCGTCGAACCAGAGGACCGCCGGGTCGTAGCGCGTTACGAGCTCCTTGACCTGGTTCATGGCGTAATCCATGTAGCGGTTGAGGCTGGCGCCCTTGGTCGAGCGGTCTTTCTCCCATTCGCGGCGCGGGAGGTAATCAGGATGATGCCAGTCCATGATCGAGTAGTAGAAGCCGAGCGGCACGCCGGCCGTCTTGCAGGCCGCCGAGAGCATGCCGAGGATGTCCTTACCGTACTTGGCGTGGCCGATATCGTAATCGGTGTAGGCGCTGTCGAACATGCAGAAGCCGTCGTGGTGCTTCGAGGTGATGATGATGTAGCGGACGCCGGCGTTCTTGGCCAGGGCGGCCCATTCCGCGGGATTGAAGTCGACCGGATTGAAGTTGTCGGCGTAATACTGATATTCGGCGAGGGGGATCTGGAGGAGCTGGCGGGCCCACTCCTCGCGGCCGATCATGGAATAGACGCCCCAGTGGATGAAGAGCCCGAACTTGGCGTCCCGGAACCACTGGGTCTTGTCGGGCTTGCCTGCGTCCTTTTGCGAAGCGGAAATGCCCGGCGGGGCGCCCGTGAGGAGAAAAGCTAGAAAAACAATAAAGGCGGCGGGAAAGAATCGATTTTTCATGTCGGCCTCACTCCTTCTCTTAAGTCTTCATTTTCGGGCCTGAAAAGCGCGACTTAAGGCCGAAAATGGGGCGAAAAATAATGCTAATTTATTTATTATCAATACGATTTCGTGGCCCGACCCCATAGATTATCGATGAGGAGGGTGTCTGTCAACAGCCGGCGGTGCGCGCGCCCTGCGCTATTGGAAGGAGCGGGCGGCCAGCAGAGCCTTATAGGCGTTGACCATCCCGCCGCAGGCAACCTTGCCCTCGAGCCCTGGGAGACGCGTCGCCGTCTCCATGAGGAGCTTCTTCAAAGCCGTCGCGCTCAAGTCGGGCTTGACCGAGAGCGTCAGGACCGCGATCCCCGCGACCACCGGCCCCGAGCAGGACGTGCCCGCTCCGAGTCGGTAGGTGCTTCGGCCGTTCTTGACGTCCGTCGCGAAATTCTCGTCCAGGGCGGCGATGTCGACGTTCTGCACCCCATAGTTCGACCCAAGCCAGCGGTCGCCGGCCTGGTAGCGGACGAGCCCGCCCTTGAAATCGATCATGGCCACGGTCAGGATGTTGTCGAGAGGGAAGCAGGCCGGGTAAGTAAAGTTCTCCGGGCGGTCGATGTTCAGGCTGTTGTTTCCGGCGCCCACGACGAGAAGGACGTTTTTCCTTCCGGCGTACTCGAGGGCCGCCTTCAATTCGGCCAGCGCCTCCGGCGTCAGGTCGCTGACGGAGCCGCTCCAATTGATGACCCGGGCGCCGTTGTCCGCGGCGTAGCGGATGGCCTTGGCGGCCCGGCCGGGCCGGGCGGTGTCCTTCTCGTCCCGCCCGATGCCCTGGGCCCCGATCTTGAGGAGCATCATGGAAACGTCCCAGTTGATCCCGGCGACTCCGATCCCGTTATTCCCCCGGGCCCCGATGATTCCCAACGCGGCGATGCTGTGCCAATAAGGCTGGATGCGGTCCTTCCGCATGCCGTCGAAGACGTAACAGTCCGGGTCGGGATCGTCGAAGGCGAAATCCCAACCCATGACATCGTCGACATATCCGTTCCCATCATCGTCGATGCCGTTGGTCTCCTTGGGGTGGCCGGTGGCGTCCGGTCCGGACTCGCCGGGATTCGTCCAGATGTTGCCGGTCAGGTCTTCATGATTGTAGAAGAAACCGTCGTCGAGGACAGCGACCACGACCTTCCTGCTGCCGGTCGAGATCGTCCAGGCCCGCGTGATTTCCGGGTCGATCCCGGCCGCCGCGTCGAGCGTGACCGGCGACGCCTTGCTCGAGGTCCGCTCGATCGGGATCTGCCCGCCGGGATTCAGCAGGCTGACCTGATATTTGAAGAAGGGGTCATTGGGGATGACCTTTGGGGAAGGGGCCTGACCGGATATCAGCGCGACGGCGAAAATAGCGGCGGCGATGACGAAGGCTATTTTCTTCATGGCGATCGTCCTCCTCGAGTTGTCTTTGTCTATTTTACCTCCCCGGGCTGAGAAAAGTTAAGGTGCTGACCCGGGCCCGCCGGAATTACCCCTTCGCCCTTCTTTTCAAGAATGCGGTCAGCAGGAAGCCGCCGCCGATGATGAGCATCAGGACCCCCCAAACCAGGTTGAGGTTGAAGCCGAGGGATTTCTGGTACATCTCTTTCTTCGTGATCAGGCCATAGACCCCGAGCAGGACGCCGTAGGCGCTGAGCAGCCAGCCGATCGGGAGCTTGAGGTCCAGGACATGCCCCTTGCTCATCCCCGTCTCTTGTTCTTTGATCTCGATCTTCTCGTCCATCGTTCACTCCTTTATGGCTGCCGGCCCGTCTACCAGAAGAGGAGGTTCAGGAGGACGGCGAGCACGATCGCCAGCGTCCCCCAGACCTCCGGCCGGGCGAGCCAGCGCACCGCCGCTTTGGTCCTCGGCGTCAACCCGAAGACGAGACCGACGAGCTCGGCCGGGTTCCGCTTCCGGGTGAAGACGCTGACCCCGATCGTCACGACGAAGTCTGTCAGCCAGGCCCACCAGGCCTGGTAGAAGTTGGCCGCCATGTCGCTCGCGTAATGGAGGACACCGAGCTTGTAGAGGATGTAGTGTCCGGCGGCCGTGAGGATGCCGAAGAGCAAGCCGAAGAACCCGCCCCAGCCCGTGGCCCCGCGCCAGAACATCCCGAGGAGGAAGGTGGCGAAAAGCGGCGCGTTGAAGAAGCTGAAGACGAGCTGCATGTAGTCCATCAGGTTCGGGAAGGACTGGACGATGTAGGCCGTCCCGATGCTGATTGCGACTCCGAAGACGGTCGCGTATTTTCCCATCCTCAGGTAGTGGGCGTCGGGCTTTCCCTTCCTGATATAGCTTCCGTAGATGTCGTAGGTCCAGATCGTGTTGAAGGCCGTGACGTTCCCGGCCATGCCGGACATGAAACTTGCGAGCAGGGCCGTGATGGCCAGCCCCAGGAGTCCGTTCGGCAGGTAATGCTTCATGAGCAGGATGAGCGCGGAATTGTATTCCGTCGACGGCAGGGCGCTCTGGCTGAATTCGGGGAGGACGAGGAGGGCGACCAGGCCAGGGATGACGACGATGATCGGGACAAGCATCTTGGGGAAGGAGGCGATGATGGGCGTCATCCGGGCCGAATTGATGTTTTTCGAGGCCAGGGCCCTTTGCACGACCAGGAAGTCCGTCGTCCAATACCCGAACGAGAGGACGAAGCCCAGCCCGAAGACGACGCCGAACCAGTCGACTCCGAGGGGATTGTTGCTCGTGCCGAGGAACTTCATAGAGTGGAGAAGGGGTTCCTTGAGTTTGGCCACGAACCCGGCGAATCCGCCCACTTCCTTCAGGCCGAGGAAGACGATGGGCAGAAGTCCGAGCCAGATGAGGAAGAACTGGATGACCTCGTTGTAGATCGAGGACGACAAGCCGCCCCAGAAGACATAGAGAAGGACGACGACGGCGGCGAAGAGGATGCTCCCGGTGAGCGACCAGCCGAGCATGAGCTTGAAGAGGAGGGCCATGGCGTAGAGGCTGATGCCGCTCATCAGGACGGTCATGATGGCGAAGGAGATGGCGTTCAGCCCGCGGGTGGCCTCGTTGTAGCGGAGCTTGAGGTATTCGGGGACGGTCCTGACCCTGCTCCCGTAATAGAAGGGCATCATGAAGATCCCCAGGAAGACCATGGCCGGGATGGCCCCGACCCAGTAAAAATGGACCGTGGCGATGCCGTATTTCGCCGAGTTGGCCACCATGCCGATGACCTCCAGGGCGCCCAGGTTAGCCGAGAGGAAGGCCAGGCCCGTGATCCAGCCGGGGAGCGACCGTCCGGAGAGGAAAAAGTCCTCCCCGGTCTTCATGTATTTCTTGAGGGAGTAGCCGACGAGGATCATGACCAGGATGTAGCCGGCGATGATGGCGTAATCGACGGCGTTCAGGGCGATGACGGGAGTCATCTCGTTCTCCTTTCGATGGGAAGCCGGCGGCGGGCCGGTGCGGGCTGGAGGGGTCCCGATCGCCGCTCCCCTCGTCCGCTGTTGACCTTATAACACAGGAGAAATCGGGGTGTCAAAAACACTCGGGAGTCGTGCGGCTGGCCTCATCTCCGCCCGAAGACGGCGGGGCGTCAAGCCTTCCAGGCCCAGGCGATGATCTGCTGGTCGCCGCGCTCGAGCGGTTCCCGGGCGAACCCGCCGAAAACCTCCCACCGGGCGAAGCCCGTGAGACGGAACAGGAGCTCAAGCTCGAACCCATAAACCCAGCGCTGGGTCGCCTGGAAACGGTGGGAGGCCACCGGGGAGCCCGTCGCGTCGAGCTCGCGGATCTCGATCTCCGAGCGCTGGGACTGCCGGACGACGTCCTTGAAGCGGGTGTCCCACATCTGGAACCGATGGCCGTCTCCGGCCCGCACGGTTTCGATCTCCATGACCGGCTCGCCGTCGGGCTCGGCCCAATAGCGGGGGCCGGGATAGGACATGTGAAGCACGGCGGCCCCTCCCGGCTGAAGATGGCCATGACAGCTGCGGAGCGTCGAAAGCTGGGCTTCCGTGGTATCGGCGTGGGCGAACGTGTTGAAGGCCAGGATGACCCGGGCATACCGGCGCGGCAGGGAAAAATCGCGCATGTTCGAAACGGCGAGCCGGGGACGAAATCCCCTGGCGGCGGCCTTCTGCCTGGCCCGCTCGAGCATGGGCTCATAGAGGTCGACCCCGTCGGCGTCCACGCCCGCTTCGAGGAGCGGGAGGAGCACCCGGCCGGTCCCGCAACCGACGTCGAGGACCGGTCCTCCAGCCTTCCGGCCCGTTTCAAGCCAGAAAGGGATATCGAAGTCCAGTCCCTCGAACATCAGGTCATAAAGTTCGGGGGCGTCGTAGGGCGAAAGCCGCTCATTCATGGGTCAGGTCCTTAAGGGGGATTTGGCGGCCGAACTTATAGCACAGGGGAAAGGGACTGTCAAAGACACTCCTTCGTCTTCGGGTGGCCTCATCTCTGCCTTAGGACGGCCGGGCGTGAGAAAAAGTCCGGCGCGGAACGTTTCCTTTTTAAAGGAACCTGAGCCAACGATGGAGAATGTCCTTGAACGGGGCCCGGAAACGGGCCAGGGCGATCCGCCGCCGCCTCTCTATCGCAGCCCTTTCCTGGGATCGGCCCCATCGGTCCAGAGGGTCCGGACCATGATCGAGAAGGTCAGGGATTCTGACGCCCCCGTTCTCATCCTGGGCGAGAGCGGGACGGGCAAGGAGCTGGCGGCAAGGACCATCCACGAGACGGGCCGCCGGCGGGCCGGGCAGTTCGTCGCCGTCAACTGCGGGGCCATCCCGGAGAACCTCCTCGAGAGCGAGCTCTTCGGCCACGCCCGGGGCGCGTTCACCGGGGCGCTCCGCGATAAGTCCGGCCTCGTCGAGGAGGCTGCCGGCGGGACCTTCTTCTTGGACGAGATCGGCGACCTCCCGCTCTCCCTCCAGGCCAAGCTCCTCCGTGTCCTCGAGGAGAAGAAGATCCGGAGGGTCGGGGAAACGAAGGTCCGGCCCGTCGACGTCCGGTTCGTGAGCGCCACGAACAAGGACATCGAGAAGGAGGTCGCCCGCGGGAATTTCCGCGAGGACCTTTACTACCGCCTCAAGATCATTCCGATCGAGCTGCCGCCGCTCCGGGAGAGGAAAGAGGATGTCGTCCTCCTCCTTGACCACTTCATGGACGAATACTCCCGTTCCATGCGGCGGTCCCGGCCTCACTTCTCTCCGCTGGCCCTTGAGCTTCTCTTGAGCTACCCCTGGCCCGGCAACGTCCGGGAGCTCCAGAACGAGATCCAGCGCTGCCTCATCATCGCGGGGGACGGCCCCGTTGTGCAGGAGGATTTCCTGTCCGCGAAGATCAACCCCGGCGGCGAGACCTACTCGCCGGCCTCCCAGCGCCTGGCCGAGGCCCGAGCCGAGTTCGAGAAGCGGTTCCTGCGCGAGGCTCTCGTGCGCTGCCATTTTCATCGCTCGCGGACGGCCGCGGAGATCGGCCTGACCCGCCAGGGGCTGTTCAAGCTGCTGAAAAAGCATAATATCCAGCCCGGGCGTCCGGCCTGTCCGTCGGAATAGGCATGAAAGGTTCCTATCACAATAATCCCTCATCGTTTATTCTTGAGGTTGCGGACTCGGGGGGAGTCCCTCCGGCAGGGAGCGGATTCCGAGGAGCGACCAGCAGAAGTGTGGCGGAGCGGCTCGGAGCCGCACTTCTGATAAATATCCGAAACGAGTGTCTGAGTATTTCATTCCAGGGACTGTCCCTCTTTTCCAACCGTGCCCGCGTCGCGCTCAATGTTTTCTCCGGGACATCCCCCCTGCGTCCGCTGATCTCCTAATAACGATTCGGGAAGGGGATACCGCCCAGTACAGGGGGACTATCCCTCTTTGTTGAAGCGCCGGACTGGATTGTGCTAAATTCAGCTCATGGCGGACAAAGAGGGAAAGCCCGGTGTCTTCCAGGTGACCTGCCCCTGCTGCGGGGCCTTGCTCTGGGTTGACGGCGAAACGCGGGCCGTCATGAAATCCGAGAAGGCGAAAAAGGCCAAGGGCTCGCTCGACGACATGCTGGTCAAAGAGAAAGCCCGGACGGACCAGTTCGGCCGCAAGTTCGATGCCACCTTCGAGCTCCAGAAAGAGAAGCACGCCAAGGCCGACGAGCTGTTCAAGCAGGCGCTCGAAAAGGCCGGGAAGGGCGAGGACGACGAGGAGACCTAGGGGGACACGTGCCTAGGGACATGTCCCCCCGGATGGAAGAGCTGAGGGCGGTCTCCCCGAACCCGTGCGGCGGCACTTGCCTGAGGGTTTGAGTTCGCGTCGATGGATTGAACCCGGGCCCTTATCTATAGTAATATCCTCCCAGCCGGTTCAGAGGGAGGTTGACATGACAAGGAAAATCATCAGGCCCCCGTATCTCCGGTCGATCCGAAACTCCGCCGTCCACGTCCTGCTTTTGGGCGCGCTCCTCGTCTCCGCGGCGCCGATCGGCGCGGCCGGGCGGGTGAACTTATCCCTGGGCTTCGGAGCTTGCAGCATCAATCGCGATTGGTGGGCGAGCTCCTTTGAGGCGGCGGGCATCTTCTCACTTTGGAAAAGGGCGGGAATTTACGTCAGCGCCGGCTACCTCTCGGCGTCTTGGTTCAACGGCCACGGCGGGGTGGCGGACGTGGGATACTGGAAATCGTTTGGGCCCGACAAGGCCCCTTCGATTATTTTTCTGGGACTCAGCGGGAGCGAGGGCGAGCCCTACGAGGTCGACCTCAATGGCTTCGGGCTGCATTTCGGGTTCCGCCAGGAATTCTGGCTCGGGAATAATTTCGGTCTGTACGGGCGGGCGATGATGCGATTTTGGTTAGTGGACAACGATATGTCCAGGGTTTGCCCGAGCCTCAGCGGCGGGCTCTGCTTCCGCTTCTGAACTTCGGTTTCAATCATACGGGGAGAATCATAGGGGGACACGTACCCAAAGTACATATCCCCCTCCAGCTTTCCCCGCTCAGCTTCCGGCCTGGGTCTCGTCTTCGCGGATACGCGGGGCCATGGTGAATTTCGTGAACCCGAAGATGACCAGCATGGCCACCGACATGTAGTTCATGAAAGCCCAGGGCAGATAAGCGAAGGTCGAAACTCCGATCGTTCCCGTGATGTAAACGCCGGCCATGCTCCAGGGGATGAGGGGGACGATGATCCCGCCGCTCTCCTCAATGATCCTCGACAGGTTTTTGGCGGCGAGTCCTTTTTCCTTGTAGACGGGCGCCAGCAGGTCGGCCGGGATGATCATCGAAAGGTAGGAGCTCCCGGTGATCATAGCCGAGAGGACGGACGTGACGACCGTCGTCACGACCAGGCTCCAGACCTCCTTCGTGAACCTCATGACCCGCTCGAGTATCACCGCCAGGCAGCCGGTCCTCTGCATGATGCCGCCGAACGAGAAGGCCGTAAAGGCGATGAGCTGGGTCTCCATCATGCTCATCATCCCGCCCTTGGAGAGGAGCTTGTCAACGAGCTCGACCCCGGTCCGGGAGGGGAGCCCCGAATTCATGGCCGTGGCCACGACGCCCACGGAGACCTTCTGGAAAACAACAGCCAGGATCCCGGCGACGATGGACGACAGGATCATGGCCGGGATGGTCGGCTTCTTGGCCACGGCGAAATAAAAGATGATGACCATGGGGAGAAGAAGGAGGATGTTGAACCGGAAGTTGGCCCTCAGTGTGTCCGTGATCAGGGTCATCGTATCGGATTGAATGGCCTTGGCGCCGTATTTCAGGCCCACGACGAAGTAAATGGCCAGCCCGGCCAGCCAGGCGGGCACGGCCGACCACATCATGTGCTTGATGTGGTCGAAGAGGTTCGAGCCGGAGATGACTGTGGCCAGGTTCGGGATGTCGGAGAGGGGCGACATCTTGTCGCCGAAATAGGCCCCGGCGACGATGGCCCCGGCGGCCGGGCCGAGCGGGAGACCGAGACCCATGGCGATCCCGATGAAGGCGACTCCCAGGGTCCCGACCGTTCCCCACGACGTCCCGGTCGCGATCGACGTGATACTGCAGACGAGGCAGGCCGTGAAGAGGAAGAATTTCGGGGAGATGAGCTTCAGGCCGTAGTAAATGATCATGGGGATGGTGCCGCTGGCCATCCAGGCCCCGATGAGGATGCCAACCGAAAGCATGATGAGGATGGCCGGCATGGCCTTGTGGATGCTGTCGACGATGCCCTGCTCCATGTCTTTCCATTTGAATCCGAAGAGCAGGCCCATGACGCCCGTGATAAAAGCCGCGGCCACAAGAAGGATTTGGGCCTTGATCTTGTAGACGCCGTAGCCGACGCCGAGCAGGAGGGCCATCGAGACGAGCGGGATCAGTGCGAGGCCGAAGGGCGGCCTTCTCTCCGCCACCGGAGGATCAGCCGGCCGAGCCGCCCGATTGTTCATTCGCTGAACGTGCCCTTGACCAGGAGGCGGCCGCCCGACATCAGCTTTTTCCCCTTGGCGAGAACGCCCTCGAGGGCGAGGTCCGGGTCGAGGAGGATGAGGTCTGCATCACCGCCGGCCGCGATTCGCCCCTTCTTTCCGAGTCTGTAGAACTCGGCGGCATTCGTTGAGAACAGGCGCGCCGCCTCCTCGAGCGGCAGGATTTTCTTCACGACGAGGTCCCGGAATTTCCGGAAGAGGTCTTTCTCCGTGGCGATCGTCAGGCGGACGAGCTTCCCGGAATTGTCGAAAACCGGCATGCTCCCGTTCCCGTCCGAACTCACCATGATCCGTCCGAGCGGAAGGCCGTCCTTCTTGAACCGGGCGACGCACTCCTCGAGGCTGACGTCGGGGTCGGCCGCAGGATCCGGGTCGGGTCCGGCCGAGACGTCGATGGACCCGCCGGCCCTGACCCACTCGAGGCCGTCTTCGAAGAGCTCGCGGTTGCGGGTGATATGGGTGGGGACGACCTGGGTCGGGGGGATCTCGGTCTCCCGGACGATCCGGAAGAGTATCTCGAGCCGTCGCTTCCCGTCTCCCATGTGGACATGGAGGACGCCCGCCTTCCCGCCGAGCATCCCGCCGACCCGGCACTCGGCCGCGAGCCGGGCCACCTCGTCGAACGTCGGCTGGGACGAGCGATGATCGGACAGGGCGATCTCGCCCGCCCCGATGACCTTGTCGATGAGGATGAGGTCGCTCCGGACGCTTCCGGTCAGGGTGTTCACGGGGACTTCGTAGGACCCTGAGAAAACGTACGCCGAGATCCCTTCGATCTCGAGGGCCCGGGCCTTGGCCAGGAGGGACGCCACGTGCCGGGTGACGCCGTCCGTCCCGAGGCAGCCGATGACCGTCGTGACCCCGCTCGAGACGATATCCTCGACGCGGATCTCGGGGGCCCGGGTGGCCGGGCCGCCCTCGCCGCCGCCCCCAAGGATGTGGACGTGCGGGTCGACGAGCCCGGGAAGGACGGCGAGGCCGGCCGCGTTCATGACGTCCGCCTCGAGGTCGCCCAGGCGGAGCCCGCCCGGCTCGGCGACGATTTCGATGGAACCGCCGGCGATCAGAATGTCCTTTTTTCCCAGGGGCTCGGGGCCGTAGACATCTCCGTTGCGGATCAGGGTGAGCATGGGCCTAAATTATCACGCTTCCGCGGCCGGGGTCAAACCCGGGGCTTTTGAATTTCCCGGCGGGATTCTGTAAAATAGGGCTACAAATGGCGACCTACGAAGAAGAATACAAGAAGATCGAGAAGGTCGTGCTCTTCCTTTCGCGGCTGATGATCTTCCCCAAGAAGATCGACCTCCGCGGCACGGAGAATTTCGTCAGGGAGGGCCCCAACGTCATCACCGCGAACCACATCGGGAGCTACAAGGACGTCGCCATCCTGCTCCTGACCAAGCCGGGGATGATCTTCTTCATGGCCAACAAGATGGTCTTCAATAAGGCTGAGGCGAGCGAGCTCGTCCTCCGCCACCTCCACCGGCACTTGGGCAATTTCGGGGGCTTCCTCCACATCATCCTCAACCCCTTTTATTCCTACATGGTCGATTTTGTCTCCGGCCACATCTCCCGGGTCGGCTCCATTCCGGTCGACATGTACGGCAGGAAAAGCACCTCGATCCTCAAGTGCCAGGAATACCTGAAAAAAGGCCGGGCCGTGATCGCCCTGCAGGGCCGGGGCCGCGTCCATCCCAAGGACCCCAACCCGTACGTCAAGAGCTTCCGCCGGGGCGTGCCCATCATGGTCTATAACCTTTTCCGGGAGGAAAGATTCTCCGTGCCGGTGACGCCGCTCTCGATCTTCGGGACCCACACTCTCTGGGGGGTTCCCGGGCGGATCCGGGTCAATGTCGGAGCGCCCATGTATATCCGGGACTACTGGGGTGGGAATGAGGTCGAGACCGTCGAGAAGTTCCGGGCGGCCCTGCAAAAGAAGGTCTCCGGGCTTCTGCTCGAGAGCTTGAAATGGTGAGAGGGAGGGAATCATGTCGTCCGAAGGACTGCTGATCGCCAAGGGTGAGAAGGAGCTCTATCTTCTGCCGCGGATGGCGAACCGGCACGGCCTCGTGGCCGGGGCCACGGGGACCGGCAAGACCGTGTCGCTCCAGGTCATGGCCGAGAACCTCAGCCGCATCGGCGTCCCCGTCTTCATGGCCGACGTCAAGGGGGACCTGGCCGGGATCAGCCAGCCCGGAACGCCGAATCCGAAGATCCTCGAGCGGGCCAAGCTGCTCAAGCTCGGGGCCATGGCCTTCGAGGGTTGCCCCGTCACCTTCTGGGACGTCTTCAGCGAACAGGGCCATCCGGTGCGGACGACGGTTTCGGGCATGGGGCCTCTGCTCTTGGCGCGGCTTCTCAACCTCAACGACATCCAGAGCGGAGTCCTGACGATCGTCTTCCGGTTCGCCGACGACAACGGCCTCCTCCTCCTCGACTTCAAGGACCTGCGGGCCATGGTCCAGTACGCCGGGGATCGCGCCGACGTGTTCGAGACGGAATACGGCCGGGTCTCGACGGCCAGCATCGGCGCCATCCAGCGGGGCCTGCTCACGCTCGAGGAGCAGGGCGCCGACAAGATCTTCGGCGAGCCCGCCCTCAACCTGGATGACCTCATCCAGACCGACGAGCGAGGCCGGGGCATGATCAACATCCTGGCCGCCGACAAGCTGATGCAAACCCCCCAGGCCTACTCGACCTTCCTCCTCTGGCTCCTGTCGGAGCTCTTCGAGCGTCTGCCCGAGGTCGGAGACCAGGACAAGCCGAGGCTCGTCTTTTTCTTCGACGAAGCCCACCTCCTGTTCACGGACGCGCCGCCGGTCCTGCTCGAGAAAATCGAGCAGGTCGTCCGGCTCATCCGGTCCAAGGGCGTCGGGGTGTTCTTCGTCACCCAGAATCCGCTCGACGTCCCCGACGTCACCCTGAGCCAGCTCGGCAACCGCATTCAGCACGCCCTGCGGGCGTTCACGCCGCGGGACCAGAAAGCGGTGAAAGCCGCCGCGGAAACCTTCCGGCAGAACCCGAAGATCAACGTGGAGACGGCGATCACCCAGCTCGCCGTCGGCGAAGGCCTCATCTCGTTCCTCGACGAGAAGGGCATGCCCGGGATCGTCGACAGGGCCTTCGTCCTGCCTCCCAGAAGCCAGATCGGGCCCATCGCGCCCCCGGTCCGCCAGGAGATCATCCGGCGATCCGTCCTCTTCGGCCACTACGAACAGACGATCGACCGGGAGTCCGCCTACGAGATGCTCAAGGGGAGGGCGGAGAGAACGGCGGCCGCCGGCCAGCCCGCGGGGATGCCGGGGCCGTCGAATGACGGCGCGCCGTCCTCGCCGCCCCCGACCTGGGACCGGCGCGAGCCGCCTCCCGCCGAGCCGCGGCGGCCTGCTAGCCGTTCCCGGGACACGCTCCTCGAGGCCATGGCCAAGAGCGCGGCCCGCTCGGTCGGGAGCTCGCTCGGCCGCCAGATCCTGCGCGGGGTCCTGGGCTCGATCCTCGGCGGCCGCCGCTGAGGCCGGGAACGGGGGACGGTCCTCTTTTTCCTTATGGCTTGGGCCGGGCGATTTTGCTATAATCCGGGCGCTTTGAGCCTATCCCTTCCAGGACGGTGAACCATGTTTAAAGGACATCCCAAAGCTCTGTACGTCATGTTCATGGCCAACATGGGCGAGCGCTTCGGGTTCTACACGATGGTCAGCATTTTCGTCCTGTTCCTCCAGGCGAAGTACGGCATGACCGCGAGCGCCTCCGGGTTCATCTACAGCACCTTCATGTTCGGCGTCTATTTCTTCCCCCTCCTCGGTGGCTTCCTGTCCGACAAGGTCCTCGGCTACGGCAAGACGATCAGCATCGGCCTCGTGACGATGCTCCTCGGCTATGTCGTGCTGGCCGTGCCGTCCACGATCGGGACGGGCTTCGGCCTCATCATCACGGCCCTGGTCCTGATCGCCCTCGGCACGGGGCTCTTCAAGGGGAACCTCCAAGCCCTGGTCGGGAACCTCTACGACGACCCCCAATACAGCCCCCTCCGCGACCGGGCCTTCAACATCTTCTACATGGGCATCAACATCGGCGCCATGTTCGCCCCGACGGCCTCGGAGAAGGTCAGCAACTGGATTCTCGCCGCGTCCCACTATTTTTATGACGCCCGGATCCCGGCCCTGGCCAACAGCTTTTTGAAGGGGACGCTGGCCGACGCCCGCGGTTATCTGGCGATCGCCCAGGCCCAGGACCCCGGCGTGGCCCTCGGGACCCTCAAGGCGTTCTCCGAGAAATACATCAACGCCCTCAGCAAGTCCTACCATTACGGCTTCGGAGTCGCCTGCATCAGCATGGTCATTTCCATGCTGATCTTCTGGGGCTTCCGGAAATACTACAAGCACGCCGATCTCAACGAGATGCAGAAGGCGAAATCCGAAGCGCATCGCGGCCAGATGGTCGAGCTCACGCCCCGGGAGACGAAAGAACGGTTCATCGTCCTCGGCCTGATCTTCGTCGTCGTCATCTTCTTCTGGATGGCTTTCCAGCAGAGCGCGGTGACCATGACCTTCTTCGCCAGGGACTACACCTTGCCGCACGTCGGGAAGGTCTCGAACCTCTGGTTCGACCTGTTCGGCCTCCTCCCTCTCTTCATGTCCGTCGTCGGCCTGATCTTTCTCATCAGGAAAGGCTCGCGTCCGACGGCCCGCACTCTGGGCGGGCTGTGTTTTGCCGTTTTCGGCGTCCTGACCTACCTGAGGTTTCGGGGCTACGCCGACGTCAACTCCTTCGCGCCGCAGAAATTCCAGCACTTCAACCCGTTCTTCATCGTCGCCCTGACCCCGGTCGCCATCACCGTCTTCGCCGCGCTCAACAGGAAGGGCCGGGAGCCGTCTTCGCCGCGCAAGATCGGCTTCGGCATGCTCCTCACGGCCGTGGCCTTTGCCATCCTGGCCATCGGGTCGCTCGGGCTCCCCAGCCCCAAGTCCCTCGGCGGGCTGGTCGCCCCGGCCTCGGCCCAGGTTTCGGTCTACTGGCTGATCTCGACCTACTTCCTGTTGACGATCGCCGAGCTCTTCCTGAGCCCCATCGGCATCTCGTTCGTCTCCAAGGTCGCCCCGCCGAAGTACAAGGGGCTGATGCAGGGCGGCTGGTTCGCGTCGACGGCCATCGGCCTGCAGCTCGTCGGCGTCGGGGCGTATCTGTGGATGCGGATCCCCCTCTGGACCCTATGGACGATCCTGGTCGTGGCCTGTGTCCTTTCGGGCGGCTTCATGTTCGCGATCATGAAGCGCCTGGAGAAAGCCGCCGGCGCCTGAGCGGGCCTTACGGAGCTTTCACCCGGGCCAGGGTCCGGCCGATCCGCGTGGCCAGCGGGCTGGCCCCGTTGTCATAGTTGGACATGACGACGACGATGTAGCCGGAGTCGACGTAGATATCGAGCTCCGAATTGATGCCGTCGAAACCGCCGCTGTGGCCGACGATCTTCCCCGCGGGGCTCTGCCTGACCCCGAACCCGTAGCCGTAATCCTCACCCTTGTAGTCCGTCCAGAGTGTCCGCAGCATCTCCTTGGAGATGAGCTTGCCGGCGAGGAGGGCGAGGGCGAACTTGTGGAGGTCCTTGACCGTCGAAAAGCCTCCCCCGGCCGGCCCGCCCCTGAGGACGTGCTTGTAGAGGTTGTTCTGCCAGCGATAGGGGCTATTCCAATCGGGGCTGTAGCCGATGGCCAGGTTCTCGACGGGGTAATCCATCTCGTAGCAGTCGGTGTCCGTCATCCCGGACGGCGTGTAGATCACCTTGCGGATATGGTCGAAGTAGTCTTCACGCGTGGCTTTTTCGATCACGACCCCCAACAGGAACATGCCGGTGTTGCTGTACTGGAAGCGCTCGCCCGGCGGAAACGCGGGTTTGTCGTCCTTGATGAGCGGCTTGTAGTCGTCGAGTTTCCGGAACAGAGTGCGGGAGCTCCGGTCGAAGAGCTCGTTGAAATAGCTCCCCAGCCCGGAGGTGTGAGTTATGAGCTGCCGGACCGTGATCTTGTCCGTGATGTCCTTCGGGAGCCATGTTTCGTCGATGTACTTGCTGATCGGGTCGTCGAAGGAGATCTTGCCGAGCTCGACGAGCCGGGCGGCGGCCGTGGCCGTGAACATCTTGTTCATCGAGCCCAGATTGAACTTGGTGTCGATATTGTTCGGAATGTGATAGGACTTGCTGGCTTCCCCGGCGGCCATCGTCAGGAGCACGCCGGGCCCTTTAGCGATGAGCAACGTCCCAGAGAGCCAGCCTTTCTGGATAAGTCCGGCCGTGAGGCTCCGGATCTCGTCGATGGCTTCCTTCTCTGTCAGCGGCGTTTCCGGAGGGCCGGCCGGAGGCCGGGCGGGACTGAACTCGAGGCCCGCCACGAGGTACCCCGAGAGTTCGGCGAAATGGAAGCTCAGGCCCCAAAAGCTCCCCATGTTCCGGTCCTTGACGATGACCACGGTCGCGCCCGGGCGCTCGGGAGTGTAGGTGCGGACGCTGCAAAATTCGATGCCGCCCGTATCTCTCAAAAAACCGAGAAGGGTGGAGATGTGGTCGTCCATCGGGACGGCCCGCTGGAACCCGCTGGCACATTCCTGGTCGAGGAAGCGGCGGATGCGGTCCCGGTCGCCGGAGTTGATGGCCTCGATGAGGGAGCGGACGCGCGCCCCTTTTTGGCCCTCCGGCAGGACGGTCGTGTCCTGGAAAGCCGGCGCGGCCGGCTGCTGGGCCCGGGCCGCCGGGGCCAGCAGAAGACAGGCGATCAAAGGGCTGAGAATGAGGGCTTTTGTCTTCATCCGGGCTCCTTTCGGCACGACGTCGGCCGGCTTCCGCAGAGTTCCCCGGCCGGCGATCAAGCGTCAGAGAATTATCAACCAATACTCCCCATTCATTACGCAGGATATCACAATTCAGTTGCTTTAGAGACCGCCAATCTGTGAAGAATGAAAAATGATCTCGATGTCCGGCGAAACTTTTTTATTTCGGTATACGTATAATCGGATGTGCGTTCGAATTCTGTCCCTTTTTCGCCCTCTTGCCGTCTTCCTGGGGAAGTGGGAGAATACGGGCTTATGGAAAGCCGCCCGCCCGGATCGCTGGACGAGCGGCTCGTTGGTATTTCAATGTCGAGGTGACCATGAACCACAAGCGCTGGGTTGTCTTCTTGTTCGGTCTCTTAGCCCTGGCGTCGGGGCTGAGCGCCGCCGTGGCGTTCGACAAGTATCACACTCCTGCTGAGCTCGCCACGGCCCTCCAGGAATACGCCGCAACCAACGCCGCGGTCGCGAAGGTCCACAGGCTGGCCCAGAGCCCCGGCGGCCGGGACGTCCTCCTGATCGAGATCGGTCCCGAAGTCGGGAAGGCGGATAAAACCGTTCCCGCGGTCTTCGTCGGGGCCGATTTCGAGGGCGTTGTCCCGATCTCCGGCGAGGCTGCCCTCTACCTCGTGAAACAGCTCATCGAAAAGCCGGACGTCCGGAAGAACCTCACCTGGTACATCTTGCCCTGTCCCAATCCTGACGCGGCGGCCCGCTTTTTCGCCAAGCCTCTTTATTCGGACCCGAGGAATTTGCGCCGGTCCAACGACGACATGGACGACGCGGTCGACGAAGACGGCTATGACGACCTCGACGGGAACGGCGTCATCACGATGATGAGGGTCAAGGACCCGGCGGGGGAGTGGCTTCCCGTCCCCGGTGAGCCCCGCCTCATGAAGAAGGCCGATTGGTCCAAAGGCGAGAAGGGTATTTATAAGTTATATACGGAAGGTATCGACAACGACGGCGACGGCGAGTACAACGAGGACCCGCCCGGCGGGGTCAACATCGGCATCCAGTTCCCGCACCTGTTCCACCCCTTTACGTCGGAGAGCGGTCCCTGGCCCGGAAGCGAGCCCGAGAGCTTCGCCATCATGAAATTCGTCAACGAGCACCAGGAGATCGGCCTGACCTTCGTCCTCGGATCGACCAACTTCTGCCTGAATCCTCCCCGGGGCGGCCGCAAGGGCGACGCCGACCTCAACCAGATCAAAATCCCGGAGAACATGGCCGGATTCATCGGCGCCGACCCCACCAAGACCTACACCATGGCCGAGATCATGGAGATGGTCAAGCCGCTCGTGCCCGAAGGCATGCAGGTCAACGAGTCCATGATCGCGAGCTTCCTGGGCCTGGGCGCGGTCGTCAACCCGCTCCCCGAGGACCTCAAGTTCTACAAGGAGCTCTCCGACAAGTACAAGGAATTTCTCAAGAAGGCCAAGCTCGACGAGAAACGCCTCGAGCCCGCCGCTGACAAGGACGGCTCGTTCGAACTCTATTCCTACTATCAACTCGGCCTCCCGTCCTTCAGCCTGGATTTCTGGACGCTGCCCGAGGTCAAGGAGGAGAAGAAGGAGGCGGACATCACGCCCGAGAAGCTGGAGAAGATGACGAACGACGAGTTCATCGCCCTCGGCGAGGAGAAAGTCGACGCCTTCCTGAAGTCGTCCGGAGCGCCGCCCCAGTTCAAGGCTAAACAGCTCTTTGAGGGCCTCAAGGCCGGCCAGATGACGACCAAGCAGATGGCCGAGATGATGCGGCAGCTGCCCAAGCCGCCGAGCGAGGAAGGGACGGACCCGAAGGAGAAAGCCCTCCTCGCCTATAGCGACAAGGAGCTCGAGGGCAAGGGCTTCGTCACTTGGAAGCCCTTCACGCATCCCCAGTTGGGCGATGTCGAAATCGGCGGCGCCGTGCCGTTCACCGACACCACGCCGCCGGCCGCGAAGATTGAACCCCTCCTCAAGGGGCAGGTCCCCTGGGTCTTCGAGATCGCGGCCAAAATGGCCCGGATCAAGCTCGGGAAGACCGAGGTCAAGTCCCTCGGCGGAGGTGTTTATGCCATCGAGGTCTGGGTCGAAAATGCCGGCTACCTCCCTTATCCGACGGCCATGGGCCGGCGGAACAACCGGATCATCCCCGCGATCGTCACCCTCGAGGGGAAGGATTTCACCATCGTGGAGGGAAAGAAGCGGAGTTTGGTCTCCGCGATCGACGGAAACGGCGCGCAGGTCGTCCGCTGGCTTGTCCACGCCGAGAAACCGGTCCGGGTCGAAGTCAAGGCATCCACGCGGATCGCCTGGGGCGACTCCAAGACCCTGAACTTGGGAGGTGCGAAATGAGGAAGATCCTGTTCTTGTCCCTGGTCCTGATCCTGGCGGCATCGGTCCCGGCCCAGAACCAAAACGTGAAAATCACCGTTCCGCTGCGGTTCGATCACTATTACACCCTGGAGCAGGTCTACGAGGCCGTCCAGGCGATCCATCAAGCCTACCCCGATATGACCACGCTCGAAGAGGTCGGAAAAAGCGAGGAAGGCCGCCCCCTTTACGCCGTAACGGTCAACAACCCGAAGACCGGACCCTCGCTGGCGAAGCCCGGGATCTATGTCGACGGCAACATCCACGGCAATGAGATCCAGGGCGGGGAGATCTGTCTTTACCTTCTGGATTATCTTTTGGGAAACTACGGGAAAAACAAGGACGTCACCGAGCTCCTCGATAAAAAAGTGTTTTACGTCGTACCCGTCGTTAACACGGATGGCCGCTGGCACTTTTTCCATGACGCCAACACCCCGAGCTCCAACCGGAGCCTGCGCATCCCGAGAGACGACGACCATGACGGCCTGGTGGATGAGGATTTCCCCGACGACCTCGACGGCGACGGCAACATCTGCATGATGCGGAAAAAAGATCCCTACGGCATGTACAAGACCGACCCCGAGGACCCTCGGCTCATGGTCCCGGTGAAGCCGGGCGAGAAAGGCGAATGGACGATCCTCGGCGAGGAAGGGATCGACAACGACGGAGACGGCCTGATCAACGAGGACGCCGAAGGCTATGTCGACCCCAACCGGCAATGGGGCTTAGACTGGGCGCCGGATTACGTCCAGAGCGGCTCCGGCGATTATCCGTTCCAGGCGGTCGGGCTCAAGGCGCTGGCGCTCTGGACGCAGACGAAAGCCAACATCTGCATCGGCTGGACGTTCCACAATTTCGGCGGGATGTACCTGCGCGGGCCGAGCCGTAAGGGCCTCGGCGAGTATCCGCAGGGGGATGTGGCGGTTTACGACTATATCGGCAAGCAGGCCGAACGGATCACGCCCGGCTACAAATACATGATCAGCTGGAAGGACCTCTACACGACCTACGGCGATTCTCTCGAATGGCTGTGCCAGACTCTCGGGGCCTACGGCTATTGCGGCGAGGTCTTTCAGTCCGAGAGCGAGACGTTCAAGGGGCAGGGCGAGAAGAAGAGCGAACAACCGTCCGCGGCCGGCGAGGAAGGGCCGAGAGGCTTCATGTTCGGCGACATGACGGACCGCGAACGGCTCAAGTACAGCGACAACCTGACCCAGGGCGAGCTCTACAAACCTTGGAAACCTTTCAAGCATCCGACGTACGGGGACATCGAGATCGGAGGCTGGGTCAAGATGAGCAGCCGCCTGCCCGCGCCGTTCATGCTTCCGGACCTGGTCCATCGCAACTCCATGGCCGTCCTTTTCTCGGCCAAGCACGTGCCGGAGGTCAGCTTGGAAGTGACGGAAGTCAAAAAGGTCGGGAGCGACCTCTATCGCGTGCGGACAAGATTGGCCAACGGCAAGGCCATGCCGACGATGACCTATCAGGCCCAGAAGACGCGGCTCTATCCTAAGGATACTCTCCGGGTCTCGGGCGGGGGCGCCAAGGTCGTGGCCGGCGGCGTTCTGGCCAATCCTTACACCGACCAGGTGGTCTACAAGAAGTACCGGCCCGAGGTGCAGTTCCTCTTTGTCCCGGGTTTCGGCAAGACGGAGTACCAATTCCTGGTCCGGGGTAAGGGCGAGATCACCGTCCGCTACGAATCACGGCACGCCGGGACGCTGGAAAAGACGGTCAAGCTGGAGTAGCAGAATGAGGCACAGAGTGTCGTGTCCCCCTGCTAAAGAATGGCTTTCTTTTTTTCTAAGTAATAGAGATAGTTTTCATAGGTGACGTCGGGCGGGACCCGGTGGTCGACGCACGGCACGTACCCGCCGCGCCCGACGAGCGGATGGAGGCGTTCGAGCTCGCGGTCGATGGCATCCTTACCCGCGATAAGGGCCAGCTTGTTGACCCCGCCCAGAAGCAGCACGTCCTTGCCGTATTCCTCGCGCAGGCGCCACGGGTCGGTGTGGGCCGCCTCGATCGGGAACATGCAGTTGATGCCGCCCCTGAGCCATCCCGGCACGAGCTCGTAGATCCGGCCGTCGCAATCGAGGACGTTGACGCCGATCTCCCGGGTCTTGAGGGCGTCCGTGATCCGCTTGTAGCGCGGGACCATGAGCTCCTCGAAGAGCTTCGGCGACATGAGCGGCCCGTGGTTGTAGCACATATCCTCCCACCACCAGGCGACGTCGACCGCGCCCGCCGGGATGTCCTTCTCGATGAAATCCAGGTCCATCCTGGTTATATGCTCCATCATCTCTTCGACCCAGTCGCGGTCGGTCATGAGCGCGATCGACAGGTTCTCGAGGCCCATCCAGTCGCGGAGCCAGCCGTACAGCGACCCGCAGTGGAAGAGGATCGGCATGCCGTCCGCATGCGCTTTGTCGACGGCCGCCCTCACGTCGCCGACCCGGCCGGGGCGCCGGGGATCGAGGCGCTCGTCACGAAGCTTTTCCCAGTCGGACCGCGTCTCGACGGCGAACTTGATGAACTTGGGCATGGACGAATCATAGTCGAGCATTTCGGTGAGAGCGCCATCCTTGGTTCGGACAAGGCGCCGCTCGCCCTGCCGCTCGATCGTCTTTTCCTCAAACGCCGGAAATAGCCCCCTTTGGATGGGGACCTCGGGGATGATGGAGATCCCCTCCAATCTCAGATGCCGCTCCACGTCCTCGTTGGTCCGGCAGTCGCGCGGCAGGCCCTGCTCGTGCCAGACGGCGATCGTCTTATCCCAGTAGCCGAACTCCATGTCGGGGACGCACTCCGGCTTCTCCCAACGAAAGACCTTGTTAAATCGTTCTCGGATCGTCATGACGGCGCCACCCCATCTTATCAAAAAGCGTTTCCCAAGGCCAAATCCGCGACTAAAATAGGAGGAGGGGAGAGTTCCGGCGGGAGTCATTGAAAACCCTCCCGTCCCCGTATTAGAATGAAGGCAACCCCGAAGGAGGAGGATCCGATGGTAGCAAGCAAATTTCCGGTCGGGATCCTCTTGATCCTTGCGTTCGCGGCCTTGAGCCTCGACACGTGCGCCCCCAAAGGCTCGGGCCCCGACGTCGTCGTCGACAAGAACGCGTCCTGGCACGACCTGGCCGCGGCCAAGGAGATCCGCCGCTATTATTACCTGCGCACCGGTGCCCTTCCCAACATGAACAGGCCCTCCTTGCTCTCCGAGATCCGGCGGGACAGCATCGTCGTCGTCCAAAAGGACTCGCCCCTTCTCGACGGCCTGACCGACCCGGACGTCCTCCGGAAGATCTCCGGCCTGGGGGCCCAGGATTACCTGCTCAGGACGGTCCCGTTCCTTTCGAAGAAGCTCGTCCTGGTCGTTGGCGGCAGCGGGCCGGCGGTTCTCTACGGCGCCTACCAGCTGGCCGAAAAGCTCGGTATCCGCTTCTATCTCGACGGCGATGTCGTCCCCGACGGCAAGATCTCCGGCCTGAGTGTCGACCTCAATGAGACGGGCCGTCCCCTCTTTATCACCCGGGGCATCCAGCCCTTCCACGATTTTCCCGAGGGGCCGGACTGGTGGAGCCTCGAGAACTATAAGGCCGTCATCGGCCAGCTCCCCAAGCTCCGGATGAACTTCTTCGGCCTCCACACTTACCCCGAGAAGGGCCCGAACGCCGAACCCACGGTCTGGATCGGACCGGCCGGAGATTCGGCCGAGGACGGGACGGTCCATGCGAGCTACCCCGCGAGCTACCAGAACACCCTCCGCGGGAACTGGGGTTATGAAGCCAAGAAGACCGGCGACTTCCATTTCGGCGCGAGCCTCCTCTTCGACCGGGACGACTACGGGAACGACGTCATGGAAGGCCTGTGCCCCGAGCCGAAGACCCCGCAGGATTCGAATGAGGTCTTCAACCGCGCAGCCGCCGTCTTCCGGAACGCCTTCAGCCTGGCCCGGAAGCTCGGCGTGAAAACGTGCGTCGGGACGGAGACCGCCCTAACGGTGCCCGACCTCGTCCAGAAACGCCTCAAGGACGTCAGGAAAAATCCCCAGGACCCCGCGGTCATCAAGGACTTGTACAAAGGGATCTTCAGCCGCATCGCCAAGGCCTATCCCGTCGATTACTACTGGTTCTGGAGCTGGGAAGGCTGGACCTGGAGCGATGCCAAGCCCGAGGAGATTAAGGCCGTGACCATGGACCTCGACGCGGCGGTCAAGGCCTGGGGGGAGGTCACGCCTCCCTTCAGCCTGGCGACCTGCGGCTGGGTGCTCGGGCCGCCGTCCAACCGGACCCTCTTCGATCAGGTCCTCCCCAAGGACGTGGCCGTGAGCTGCATCAACAGGGAAGTCGGCAAGGCCCCGGTCGACCCCGGCTTCGCGAAGATCTCCGGGCGCTCCAAGTGGGCCATCCCCTGGCTCGAGGACGACCCCTCGCTGACGTCGCCCCAGCTCTGGGTCGGGCGGATGCGGCGCGACGCGGCCGACGCCTTGCGCTACGGCTGCGACGGGCTCCTCGGCATCCACTGGCGGACGCGGATCCTCTCGGCCAATATCTCCGCCCTGGCCCGGGCGGCCTGGGACCAGGGGTGGAACACGCTGCCCCGGAACGTCGCCGACGACGTCGGGCCCATCACCGGGCAGTATGCGGCCTTCAAGGACCAGAAGATCGCCGGCGCCTCCGAGGACGAGGAAGCCGTCTACCGGGACGTCCGCGACCGGGTCTTCGCCTACTACATCCCCGTGCCGAACGGCCGGTACACGGTGACGCTGAAGTTCGTCGAAGGCCAGATCGACCAGAAAAGGGGCCGCCTTTTCGACGTCCTCCTCCAGGGCCGCAAGGTCATCGACGGCCTGGACATCTTCGAGCGGGTCGGGAAATTCCGGGCCCTGGATTTCACCTTCAAGAATATCGAGGTCGCCAACGGCCGGCTGGCCATCGATTTCGCCGACCGCATCCATTACCCGGCCATCGCCGGGATCGCGATCGAGGGGAAGGACTTCAAGCGGAAGGTCAACTGCGGCGGACCGGCCGCCGGGGATTACGAAGCCGACTGGCCGGAGACGGACCGCACCATGGCCTCGCTCGATTTCTACCGGGACTGGGCGGCGAACCAGTTCGGCCCGGCGGCGGCCGACGGGGCCGCGGCGATCTTCGCCCGAATCGACAGCCGGCACCCGGTGCCCGTGGCATGGATCGGCGGGCCGGGCAGCGTCCTCCCGGACACCAGGCCCTGGGACGAAATGGAGAAAAGCTATGTCTTCGTCGATGAGCTGAAGGCCCTCGAGCCGAAGATCGAAGGCAAGGGCGCCAGGGAAAGGTTCGGCTACTGGCTGGCGAATTTCGAGTACATGCGGGAGGTCGCCCATTTCGACTGCCTCTGGGGGCAGTACAACCAGGCCATGGAGAAGGTCAAGGCGGAGAAGGACCGGCAGGCGCAGGCGGACCTGGCCAAGCTCACCGCCGTCCCCGTCAGGGTCGAGATGGCGGCCTCGCTCAGGAGGATTTTCGACGGCCTGCTTGGGACCGTGAGCACGACCGGCGAGCTCGGCACCGTCGCCAACTGGGAGCAGCATCTGCTGCCCGCCGCCTGGGACAAGCCGGGGGCGGAGCTCCGGAAGATCCTGGGAGAGGAGACGCGGGAAGAGGCCTTCCTCTCCAAGGTCTATCTTGGCTCGCCCCGGATCATCGTCCCCGCCCTCAGGGCGGGCCTCGAGGACGGGGAGAAGCTCAACCTCAAGGTCATCGTCCTGGCCAAGGGGCAGCCGGCCTCGGCGGAGCTTCTCTGGCGGCCGCTCGGAAAAGGGAAGTTCACGCCCGTGCCGCTGAATAAGGTGGCCCGGGGTGTCTATACGGTGACGGTTTCGAACGGGAACTCGGACATCGAGTACTACATCCGGGTCAGGGCCGACGGCCAGGAGGTCTTTTTCCCGGCGACGGCTCCCGAGCTGAACCAGACGGTGATCGTCTATTAATTAAGAGGGACAGTCCCCCGCGGAGGGGGCTATCCCTTGATCTCCCCACATCGCCGCCCGGGGGATACCGCAGAACGCTGGAAAACAGACTTGTTTTTAGGTATGCTGATAAGCACAACAGAGCGGTGAGGAGGCTCGGGTTTGGAAGAGAAGGGCCTGTCTGTCGTATTCCTGCCCCGGAGGCTCCGCGCCCCTGACATCCCGGCGGCCTTCAAGGAGATCCAGGCCCGTCGCGAGGAGGGGCCCGTAATTGTCGATTTCGGGGGGGTCGAGGAGTTCGACTCCTCCGCGCTCGCCCTTCTGAGCTATCTCCAGGGTTGCACGGCCGACGTCCGTGTTGCCAACATCCCGGGGACGGTCGACCATTCTTTCAAGGCGTTCCTCGGCGGGACCCCGCCGGCGGCCTGCGAGGTGGCCGAGCTCGACCTCCCGACGCGGGTCCTCCACTCCTTCTCCAACAGGTTCCTCGCCCAGATGAGGAGCGTCTCGAAGTTCGTCGCTCTGCTCGGGGACGAGATCTATTACACGATCTCGTTCTTCAGGAAGCGGAGGGGCGTCTATCCCGGAGAGATCTGGAATCAGATCTTCTTCATGGGGTACAAATCCTTCCCGATCACCTGCCTTCTGGTCTTCCTGATCGGCGTGACGGTCGCCCTCTCGTCCGCCGCCCAGCTCAAGCTCTACGGGGCCGACATCTACCTGGCCGATCTCATCGGCTACGGCATGATCCGGGAGCTCGTGCCTCTCATGGTGGGCATCATCCTCGCGGGCAAGGTCGGGGCCGCCGTCGCCGCCGAGCTGTCGACCATGACCGTCCTCGAGGAAGTCGACGCCCTCAAGACCATGGGGGTCATCCCGGAAAAGTTCCTGATGGTCCCGCGGCTCGTGGCGGTCACTCTCGTCGTACCGCTCCTCGTCGCCCTGGCCGACTTCGCGGGGATCGGCGGCGGGATCCTCGTCGCCCGGTTCTCCCTGGGGATCGTTCCCTCGGCCTTCATCCGGGAGATGCAGACCGCCGTCGGCCTGGGAGACTTCCTCATCGGCCTCGAAAAATCTCTTGTTTTCGGATGGGCGGTCATCGTCGGGAGCGGCTACAAGGGCCTGACCGTCGGGAGGAGCGCCGGGGAGGTCGGCCGGGCCACGACCGAGTCCGTCGTCCTGTCCATTTCCCTGATCATCCTGATCGATTGCATTTTTGCCCTCATCCTGTACGATTAGCGCCATGGATATCATCTCCGTCCGCGATCTCACCGCCGGCTACGGGTCTTTCCCCGTCCTGAAGGAGCTCAATTTCACGATCCCCGCCGCGAAGATCACGGCCGTCGTCGGGACGAGCGGCTGTGGGAAGTCCACCCTTCTCAAAACCCTCGCCGGGCTCATCCCGCCCCTTGACGGAGAAGTCTTTTTTCGGTCGGAAAAGGTGGACTACCAGTCCGAGGCCTCGCTCGCTACCCTTTATCGGGGGATCGGCGTCCTCTACCAGGACGGCGCCCTGCTCAACAACCTGTCCCTCTTCGAGAACGTCGCCCTGCCGGTCCGCATGAGGTACCCGGACATGCCCGATGCGGTCCTCCGGGAAATGGTTCATGACCGCCTCTCCCAGGTCGACCTGATCGAGGGCGCCGCGAAGTACCCGGCCGAGCTCTCCGGCGGGATGCGCAAGCGGGCGGCCCTGGCCCGGGCCCTGGTGCTTGACCCCGCGGTGGTCCTCTGCGACGAGCCGTCGGGGGGTCTCGACCCCATCACGTCGGGCCATCTCGACGAGGTGCTGCTCAGTCTGAGGGAAACGTTCCAGATGACCTTCGTCGTCGTCACCCATGAGCTGCGCTCGATCGAGAGGGTCGCCGACAGGGTCATCGTCCTCAACGGCGGCGGGCTGCACTTGGCTGGCGGGCTGGCGGAGATCCTGAACTCGGACGACAAGTTCATCCGGACATTTTTCCTCAGGAAGGTTGATCATGATGACGCATGAACAAAAAACCCGGCTGGGAATTTTCCTGGCGATCGCCACGGTCGCCTTCCTGGTAGGGTTGGGCTTCTTCCTCGTGCCCAAGCTCCGGGAAACAGGGGATTATTACTACATCAATTTCCGGAAGACCTCGGTGAACGGGCTGCTCCGCGACTCCGCCGTCCGCTACCAGGGGGTCGACATCGGCAAGGTTACGTCGATCGAGGTGAACCATGGGGACCTCGACTCCGTCTTCGTCCACATCAAGGTCCAGAAGGGGTTTCCGGTCAAGCAAGACACCACCGCCACCCTGATGCTTGCGGGGATCACCGGCATCCGTTTCATCGACCTGCAGGGGGGGACGCGCGAGTCGGTCCGCCTCCCGCCGCGCGGCGAGATCCAGATGGCCCGGGGGCTGGAAGAGAAGGCGGGCGACATCGTCAGCAACATCGATACCGCGGTCAACAGCTTCAACAACCTGCTGTCGCGCGAAAACCTGGACAGGATCAACGGCTTCCTGGAAAAGGCGGAGAAGAGCTCGGCGATGATCTCCCAGGTCCTCGAGGCCAAGCGGGGCAAGCTCGAACACTCCTTCGACAACGTCGAGAAGGCGGCCACCGAGTTCGCCTCCGTGACCGAGAACCTCCGCAAGATCTCGACCAATGTCAGCGACATGAGCGAGAAGATCGTGGCCCGATCCGAGGCGGCGATCGATAATGTCGCCAAGCGGTTCTCGGACGAGGAGATGGGGCAGGTCATCAAGGACGTCAGGACGTTCATCGACACGACCTCCGTGAGCCTGAAGAGGATCGAGGACAGCCTCCTCGCCCAGCAGGGCGACCTGAAGCAGGCCGTCGCGAGCCTGGCCCTGGCCATGGACAACCTGTCGCGCTTCACCCGGGAGATCTCGGAGGACCCGACGGCGTTGATCAAGGCCCGAAAGGAAAAGAAAAAATGAGGAAAACCGCGATTTGCATCCTGACCGCCGGCCTGATGATCGCGTGCGGGTCAACGCACGTCAAAAGGTATTTCGAAATCCGCAGCGTCGCGCCCGCTGAACCCGCGCTGCCGAAAATCGAACGGCACCTGCTCGTCGAGCCGACGGCGGTCGAGCCCCTCTACGACGATACCCGGATCCTCTATCGGGTCTCGCCTTTCGAGGTCAAATACTATCCCTACGAGTTCTGGGCGGAACGGCCGGGAAAACAGGTGAGCGCCGCGATGGCCGCGTATCTCCGGAAAAAGAAGGTTTTCCTGTCGATCGCGCAGGGACCGATGAAGGAAGTGCCGGAGATCATTCTCCGGACGCGGGTCCATGTCCTCGAGGAGATCGACAACCCGGATGGCTGGCAGGCCCGCCTGGCGATGGACATCGAGTTCGTGGATGCCAAGTCGGGGCAGGCGCTCCTAGTCCGGTCCTTCGACAGGAAGGAGAAGATGGCGGGCAAGCAGGTCGGGGAATTCCCGCCCGTCTGCGCGAGGATCCTCGACGAGGAGCTGGGCAAGGCCGTCTGGGAGCTGGCCCGGGCGCTCGAGAAAAAAAGCGATTAAAGGCCGCGGCGGTCGTCTACCGGATACTCGACTCTCCGGTGGCGGAAATGGAAGACGGCAAAGAGGACGGCCAGGACGGGAAATATGATCAGGCTGGCCTCGGCGCCCATCGGCCCTCCGGTCAGCCATTTGGACCCCCTCGTTGCGGAATCAAGAAGGTGATTTGGGACCGGCAGGCCGCCCTTGTTGCCGGTGTTTGGAAACCCGAAGACAAACATCGACCCGAAGTTGAACGCCCAATGCCAGCCGATGGCGAACCAGAGGTTTCCCGTGCGCCGGACCGTCACACAGAAGAAGAGGGCGATGAGGGAGACGCTCAGGCCGTCGACCAGGGTCTCGTTGGGCTTCTGGGCGTAATGGAGATAGAACCCGAAAAGCGCGGACAGGACGACCGCGGCCGGCCAGAAACGGATCCCGGAAGCTAGGGTGAAGAGCTCATAGCCGCGGAAGACGAGCTCCTCGACGAGAGATGCGAGCAGGAATGCCGCGGCCCAGAGCAGGGCATAAAGGAGAATATCCGAACCGCGCAGGGCCAGGCCGCGCACCGAATATCCGCCGGCCAGGGCCATCAGGCCGGCCACTGCGCCGATCGTCGCCAGTCCCCAGATGCCCCCTTGCCAGAAGAGGCGCCCGAACGACCCTCCGCCGGCTGAAGCCGTAGTCCGCGAATCGGCGGCGCTCGATCCTGGCCATGAGAAAGACGCAGGCTGCGGACCCCGCGAGCGACACCGCCTCAATGAGGATGAAGTTGGCCGCGGTCCATTCCGGCTCCTTTCCCACTGCGGGGACAAGGATGAGCTTCATCAAAACGCCGAAGGGATTGAAGGCGACGTTGAAAATGAGAAGACGCCAGCCGGCCCGGAGGCCCCAGGGCCCGAAGAAGATCTTTTTTAGACCCGCGTCCGAAGCGTTGCCGGTCATGGGCCAGCCTCCTTCAGATTCTTTCCTTCAGCCATTGGCGCTCGATTTCCTCGAGAGTCTTCCCCTTGGTCTCGGGCAGGTAGAAGATCATGAAGACGAGATCGAGCCCGCACATGACGGCGTAGAGCCAGAACGCCGCCGATGAGCTGAGCTTGTCTGAGATGACCGGGAAGGTCAGCGTCACCGCGAAATCGGCCAGCCAGAGGAGGAGCGTCGCGATGCCCATGGCCGCCCCGCGCATCCGGATGGGAAAGATCTCCGCCATGACGACCCACACCAGGGGCCCCATGGCCGAGGCGAAGAACGCGATATAGAGAAGGATGATGAACAGCAGCGCCGACGCCGGCAGGAACTGGGACTTGAACGCCGCGCCGAGGAGGACGAGCGAGAATCCCATCCCGCCCGTGGCGACGAGGAGGAGCGGCCTCCGCCCGACGCGATCGGCCAGGACGATGGCCACGACCGTGAAGATCATGTTCGTGAATCCGACGATCGTCGACTGGCCGATGGCCGACAGCCGGGCGAACCCGGCGCTCTCGAAGATCCTGGGCGCGTAATAAAGGATGGCGTTGATGCCCGTGATCTGCTGGAAGACGGCCAGGACGATGGCGATGAAAAGCGGCCGCCGGAAGCCGGGCTGGAAGAGCTCGCCGAAAGACCCTTTCTCCATGGCCAGGGTTTCCTTGATTTCGCGGATCTCCCGCGCGGCGCTCTCGGCGGTATTGACCCGGGCGAGGACGCGGCCGGCTTCCTCCTCCCGGCCGCGCTTCAACAGCCAGCGCGGGCTCTCCGGCACCCGGAGGAGGAGCAGGAAAAAGATAACGGACGGGATGGCCCCCGTCGCGTACATGTAGCGCCAGTTCGACGGCCCCGAGCCGGCAAAGATCCAGTTGACGAAGTAGGCGAGGAGGATCCCCGTGACGATGGCCATCTGGTTGACCGAGACGAGCGCGCCCCGGACCCTCGCCGGCGCGATCTCGGCGATATAGAGCGGCGAGAGGACTGCCGCCGACCCGATGCCGAGGCCGCCGATGAACCGGAAGATGACGAACTCGGTGATCGTCCGCGGAATGGCGCAGCCGACGGCCGAAATGAAGAAGAGGACGGCCGATATGAGCATGAAGCGTCGCCGGCCGATCCGGTCGCTGACCGGGCCGGCCAGCCCCGCCCCGAACATGCAGCCGATGAGGACGACGCTCACGGCCCAGCCCTCTTGGAGCGAGTTGAGCGAGAATTGTTCCTTCATGTACCGGGTGGCGCCGGCGACGATGGCCGTGTCGAAGCCGAAGATCAGGCCGCCGATGGCGGCGACCACGGTGACGGCGATGACATAGAACGTGGCCTTCTTCATGCCCTATTTTCCGTTGAATTCTTTGACGGCGTCGAACATGGCGACGATGTTCGAAATGGGGACGTTGGCCTGGATGTTGTGGACGGCGTTGAAGACGAACCCGCCGCCCCTGCCGAAGACCTCGCACCGCCGCAGGACCTCGGCCCGAACCTCCTCGGGCGCGCCGAAGGCGAGGGTCTTCTGGGTGTCGACGCCGCCGCCCCAGAAGACGACGTCCTTGCCGAAGTCGGCCTTGAGCTTCTCGGCCTCCATTCCCGCGGCCGAAACCTGGACGGGGTTGAGAATGTCGAAGCCGCTGTCGATGAAGGCCGGGATGAGGGTCCGGACCGCGCCGCAGGAGTGCTTGAAGGTCTTCCAGGCCGTGTGTTTGTGGATCCAGTCGTTGATTCGCCGGTAATACGGCAGGTAGAGCTCGCGGAAGGTCGCGGGTGAACAGAAGGTTGACTGCTGAGTGCCGAAATCCGTGCCGCAGATGAAGGCGGCCTGGACCCTGTCACCGACCCTGGCGTGGATTTTCTCGAGGTTTTGGAGAGCGACCTCCGTCTGTTTTTCGAAAATGGCGCGGACGTAGGGCCGGCGGGTCAGGGTCGAGACGTACCATTCCTCGACGTCCCGGATGCCCTGGGGATGTTTGAGAAAAGGCGCGGGGACAAGGGCGATATCGCCGAGGGCCGTGCCGCCGAAATTGGCGATGACACCCCGGCCGGTGGCGGCGGAGGCCCGGCTCGACCAGTCGAAATAGTCAAGGGCCGCGCCGGAGACGGGGCCGAACTCCTCGAGGTTGTCCTCGGGGTTGAGCCTGGCGTCGTCGACCGGCTCCTGGCGGACGATAGTGTCGAAGAAGAAGCCGTTCTTGGGGAGGCGTCCGGAGGGCGGGGCGGACATATCGCCCTTGGGGTAGATGAGGGTATCGCCGTTCGAGTCCTTTGTCACCTTGAAATGTTCGGAGACGAGGACCTCCCGGCCGTTATCCATGCGCCAAGGCTTCCAGTTTTCGTTCCGGAAGCCGAAGATCGTCTCAAACCCCCAGACGCCCTCGACGTCGATCCCGAGGACGCGCTGGAGATCTTCGTCGATCCAGCCGAGCATCTGGTAGGGCTCGTGGACCTTGACAGGGCGCTTTTCGAGGCCATAGTGCTCTCGCAGGCCGATGACGCAGTTGACGTGCATGCCGGTGACGGCCGTCCCGTTGAAATCGACGGGGATCCGGTCGGGCTGGCGGTGGCTGAGCGCGGCGTCCAGGCGTTCTCGACTCGTCATCTTGGGCCTCCTCAGTTTTTCCCAGATTACCCATTTTGCAGCCTGTTTGCAATAACGGGGCCGGCAGGGAGCGGACTCATGGGAGCGTCCGGCAGGATTGCGGCGGAGGTGCTCGAAGCCGCAATTCTGGTAAATATCTGAAACGAGTCTTTGGTCTTTCTCGTCCCGGGCCGTATCCGAGCAGTAATCTTGGCCTCAGCCCGCTTGAGCGTGCTTGATGAACGTCCCGTTCCGGTATTCCCTGAAGGCCGTCCTGAGTTCCGCTTCAGTGTTCATGACGATTGGGCCCTGCCAGGCGACGGGCTCGCCCAGGGGCCTCCCCGACATGAGGAGGAAGCGGACCGGGGCCTCACCCGTGGTGACCCGGACATGGTCGCCGTCCTCGAACAGGACGACCGTGCGGTCGCCGAAGAAGGCGGGTTTGTCGAGATCGAAATAGCTGGCCGGCTCGACCTTCACGGCCGTCGCCTCGCCGGCCCCGGCGAAGCAGCCCTGCCCGTCGATGACGTAGGCGATCACGGTATGGCCGGGTGTCGTCGGATGGCTGAACGCCGAGCCGGGAGGGACCGTGACATCGAGAAACTCGGGGTCGGTCACGATGTCCCTGACCGGGCCGATCGTCCGTTCGACGCGGCCGCAGATGACACCGACCTTGGCCCCGCTCTTGAGGACGACCTCGGGAATATCCGCCCGCTTCACGTCCCGGTAGTGGGGGTCCATCATTTTCTGGGCGGCGGGCAGGTTGGCCCAGAGCTGGAAGCCGCCCATGCGGCCGTCCTTCCCACCCTTGGGCATCTCCTGGTGGATGATGCCGCTGCCGGCCGTCATCCACTGGACGTCGCCCGGGCCGATGACACCCTTGTTGCCCATGCTGTCGCCATGCTCGGCCGTGCCGCGGAGCATATAGGTGATCGTCTCGATGCCGCGGTGGGGGTGCCAGGGGAATCCCGGCAGGTACTTCGCCGGGTCGTCCTGGCGGAAATCGTCGAACATGAGAAAGGGGTCGAACATCGGTACCTCGCGGAAGCCGAAGCCGCGGTGGAGATGGACGCCCGCCCCCTCGAGCGTCGGCTGGCTCTTGAGAACCCTCCGGATCTTTCTCGCGTTTTTCATGGATGCCTCCCTTCTTCTATTCTACCAAAACCGACAAATGAAGGGGGCCGCTGGCAGCGACAATATAAGAATAATTTGCGGGCTAATCTTGGATCTTCTCTTCAGACTGCGGCCGCTTCCTGCTCACCCGCCGCATGATGAGAAAGACCGGGAAGCCGGCCGCGAAGAAGAGCGCGCTGTAGAGGGCCTCCCGGGGCTTGTTCAGGAGGACGTTCACCGACACCGTCAGCTGGAAGGCGATGAAGACGATCGGGACGATAGGATAAAGAGGGACGCGGTAGCCCGTGTACTCCTCGCCCGCCCGGCGCGCCTTCCGCCTCAGGACGAAGATCGTCGAGGCAACAAGGGCCACGGTGATCGTGTCGAGGAACATGACGTAATTGATGATGTTCTCGAAGGTCCCGAGCAGGAAAAGTGAAAGAAGGATCAGCCCGCCGAGGAAGGCCAGCCCGAATTCCTGGGTCTGGGTCTTTGGATTGACCTTCTGGAAGGCTGCCGGGAGCGTTTTATCCTCGGCCATGGCATAGTAGGCCCGCGGGATCTGCATCAGGGTGACATTGAGGAAGCCCATGGCCGAGAGGAAGATCGCCAGTGAGACGACGAGCCAGCCGGCGCCACCGAAGGTGGCCCGGGCCGTCTCCGCGGCGACGAGCTTGGCGGAGGCGACGCCCGGGATGCCGAGAGTCTTCACATAGGCGACGTTGATGGCGAGATAGCAGGCGAGGACGATGAGGATGCCGAAGAAGATGGCCCGCGGGACATTGCGCCGGGCGTTCTGGACGTCGGCCCCGAAGTTGATGGTGTTCTGGTAGCCGCCGTAGGCGTAGAAGACCGAGATGAAGGCCGCGCCTAGGGCCAGCCACCAGGAGCGCTCGGGGGGCAACGAGCCAGCGGTGAGGGGGGCCTTGGTCGAAACAAACGCGCCCGCGACGATGACGGCGATCATCCCGATCTTGAGCAAGCTCAGGACGTTTTGGGCCCAAGCGCCCGTCTTGATCCCGAGGTAATTTATGGTGAGGAGGATGAGCATGAGGACGGCTGCGGTGACTTGGACCTGGAGCCGGGTGGGCGTCGTCCCCGGGAAGACAATCGGGGTCAGATATTCGGCCCCGATGAGGGCCACCGCGGCGGCCCCGGCGCCGTTGAGGACGATGACGTTGGCCCAGTTGAGCATGAAGGCGACCATCGAGTTGTAGCTCTCGGCGACGACTTTGTAGTAGGAGCCGGGCTTCGGGAAGCGGCCGCCGATCTCGGCGAAGGTCAGAGCGCCGAGGAAGCCGGCGAGTCCGCCGAGAATCCAGGCGGTATAGAAAAGGGCGGGGGTGCGGGCGGCCGTGGCGACCATGGCCGGCGTCCGGAAGATGCCGATGCCGATGATGAGGCTGACGACGATCATCGTCGTGTCGAACGTCGTCAGCTTCGCTTTAATGGCCATCGCGGCGCTCCGTCACGAGAGTCCCATTGTACCTGGCGAGGCACGTTTTGCAAGCGCGCCGGCTTGAGTGGGAGCCGGGGGCTTTGATTTCTGGCAGGAGACCAGGAATGAAGCCGTGGCGATCCCGAGAATAAGGTTCCCAGTCATTTTTGTGGGACGCATCGGAGACCTCCTAAAGGAAGGTTATTTACCGAGGTCTTTGACGGCCTGCTCGATGCGCTCGAGAGCTTCGAGGAGCAGGGCCCGAGGGCAGCCGAAGTTGATGCGGACGAAGCCCTCAAGTTCTTTGCCGAAGGTCGTCCCGTCGCTGAAGTAGACGCGGGCTTTCTTCAGGAAAAAGTCGTTGAGCGCGGCGGGCTCGAGGCCGAGGCCCCGGCAGTCGAGGAGAGCGAGATACGTCCCTTCCGGCCGGATGAGGCGGATGCCGGGGACACGCTCGTCGAGGAATTTCTCCATGAGATCGACGTTCGCCTCGAGATAGGGCAGGAGCTCGTCCAGCCAGTCCTCCCCGTGGGCGTAGGCGGCCTCAAAGCCGACGATCCCGAAGACCTGGCCGAGCTCGAACCCGGCCCGCTCCGCCTCGTCTTCGAAGGTTTTAAGCAGGGTCGGGTTGGAAGCGACGACGGCGGCCGTCGAGAGGCCGGGGATGTTGAAGGTCTTGCTCGGAGCGATACAGGTGATCGTGCGGTTCGCTAGGTCAGAGGAAAGCGCGGCGAAGACATGATGCCTGTGGCCGCGATAGATGAGGTCGGCATGGATCTCGTCCGAGATGACGAGAAGGTCCCGGGCGACGGCGATCCGGCCCAGGGCCTCGAGCTCCTCCCGCGTCCAGACGCGGCCGACCGGATTGTGGGGGCTGCAGAGAATGAACATCCGGCCGGGGGCGTCGATCTTTCTCTCGAGGTCGTCGAGGTCCATGGTATATCGTCGGCCGTCGAACCGCAGAGGGTTCCGCACGACGCGGCGCCCGTTGTTCTCAACGGCGTGATAGAAGGGAAAATACACGGGTGTCTGAATGATCACGGGGTCGCCCGGCTTGGTGAAGGAACGGACGCAATAGTTGAGGGCCGGGACGATGCCCGGCGTCTTGGCCATCCACGACTTCGCCACTTCCCAGCCCTGCCGCCGCTTGAGCCAGTCGATCGCGGCCTGCCAGAAGGACGGGGGCACGAGCGGATAGCCGTAAATCCCGTGGGCGGCCCGGCGGCGGATGGCCTCGACGACCGCCGGCGGCGCCTCGAAGTCCATGTCCGCGACCCACATCGGGATCGCGTCTTCGACCTTGAGGACCTTGCGGGGATAGACCCACTTCAAGGATTCCGTTCCGTTCCGGTCAACGAGCTTGTCGAAGTCGTATTTCAAATGAGGAATTTTCCGTTCTTCGCGACGTATTTGCCTTTCGCCTTGATCGTCACCTTATCGACGAGGGCGTCGAAGTGGTACTTGCTCTTGTTCTTGCCGATGCCGTAGGAGTCGCCGATCGCGAAGTGGACCGTGCCGAAGGCCTTCTCGGCCTCGAGCATGTTGGGGCAGATCTTGGCCCCCTTGTTCGTGCCGATCCCGAATTCGCCGATGATCCTGGCCGTCTCGTCCGAGCCGACCGTCTTGATGACCTCGGCAATGCCCTTGCCTTTGAAGTCCACGAGCTTCCCGTGCTTGAACGTCATCTCCCCGTGGCCGAGCTTGTCGTCGATGAGGCTGATGACGATCTTCCCGGTGAACGTCTCCTCGACGGGGGCCGTGTAGCACTCGCCGGCCGGCAGGTTCCCGTGCATGTGCTTCTTGCTGATGTCGCCGTTGTCGTTGTCCCAGGCGCGGCCCTTGACGCTGAACTCGATGTGCGTGCCCGCCGGATTCTCGACGACGACGTCGTCGGCGTCCTTCATGGCCCGCATGACTTTCTTGGTGAACTTGTCCATCTCCGAGAAGTCGATGTTGACGAGCCGTTCCATCATGTCCCGGGTCAGGCCGGGCATCATGCAAATCCGCCCGGACTTGCCGCCCGCCGAGACCATGAAGCCCCGGAAGGGCTTTTCGGCGAACCGGCCCTCGAGCATGTAGACCGTGACCGAGGCGGTGCGGATCAGCTCCTTGAACTGCCGTGTCGGCCCGGTGATGGGCCGCAGCGTCTCGGTCATGAGGTAGGTCGTCGTCTCGGCCCCGGCCTGCTTGGCGTAGTAGGCGAGGGCCTCGGCGATCTCCATTTTCTGCTTGTCCGTGACCAGGAGGAATTTCTCTCCGGGCCGGAGCCGCAGGGCCTGGTTGATGGCCCGGTCGGCGGCCGAGTAAAGTTTATTCGGTTTCATGATGGACCTCCGTTCCTTTTTATTTCGTCCGTCGCGCGTCCCAATAGACGAAGCTGCAGAGCAGGACGAACGCGACGAGGCTGATGATCTGGCCATATCCCGTGAACCAGGCCGCGGGCGTGCCGTCCACCCAGCGCCCGTTCTCGAGGACCATCGGGACCCCGAGGCTGACGAAGTGGTCGAGCCTGGTCAGCTTGAGGACGGCCAGGACGATGCCCATCAGGGCGCCTCCGGCGATGAACCCGGAGGAGATGAGCGTGCCGCGGTTGTTCCGCCGCTCGCCGAGCTCCTTGTCCTTCGTCGAGCTCTTCACCAGGTGAGAGATGAAGCCGCCGACGAGAAGCGGGGTCGTCAGCGGCAGCGGCAGGTACATGCCCAGGGCGAAGGCCAGGGGCGGCACCTTGGCCAGCTCCGCGACGAGGGCGACCGAGGCCCCGATTGCGTAGAGGAGCCAGGTCACGGGCTCGCGCGACATCATCGATTTGATGACGGTCGCCATCAGGTTGGCCTGGGGCGCCGCCAGGGTCCCGCTCTGGAACGAGAAGGCCTTGTCCAGGATGTAGATGGCGATGCCCACGGTCAGGGCCGAGATGAGGACGCCCGTAAACTTGAACCGCTCCTGGTTGCGGGGCGTCGCCCCGAGCCAGTAGCCGATCTTGAGGTCGGTGACGAAGCTCCCGGAGATCGACAGGGCCGTGCAGACGACGGCCCCGATGAGGAGGGCGACGGCCATCCCCTGTTCCCCCGACAAGCCTGCCCCGAGGAGGACGACGCTCGAAAGGATGATCGTGATCAGGGTCATGCCCGAGACCGGGTTCGTCCCGACGATGGCGATGGCGTAGGCGGCGACCGTCGTGAAAAGGAACGAGAGAAGGATGCAGATCAGGACGCCGATGATGGCCAGCTTGAGGTTCGAGATCCAGAGGAAATAGAGGAAGAGGCCGGCAGCCGTGGCTAGGAGGCCCATGATGATCGTCTTCATCTTGAGATCGCGGTCCGTCCTCAGCTCCGCCGCCGCCCCCGCCTTCTTCCCCTTGAAGATCTCGCGGAAGCCCAGGGAGAACGACTTGATCATGACCGGCATGGACTTGATGATGCCGAGGACGCCGGCCATGAAGATCGCGCCGATACCGATGTTCCGGACGTAGGTGCTGAAGATCTGGACCTCGCTCATCTCGGGGATGGGAATCTTGCCGGGGTACAGGGCCCCGGGGAGGTGCTGGCCGAGGAACCAGATGGCCGGGATGAAGGCGAAGTGCGACAGGAGCCCCCCCGCCACGATGACCGCGTTGTAACGCAGCCCGATGACGTAGCCGAGGCCGAGGAAGGCCGAGAGGGCGTCGAGCTTGAGGACCATCTTGGTCTTGACGGCCAGGTTGTCCATAAAAGACAGGAAGCGGAAATTGATGAGCTCGTCCCAGGCCCGGACGCCGATGGCCAGGAACTCATAAACGCCGCTGATTCCGACACCCAGAATGAGGGCCCAGGCCTGTTTTCCGCCGGATTCGCCGGAGACCAGGATCTCGGTCGTGGCCGTGGCCTCCGGGAAGGGGAGCTTGCCGTGCTGCTCCTGGCAGAAGTAGCGCCGGAGCGGGATCAGAAAGAGGATCCCCAGGCAGCCGCCGAGGAACGTCGAGAGGAAGATCTTGACGATGTCCGTGGGCAGCCCCAGGATGTAGAGCGCCGGGATGGTGAAGATGGCGCCCGCCACCAGGGCCCCCGAGGCGGCGCCGATCGACTGGAGGATGACGTTCTCGAGGATCGTACTCTTCCGCTTGTAGACATAGCCGATGCCGACGGCCAGGATGGCCACGGGGATGGCGGCTTCCGGGACCGTCCCCACCTTGAGCCCTAGGTAGGCGATCGAAAAGGTGAAGAACAGGGACATGAACAAGCCCCAGAGGACGGACCGGAGCGTGACTTCCGGGATGACCGCGTCGGCCGGCACGAAGGGCTTGTAGACCTGGCCGGGAGGGAGCTCCTGGTAGGCCTCAGGGGGGAGGGATGTCTTGGACGTCTCCATCTCGCTCTCCTTTCAAATAAGAAATGCCGTATTTGAAACGCAGGCGATGAGACTTATTGCTCTCCCGTGTACTTGGACAGGAGCTCGTTCGTCATCTTGAGGTAAAGGTCGGAGTTGACCCGGACCTTTTTCTCCTCCCGGGCCTGGGCCATAAAGGACTGGAGGAACTTGTTCTTCTTCTGGTCGAGGAGCGTCTCGCGCTCCGTGGCCTTGTTCTTGTCGAAATCGGCCCGGATCGTCTCCTTCCTGTCGAGAACGCGGAAGATCGCGTAGCCGTTCTCGACGGGGACGGGATCGCTGACCTTCTTCAGGGGGAGCGTGAAGACGAGGGTGTCGATCTCCGGATTTTCCCCGACCAGGCTCAGGTACTGCTCGCGCTTGTGGGTCTCGACGGTCTTGTACTCGAGTTTGAGCTTGCCGGCCTCGGCGTTCCAGTCGTCCTTGAGCTTCACCGTGATCTCCCGGAGCTTTTCCAGGGCTTTTTCCTTTTTCAGGCCGTCGAGGATGTCCTTCTCGACCTCGTCCCGGACCTCCTCGAGCTTGGCCGGCCGTTCGGCCTCGACCTTCTGGAGCTGGGCCAGGCCCGCGCCGGTGTAGGTGTAGATCGGCGACGAGATATCCTTGCCCTTGAGGGAAAAGAGAGCCTCGCTCACGGCACCAGCGCTATCGAAGTCCCCGAGGGCGTCGCCCTTCTTGAGGGCCCCCGTCGAGGCGATCTTGCGGCCCTCCTTCTGGACAGCCAGATCGAGGCTCTTCTCTTTCCGGGCCAGCTTCTCGATCCTCTGGACCCTGTCGGCGACGAGGGTCCGGGCCTTCTGGTCCTCGAGGATGGTCTTGATGGTCGCGCTCACCTCGGCCAGGGCCTTGGTTACGGCCGGCGTCCTTTCGGTCACCTTGAGAATGGCCGCGCCGGTGTCGGCGTCGACCACATCCGAGATCTTGCCCTGGTCGAGCTTCCCGGCGGCCTCGGTCTCCTTGGCCGACAAGGACCGCCAGTCCGCGAGGCCCCAGTCGCCGCCGGCCTTGGCCTTGTCGTCCTTGGAGTAGGTCTTGGCCAGCTCGGCGAAATCCGACCCCCCCTGGGCCTTCTTGACGACGTCCCGTGCCTGGGCCAGGATGGCCTCCTTGTCCTTGGCCGTGTAGGGCAGCCAGATCCGGCTGACCCGGAGCTTCTCCGGATCCCTGAACTGGCTGACGTTGCCCTTGTAGTATTTCTCGATATCGGAGCTTTCGACCTTGACGTCCTTCTTGGCGTCGTCAGTCTTCACGAAGACGTAGTCGGCGGTCCGCTTTTCCGGGACCCTGTAGGCCGAGGGGTTCTTGGCGAACCGGGCCTGGATCGCCGCCTCGGAGGGCTTGTCTTTCATTTCGACCCCGGAGGTCTCGGAGACCAGGTATTCGATCTTGGCCGAATCGTTCTGCTTCCGGTAGCTCTCCCAGGCCTCGTCGTCCGTGACGATGATCCCGGCCGTGAGGTAGCGGATGGCCTTGTTGACGAGGACGTCCTGATTCAGGTTGTCCTCGAACTCCTTGAGAGGGATGTGGTTGTAGTCGAGGACCCTCTTGTAATCCGCGAAGCCGACGAATTTCCCGTCCCTCTGGAAAACGGGGTAGGACATGATCCTCGCCCGGACCTCCTCGTCCGTGGCCCGGAGTCCCTTGTCCCGGGCGATCTGGAGGAGGAGCCGCTGCTGGACGAGCTGCTCGAGGGTCTGCTGGGGAATGTTGAGCTGTTGGATGAGGTTCTGGTTCAGCCCGCTGTACTGCTTCTTCATGGCCTCGAGGCGCTGCCGGAGGCTCTGGTAATACTCGTCGGAGGAGATTTGCTCCCTGCCCACGGTGGCCAGCGCGTTGGTCCGGTTGGCCTCGCCGAGCCGGCCGGCGCCGCCCCAGATAGCCCAGATGGAAATGATGAACGTGGCGACGATGATCCAGAGGATGGGCTTCAGCGCTTTCACGTTTTTTCTCATGGTCTTCAGCATAGGTACACCTCAAATCGGTCGCGGGCGGCCTCGTTCACCGTCCCGCCCGTTCTCTCCGCTCCCTCTCTTTCTCGAAAAGAGGACGCAGCTGTTCATAGGTCGTATCCAGGTCTTCGATGAAGACCCGGGTCCCGCCGACCAGGGGCATGAAGTTCGAGTCCCCGGTCCAGCGGGGGATGACGTGGACATGGTAATGACCGGCGACCCCGGCGCCGGCGCTTCTCCCCAGGTTCATTCCCATGTTGAAGCCGTGGGGCTTGTAGCAGGCGCCGAGAACCCGGAGAGCAACCTGGAGGAGGTCGGCCAGCTCGGCGCTTTCCTCCGGCCGGGCTTTTTCGAAGTCCGCCAGGTGCCGGCAGGGGGCGATCATCAGGTGGCCCGGCGTATAGGGGTAGCGGTTGAGCATGATGAAGTTGCGGCGGCCCCGGAAGAGGATGGTCGCCTCCCGGTCGTCGCCGGCCTTCAAGGCCTCACAGAAGATGCAGGCCTTCAGGCTCAGGGCCTTCCGGACGTAGCCCGCCCGCCAGGGCGCGGTGAGATAGCGCATTATTTATTGATCATCTCCTTGAGGAGCTTGCTCGGCTTGAAGTAGAGGACCTTCTTCGGCGGGACCTTGACCGGCTCGCCCGTCCGGGGGTTGCGCCCGGAGCGGGAGGTCCGCTTCCGGAAGCGGAAGCTCCCGAAGCCGCGGATCTCTATCTCCTCCCCCTTGAGGATGGCCTCGCGGATCGTTTCGAAGAAGAGGTTGACGCCTTCCTCGGCCTCCTGCTTGGGGATGCTCAGCTCCTGGGAAATCTTGTTGATCAGGTCAGCTTTTATCATGAGAGCCCTCCTTTTTGGTTCCTCGTTTCAAAGCGTTGAGATCCTTCAGTTGATCCTTCATGATGTCGCCCAGCGTCATCCGGTCGTCCTGGGAGTCCATGTACTTCTGGAACTCCTGTTTCTGGATGTCGAACTGGGCCTGCTTGAAGCTCAGGGAGATTTTCTTGGCCTTGGGGTTGAGCCGGATGATCTTGGCGTTCCGCTCCTCGCCGGCCGCGAATCCGTCGGACGGCTTCTCGATCTTTTTCTCGTCGAGCTCGGAGGTGAACACGACGCCATCGATCCCGGGGACGATCTCGACGAAGACGCCGAAGTCCGTGATCCGGACGATCTTGACCTTGATGATGTCGCCGACCTGCTGCCGGCTGAAGAAATCCTCCCAGATGTCGCCTTCGAGCTGCTTGATCCCGAGCGAGACCTTCTGGCGTTCGACGTCGATGTTGAGGACGAGGGTTTCCACCTCCTGGCCCACCTGGAGCTTCTCGGACGGGTGCTTGATCTTCTCCCAGCTGATGTCGGAGATATGGACGAGCCCCTCGATGCCCTTCTCGACCTCGACGAAGGCGCCGAAGTCGGTCAGGCTCGTCACGGGGCCTTTGACCCGGGCCCCGATCCCGTGCTTCTGCTTGAAGATCTCGAGCGGGTGGGGGGAGGCTTGCTTGAGGCCCAAGGAGATCCGCTTGGTGGTGGGATTGACCTCGAGGATGCTGACCACGACCTCCTGCCCGGGGGCCAGGACCTTCTTGGGGTGGACGAGCTTCCGGGACCAGGTCAGGTCGGAGATATGGACGAGCCCCTCGACGCCTTTTTCGAGCTCGACGAAGGCGCCGAAGTCCGTCAGGCTCGAAACCTTGCCCGTGATCTTCTGGCCGGCCTTGTATTTCTCGGCGATGTTGGCCCAAGGATCGGGGGTCAGCTGCTTGAGGCCGAGGGAGATCTTCTCGTCTTTCTCGTTGAAGTCGAGGACGACGACCTCGACCTCCTGGCCGACGGCCAGGAGCTCGGACGGGTGATTGATCCTCCCCCAGGACATGTCCGAGACGTGGAGAAGGCCCTCAATGCCGCCGATATCGACGAAGGCGCCGAAGTTGGTCAGCGTCCGGATGCGCCCGGCGATCTTCTGGCCTTTGGCGATGTGGCCGAAGATCTGCCGTTTCTTCTTTTCCCGTTCGTCCTGGAGGAGGAGCTTGCGGGAGAGGACGGCGTTCTCGCTCTTGCGGTCGAACTTCATGACCTTGAACTTGAGGCTCTGGCCGATCAGGGACGACGGGTCCTTGACGGGCTTGATGTCCAGGTGGGACTCGGGGAGGAAGGCGAGGATGCCGACGTTGACGTTGAAGCCGCCGCGCGTCTTGTCCACAATCGTGCCGGTGACCCAGGTGTTGTGCGTGTAGGCCTTTTCCAGGAGGTCGACGGCCCGGACGCTGTCCGCCAGCTTCTTGGACAGGACCAGGTAGCCGTCCTTGACGTCCGTCCTCTCGAGCATGGTCTCGATCTCGCTCCCGGGCCGGAGCTCGGCTAGGGCCTTGGGGTCCTGGAATTCCTCGAGAGGGATGGCCCCCTCGGTCTTGAAACCGATGTCGACGAGAATATGGGTGGCGGTCTTCTTGATCACCCGGCCCTTGATGATCTTCCCCAGGGTGATTTCCTGGTTGCTGAACTGGTAGCGGTCGAGCAGGTGTTCGTAGTCTTCGGATGACATCTTGTCATCGCGGTCCGGGTGTTTGGCTGGATCGGTCATGGCACGTTTACTCCCTCGCTGGATTCTGTTGGAAGCTCCGTTCGATGGCGTCGACGGCTTCTTGGACCGCCTCGGGGGGGGTCGAGGCCCCTCCGGAAATCCCAATCGTCTTCGCGCCCCGGAGCATGGCCGGGGTGATCTGCGTGGCGTTCTCGATGAAGAAGGTCCGGGGCTGGATGCGCTTGGACATCTCGTAGAGCCGGGTCGTGTTGGAGCTCGTCCGGCCGCCGACGATGAACAGCGTGTCGACCCGGCCGGCCAGATCGGACGTCGACCTCTGCCGGGTCAGGGTCGAATCGCAGATGGTATTGTAGACGGTGAGCTCCCGGGTCTTTTCGACCAGGGCGGCGGCGACCCTCCGAAAGGACCCGAGGTCGTGCGTCGACTGGGCCAGGACGGCCCGCGCCTTCCGGGAGGGGAGCGCGCGCGCCTGGGCCTCGTCCTCGACGACGACGCCCTTGCCGCGGCTGTGGCCGAGGAGGCCGCGCGTCTCCGGATGGTTGCGGTCGCCGACGATGACGACCTCCCGTCCCTTCCGGGCCAGGGCCTCGACGAGCCGCTGAATCTTCCGAACGATAGGGCAGGTGGCGTCGACGACGTCGATCTTCCGGCGCCGGAGGCGGCGGTAGATCTCGGGCGAGACCCCATGGCTCCGGATGATGACGGTGCCCTGCCGGACCTCGTCCGGCTCCTCCGCCGACTCGATGCCCTCGGCCGCGAGGTTGGCGACGACCCGGGGGTTATGGATGAGGTCCCCGAGGGTCACGACCTTGCCGGACTTGACCCGGCGGGTGCGCCGGGCCATGGTCAGGGCCCGCTTGACGCCGTAGCAGAGTCCGCTCTCTTCGGCTATGATGATTTCCATGTTTCTACGATCCGAGAAGAATGACCTATCCTATCTGAGGCGCCCCCCTTTGTCAACTCTAAGTATAGGCGGAATCGATACTTAGGAGCTATCCCTCGGACGATTTCTCCTCCTGGAGGATCTTCCCGATCTCCTCCTCCGAGGGTAGCTCGTCGAGGCTGTTGAGCCCGAAGTACTGGAGGAAGCGCTCCGAGGTCCGGTAGACGAGCGGGTTCCCCGGGGCCTTTTTCCGGCCGATGATCTTGATGAGCTTTTTTTCGAGGAGCGTCTTCAGGGTGTAGGTCGAATCGACGCCCCGGATCGCCGAGATCTCGGCCTGGGTCACGGGCTGATGGTAGGCGATCCCGGAGAGCGTTTCGAGCGCGGCCGACGAGAGCTTGTTCTTCCGCTCGATTTGGAGGAGCCTGCGGACCCAGCGGTCATGCTCCGGCCGGGTCGAGAGGATATAGCCGCCGCCCGTATGGACGACCTGGATCCCCCGTCCGGCTGCGGCGTAATCCTGGAGAAGCTCGTCCGTGGCGGCCTGGACCTCCTCGTCGGGCGCGCCCTCGAGAACGGCCTTGATCCGGACGAGGGTCAGCGGCTCCTGGGAAATGAAGACCAGGGCTTCGATGATGTTCTTCAGATCGCTACTCATGATGTCCCGTCCTGCGCGCGTCTTTGCAGAGCCAAACCCGGATGGTCTGGAAGAGCTCGTCCTGGACGGCGACGGCCTGCCGGGATTTGACGAGCTCGAGAAGGCAGAAAAAGGAGACCAGGGCCTCTTCGAGAGATTCCTGGGTCGCGAAATAGGCCAAGAAATCCAGGACCTGCCCGTCCCGGAGGAGGCCGAAGAGCTCCTTCATCTTCTCCTCGTAGGAGACGTCCCGGCCCCGGATAACGCGGGTGTCCTCCGCGGACCTCCGCTTCATCATGAGGAAGAAGGACTCGGCTAGGTCGAAGAGCGAGACCTCCGCGAAATCGAGCTCGCTCTCGCCGGGCAAGGGCGGGAGGAAGGTCCGCTTCCACTGGAGGATCTGGTCCTCCTCCCTTTCGCGGAGGAGGGAGCAGGCCGCCTTGATCTTCTGGTATTCGAGGAGGCGGTTGACGAGGAGCTGCCGTGGGTCCTCCTGTTCGGCCAGGTCGGTCTCGCGGGGGAGGAGCATCTGGGACTTGATGTAGATGAGCAGGGCGGCGATGAACAGGAACTCGGCCTCCCGGTCGAGGTTGATCTGGCCCTTTCCGTTGAGGTAGTCGAGGTAGTCGCGGGTGATCGCGGCGATGGGAATGTCGTGAATGTCGATCTTTTTCTTCCGGATGAGGAAGAGGAGGAGGTCGAGGGGACCCTCGAAGATATCGAGCCGGACTTGGTAGCCGTCCCGGGCCTCAACGGAGACGGGCCCGGCCGGGATGTCTTCGATCGGGATGGTGTCGGGGGCGTTTTCGGGCATGCTATCGGATCAGGTACTGGATCAGGCGCTGGACGGGACTGAAGATGTACGTGAGGACATTTGTATAGACGAGGATGATGATGACGATCAGGCCGTAGGGGCGGAGGCGGTCGTATTTCGCGGCGGCTGAATCGGAGAGGAGGCCGGAGAGGATCCCGCTTCCATCGAGGGGTGGCACGGGGATGAGGTTGAAGATCGCCAGGGACATGTTGATCAGGATGGTGAAGATCAGGATCAGGAACAGTCCGCCGATGGGTTTGGCGAGGAACGAAGTGCCCGGGACCCTCGAGGTGAGAGTCTTCAAGGCGAGGAAAAGGACGAGCGCGGCGGCCGCCGCCGCCAGGTTCGCGATGGGCCCGGCGAAGGAAACCCACAGGTAATCCCGGCGAGGGTGGCGCAGGTTGTAGGCGTTGACGGGGACGGGCTTGGCCCAGCCGAAGGCCGGCTGGTGGGCGAGGATGAGGACGAGGGGAAGGATGATGGTCCCGATGAGGTCGATGTGGGCCAGCGGATTCAGCGTCACGCGGCCCGCGGCGTAGGCGGTCGGATCCCCCATTTTCTGGGCTGCCCAGCCGTGGGCGGCCTCGTGGATCGTGATCGCGAAGAAGACCACGAAGATCTGGATGATTGTCGATGCGATGTCCATATGGATCCGGCTTAACCGAATGTATGTTATAGCATACCGGAGGGAATCAGTAAATAAGGCCGGAGACGCGGACTCGGCCTCTATCGGATGGGATCTTCGATGGCCACGTCGTAGCCCTCGCGGATGGGCGGGGACGCCAGGATGTTCATGAACTTGATGAGCTGCTCCTGGTAATATCGGTTCTCTTCGTTGGCCGTGGCGACCTTTTCGCTCTCCCAGAATGTCACGACAACGCCCTTATCCCCCTTCCAGTCCACCAGGACATACGATCCCTGGTATCCTTTCTGGGTCTTGGCGGCGGGAAGGACGCTGTTTTTATAAATCCGGACGGCCTCCTCCGCTTTCCCTTTCTTTGCGGCCAGTATCGTTACCCGTGCATACATCTTACCCCCTCCTCATACATCTATCCTTCTAATAAGATAAACCCGGAGAGCCCCGGAGTCAACCGCCGCCGCAGAGAAAAAAGGGGACGGTCCTGTTTTTTCCCAGCTCTGCGGGAAATTCCGGCTCGAACGAAGACGGGAAAACAGGACCGTCCCCCGTTTCTCAGAAGGAGAGGGCGCGAAAGACGGGCTTCCCTTCAAAGAGCGTCAGCAGGACCTTGGCCTTGTGAATATCGGACGCCGGGATCTTGAAAAGGTTCCTGTCAAGGACGATGAGGTCGGCGGTCAGGCCCGGCGCGATGGAGCCCCGGGCGGTCTCTTCGTGGCTCAAGTAGGCCCCGTTCGTCGTGTAGGCCGCGAGCATGGTCGGCAGGTCGACGATCTCCTCGGGAATCCAGGCGGGCCCCGGGGGACCTTCCGGGTCGCGCCGCGTCACGGCCACCTGGATCGCGTCGAGGGGATTGGCGGATGAGACCGACCAGTCGCTTCCCCCGACGATGACGGCCCCCGTCCTGACGACGCTTCCGATCGGGTAGAGCCAGCGGGAGCGGCCGGGGCCGAGGATCGGGATCGTGAGTTGGGTGATATAGGGGTCCGCATAGGCCCAGAGGGCCTGGAAATTGGCGACGACGCCGAGGGCCTTGAACCGAGGGATGTCGGCCGGGTCGATGAGCTCGAGGTGACAGATGTGGTGGCGGAGGTCCCTCAACCCGTTGGCCCGTCCTGCGGCTTCCATGGCGTCGAGGGTCATCCTGATGGCCCGGTCGCCGATGGCGTGGACGTGGATCTGGAAGCCCGCCGCGTCAAGGGCGATGGCCAGACGGTCGAACGCCCCCGGCTCGAGAAGCGGCAGCCCCCGGTCTCCGGGCCGGCCAAGGTAGGGCTCGAGGAGGGCGGCCGTATGGGACTCGATGACTCCGTCGGCGAAGATCTTGGCCGTCGTGGCCCTGAGATGAGGACCCCGATATGTCTCCCGCAGCTTGACCAGGCGGTCGACCTCCGACGGCCCCTTGTCTGTGTCGACATGGAGCGAGGCCAGGACCCGGAGGGTCAATTCCCCGGACTTATCGAGGGCGGAATAGGCGCCCAGGATCTTTTCGCCGGCGTTGGCCTCGATGATCGAGGTGATGCCGAACCGGCGGGCCATCTCGAGCCCCGCCCTTAATCCTTTTATATAAGCGTCGGCGCCGAGCTCCGGGATGTGCTCCTCGACGAGACCCCCAGCGCTCTCCCGCAGGGTCCCCGTCGGCTCGCCGGTTTTCGGGTTGCGCTCGATCCGGCCGCCCGCGGGGTCGGGCGTATCCCTGGTGATCCCCGCGATCTTCAGGGCCCTCGAATTGACCCAGGCCGAATGGCCGTCGGCCGCGCTCAGGCAGGCCGGCCTGTCGGGAACGAGCTTGTCCAGGTCCTCCTTGGTCGGGTTGGCCGCGGGGAAGACCGGCAGCTCCCAGCGGCCGCCGGTGATCCATTTCTCATCGGGGCGGCTGGCCGCATAATCCTTAATCCCGGCAAAGACGGCCTCCCTGGTCTGGAGACCGCCGAGGTTGCACTGGCTGGTTTCGATTCCGCCCTCGATGAGGTGAATGTGGGAATCCTGAAAGCCGGGCAGCACCATCCGGCCGCCGAGGTCGATCGTTTTCGTCCCGGAGCCCTTGAAGCGGCCGGCGCCCCTGGCCGGGCCCGCGTAGACGATTTTGTCCGCCGTCACGGCCACGGCCTCGGCCCAGGGCTGGGCCTTGTCCATCGTGTAGACCGCGCCGTTCATCAGGATCAGGTCCGCCGGCCGGACCGCCTCCTTCCGCCCGCAAGAGACGGAGACCAGGACGGCGGCGATGAGGAGGATGGCCGGGATCCATGCCCGCGACTTCGGAGCTGGAACGACAGGAGGAGCGGCTTTTTTCGGAGTTCGGTTCATGCGCGGTCTCCTTTCGGCGTCGATCATGAGCGGTCGCGACCGCATGGCGGAATTATATAGAGAAGGAATAGGGCGGGCAACACTCCTCGATTTGGGCCGAGGGGGTGGCCTCCCCTCCAGCTTAATTTACAGGAACGGAAGGTAATGCTCGATCTCGTAGTCGCTGACCTGCTTGTCGAACTCCCCGGAGACGTTCTTGCCGTATTCCTCGACTTCCTTCTTCTTGTTGGCGACGAGCTTCTGGAAGATGTGGTCTCCCAGGGTTTCCCGGACCAGCTCGCTTTTTTCCATGAGCCTGACGGCCTCATCGAGGTTCCTGGGCAGGACCCGGATCTCGAATTTCTTCTGGCGCGTCCCGCTCATGTGGTAGATGTTCTCCTCGACCGGGTCGACGAGGCTCTCCTTCTTCCGGATGCCGTCGAGCCCCGCGGCCAGCATGACGGCGAAGGTCAGGTAGATGTTGCAGGCCGGGTCGGCCGCGCGGAGCTCGATCCGCGTTGCCCGCTCCTTGCCCGGCTGGTATTCGGGGACACGGATGTAGGCGGACCGGTTTTTCTGGCCCCAGGCGATATAGACCGGAGCCTCGTACCCTTCGATGAGCCGCTTGTAGGAGTTGACCCACTGGCTGAGGACGGCCGAGATCTCCCGGGCATGGGCCATGACCCCGGCGATATAATGGCGGGCTAGGTCGGAGAGATAATACGAACCCTTTTTGTCGAAGAAAAGGTTCTGACCGTCCTTCCACAGGGATTGATGGACGTGCATCCCGCTCCCGTTCTGGCCGTTGATGGGCTTGGGCATGAACGTCGCGTAGAGGTCATGCATCCGGCAGACTTTTTTCACCATGTAACGGAAGATCATGCCCGTGTCGGCCATTTCCAGGGCGTCGAGATAACGGAGGTCGATCTCGTGCTGGCTTTGGGCGACTTCGTGATGGTCGTACTCGGTCTCGATGCCCATCTTGTGGAGGAGGAGCTGGATCTCCTTCCGGATCTCCCCGTAGCGGCCGCTGAAAAAGTAGCCCCCGACGTCCGTCGGCACCGGCTCCTCGCTCGACGGGAAGATGAAGAACTCGAGCTCCGGGCCGCACTTGAAATCCTCGATCCCGATCCCCTTGCGGGCCTTCGCAAGGGTCTCTTTGAGGACGGCCCGGCTGTCGCCGACATAGGGTTTCCCCTCGGGCGTAAGGATGTCCCCGAAAATGACCGCCTCGCGCCAGCGGACGCCTTCTTCGAAGCCCTTGTACACCCAGGGGAGGAGCCGGAAGGTCCTCGGGTCAGGCTTGATGACCAGGTCGCTCTCCTCGATCCGGACGAACCCCGCGACCGAGGAGCCGTCGAAGCCCTTGCCCTCCGAGAACGCCTTTTCGAGCTCGCTCGCCGGGATCGCGAAGTCCATGGGCCGGCCCAGGATATCGGGGAAGACGATACGGATGAACTCGATCTCGTGGCCGGGGTCCAGGACGGCGCCGAGGACGTCCTTCTCGTCCCGCATGCCGAACGCTTTGAGGGAGCTTGTCGCTGGCATTGCCATGTTCAGACCTCTCTTTCGCTAATTTAGTATGTCAAGATACTTACATTAATAGGTATCAAATGTCAAGATATTATAATAATTAGTTGACAATTGATTTAAAATGTGTGAATAATGATGATTATTGGAGGAAAGCCTATGATCGATGAACTGGACCGCAAAATCGTTTGGGCCCTGAACGCCAACGCCCGGAAGAGCTTCCGGGAGGTGGCCAAGGAGGTCGGGACCTCGGCCACGGCCGTCATCAACACGGTCAAAAAGCTGGAGGCGGCCGGGGCCATCAAGGGCTACGTCCCGGTCGTGAACCCCGAGTACTTCGGGATCAACCTGATCGCCATCATCGCCGTCCGCATCTCGAAGGGCAAGCTCCTCGAGACGCAGAAAAAATTCGCCCAGGACCCGCGCGTGGCGGCCGTTTATGACGTCACCGGCGAGTGGGACTCCTTCATCATCGGCTATTTCAAGGACCGGGAGGACCTCAACCGGTTTATCAAGAAGCTCTTGGGCTTCCCCTTCGTCGACCGGACCGTGACCCACATCGTCCTCAATGTCGTGAAAGAGGAGCGCCGCGTCGCGGTCTAGCCTTCCCGAAGCGTCCTTCGAGGGACTTGGGCTTCGGAGAAGGCTGAGGCCACCTCCGGAGCCCGACTATGGATTCTTGACAGAATCCGCAGTTGTGCCATAATCAAATTTTAAGAACCGCGAAGGAGCAGGCGATGACGAAAACGACCCATTTCCCGATCGGCCACCACTACATCGTGGAGGCGTCCGGCTGCGACCCGAAGATCATCGGGAGTGTCGAGAAGGTCCAGCAGATCCTGGTGAAAGCCGCGGAGATCGCCGGGGCCCATGTCTGGTCGATCTCGTTCAACAAGTTTCCGCCGCACGGGGTGAGCGGCGTCGTCGTCATCTCCGAGTCACACATCTCGACCCACACCTGGCCTGAAATGGGCTACGCTGCCCTGGACATCTACACGTGCGGGGCCAAGGTCAAACCCGACAAAGCCGTCGTCTACGCGGTCGAGGCCTTCAAGGCGGAAACGTCCCACATCACGGAGATTACCCGGGGGATCGACGAAGGGGACGAGATCTTCTATCACAGCTTCATCACCTGGGAAGAACATCTGAGGCGGGGGGGCGGGACGAAGGGCTAGGACAAAGACTTGGACCGGAAAGGCGGGCCGCAATGATCGTCGAATTCAGCGTCGTGCCCATCGGGGAGGGTGAAGAGCTGGCGGGGTTAGTGGCCAAGGTCATCGACATTATCGACCGCAGCGGGCTTCCCTACCAGCTGACGTCCATGGGGACCATCGTCGAGGGGGAGTGGGACGACGTCTTCGGCCTCATCAAGGAATGCCACCGGAAGATGAGGCAGGATGCGAGCCGTGTCTACACCCATATCACGATCGACGACCGGGATCGGGCCAGGGGCAGGATCCAGGGCAAGGTCGAGGACGTCGAAAAGACCCTGGGTCGGCGGCTCAAGACGTAGCACGGCTGTAAAGCTCCTTTACAGCCGGTCAAAATAAGGGCGTTCTTTTTTCCCGTAGACCCTTACCCCCCTCTTGGTTCAGAAGAGGGGACCGGCCCGCTTCTTGGCATAAAATATGCTTTTTAAGTTGTCGGCAGGAGCAGGGAACGATGCAGGACAAATTCCTCCCCTTTGATATAATGGTCATGGCCGTGAGAAAAACCGTCGTCCGAGGACTCCTCTTCTGGCTGTGGCTTCCGGCCCTCCTTTCCGGGGCCGGGCAGACCGCCCCGCCCCCTCCCCAGACGCCCGAAGCCTTCTTCTCCCAGATCCAGGGCCTCCTCCAAAAAAAAGATCTCCCTTCCTATCTCGCCGTTTTCGCCCCGGACCTGCGGGCCGGCGAGGAGGAGCGGCTGAACATCATCTTCGGCGATCTCAAGATGGAGTCCGTCAGACTGAAAATGGCCGGCAAGAAAACGGGAGACGATGTCGTGACGCGCCTCTACTGCCAGGCTTACTTCCAGAACGCCACCTCCGTGATGATCGAAACCTGGCAACTCTCCGTGGCCGACCGGGACGGGCGGTGGTCGGTCGTCGGCAAGGACATCCTGGGGACGATCAGCACGCTGTACAAGATCAGGATCCCCTCGGACCGGGCCGAGCACGTCCGCTCGGTCGACATCAGCCACCGTGACATCCGCCTGGCTTTCTCCGACGCCGCGATTTTTTACGACAACATCCCCGGCCTCGAAACGGCCTTTCTGATCATGGGGAAAGGGACTGTCCGCTTCTCCCCGTCCGACGCGATCGAACAGCACCAGCTGGAACTCCTCTACAAGAAGCGGTTCCTGGAGGACGACGTCGATTACGTCTTCGTCCGGTGCGCCGACGCGTTCGCCTCCTCCAACATCCGGATCGTCCGGGCCGAGGGGCTGCCGGCCGTATCCCAGGTCGAGAAGGACCGGGCCGCCGGCCTTTTTTCCCGGAACTATCCCCGTTCCTTCACGATCGAGAGTTCCCTCGGCAAGGAGCTCCTGTCCTTCCTGCCTCAGGGAGAAGAGGCCGTTTTCGATTTCAGGGGACGGCGGGCCGGCGAGCTGAGCTACATCTATTACCCGTTTTCGGAAGAAGAGGTGAACCTGTACGATCGCTCCAAGGAACGGATCATCAGCCTCTATAGCCCGGGCGAAGACAATGAGCCGAAGGCCAAACGGCTTTATGTCAGCTTCGTGGAAAAGTACGATATCGACCAGTACAAGCTCGACCTGAGCTACTCGCCCTCCGGATCCTATCTGTCGGCCAAGGCCCGGATCTCGATCGTCCCCAGGACCGATGACCTGGACTCCCTCAAATTCCGGTTCAACCCGGACTTCGAAATCCTCAAGGTCTGTGACCAGGAAAAACGTGAGCTCTTCTACACCCAGGACAAACTCAGGAAATTTCTTTATGTTTATTTCATCGACGCCCCGCCGATCGCGAAGGGGACCTGGATCGAGGTCTATTACCGGGGGCGGATGATCCCGCCCGCGCCCGCGACGGACGTCATCTTCCAGGCCGTCTCCAGGGACAAGCTGGTCTTCCGGCCCCGTTTCGAAACCTTCCTCTTCTCCCAGGCGGGATTCTGGTATCCCGCGCCTCCGGAGGAGACTTATTTCCGGGCCCGGCTGAAGCTCGTCATCCCGCCCGAGTACAAGTGTGTGGCCAACGGTGAGATGGTCGAGCGGGGCGCCTGGAACGAGATGGGCGATGTCGTCGAGATCGAAAAGGCGGGAAGCTCCGTATATGCGTTCGAGACGAGATCGCCCATCAGATATATGTCCTTCATCGTCGGGAAGTTCGACCGGCGCAAGGAAGGGACGGACCCGGTCCCGGTCGAGACCCTTGTCTCCACGGAGATCATGGATAGCGACCCCGCCCTCTTCGACCACGCCAAGGACATCCTGAACTACTACATCCGGTCCTTCGGCCCCTTCCCCTATGAGAAGCTGAGCATCGTCACGAGGCTCTTCCCCGTGGCCGGCGGCCACAGCCCCGCGTCTTTCGTCGTCCTGAACCAGATCCCCTGGATCGGGGACAATCCTTACCCGGTCACTTCGAACAACGCGGTCAACCTCTCGGGCTGGGACGAGTATTTCCTGGCCCACGAGATCGCCCACCAGTGGTGGGGGCAAGGCGTCTCCTTCGCCACGTACAAGGACCAGTGGCTGAGCGAAGGCCTGGCCCAGTTCGCGGCGGCCTCCTATCTCCGGGAGAAGTACGGGGAGACGGCCTATGGCGCCATCCTCAAGAAGTTCTCCCAATGGACGGAAAAGAAGTCTGCCAAGGGCCCCATCTCCCTCGGGTCCCGACTGAGCTTCTTCGATTTCGACGCTTACCAGGCCATCATCTATGACAAGGCGGCCCTGGTCCTGTTCATGCTCCAGGACCTTCTCGGCGGCGACGCCTTTTTCGCCGGCCTGAAGGAGTTCTACGCGAAGTTCAAGTTCAAGGCGGCCAGCACCGAGAATTTCATCGCGACCATGGAGCGTGTTTCGGGCCGGGACCTCAAGGACTTCTTCGAGGGCTGGTTTCGGTCCTACGAGCTGCCGAACGTCCAGACGTCCTGGTCCGAGGAGAAGGTCACTGGAGGCAGCCGGCTGAAGATCCGGGTGAACCAGGTCAAGGGCCGCTTCGTCTTTCCTCTCTGGATCGAATGGACGGCCGGTGGCGAGATCCACACCGAAATGGCGGTTATCGACCAGCCCAGCCAGGAGATCGTCCTGGCGGTCCCGGGGAAAGTCGACAAGGTCCGGATCAATCCCCGGCGGGCTGTTCCTGGGAGATTCTCCTAGAGCCCGTTCTCCGCCGGGCGGCGCGCCCCCCGGCTTCCGCTTAGGCCGCGTCGTCCTCCGTGTCGATCTCGAGCCTCTTGATCATTTCGTTCAGGGTCGTCGGCTTGACCCCGAGCAGCTTCGCGGCCTGTTTCTGGACCCCCTTGGTTTTTTTGAGGGCCGTCAGGATGACCTTCTTCTGGAAGCCCTGGGTCCTTTCCCGGAGGTCCAGGGACTCCTCGGGCGAGATCGGCCAGGCTTCGGGCAGGGCCTCTTTCGTCAGGAGGAAGGGGGGGAGTAACTCCCGGGTGATGATCTTGGACCGAGAGAAAACCACGGCTCGCTCGATGAGGTTCTCGAGCTCGCGGACGTTGCCGGGCCAGTCGTAGGCATCGAGGATTTCGAAGACGTCCTCGCTCACGCCCTCGACCTCCTTGCGGTTCTCCCGGGCGTAGATTTCGATGAAGTGCCTGACGAGGAGGGGGATGTCCTCCTTCCGCCGCCGGAGCGGCGGCAGCTCGATCTTGATGACATTCAGGCGGTAGAAGAGGTCCTTCCGGAACGTCTTCTGGGCGATCATCTCCTCGATGTCCGTGTTCGTCGCGGCGATGATCCTGACGTCGACCTTGATCGTCTCGGTCCCGCCGAGCCTCATGAACTCCCGCTCCTGCATGACCCGCAGGAGCTTGGCCTGGGTCTCGAGGTTAATGGACGAAATCTCGTCGAAGAAGATCGTCCCCCTGTCGGCCGCCTCGAAGAGCCCCTTCTTGAGGGCCACCGCCCCCGTGAAGGCCCCTTTGACGTGGCCGAACAGGTGGCTTTCGAGGAGGTCGGAGGGGAGGGAGCCGCTGTTGACGATGACGAACGGCTCGCCCTCGCGGTTGGAGTTCAGGTGGATGGCCCGGGCGACGAGCTCTTTTCCCGTGCCGCTTTCTCCCTGGAGGAGGATGGTGCTCCGGGTCGGCGCGGCCGCCTTGACGAGGTCGAAGACGGCCTGCATGGCGGGGCCCTTGCCGATGATGTTCGTGAAGCTGAACTTCTGGCGGAGCTCATCTTTGAGCCGGACGTTCTCCTCCTGGAGCCGCCTGCGCTCCACGGCCCTTTCGATCGTCATCAGCAGCTCGTCATGCTTGAACGGTTTCTGGACGTAGTCCAGGGCGCCGATCTTCATGGCCGAGATGGCGGACTCCACGGACCCATAGGCGGTGAGGATGATGACGGCGGCCGCGGGGTCGATCTTCTTGATCCTCTTGAGGACCTCGATCCCGTCCATCCCCGGCATGAGGAGGTCCAGGAGGACGACGTCACAGGATTGGGGGGCGTATTTTCCCAGGCCCTCCTCCCCTGAGGAGGAGATCTCGACCTCGTAGCCTTCGGAGGTCAGGAGTTGGCCGAGGACGTCATGAATGACGGGCTCGTCGTCGATGACGTGGATGATGCCTTTGCTGCTCATGGGTCATGTCCTGAATGGAAGAGTTTCCTGTTTTTGCCGGGCGTTCGCCCCCGCGGGGAGGGTGATGATGAAGACGGAGCCCTTCCCGACCTCGCTCTCAACCTCGATGTGGCCTTCGTGCTCCTTGACGATGGCGTAGCTGATCGAGAGCCCCAGGCCCGTCCCCTTGCCGATCCCCTTGGTCGTGAAGAAGGGGTCGAAGATATGGGCCAGGTGCTCGGGCTTGATCCCCGTCCCGGTGTCCGAGATCCGGACGACCGCCTGGTCGCCGGCTCCTGTCAGCCGGATGCCGAGCGTCCCGCCCTGGGGCATGGCGTCGAGGGCGTTGATGATGATGTTGATGAAGACCTGCTGCAAACGTTCGCCCTGGGCCTGGATGGGGGGGATCGGATTGAGCTCGAGCTCGAGGAGGATGTTCATGTTCTTGAGCTTGTAGTCGATGAGGGACAGGATCTCCTCGAGGCTCTCCTTGATGTTGACCCGGTGGAAGGACGTGTCCGAGGGGTTCCGGGCGAAAGCCAAAAGGTTCTTGATGATCCGGGCGACCCGGTCGGTCTGGGCCTCGACCTTTTCCAGGAGCTGGGCGTAGTGCGTGTCGGTCAGCTTCTTCTGCAGCATCTGGATGTAGCTCGAGATGCCGGTGAGGGGGGTGTTGATCTCATGGGCGACGCCGGCCGAGAGGAGGCCGATCGAAGCGAGCTTCTCCGAGGTCATGAGTCGCTGCTGGAGGCTGATCTTTTCCGTGATGTCCTCGAAGACAATGATGGTCCCGTAAGGCTGGAGGGCGTTGTCGAGGAGCGGAGTCCTGGCGATGTCGAAGATCTTCTTGCCCCCGCCGGGGATCTCGAGGGTGATCTCGCTCAGGAGCCGGAAGTCCTGCTGGGTTTCCTGTGGGAAGAGGGCCGAGTACGTTTGGGGGCCTAGGACCTCCTCGAGGCCTTTCCGGAGGGCCGCCTCTTTCCGCAATCCGATCTGGTCCTCCAGGACTCGGTTCCAGCCGATGATAAGCCCTCCCTGGTCGATGACGGCGACCCCCACGGTCAGGCTTTCGATGATGTTCTCGCTGTAGTCCTTGAGACGCTGCATCTCCATGGCCCGGACGCTCTCCCGGCTGTAAAGGTCGGCGTTCTCGAGGGCCAGGGCCGCCGACCCTGAGATGGTCGTCATCAGCTCCCAATCCTCGCTCGTGAGGAACGAGCCGTCCGCCTTTTTCCCCATGATGAGGCAGCCGATGATCTTGGACTCGACCTTGAGGGGGAGGAAATGGAAAAATCCCAGGCGGGCGAATCTGTCCAGCGACGCCTGGAGGGCGCTCGAACCCCTCGGCGAGAAAGAGGAGAGATGGTCCCTGCCCGTCATCTGGGCAAGCATCGGCTCGTCGAAGGCGATCCGGACCGGAAGCGGGGACTCCAAGCCCCGTGAGCTCAGGACCTCGAAGGACGCCCGGTCGTTCTCATCGGCCAGAAGCAGCGCGACAGTCTTCAGGGACAGGGCGTTGGCGATCGCCTCGAGGAGCGACTGGGCGAGTTTCTGGACGTTCCGCTCCCGGCTGAGCTCCCGACTGATGAACATCAGCGTTTTCCGGTACTCGTAGCTCTTCCGATAAATGGCCCGGTCGAGGAGGGTCTGAAAGAGCTTCTTGAGGGGGGTGAAGAGCGTGGCCCCGAGGATGATGGCGATGACCACCATGACCGCGATCTTGAGGCGGTTCTCCGAGATGAGCGTCGTCTGGGAGATGATGATGAAATAGAGAAAAGCGATGACGAAGAAAGAAAAGATCAGGGTCGCCGCCTTCTTGAGGATGACCTCGATGTCGACGAGCTTGTAGCGAGAGATGGAGTAGGTGAAGGTCAGGGGGACGAGCGCCTGGAGGAGGATCGTGAGCTCTGCGCCCGTGGACGGGACCCGGCCGATGATGAAGGGGATGACATAAAAAGCCATCGAGGGCAGGATCCCGAAGGCCAGGCCGTAAACGATGAGCCGGAGTTGTTTCTTAACGAGGATGCTCGGTGCCCGGAAGGTGCTGTGGGCCAGGATCCCCAGGGTGATGAGCGCGAAAAGGGCCAGCTGGACGAGCTCCAGGCGCTCGAGACCATCCTGGAGCTTCAGGGCCGCGACCTCGTTCCAGGCCTTTGGCAGGGGGACGTGGAGCCGGACGCGGGCCAGAAGGAGGATGGCGGCCGGCGAATAGATGAGGGAGAGGGTGACGGTCTTGTCCTTGAGGAATCTCTTCCTGAGGGGAAAGATCATGAAGAAATGGAGGAGGAGCGGTGGGAACGCCAGGAAGGCGACCTTGTCGATTCCGTAGAAAACGAGGTCGAGAGTGTCCAACTCCCCCGTCGGCGAAAAGATGTTGAAAGCCGCAAACGACAGGGCCAGGAGATAGAAGAAGATATAAGGCAGGGTCAACTGCATCTTCGAATTGATGAAGATGACAAGACTGATCACCAGGGTCGTCATCCCGACCAGAACGAGGTAGAAATAGATGAGATCCGGGCCCTTCTTCTGAGGGTAGAAATGCGGGTAGATCTGCTGGCCGGCGCGGTTGATCTCGTACCGGACTTCCTGATCGGACGTGGAGGCGATATAGAGGTTCTTGAAGAGGTCGATCTTTGTCCGGATCGGGATCTTATTGATCGCGGACAGGATGTCCCCTTCCCGGATGCCCGCCCGGAGGGAGGCGTCGCTCGTGGGGTCCACCCTGACGGCGGTCAGGCCGTTTCGGGTTTGTTTCCAGACGACGCCGTCGGTCACCTCTTTCCAGGTGGCCTTCCGGTAGACATTGAGCCCGCCCAGGACGAAAACCGCGAGAACGACGGCGAAGACCAGGACGGCCTGTTTTTTCATGGGTTCAACTCCGAGGGACCCGCACCATCGTCAATCCAAAAAATTGAATCCACTTCATAAAAAAAATATCCTAATCCAAGAGGTGCCGGGAGCCGGCCCTGATGGCCCATTTGACGGCCCCCTGGCCGAGGAGCTTCTTGATGGTCGGGTCCTCTTTCAGCCCCAGCGGCTGGGTACTCCTCGAGAGGAACGTGCTCATATAATCGTACTTGGGCTTCTGGACTTCCTGAGGAGCAGCCTGGAAGGTGGCCAGGGTGAGAATGCCAAGGAGGAGAGCAACAGCTTTTTTCACCTTATAAAAAATAGATCTTTCTTTCCCCTTTGTCAATCAGGAGGACCCCCGATTGACAAAATCATATGGGCTGGAATAGATTAAAGACAAAATTTGTTATCAGGGGCGTTTCCCAAGATGCCGAATTTCTCGTGCCGGGTCGCCGGCGAGGATGGAAGGATCGTCAACCGGGACCTCCTGGCCTCTTCGGCGGAGGAATGCCGGAGATCCCTCCAGGCGGACGGTTGCCTCGTCCTCTCCGTCCGGCGTGACTGGAAGGCTTTCCGGTCCCAGGGCCTCCGTTTCGGCCGGAAGATCAAGGAAAAGGACTTCATCCTTTTCAATCAGGAGCTGGTGGCCCTGATCAAGTCCGGCTATCCGATCCTCCGAAGCCTGGAAGTGATATCCGGCCGGCTCAAGAACGTCTACCTGAAGGAGCTTCTGACGAAGGTCGTCAACGACGTCAAGCTGGGCAGGGCCCTTTCGGAGGCGTTCCTCCCGTATGAAAAATATTTCGGGACGGTCTATACGGCGAGCCTGATGGCCGGGGAGAGGAGCGGAAATTTGGCCGGGGCCATCACCCGCTACGTCCAGTATGCCAAGGTCATCTCCCAGACGCGGTCCCGCATCCGGTCCGCCCTGGCCTATCCGACGCTCCTCATCATTTTCGGCTTCATTCTCTTCGGCGTCCTGGTCAACTTCATCCTGCCCCGCTTCTCGAGCTTTTATCAGGATTTCCAGGCCCAGCTCCCGGGGATCACGCGCATCATCATGTCCATTTCCATGGCCGTGAACGCCCACTGGTATGTCGTCCCGGCCGTCCTCGCCGCGGCTGCCGTTCTTATTTGGAGCCAGAGACGAAAGTCGGATTTCCGGCTGCGCCTGGACAGGCTGAAGCTCCGGGTGCCCTACGGCAAGACGATCTGGCTCGAATCGAGCATCGCCATTTTCAGCCGGACCCTGGGGCTCCTCCTCGAGGCGGGCATCTCCCTCCTTCAATCGATCGGCATCGCCATCCAGTCGGTCCCCAACGCCCATCTCTCGCGGGCAATGGGGGGTGTCCCCGATTCCATCAAGAATGGCGAAGGCCTGTCGGAATCGCTGGCCAAGTCCGGGGCGCTCCCCCCCCTGGCCCTGGACATGATCCGGATCGGCGAGACCTCGGCCAACCTCCAGGGCATGCTCAGTGACGTGGCCGACTTTTACGACGACCGGATTCGTGTTAAAATTGATACGTTGGTATCTCTGATCGAACCGATCGTGATCATCTTCATGGGGCTCGTGGTCGCGGGGATGCTCCTCGCCATCTACTTGCCCATCTTCAACGTGATCAGGATCACGCGATGAAAGGCCCGCGGGTGAAGCGGCATGAATAAGGAAAGCCTGGCCCATCTCCGGGACGAGGAGAAGGCGACGAGGAAGCTGGCAGAGCGCTACCACGTCCCTTACATCGACCTCGAAGAAAGCCCCCTCCACAGGGACCTCGTCCAGAGCATCCCGGTCGAATTCCTCCACCGCCTGAACTTCATCCCCCTCGAGGATGCGGGCGACGTCATGAAGATCGCCGTGGCCGACCCCTCCGACATCGCCTCGATCGACGCCATCGAGTCCTTCCTCGGGAAAAAGGTCCAGGTCTATGCGGCCTCGAAACGGGCGATCCTCGAGGCCCTGAGGAAGAGCGAGACGGCGATGCAGGTCCTCAAGGACGCCACGGAGGGCTTCATCACCCAGGTCGTGGAGAAGGAGAGCGGCGAGGAGGAGGACGTCATCTCCATCGAGAAGCTGGCCGACCAGGACGGCTCCATCATCAAGCTCGTCCACACGATCATTTTCACCGCCGTCCAGAAGCGGGCGAGCGACGTCCACATCGAATCCAAGGACGACGACGTCAAGGTCAAGTACCGGATCGACGGCGTCCTGGGCGAGGCGATGGAGGCCATCGACAAGAAATTCCAGTCGGCCATCATCTCTCGGATCAAGGTCATGTCGGACCTCGACATCGCCGAGCGCCGCGTTCCCCAGGACGGCCGCTTCCGGCTCAAGATCAAGGACAAGACCATCGACTTCCGGGTCTCCATCATGCCCTGTATCTACGGCGAGGACGCGGTCATCCGCATCCTGGACAAGGAGATGATCACGGAGGCCGTCTCGGAGCTCCGGCTGGACCTTCTTGGCTTCTCCGGTTTGATCGAGAAGAAATTCCGGAAGTACATCGCCCAGCCTTACGGCATGGTCCTGGTCACGGGACCGACCGGAAGCGGCAAGACGACGACCCTCTACGCCGCCCTGACCGAGATCAAGTCGCCCGAGGACAAGATCGTCACCATCGAGGACCCCGTCGAGTACCAGATCGAGGGCATCACCCAGATCCCGGTCAACGAGAAAAAGGGTCTGACCTTCGCCCGCGGCCTCCGCTCCATCCTGCGGCACGACCCGGACAAGATCATGGTCGGCGAGATCCGGGACCCGGAAACGGCCCAGATCGCCATCCAATCGGCCCTGACGGGCCACCTCGTCTTCACGACCGTCCACGCCAACAACGTCTTCGACGTCATCGGGCGCTTCCTGCACATGCAGGTCGACCCGTACAGCTTTATTTCGGCCCTCAACTGCATCCTGGCCCAGCGGTTGGTCCGGGTCCTCTGCCCGCGCTGCAAGGTCCCCGTGACCTACACGGCCGATCAGCTCCTGGAGTCCGGTCTGGATCCGGCCGTGAACTTGGGCCGGACGTTCTACGAGCCGAACGGCTGCCCGGACTGCCACCAGACCGGTTATAAGGGTCGCACGGCCATCGCCGAGATCCTAGAGCTCTCCGACCCGATCCGGGAGCTGATCCTGGAGAAGAGGCCGCTTTCGGAGGTCAAGAAAAGGGCCAAGGCGGAGGGAATGGTTTTTCTTAGGGAGATTGGCCTGGGGAAGGTCTTAGAAGGGATCACCAGCCTCAGGGACCTGAACAAAGTGACGTTCGTGGAGTGATGACCGTGCCGCTCTTGAAGAAGCTCCGGGCCCGGTTCGTCGACCGCCCCCTGCCGGACGCGGTTTTCGAGCTCACCCCCGGCCGGCTCTGCGGAATCCGGGTCTCCGCGAGGGGACGGCCTGCCCGAAAACGCTTCATCCTCCCCCTCGAATTGGGTGCCATCGGCCCGTCCTTCGACCGCCCCAACGTCATCGGCGCGGCGTCCGTCAAGCACGGGATCGAGGAGGGGAAGAAGGTCCTCGGGCTCGGAGGAGGGACAATCTCCCTCATCATCCCAGAGCCTTGCGTCCGGATCTTCATCCTGACCGCGGATTCCGTCCCCTCTGCGCCGGGCGAGAGGGACGCCTTCGTCCGCTGGCGGGTCGGAAAACAGATGCCTCTTCTGCCCGAGGACCTCCGCCTAGACCACGATTTCTCCGTCGGTCCCGGACCGAGGAAGATCATTGTGGCCGCGGCCCGCGAGGCCATTATCGGGGAGTACGAAGACCTTTTCCAGTCCGCGGGGATGAAGGTGGGGACGGTGACCATCCCGTCCCTGAGCCTGGTCAATCTCCTCGACGGCGGGCCGGACGCAAACGCCATCCTTTTGAATATCGAGACGGATAACTTGAGCTTCCTCGCGGTCATGGACTCCGGGTGGACTCTGTACCGCCAGAAAGGAGTCGGAACGGACCTCCTGGCTGACGAAAAAGCCGCCTTGGTCGTCAAGGAAATCGAGAACACGGTCCACTTCCTCGAGGACAAGGAGAGGATGAAGGTGGAAAAGGTCTGGGTCCGCTCGGAATCGTGGGAAGAGGGGCCCCTGGTCGTTGCCCGGCTGGGCGAATCCCTGACCCTGCCGGCGGAGATGATCGAGTACGCGGCGCCCGAGGACTGGGATCCCCGGGAAAAAGCGATCCTGGCGCCGCTCGTGGGGCAGATCTCATGAGCGGGAACCGGTCGCTCTATTTGAACCTGGCCAGCCGGCCGGCGAGGAACCGGAGCTTCTATCTCCTGTCGCGGAACGTCCTGACCGCGGCCCTTGTCGTCTTGCTCGGCCTTTCGGCGTTCGCGGCCGTCAAGTACGGCCTCCAGACAGTCCGGCTCAAGGCCTCGCTGGCCGAGACGGCCAGGCTCGTGGACGCGGCCGGCCAGGAGGAGAGACGCCTGTCTGCCGATGCCGACAAGGAGAAGCTGGCGGGCGGGGACAAGGCCAACCTCATCAACGCCATCATCCTCCAGAAGAGCTTTTCCTGGACCGGCTTCCTTTCGCAGCTCGAAGCCGCGCTCCCGGATTCCCTCTACATCACGTCGCTCGTCCCGAATTTTTCGGGCGACCGGACGATCATTCTCAGGATCAAGGTCGTGTCCCGCGGCCTGGACGACCTCCTGACGTTCCTCAACAACCTCAACGCCCGGAAATTCAAGTACCGGTTCGAGAATGAATCCCGGGAGGACGAGGACCAGCTTGTCTCGGAGATCTCCCTGACCTATGAGCGCGATATTTAGCCGGCTCCACGACAAGGAAAAGAGGACGCTCATGCGTCTAACCGCGGCGGTCCTCTTCGCCCTGGCCCTGGGACTCGTCCTGACCATGCGGCAAAGGTCGAGTTATTTCGAGGCCCGCGACTCGCTGGCCGCGCTCCATAACAGTTACCGGAAGGTCCAAATAGCCCGGACGGATGCGAAAGCCGAGTGGGCTCGCTGGCAGGAGGCCATCCGGGACATGGATTCCTTCAAAGGCACGTTTTTTTACGACGAAAAAACCGTCTTCCGGACGCTCCGGATGGACCTCCAGCAGATCTTCAGCCAGGCGGGAATGAACGTCCCCCTCATCAGCTACCACTATTCCGACCTGGAAAAGGTTCCGATCAAGAAAATCGCCGTCACGTTCAGTTACTCTGGAACCTACGGCGACCTCAAGAGGTTCCTAGGCATCGTGGAGAAGTTCAAAAAATTCCTGGCCGTCGAGAAGATCGACTTTGAGAAAGCGAACGCCGAAAGCGGCCTCCTGAGTCTCAAGATGACACTGGCGGGGTATTATGAGATCTGACAGCCCGCTCCGGCGGCTCCTCCTCGTCCTTGTGGCCTTCTGCCTGGCTTCCGCCCTTCCCGCCGCCCAAAAGGACAAGGCCCGGACCCCCTCAGTCAAGGAAAGCAGGCCCCTCATCCGCAAGGACCTTCTGACCTTCGGCCAGGGAGAGATCGTCCCCCCGCGCCGCGACATTTTCCGCCCCCTGGCTTACGCCCAGCCGGCTTCGCCTCAAGGCCCGTCGGTCAAGGCCCCGCCCCGGAAAGGGCGGGCCCCGGCCGATGAGCCGCCCGCTTTCGCCCTGAACCTCGTCTATGTCGGCTCGGTCCGGGCCGCCGGAAAGATCGTGGCCCTGGTCCTGAAAGACGGCCAGACGATCTCCGTTGCCGAGGGCGACGAGATCATTCCCGGATACAAGGTCCTTCGCGTCACTCCCGACGAGATCGAGGTCGGGGGACCGAGCTCGGAACGGAAGACGTTTGCCCGACAAGGAGACCGGCCATGAAAAAAATCGCCCTTATGCTGGCCCTGGTGGTGACGCTCGGGGGATGTGCGACTCTTACCCACAGCTATCGGTTGGGCGTATCCGCCGAGCTGAATAAGCAGTATGACATGGCCATCAAATACTATGAGCAGGCCGCCGCCGAAAACCCGAAGGAATCGGTTTACCGGCTCGCCTTGTTCCGGGCGAAAGCCGCCGCCAGTTTAGTTCATCTCGAGAACGCCCGGACGCTCGCGGCCGGTGGGAAGAAAAAGGACGCCAAAACGGAATACGGCATCGCCCTTTTCTACGACCCTTTCAACCGGTCGATCGCCGAAGAGATGAAGGCCTTGGAGGCCCCTCCCTCAAAGCCGGAAAAGCCCTCCCCGGAGGTCGCCGAGGCCCCGGTCAAGCTCAAGCCCACCGTCGAAAAGCTGAGCATCAGCTTCCGGACCCCGGTCTCCCTGAGGTCGATCTTCGAGACCCTGGCGCGGATCGCCGGCGTGACGTTCATCTACGACGAGACGTTCCGCGACATGAGCCTGGCCGTCGACCTGACGGGCAAGGATATCGAACAGGCCATCAATTATCTCTGCATCGCCAGCAAGAACTTCTCCAGGATCGTGGACGAGAAGACGGTCATCATCGCCCCGGACAACATCCAGATGAGGCAGAAATACGAGCTCCTCGTCATCAGGACCTTTTACCTGTCCAATATCAACGCCCAGGACGTCCAGGCCCCGCTCGTCCAGATGGTCAAGTCGCAGTACAAGATCCCGACTCTCGGGGTGGACAAGAACCTGAACTCGATCACGATCCGTGATACGCCCCAGGTCGTGGCCCTGGCCGAGAGGCTCCTCCGTGCGTGGGACAAGCCCCAGGGGGAGGTCATCGTGGACGTCGAGATCATGGAAGTCGACCGGAGCATGCTCCGGAAGCTCGGGATCGACTTCAGCAACACAACCCTGTCCGTCCAGCTCAACCCGGTAGGCGGGCAGGGAAGCGCGACGGGCTGGCTCCGGCTGAACGCCCTCAGCCTCAAGAGCCTGGCCAGTTACGAGCTCGCGACCCCCCAGGCGGTCGTCCAATTCCTCGAAGGGGACGCCAACACGAAGATCATCGCCCAGCCCCGGATCCGCGGCCTGAGCGGCGAGGACATGAAATACCTGGTCGGGCAAAAGGTCCCCATCCCTCAGGGGTCATTCACGCCGATCGTGGCCGGCGGGACCAACACCCAGCCAATCGTCAGCTACACCCAGCAGGATGTCGGGATCGACCTCAAGATGAAACCCCGGATCCACCTGGAAAGGGAAGTGACCCTCGACGTCGAGATCAAGGTCTCCTCCCTCGCCGGAGCGAGTACCGTCGCGAACATCCCGATCATCAACACTCGCGAGATCAAGAACACGATCCGCCTCAAGGACGGCGAGACCAACCTCCTCGCCGGCCTCCTCCGGGACGAGGAGCGGAAATCCATCTCCGGGATCACCTTCCTGAAGAACATCCCGATCCTGGGCAACCTGTTCTCGAGCACGGAGACGGTGATCGATCAGACCGACGTCATCCTGACCATCACGCCCCACATCATCCGGACCCTGCCGCTTACGGAGGCGGATGCCCGGCCGTTCTGGGTGGACCCCAACAGCATCTCCGACGTATCAGCGGCCGGCCAGAGGGCGGGGGAAGAGGAGATGTCGAATCCGGCCGGCGTCGCCGAGAACCAGCCTCCCGAACCCGGCGAGGACGCGGGCGCCAACGCCATCTATCTCTCGCCGGCCAGCTTCGAGGTCCCCAAGGACAGGGAATTCCGGGTCAACGTCGAGCTCTCAACCGAAAAGGAGCTCGGCAACATGTCCCTCAACATCGGCTTCAATCCCCAGGCCCTCAAGCTCAAGGACGTCATCGAAGGCGGGATCGCCAAGCAGATGGGAGAGAAGGCCCAGTTCCTGAACATCAAGAACTCCTCCGGATGCACTCTCGGCTTTTCCGGCCCGAATCTGGGCCACGGCTTCAAGGGCCAGGGCATCCTGGCGGTCCTGGTCTTCACGTCCGTGAACCCGGGTGAGACGGCGGTCTCCATCGCCAGCTATTCGGCCGTCGGCGTCAACGGTCAGACGGTCGTCCTGGGGACCGGCGATTCGCGGATTCTCATTCGGTAGGGGACCGTGCGGAAAAAGGATCGTCGGCCCATATGATCATCATCCTCTCCGGGCCCGTGCGCGGCGGGAAGACGACGCTCATCCAGAAGTCCCTCTCCTGGTGGGCCTCGCAGGGGCTCGGGTTCGGGGGCTTCCTGAGCATCGCCGTCCGGGACGGTTCCGGGGCCGTCGAGTACGATCTCCTGGACCTCAAGGACGGCCGCCGTCTTCCTCTCCTCCGCCGGGCCGGGGAGCCCGAATGGGAGCGGATCGGACCCTTCTTTTTCGTGCCCCGGACCTTGGACGTCGCCCGCTCGCTCATTCGGACGGCCGAGCCCACCGAAGTCCTCATCGTGGACGAGGTCGGGCCTTTGGAGCTCGCCGGGGGCGGCTTCTGGCCGGCCCTCCGTGATGTTGTCTTCAAGCCCGGGATGAGAACGCTGCTCGTGGCCAGGGAGGAGATCCTGGAAGACCTCTCGAGGCTCCTCGGGGCCCCGATGCCCCTGATCATCGACGTCTGCGACCCCAACGCCCAGCGCCTTCTCGACCAGAGCCTGCTCGGGCTGGCCAAAGCCCATGATCATCAAAACTAAGTTCTTCGCCTATTTCCGGGACGTTTTCGACGGCCGGGAGAGGGACGTGGACATCGGCGACGGCCGGACCGTCCGTGACGCCCTCGACGTCCTCTGCGACTCGCCTGGTCGCCGCGCGGAGATCTTCGCCGGGACCGATCTCAAGCCCCACCTCGTCATCATGGTCAACGGCATTCATATCCAATCCCTGCACGGACTCGAGACCGAGCTCAAGGCCGGCGACACTCTGACCGTCTTCCCCTTCCTCGGCGGCGGATAAGGCGGCCTCGGGAGTCGACCTTAACCTTATCGAGTGGTTTCTTGCCTCCTCGTAGGGCTTCTGTTATCTTAGGCGCATGTCCGGCTTCCCGATCCCCGGATTCCACGGCCGGGTCCTCGAAATCGACCTGACCACGGGGACCATTCTGCGGAAACCGCTGGATCCTCAGCTCGCCCTTGACTATCTGGGGGGCCGCGGCCTGGGGGCCCGGATCCTCTACGATACCATCGACCCGGCGTGCGATCCTCTCGGTCCCGAGAATGCCTTCGTCATCGCCGCATCACCCCTGATCGGGACCAACGCCCCGACGGCCGGGCGCGGCCACATGGTCTTCAAGTCCCCGCTCACCGGCGTCATCGGAACATCGAATTCCGGCGGCACGTGGGGCGCCGCCTTCAAGGCCACGGGGTTTGACGTCCTCGTCGTCAAGGGCGCGGCGTCGGAACCCGTCATGGTCGACATCGCCCCGGGCCGGGTTGAGATCCTTCCCGCAGGCCACGTCTGGGGAATGTCGACCCACGAGACGAACGACGTCCTGGCCGCGGCTTCGGAACCGGGGAGCCCCGTCCGTGTCCTTTGTATCGGTCCGGCGGGCGAGAACCTCGTCCGGCTGGCCGCCGTCGCCAACGACCGAAACCGCGTTTACGGCCGCTGCGGCCCCGGCGCCGTCTGGGGCAGCAAAAAGCTCAAGGCCGTCCGCGTCCGCGGCAAGGAAAAGATCGCCGTCGCAGACAAGGAGAAATACCAGGCGGGCCTCGATCAGGCCCTGTACCTGATGCGCCAGGTGCCAGCCACCAAGCGCCTCCTCCGCGAGCTCGGCACCGCGGGCCTCGTCGAGCTCATCAACCTCATCAGCATGCTTCCCCACAGGAACTTCCGGGACTGCCTCCATCGCGATGAGGACGTCGAGCGGATCTCCGGCGAGACCTTGACCAAAACGCTTCTGGAAAAGGCCGGCTCGTGCTTCCTCTGCCCGATCGGCTGTCAGCGCCATACGAAGGTCGCCGGCCGGGACGGCGGCGAGCAGACCGGAGAAGGTCCCGAATACGAAACCATGGTCCTCATGGGTCCGGTCTGCGACATCTACGACATGGCCGCCGTCACCCGCGCCAACTACCGCTGCAATGAGCTCGGCATCGACACCATCAGCTACGGCGGCACGGTCGCCTGCGCCATGGAGCTCTTCGAGCTCGGCCTCCTCACGAAGGAGGACACGGGAGGGCTCGACCTCTCCTTCGGGAACGGCGCGGCCCTGGAGGCGCTCGTCCCGCTCATGGCCTTCCGGCGAGGGATCGGGGACAGGCTGGCGGAGGGTTCCTACCGCCTGGCGGCCTCGGTCGGTCGGCCGGGTCTGTCCATGACCGTGAAAAAACTCGAGATCCCGGGGTACGACCCGCGCGCTTCCTTCACCCAGGCCCTCGGCTACATGACTTCGCCGACCGGCGCCTGCCACCTCCGCGGAGGATACGCGGTCTCGCTGGCGTTTTTCGGCGGGACGAAAGAGATCCCTCGGTTCAGCCTCCTCCAGTCGCCGATCGCCATCCGCAACATGCAGAACACCGGCATCCTCCAGGACTGCCTGGGCGTCTGCCGCTTCACCGGTTACGCCTTCTCTTCGGACCCGTGGGCCCGGATGGTCAGCGGCGTCACCGGGCGCGATTTCTCGGTGGCGAAGCTGGAAGAGATCGGCAACCGGGTTGCGACGCTCGAGCGGCTCTTTAACATTGAAGCCGGCGCCACGGCCGGCGACGACTCCCTCCCGCCGCGCTTCGCCGACCTGCCGGTCATCGCCGAGGGGAGGGAGCGGCGAGTGTCGCGAGAGGACCAGGACCGGATGAAGCAGGACTATTACCGGGTCCGGGGCTGGGACGGCGGGGGAAAGCCGACGGCCGAGTCCCTCCGGGCCCTCCGCATCGAAGCGAGGAAAAAATGAGCGCCCCAAAATGGAAGGCGAGCGAGGAGCTCCTGCGCTTGTTCCAGGGCGTGGGAAGGGCGTCCCTCCTCTACGACATTCAGGACAGCCACAGCGGGAACATGGCCGTCCGCTGGACCGACGAGAGGGGCGAAGAGCAAATCGTCATTACGGCCACAGGGTCCCAAAAGGGCGACCTCGAGCCAAGCCAGATCTGCTTCCTCTCGCCGACGGAAACCGATTTCGGCTATTACAAGGCCTCGTCGGAAACGGATATCCACGCCCGGATCCTGGCCCTGCCCGGCGTCCGGGCCTCGATGCACGCCCACGTCAAGGAGCTGATCATAGCCACGCTCGTCGACGCCCCCAAGCCCGCCCGTCCGCCGGATTTCGAGCCCGTGGACCCCCTGGCCTATAACTCTCTCGGCCCGGCCATCCCCGTGGATTGGTTCGCCGTGCCCAGCGGCTCGCCGGAGATGACGAAGACCATTCCGGAGCGCCTGGCCGGGCATCCGCTGACCATCATTTTCGGCCACGGAGCGATGGCCAAGGGGAGGACCCTCAAGGAGGCCTTCTTCAGGCTCTGCGTCGCCAACGAAGCCGGGGCCGTCGTCCGGCTCCTGTGGCGGCTCGGCGTCGATGTCGAGGCGCTGAGGGGCCGGATCCGGGCTAACCCGGTCGGCGCGTTCGCCTACTCCCCGCCGGCCTTCGAAGACGGCGAGGACGCTCGCCTGGATTTTCCCGACGAAGAGGAGATCCTCGCGGAGTTCCGGAAAGCCGGGAACAGGATCTTCGAATCCCGACTCTCGCCCTTCCACACGGGCTCGATGTCGGTCCGTGGCGTGGACGCGATGCTCTACGCGCCCAAGGCGTCCATGCCCCGTGACATCGGCGGGCCCCTGCTCAGTGTCCCCCTGAAGATCGACCCCGCGGACCATCGGGAGGTCAGGCTCCACAAGGAGATCTACGCAGCCAGCGATTTCCAGACCGTCATGCACTGCTACGTCCCGGAGGCCGAGGCCTCGGCCCATTTCGTCTCTCCCGGGGGGACCGGGCCCTCGGACCGGATCATCCCGGTCGACGCGGAAGGCTCGTTCCTCTACCTCGTCATTCCCGTCGCGCCGCCGGACATTCCGGCGACCGAGCTCATCCGCCTGCTTCATGATTACAAGATGGTCGTCGTCCGGGGCGGAGGAGTCTGGGCTGCGGGCGGTCAGTCCCTCTCCGAGGTCCTCCACCACCCCTCCTCGCTCCGTGAGATCTGCCTCTACCGGATCGGCGCCTACGAGCGGGGCCTGGACCTGCGCAAGATGGAACCCAAAAAGGCCGGCCGATGGTGACTCCGGACCTCGCCGCCAGGTTCGTCGCCGGGGCCGAGGCCGCCGGAGCCGAGATCTTCCTGGCGCGCGACGTCGGCGAGGCCCTGGCCGTCGCTGCCCGTCTTTTCGAGCGGGAGAAGGTCCGGACGGTCCTGACCTGCCCATCGCTCCGGAAAGCTGCGGAAGACGCCGGCCTCCGCGTCGGGATTCCCGGAGGGACGGCCGGCATCGCCGCGGCCCAGGCCGGGGTCGTCCGCGCGGATTTCGGCGCGGCCGAAACGGGAACCCTCGTCCGGCTCGATTCCGAGGACGAGGAAAAGCTCCTTTGGACGCTGCCGCCCCTCTGCGTCTGCCTCCTCGAGCGCCGCGCGATCGTCCCCGACCTCCTGTCCCTGGCCGGCGTCATCTCGGACCACCTCGGCCGGCCGGGCCGGCCCGGCCCCCAGGTCTCTTTCATCACGGGTCCGAGCCGGACGGCCGACATCGAATGCGAGCTCGCGATCGGCGTCCAGGGACCGGCCCGGCTCGTTATCGGCCTGATCGAGGGAGGCTGCGGCTGAGCCCATGAAGATGAAAACCCTCGACCCCCGTCTCAAGGCGACGCTCCAGGCCTTCTACGAGAGCTGGTCCGCCAAGCGCGAAAGTTCGTTCCAGGGCCTGGATTTCGAAGCTCTCCGCGAAACGCTGGCGGAGATCAAGGACGAGGCCATCGCCAACCAGGACAGCTTGCTCGCCCGGTTCGAGGAGCAGGCCGTCCGGCACGGCAGCCGCGTCCTTCGGGCCAAGGACGGAGACGAGGCCAACCGCCTTATCCTCGAGATCCTGGAGCGGCACGGCGCGAAAAAGATCGTCAAGTCCAAGTCCATGGTCAGCGAGGAGATCCGCCTCAACGACTATCTCAGCCGCCACGGCGTCGAACCGCGGGAGACCGACCTCGGCGAGTGGATCATCCAGCTCGCCGGGGAGGCGCCGACCCACATGGTCATGCCGGCCATCCATCTGACGCGCCAGGGCGTCGCCCGGATCTTTTCGGAACACATGGGCCGCGAGGTTCCGGGGGACATCCCGGCCCTGGTCCGGGTGGCCCGGGAAGAGCTGAGGCGGGAGATCCTCGGATCTCCGGTCGGGCTGACGGGCGCCAACGCCCTCGTCGCCGAGAACGGCTCGATTATGGTCGTCACCAACGAGGGCAACGGGCGGCTGGTCGCGACGGCCCCGCCCGTCCACATCGTCCTCGCAAGCACGGAAAAAGTCGTGGCCGCCACGGCCGACGCCTTGCTCCTGCTCAAGATCCTGACGAAAAGCGCCACGGGCCAGCCCATCTCGAGTTATGTCTCCTTCATCGCCGGGCCGCACCGGTCGGAGCAAGACATCATCCTTCTCGACAATCACCGGAGCGAGCTGCGGGCCGACCCCAAGTTCCGGGACGTCCTCCGGTGCATCAAGTGCTCGGCCTGTCTCAACGTCTGCCCGGTCTATCAGGTCATCGGCGGCGAAGAATTCTCGCACGTCTATATGGGCGGTATCGGGAGCCTTCTCACGGCCTGGATCCACGGCCTCGAAAAATCCAAGGACCTGGCGGAGCTGTGCATGGAATGTCACCGATGCGACACGGTCTGTTCGACCAAGATCCCCATCGCCGACCTGGTCGTGGCCCTGAAAGAACGGTTGGCCCGGGAGACCGGAAGGAAATTCTGGAAGAAGATCGCGCTGGACGGGGTCATGGGGCATCCCACCCTCAACCGGGGAGCGTTCCTCGCGGCGCGGGCGGTCCGGCCGATCATCCAAAGGAAAGGATATGCCCGCGCCCTGCCGTCGCGGCTGGCCCGCTACGACCGGTTCCGGGCTCTCCCGGCGCCGGCCCCACGGCCCCTCTCGGCCCTTTTCAGGAAAGAGAAGAGGGTCCTGCGGAAGAAGATGCCGGCTCCGAAGGGGCGGGTGACGCTTTTTCCGGGATGCCTCGTCCAGCACGTCTACCCGGAAGTCGGGCTGGCGGCGGCCCGCGTCCTCGCCCGGCTCGGCTACGACGTCGTCCTCGGGCCCACGACCTGCTGCGGGTTCCCGCCCTGGAACTCCGGCCACACCGCTTCGGCCCGGAGGGCTTTCCGCAGCGTCCTGAAGAGGCTCAAGGGCGAGGGGCCTGTGATCACTCTTTGTCCGACCTGCACGACCATGCTGGCCCAGGCCGGACCCGACCTCATCCTGAGACATCGGGGAACGAAGTCGCGCCGCCCGGCGGACGGCGACGGGGACGATTTTCAAGATATCAGGGAATTGGCCGGCCGGGTCATGACGTTCAGTCAGTTCCTGGCCCGTCGTGAAAAAGAAGCCCTCCGGCGGCTCTTTCCCGAGGGCCGCACCGGAAAGCGGGCGACCTACCACGATTCCTGCCACCACAAGCACGTCCTTAAGGCATCAGAGGATTCCCGGACCCTGGTCCGGATGGCCCTGGGGACCGAGCTCGTGGAGATGGCCGGCCCCGCGGCCTGCTGCGGTTTCGCCGGGGCCTACTCCGTTGACCACCCCGAAGTCGCCGAGGCGCTCCTCGCGGACAAGCTGGCCGCCCTGACGGCCTCGGGCGCCGCCCTCGTCGCCCTGGACTGCCCCGGCTGCCTCCTCCAGATCCGCGGCGGCTGCGCCCGGAGCGGCCGGGCCGTGGAGGTCAGGCATACGGCCGAAGTTCTTGCCGCCGCCCTCGAGAACGACTAGGGAAGCGCGCCGGGCGCCGACGGCCGGATCGAAACCGCCCCCCCTTTCGGGGTGAATTCTCACCCCGTGAAATCACCCCCAAAGGGCATTGTCCGGTCCCGTGGCTCCTGTAATCTGGTGGAGAATCCGGTGGACACTTGATAATCCGATGAACCGTAATATCCTGGAAAGCTCGGGTCCCCCGACGGAGCTCAGCGCGAACAATTATCCGGGTCCACCTCCGGGCCTGACCGCCAGGCTCGGGCCGAGAAAGCTCCGGACGAAGATCTTCCTCTTGGCAACCTCCCTGACATTGGGCCTTTCGGCCTTCTGTCTCCTCTATTTTCCCGCCCGCCTGGAGCATCATCTCTCCCGTGATATCGTGGACATCATCAGCAACACCACTTCGGTCGCCTCGTTGGGACTTTCCACGGAGCGCCAGGCGGGAGACAAGGCCGCCATGGAGAGAGTCCTCAAGGCGAGCTGCGAGCGCACCGGCGGGATCGAGTATGCCGTCCTCGAAGACGACTCCGGAATGGTCCTGGCGTCCTCCAACCGGGACGTCGCGGAACGGGATATGTATCGCGAAATCGACCCCATCCAGCCACCTCCCGGCCGGCGGACCGTCTACAGGACGAAGACCCCCGTCATGGCCGACGACCGGGTCCTGGGAAATCTCTTCCTCGGGTTCGCCTTCAAGGGCCTCATCGCGGAAACGACGAGGGAAAAGGGTGCCATCACGCTCGTCTGCCTGGCCATCCTCTTCATCGGCGGGCTCCTCGTCTTCCTTTTCAGCGGCCTGATCACGCGTCCCGTGGTCCTGGTGACGCGGACGGCCGAGAAGATCGCGAAGGGCGACCTCAAGCAGCGGGCCAAAGTCTATTCCCGAGACGAGATGGGAGTCCTGGCCCGGACTTTCAACACCATGGTTGACGGACTGGAAAAGGCCCTCCGGGAAATGGAAGGGATCAACAAGTCGCTCGAGGACATGATGCGCGCCAAGTCCCTGGACATCGAAAAGGAGATCGCCGAGCGCCGCCGCGTGGAAAAGGAGCTCCGGCTGGCCAAGGACGAGCTGGAGCACCGGGTCGAAAAGCGGACCGAGGAACTGTACAAGGTCAACGAGGAGCTCAGCGGGCGGGTCATCGAGACGCGCCGGGCGGAAGACCAGCTCCAGAGCACCCTCGAGCGGCTGGAGAAAGCCCTGGAGGGCACCGTCCGGGCCATGTCCCTGACCATCGAGATGCGGGACCTCTACACGGCCGGCCACCAGCGCCGCGTGTCCAGCCTGGCCGTCGCCATCGCCGAAGAGCTCCACCTTCCCTCGGAGAAGATTGAGGGGCTCCGGCTGGCCGGGATCATCCACGACATCGGCAAGATCGCCATGCCCGCCGAGATCCTGGCCAAGCCGACGCGACTGACCAAGACCGAGTTCCAGCTGATCAAGGACCACCCGAGGATCGGCTACGACATCCTGAAGAACATCCAGTTCCCCTGGCCCGTGGCCCACATCATCCTCCAGCACCACGAGCGGATGGACGGCACCGGCTACCCCGACGGGCTGCTCGGGGACGCCATCCTCCTCGAGGCGAGGATCCTGGCCGTGGCCGACGTCGTCGAGGCCCTGTCCTCCCACCGTCCCTACCGCCCCGCCCTCGGCATCGAAAAAGCCCTGGAAGAGATCCGCCGGGGCCGCGGGATCCGCTACGACATGCGGGTCGTCGATGCCTGCATGAAGCTCTTCCGGGACCGCCGCTACAGCTTCAAGAAGGAAAACACCGAGGCCATCTTTCAGTGAGGCCGCCCGCCCTCCCGGTTCGTTGACTTGACCGGGTGATTCCGCTAAAATCTCCTTCACCCTGCCGGCGTAGCTCAGTTGGTCAGAGCATGCGGCTCATATCCGCAGTGTCGGGGGTTCAAATCCCTCCGCCGGCATTTTTCATGAGCTCATGTCCAAGACGAGAAGGGGCCGCATTTTCCAGGCCTTCAAGGCCGCCGTCCTCAGGCACGGAATGATCGCCCCGGGCGACCGGGTCCTGGCCGCCTGCTCCGGCGGGCCCGACTCCGTGGCCCTGACGAGCCTCCTGCTCAAGCTCCGCGAAGAGATGCCGCTCGAGGTTTTCGTCGCCCATTTCAACCACCGGATCCGCCCCGAAGCCAAGGACGACGAAGCGTTCGTCCGGGAATTGACGAGGCGCTGGGTCCTCCCCCTCATCGCCGGTTCGAAGGACGTCCGGGGTGAAGCGCGGCGAAGGAAGATCAACCTCGAGGAAGCGGCCCGCCTCCTGCGCTACGAATTCCTGCGCCGGGCCGCCAGGAAGACGGGCGCGACCAAGATCGCCACGGGTCACACCATGAGCGACCAGGCCGAGACGTTCCTCATACGGCTTTTCCGGGGGACGGGCCTGACGGGCCTGGCCGGCATCGAGCCCGTCTCCGGCCCCGCCGCCTGTCCGGTCATCCGGCCGCTCCTCGGGATCCGGCGAGAGGAGCTCGAAGCCTATCTCCGCGACGAGGGGCTGGGCTTCAGGACCGACGATTCCAACCTCGACCGGAGGTTCCTCCGGAACCGCATCCGCCTCGGGCTCCTCCCGGAGCTCGAGAGGGACTACGGGCCCCGGATCGTCGAACACCTGGCGTCGCTCTCTTCCCTCGTCCGGGAAGAGGACGCGCTCCTCGCGGGGTTCGTCCGCGCCCTGGCCGAAGAGTTCATCTCCCGGAGCGGGGGGGAGGCCGCGCTCGATGTCCGGACGCTCTCGCTCCTGCCGCCGGCCCTGGCCCGGCGGATCCTCAGGGAGTTCATCCGCGAGCTCAAGGGAGACCTGCGGGCCGTCTCCTTCGAGGATATCGAATCCGTCCTCAGCCTCCGCGACGGGAAGGAGAAGACAGTCAAGAAAGGCCTCGTCCTCCGACGTGAAAAAGGCCGGCTCTTCCGGCTCCTCCGGAGAGCCGCCGCCCGGGGCTTCGAGACGCGCTGGGACGGCCGGCAGAAGATCAAGGCTGCGGGGGCGACGTTCCGCGGGCGCAGGATGGAGAAAGGGGAGATCCCTTCCCTCAAGGCGGACGATCACCGTCGGGTCGTCGTCGACCTGGCCAAGCTTCGCTTCCCGCTCGTCGTCCGTAATCGACGGCCGGGCGATCTCTATCGGCCGCTCGGCGCGCCCGGCCGGAAAAAACTCAAGGAGATCCTGAGGGCCAAAGGTGTCGCCCGCGATGACCGGGACCGGCTCCCCGTTTTCCTGTCCCGAGGCGAGATCGTCTGGGTCCCCGGGCTCCCGGTTGCCGAGGGATTCAAGGTGAGGGCCGGGACCAGACGCGTTTTTTCGATCGAAAGGACGGGAGCCGGCCGCCGGGCTCAGCGGGGGTAGAGGCGAAGGTAAGCACTGACGATCCTCTCGCCCCAGAGCGCCGAAATGAAGGCCGCCGGGGCCAGGAACGTCCCGAAGGGCAGGGCGAACTGGAGGTCCTTTTTCCGGCGGACGATAAAGAAGACCCCGACGAGCGCGCCGACGAACGAGCCGAGGATCAGGGTCAGGAGCGTTCGCGGCAGCCCCAGGTAGGCTCCGATCATCAGCAGCATGGTTACGTCCCCCATCCCCAGCCCCTCCTTTTTCCGGATGAGGCGGTAGACGCCGTAGACGAGGAGCAGGAAGCCCGCACCGGACACGGCGCCGACGAGGGCGCCGCGGAACGTCAGGTCGTTTCGAAAAAACGAGTAGACGAGAGCGAGGACGAGGCCGGGGAGCGTGATCGCGTCCGGCAGGACCTGGTGGAAATAATCGATGAAGCCGAGGGCGATGAGAGCGCTTGTGAACAGGCAGCCGGCGAAAAACTCCAGGCCCAGGACCCGGCCCGACTGGCCGAAGACAAGGAGGAATCCCAAGGCCGTGAGCGCCTCGACCAGGGGGTAGACGGGTGAGATCGCGCGGCCGCAGCTCCGGCACTTCCCGCCGAGCCAAAGGAAGGAAAGAACGGGGACGTTGTCGTAGGGCTTGATCCTCACCCCGCAGCCGGGACAGGTGGAGGGAGGCCGGACGAGGCTCATCTCCCGCGGGAGGCGATAGATGACGACGTTGAGGAAGCTCCCCCAGACGAGCCCGGCGATGGCGACGAAGATGAAGATCAGCGCTTCCATGGGATGGTGGCCGCTTTCACGTCGCCGGATTTCGGGTCATAAACATAGTCCTGCCCGTCCAGGTCCTTGGGGAGCTTCTCAAGCAGTCGGCTCCGGACGAGGTCCTCGAGTTCAGCAGGGAACCGGCCGTAGCGCTCCCGGAATTTCCCCACGGCCACCTTGAGCCGGCCCGTGTCCATTGCGCTCTTCACTTGGTAAAGGTGGTTCGAGGCGATCTTTTTCGTCCGCTCGTCCGGCGCCGTGTTATAGATCTCGAGCCAGGTCTGCCAGGACGTCTCGTTGTCCCCCTTCTTATAGAGGGCGTTGGCGTAGAGCCTCTTCGTGAAATCCGGGGACCCCGGCAGGTCCATGCATTTCTTGAAATACTGCATCGCCAGGTCGTAGTTCTTGAGGTTCATCATGGCGATGTGTCCCGCCTCGAAGGGGAAGAGCCACTGGCCGGGGTTCTTGGCAGCGCCGTTATCCAGGATCTTGAAGGCCAGGCCCGTGTCCCCGGCCTCGGCCGAGGCGATCAGGGCCCCGGTCTCGTAGGGGTCCGTGTAGGTCGGGTCGAGATCGCTGATGATGGCGAAGATATGGTCCAGATAGTTGAAGCGGTCGTCGATCGTCGGCGTACTGTAATACTGGATCGCCCAGAGGTAGATGGCGTCGGCGGCCAGGGCCGAATAGCCGAACGTGGCGTAGCGGAGGAACTTGCCCGAGGGAAGATAGATGATCGACGAGCCCGGTACCCTTTTCCGGACGATCGTGTCGGTCTTGACCTTGAGGGCCATGAACGAGGCGCACGTCGCCAGGAGGAAGATGACGAGGAGGAAGGCCGCCGAACCCTTGGCCGGTGAAGTTTTCCTGGTCATGTCCGCCCCTCGGGCGTCCGCGCCCGCTCAGATGAAGTCCCGCCGCCTGAACACGAGGACCGTAAGGCCCAGGATGAACGCCGTGTAGAAGATGCCGTAGAGGAAAGAATAAAGATAGATGCCGGCCGGGATGGGCAGGCCGTGGACGACCTCCGTCTTGAAGTTGAAGTTCTCCAGGTCGGGGAGGAACAGGTAGAAGAACTGGGCCGCCGTCCGCCCGGCGCCCGCTCTCATCTTCTTGATGAGCAGCTCGAGGCCCCAGGAGAGATGGCCGATGAGATAGAAGGCCAGGGAGAAGATCGAGCTCAGGATGGGCGTCGAGAACGAGGAGAAGAAGATGGCGACCGCGGTGATGAGGACGAGTTCGAGGAAGATGTAGGCGATGGCGACGAGCATCGTCCATTCGACCTTGAAAGTGTGGAAATAGAGCAGGACGAGGAAGATGAGGCTCATGAGAACGGTCATGACGAACAGCGTCAGGACCAGACCCAGGAACTTCCCGAGGATGAACTGGGCCCGGTGGAGTGGCTTGGAGAGGAGGGTGAAAATCGTCTTCTTGTCGATCTCCTTGTAGACGAGGCTCGTCCCGATCAGGACGGCCATGAGGACGCCGAAGATCGAGATTGAGGACAAACCCACGTCCTTGATGATCTTGACCCGGTCGCCGACGGTCAGAATGGCCAGGACCCGGGAGGTGATGATGGCGACCGCAGCGAAGAAGAAAAGAAGATAGAGGATGCGGTCCCTCTTGGCCTCCTTGAAGGTGATCCCGGCGATGGCTGTGATCTTCATGTCCCGGTCACCGTTTCGACGAAGATGTCCTCCAGGGTCTCGGTCCTGGGGCTGAGGGAGATGACCTTGCCCTTCCTCTCCCGGACGAGGGCCAGGATGTCGTCCACCCGGTTCTCCTCGAGGATCTTGAGGAGGACCCTGCCGCCCTGGGACGAAACGCTCTCGCCCAGGCCGCGGAACGCCTCCGGGGGGAGGCCCGAAACCGTCATCTCGGTGAAGAGGACCTTCTCGGAGACGAGGTCTTGGAGGGCGCCCTGTTTCACGACGCGGCCGCCGATGATGATGGCCACGTGGTCGCAGATCATCTCGATATCCTGGAGGATGTGGGAGGTGAAGAAGACGGTCTTTCCCTCCTGCTTGAAGCGGACGATGATGTCCCGGATCTCCTTGCGGCCCAGGGGGTCCAGGCCGCCGAGCGGCTCGTCCAGGATGACGAGCTTCGGGTCGTTGATGAGGGCCTGGGCCAGGCCGATCCGCTGGAGCATGCCCCGGGAGAACTTCCGGAGCTGGAGCCCGGCCGCCCGCTCGAGACCGACGAGCTTGAGGAGCCGCCCGGTCCGCTCGCCCGTCTCCTTCCGGCCGAGGCCGAAGAGGTCGCCGTAGAAGGTGAGGAACTCGCGGGCTGTGAGATAATCGTAGAAATAAGGGTTCTCGGGCAGGAAGCCCAGGGCCTGCCGGGCCCGGGCGGAGTTATGGGGCTGCCCGAAGATCTCGATCGTCCCGGCGTCGGGATGGATCAGGCCCAGGAGGCACTTGATCGTCGTCGTCTTGCCCGCGCCGTTCGGGCCCAGGTAGCCGAAGATCTCGCCCTCCTTGACCGACAGGGAGATGCCCTTGAGGATCTCTTTCGTCTTGGGGATGAAGCCGAGCCGGAAGGATTTCTTGAGGTTCTCGATCCGGATCGCGTCCGTCATGGGCTGTCTCAAATCATTCTAGCGAAAGCCCGGCCAAAGTCAACCGGGCCCGGGCCGGGCCCGCTCGGCCCTCCGGCAGGGAGCGGATTCTGAGGAGCGACCAACAGAAGTGCGGCGGAGCGGCCTCGGAGCCGCACTTTTGGGAAATATCCGAATCGAGTTTCGGACCTTTCTTCTGGACAGCTCCGGGAACAGCCCCATCGCATTTTTCTTTGATAGCGCTCCGCCTCCCGGGACGATCTTACTTGAGGTTGCGCTCGAAGAGTTTGAAGATGCGCTTGTACTCGTCGGTCCAGGCCGAGGCCGTCCGGAACGAATGGTCCTCGACCGGATAGAAGGCCACGTCCCAATTCTCCTTGCCGAGCTCGATGAGCCGCTGGGCGAGCCGGACCGTGTCCTGGAAGTGGACATTCGTGTCGACCATCCCATGGCAGATGAGGAGGGCGCCTTTGAAGCCCTCGGCAAAATAGATCGGCGAGCTCTGCTTGTAGGCCTCTGTGTCTTTCTGCGGCAGGTTCAGAATATCGACCGTGTAAGCCGCGTGATAATGGGCCCAGTCCGTCACGGGCCTGAGCGCCGCCCCGGCCTTGATCACGTCGCCCGCTTTGAAAAGGGCCATGAGGGTCAGAAAGCCACCGTAGCTCCCGCCGTAACAGCCGATGCGGGCCGGGTCCACGGGGAATTTCTCCACCAGGTACTTCGCCGCGTCCACGATGTCGTCGAGGTCCTTGCCGCCCATGTGGCGATAGATTCCCGTCCGGAAATCGCGGCCGTAGCCGGAGCTTCCCCGATAGTCGACGTCCAGCACAAAATAACCTTGCTCCATCAGGAAACCGTGGAACATGTACTCGCGGAAGTAGGTGCTCCAGCCCCGGTGGGCGTCCTGGAGATAGCCGGCGCCATGGATGAAGATAACAGCGGGCCGGGACGGGTGCTGCTTGACGGGGGTGAACAGCCGGGCGTAGATCGTGACCCCGTCCCGGGCCCTGATCGGGATGACCTCCGGATCATACCAGGGATAGGAGCGGAACTCCTCCGTCGTCGAGACGGTGATCTGTTTGGCCGCCGCCTTGGGGGCGTTGGCCTGCAGGTAGAGCTCGGGCGGCTTGTTGGAATAGGAATGGATGATGGCCAGGGTCATTTCGTCGGGGGAGAGAGTGACGTCGTTCTGCCCGATGAGCGAAGTCATCTTCGTTCTTTCGCCTCCGGCCGCCGGCATCGAGTAGAAATGGGTTTCTCCCGGGTGCTCCTCATTGGTTGCCAGGTAGATTCGCCTGCCGTCCCGGGACAGAAACGCCTCTTGGACTTCGAATGCTCCCTTAGTCAGTTGCTGAATATCCTTTCCGTCGAGCGTCGTTTTGTAGAGGTGGGCATATCCGTCCTTCTCGGAAATGAAGGAGAGGTGCAGGCTGTCCGGCCACCAGAAGACGTTGGTCAGTCCGAGCGGGCCGACCCAGGCGTCATCATGGACCTGGAAAATGACGGACGTTTTGCCCGTGGCCGGGTCCAGCTTGAAAAGCCAGTGGTCCTTCCGGTCCTCGGCCTGGGCGGTCAGGATGCACTGCTTGCCGTCGGGGGACCAGATGGGCCCGCCGGGATAGACCTTCCGCTCCCCCTGGCCGCAGTCGATCCACTTGACCTCGCCGTTCTCGAGCGGCATGGCGCCTGCCGAAGAATCATATCCGGTATAGGCGGCCTTGGCGTGGGACTCGATCGTCTCGGTGTAGCCGGAGCGCGTGACGTAATTCGGGACGATCGTGCCCTTCCCGTCTTCGGACCGATCATAGACCGTGAACGTGACGAATTTCTCGTCGGGCGAGAGATCGATGCTCCCCACGTTCTGGGATTCCTTGATGACGACCGGCTTGGGCCGGGGAAGCTGGCTCACCTGGCCTTCCCTCATCCCGCCCCGCATAACTCCCCTGAACGGAAATCCCTCCTGCAGCTCCTTGATGAGGTCTTCCTGCTCGTCGGCGTACCACTTCTCGATCTCGTCGGGCTTTTTATCGGCCGGCGGAACTTTCTTGGTGAAGCCGGTCAGCTGACGGACGACGCCGTCCTCGAGGGAGAGGATGAAGAGGTTGTCGGCCATCATGAAGGAGATCTTTTTCTGGTCGGACGTGAACCGGGCGCCCATCTTGCGTTCGTCCGTGGCCGTGAGCTGCCGGGTCTTTCCAGTGACGAGATCGAGGAGGAAGATATCCCCGTTCTGGGTGAACGCGGCCCGCTTCTTGGCCTTGTCGAACTGCATCCCGCCGTCCATCCCGCCGAAGCCTCCGAAGCCGCCGTCCATCCGATACATCCCGCCGCCCATCGAGGACCGGAGCGGAGGCAGCTTGATCATCTCCTCGGATTTCACTGGCCGCGGGACGGGATTGGCCGCGGTCACGGCGTACGGCTCGGCTCTTTTGTCGCCCGGCTTTTTCCAGCGGAAATAAAGGGTTTTTCCGTCGACCGCCCAGACGGGGTCCGAGGGCGCCGTGCCGACGAATTCCTCGCCCTTCATGATGAGGTCGATGGAGAGGTTCGCGATGGGAGCCTTCGACGCCTCGGCTGGAGGGGCCGGCGGCGCGGGCTTCAGGGCGGGCTTGTTTTGGGCCTGCGGCCAGGCCGCGCCCGACAGGGCGGCGAGGCCGATGCCGATGATGATAAAAACAGATGCGAGACGGATTTTGGCGGATCGGATCTTTTCCATGCGTCCTCCTGGAAGTCCGGAGCTGAAGGCTCATTATAGCGTCCTTCATTTCGGAAGGGAAGGTGCGGGGGGGGTAGCCTTTGGGGGTGAGAAAAACGGCCCGTTCTCACTCCGGAAATCATCGCTGGGGGTGATTGACCGCCCGGCGACCCCATGGGATTCTGGCCGTGTTCGGAGCCACGTGGCTCAAGCGATTGCCTCGAAAGAGGCGGCGCCAAGGTTCGGAAAAGGGAGAGGGCGGAGGACCTCTCTCCCATTTTTTTACCCCGCTTTTTCCCTCGCGGCCCCGGATTGTGTATAATCGGGGCGGCGACGGGGCCGCCCTCACGGGGTCGGCGCTGTCTTCGAGGAGGTTCGCGATGTCGGATTTCGGCGGAGCCGTCAAGCCGCTGGCGGAGCATCCCGATTACAAGATGGCCATCCTTGGCGTCCCCTTCGACGAGAAGTCCAGTTATCTGAGAGGCGCCGCGGCCGGCCCGGCCGCCATCCGGGCCGTCTCCACCGGCAAGTGCTACTGCGGCGACACGGAGCTCGGGGTCAACCTGGAAGAGGACACGGTCATGGTCGACCTCGGCGACGTGGACACGTGCGGGGACCCGGACAAGACGTTCGCCCTGACCGAGAAGGCCGTGGCGAAAATCCTTCAAAAGGGCGCCGTCCCCATCATCCTCGGCGGAGACCATTCCATCACTTATCCCATCCTCAAGGCGTTCGCCCGGACATACAAGCCCCTGGACGTTCTCCATTTCGACGCCCACCCGGACCTTTATGACGACCTTTACGGCGACCGGCTGTCGCATGCTTGTCCCATGGCCCGGGTCCTCGAGGACGGCCTGGCCGCGAACATCGTCCAGGTCGGGGTCCGGGCCATCACCGCCTTCCATCGCTCGAAGGCCCTCCAGCACAGCGTCCGGATGATCGAGATGAAGGAGATCGGCGGCCCCCTCTACCTCAAGTTCTCGAACCCCGTCTACGTCTCGTTCGACATGGACGCGCTGGACCCGGCATTCGCCCCCGGCGTCTCCCATCACGAGCCGGGCGGCCTGACGACGAGGCAGGCCCTGCAGGTCATCCAGGCGATGAAGGGCAGGATCGTGGGCCTGGACATCGTCGAGCTCAACGCCCCGCGCGACGCCTCCGGGATCACGGCCGCGGCCGCCTTCAAGATCATCAAGGAGGTCGCCGGCCGGATTGTCCGTCCCTAAAGCCGTTCCCTCTCCGCCTCTTCTTGAAGTTCCGGACTCGGGGGGACTGGCACCGTGCCACCCGTCCCTTCAGTATTATTGACTGGGGCATGCCGCGAGCCTCCGCCTATCCATTAACGACGATTCAAGAAGGCTGAAACCTCGAATGATTGCTGCGGCTGTTTAGAGCCACCGACAACAATGATGCAAAGGAGAAGCAACGCAGCGACGGACTCATTGATATTTTAGATATCGGAGAGGAGGTGCGGGCTGTGTCAGCAAAAGGGGGGTTGATGATGGGAACCAAAAAGGTGGGGGCTTTCTCCAGCCCGCTCAAGAAAGCCAATATCATTATAGCCCTCGAAAAACAAAAGTAAAGCGAAATCATCAGAATTCAGAAAAAATTTTCCCGCCACGGATTTGCATTTCCGGCCCGTCTTCGTTCACAATATGGGAAGCCCCACTCCAAGGAGGGACCATGGACGAGAAAAAGATGGAGATCAAGGTCGACGAACCCGTTGCCCTCGGGCAATATTCCAACCTCGCCGCGATCCGGCATTCGCGGGAGGAGTTCATCTTCGACTTCGCCTTCCTGTTCCCCGACGGCCCGTTCGGGAAGCTCGTGTCCCGGGTCATCCTCAGCCCCGCCCACGCCAAGCGGTTCCTGGAAGCCCTCCAGGCGAACATCAAGCGCTACGAAGACAACTTCGGGACCATCATTCCGGCCGACATTCCGCCCTCGGTCGATTTCATCCAGTGAGCCGGGCCGCCGGCCGCCCCGACGTCCGGCCTTGACAATGGCCCGTTTTTCTTATAATAGTTGAACCAGGGCGAAAGGAGAAAAGACTGAGCGTTTTCATTTGAACCGTTCAGCCCATTTCCAGGACAGGACCGAATGAGGAGGATTGCATGACGAAAAGATGGATGATCGTCCTAGCGGCGGCGGCGCTCCTGGCCTTCACGCCGGCGGCGCGCGGCGCGGGATTCCTCATCTACGAGCACGGCGCGGCGGCCATGGCCATGGGCGGGGCCTTTACGGCCGTGGCCAACAATCCCTCGGCCATCTGGCACAACCCCGCGGGCCTGTCCTGGGTGGAAGGCACGCAAGTCCTGCTGGGCGGCACGCTCATCTTTCCGACGGGCTCGGTGAATATGCCCAATATCGGCCTGGTCAGGCCCGATCTAGGCCAGAAGTTCGATCAGGTCCAGCAGATCTTCACCCCGCCGAACGTCTACATCACCCACAAGTTCTCGGACCGAGTGACGGCGGGCATCGGCTTCATGGCTCCCTTCGGCCTGGGGACGAAGTGGCAGAAAACGAACGACTCCCCGCCGTCCTTTCCCCTGGCCTACCTCGGCTACAACAACGACATGGAAACATTCTTCATCAACCCCACCATCGCCGTGAAGGTCCTGGACAATCTCTCGCTGGCTGTCGGCTGCTCCTACATCTTCTCCAAGCTCACCCTGGACCTCTATCAGAACGTCGTCCTCCCGCCGGATGAAGGGTCGGCGTATGACGTCCCCACGGCGATGAAGGGAACGGGCAACTCCTTCAACTTCAACGCCGGCGTCCTGTACAAGGGCAAGGGGTTTTCGCTCGGTGCGAGCTACCGGAGCCAATTCGACATCAAGTACTCGGGGACAGTGACTTTGGACAACCAGTTCGTCCCGGCGCCCCTTCAACCCTACGTCCCGACCTCCGGGGACGTGACGACGACCTTCAAGTTCCCGGCCATCCTGACCTTTGGCCTGGCCATCGACATCACGCCCAAGCTCCTCTGGTCCTTCGACCTCCACACCTATTATTGGAAGCGCTTCGATTCCTACACGGCCAACATCACCTTCCCGGATCCCTTCGGTACCCAAACCCTGACAGCGCCCCAGCTCTGGAAGAATTCCCATTGCGTGCGGATGGGCTTCCAATACCTGGCGACCGACAAGCTGACGCTTCGCCTGGGCGGCTTCTTCGACGAGGCGCCCCAGCCGGTCGAGACCATGGACCCGAACCTGCCGGACAGCGACCGGTGGGCCATCACGGGCGGGGTCAGCTACAGGTTCGGCAAGCTCACGCTCGATGTCGGCCTCCATTCCGAGCACTTCCTGGCGAGGACGAGCCAGCACGGTTACATTTTCGGGCCGTACGATCCCAACCCGGCCGCCGGCACCTACAAGACAGAGGCCCTTCTGCTCGGCATCAACCTGGGATACAAATTTTAGACCATAAATCTAGGAGGTATTTCTCATGGCTTTTCAATTCAAGAACTCCAGGGGCGTCACCTACTATCTCCACTCCAAAGACGTCAACCTCAAGGGCGGACGGAAGCAGACGATCTATTACTTTGCCCGCGACGTCCGGCCCGGCGCTCTGGATGCGGTTCCCGCCGCTTACATGGTCCAGGAGACGACCAAGACCGGGATGCCCATCCTGAAGAAGAAGTAAGCGCCTTTTCGTTCCGGACCGTCAGCGGGGACTCCGGTCCCCGTCACGCAGGGGGAGCCGCCTAAAGGGAAATCCCTGAGGTGGTTCCCCTTTATTTTTTCCCGTCCCGGAGGCGGGCCGACGGTCGGGAAGAACCCTCCTTCCCGCTTTTTCGTTCTGGCCTATTTCGGCCTTTGACGGGTCCGTGCCTTGTGAGTATACTTTGGCCATGAAAGCGCACGCCCTCCGGTTTCTCGGCGCCGGCCTGTGCCTGGCCCTCCTCCTTCCGGCCTGCGGCAAAAAGGCCTCCGAGGCTCCGTCCGCCAAGGCGAACAGGAGATACCAAATCGCGGTCATCCCGAAAGGGACGACCCACGAATTCTGGAAGAGCATCCACGCCGGGGCCGTCCAGGCGGCCCGCGAGCTCAACGTCGAAGTGATCTGGAAGGGCCCCCAGAAGGAAGATGACCGGGCCCAGCAGATCACCGTGGTCGAGGATTTCATCAGCCGGGGAGTGGACGGGATCGTCCTCGCCCCGCTCGATGACCGGGCCCTCATGCGTCCCGTCAAGGACGCGGCCCGGGAGAAGATCCCGGTCGTCGTCATCGACTCCGGCCTCCAGGGCAGCGATTACATCAGCTACGTCGCCACCGACAACTACCAGGGCGGGGTCCTCGGCGCCCGGCGGCTCGGCACGCTGATGAACGGCAAAAGCAGGATCTTTCTCATCCGCTACCAGGAGGGATCGGCCAGCACCTCGCAGAGGGAGGCGGGTTTCCTGGATACGGCGAAAAAAGAATTCCCCGGCCTCGAGCTCCTCGTCCAGGACCAGTACGCCGGGGCCACGACCGAGACCGCCTACCAGCTGGCGGAGAACCTGATCAGCCGCTTCCCGGACGTCGAAGGCATCTTCGCCCCCAACGAGTCGAGCACCTTCGGTGTCCTACGGGCCCTCCAGGAGTCCGGACTCGCGGGGAAGGTGAAGTTCGTCGGCTTCGACAGCTCCCCCAAGCTCGTCCAGGGGCTCCGGGACGGCCACATCCTCGGCCTCGTCCTTCAGAACCCGATGAAGATGGGCTATCTCGGCGTCAAGACCATGGTCGCCCATCTCCGCGGCGAGAGCGTCGCCAAAGTCATCGACACCGGGGTCATCATGGTGACGCCGGAGAACATGGACGACCCGGAGACCAAAGCGCTCCTCCAGCCCGACCTCGCCAAGTACCTCGATCGATAATGCCTAACCCCAGCCCGCCACCCGTCCTCCGCATGGCCGGGGTCGGCAAGACCTACGGCGCGACGAGGGCCCTGGACGACGTGACCTTCGAGCTGAGACGGGGGGAGGTCCACGCCCTGCTCGGCGAAAACGGCGCCGGGAAGAGCACCATGATGAAGATCCTGAGCGGCGCCGTGGCGCCCGACGCGGGCCGAATGTTCATCGAGGACCGGCCCTACGCCCCGGCCGGCCCCCTGGACGGGCTCCGGAGCGGGATCTCGATGATCTACCAGGAGCTCAACCTGGCCCCTCACCTGACCGTCGAAGAGAACATCATGCTCGGCCGGGAGGTGCATTCCCTGGGCTGGCTCGACCGCCGGGCCATGAAAGCCCGCGTCCGGGAGGCCCTGGAATTCGTCCACCATCCCGAGATCTCCCCCGACGTCCAGGTCAGGAAGCTGAGCGTGGGGGCCAAGCAGGTCGTGGAGATCGCCCGGACCCTCCTGAACAAGTCCCGGATCCTGGTCATGGACGAGCCCACGAGCTCCCTGTCCCAGGAGGACAGCCTCCGGCTCTTCGAGATCATCCGCCGGCTCAAGACCCAGGACGTCAGCGTCATCTACATCAGCCATTTCCTGGAAGAGGTCCAGAAGGTGGCGGACTCGTTCACCGTGCTCCGGGACGGCCGGGACGCCGGCTCGGGGATGATAAAAGGGACGAGCCTCGAGGAGATCATCCAGCTTATGGTCGGCCAGAAGTTCACCGAGATGTTCCCCCGCGTCCCCCACGAGAAAGGGGACGTCGCCGTGGCCCTGAAGGATATGAAGGGGACGAGGATGGCCTCACCGGTCAGCCTGGCCCTGGCGAAAGGCGAGATCCTGGGCGTCGCCGGACTCATCGGCTCGGGCCGGACCGAGATGCTCAGGACGATGTTCGGCCTCGACGCCATGGAAAGCGGTTGCCTCGTCGTCTCCGGGATCGAGACCGCGAAGGGATCTCCCTGGGTCCGGATCGGCCAGGGCTTCGGCCTCCTGAGCGAGGACCGGCAGGGCGAGGGGCTGGCCCTGGCCCTCTCCCTCGCCGACAACGTCACCCTGAGCGATTTTTCGCCCTACCTCCGCCTCGGCCTGCTCCGCGTCGCGCGGCAGCAGCAGGCCGCGGGGGACTGGATCGCCCGGCTGAAGATCAAGGCCCGGAGCCCGGCCCAGAGGGTCCTCGGCCTGTCCGGGGGGAACCAGCAGAAAGTCGCCCTGGCCCGGCTCCTTCACCAACGGGCCAAGGTCCTCCTCCTCGACGAGCCGACCCGGGGCATCGACGTCGTCAGCAAGGCCCAGATCTACGAATGGATCGGCGAGCTCGCCCGGGAGGGCCAGGCCGTCCTGTTCGTCAGCTCCTACCTGCCCGAGCTCCTCGGCGTGTGCGACCGGATCGCCGTCTTCCACCGGGGCGGCCTAGTGGACGTCCGGGACGCGTCCCGGTGGGATGCCCAAAGCCTGATGGCCGCGACCACCGTGGGCCGGGCCCCTCGCGGATGAAAATACCAAGCAAAGGATGGCCGGGATGAGCGGACAACACAAAGGAAACCTCCAGAAGGCCCTCAACGTCCTCGGCCCGTTCATCGGGCTCATCTTGGTCATCGCCATCTTCGCCCTGATGCCCGAGGTCCGGGACCGGTTCCTGAGGATCGGGAATTTCAAGAGCGTCGCCACCCAGTCCGTCATCGTGGCCCTGGGCGCGCTGGGCATGACCCTGATCATCATCAGCGGCGGGATCGACCTCTCGGCCGGCTCGAATATCGCCCTTTCGAGCGTCATCGCGGCCTACGCCATCAACGCCGGGGCGCCGCCGCTCGCGGGCCTCGTCCTGGGCGTCCTCACCGGCGGCCTCGTCGGCCTCTTCAATGGGACCCTGATCACGCGCCTGCGCCTCGTCCCCTTCATCGTCACCCTGGGCACGATGGGCATCGCCCGGGGGATGGCCAAGTGGATCGCCGGCAACCAGAAAATCGACGCGCCCATGACTTGGGTTAACGAGCTGATGGCCAAGAGCCCCCGCCCGTCCTGGCTCCTGATGGCGCCCGGCGTCTGGATCGTCATCCTCTTCGCTGTCGTCATGGCGGTCGTCCTCCGGTACACGGTCTTCGGCCGGCACGTCTTCGCCATCGGCTCGAACGAGTCGACGGCCCGGCTATGCGGGATCCGGACCAATCGGGCCAAGATCCTCATTTATGCGATCGCCGGCCTGTTCTGCGGGCTGAGCGGGGTCATGGAATTCTCCCGGCTCACGGTCGGCGACCCCACCGTCGCCGTGGGCCTCGAGCTCGACATCATCGCGGCCGTGGTCATCGGCGGCGGCAGCCTGAGCGGCGGCGAGGGGAGCATCCTCGGAACGATGATCGGCGTCCTGATCATGGCCTTCCTCCGGAACGGCTGCACGATGATGGGCTGGCCGAACTACATCCAGGAGATCATCATCGGGGTCATCATCGTCGTGGCCGTGACGCTCGACCGGCTGCGCCATCGCCGGGAAGACTAGGAGAGTCCGGGGTGGCCCGTCGCAAAGGTTTCCGCCCGGCGATTGTCTATGTTATGAAGAAAGGATGACGACGATGAAGACAACCGGAAACAAGCGACTCGTCACGGCCATTGCGGCGGCCTGCCTGGTCGCGGCGCTGTGGTCTCCGGCAGCTTCCGGCCAGCAGGCGGCCCAGGACAAACCCCAGGCGCAGGAAAGGCCCCGCCTGAGGGAGATGGCCAAGGACCTCTTCAACATCACCCCGGAACAGGAGAAGCAGATCCAAGAGCTCAGGGACGCGCGGATGAAGGACCTCAAGGCCTTCAGGGACCAGATGGTCAAGATGCGGGGAGAGATGCGGGACCTGATGAAGGACTCCAAGGCCAACGCGGCCAAGATCGACGGCCTGATCGACGGCATGTCAAAGCTCCGGGCAGACCGGCAAAAGACGGCCGTCCGGACCCTCGGCGAATGGGAGAAGATCTTCACTCCCGAGCAGCTTGCAAAGATGAAGAAATACCGCGGGGCTTTCGCCGGTCGGCCGGGTTTTGGGGGCGGGGTCGGTCACGGCTTCGCCGGACCTTGGCTGGGCAGGTTCATGGGCCCGAGAGGCATGGGAATGGGCGCCCGGCGCGCCTGGGGCTGGCGGATGGGCCGGCCGGGCCGGTTCTGGCACCGGACGTTCTTCTGGCGGCAGCTGTAAATCAGGACGGAACAGGAAAGAATGGGGTCAGTCCCCTCGGAAGGGGAGTGACTCCATTCTTTTATGGCCCGCCTTCTATGGCCCCATTTTAACCCCGGAAAGTGACATCCCTCCCCTGGAACTGTCCTTTTTATGGGACGGGAGCGCCTTCTTCCCAGGGGAGTGACGGATGGCACGTTAGTTGCAGTGAAACGTCCGTGGAAGGAGAAAGAAGATGATGAAGAAAGCATTGCTTCTAGCGGTCGCTTTCCTCGTTTCCATTCCGCTCGGCCTGAGCGCCCAGTCGGACACGCCGTCGGAGGGCTATTATGCCCCGAGCTTCGCCCGCCTCACCTACGTCAGCGGGGACGTTTTCGTCCAGAGGACCTCTGACCTCGGGACGGAGAAGGCGGAGGTGAACCTGGCCCTGGTCCGGGGAGACAAGCTCGGGACCGGGGTTGGCCAGGCCGAAGTCCATTTCGGCCGCCGGAATTACCTACGGCTGGACGACAACACCAGGGTGGAATTCGCCCTCCTGCCCGCCGAGGGGGATGACCGGATCACGGTCCATGTCCTCGAAGGGAGCGCCTACCTCCGGGTCAGCGCGCTCGCCGGCGACAAGGCGATCGAGGTCCATACCCCCGACGCGTCCACGTACATCCTGGAGGAAGGCCTCTACAGGTTCAACGTGAGCGCCAACAAGCAGACCGAGATCATCGTCCTCGAAGGCAGCCTCGAGGCCGCCGGAGAGGAAGGATCCGTCGTCGTTCATAGCAGGGAGTCGCTCGTCGCTTCGGACGGCCGCCTCGTCGGCGACCCCGGCAATTACTCTTCCCGGTCCGACGGATTCGACCAGTGGAACGAATCCCGGGACACCCTCTTCGCCCGCCGGAGCACTACCCGGAACCTGCCCTCCGAGCTCGGCGACTACGAAGAGGAGCTCGATCAGAACGGCCGCTGGACCTACGAGGAGCCCTACGGCAACGTCTGGTCCCCCTACGGCGTCGACGACGACTGGCGGCCTTATATGAACGGCCGCTGGTCCTGGTACCAGGACATCGGCTGGAACTGGATTTCGTCCGAACCCTGGGGCTGGTCGGTCTATCATTACGGCCGGTGGCAATGGCGGTTCGGCCTCGGCTGGTACTGGATCCCCCAGAATCACTGGGGCCCCGCCTGGGTCAACTGGTGGTGGGACAACGATTACATCGGCTGGTGCCCGCTCAGCTGGTACAACCGGCCCGGGGTCATCTTCAATAACGCCTATTACGATCGCTACCGCGACCATTATTTTCCCGGCAACAACCGGGCCATGAGCGTCATTCACCGGGACCAGCTCCAGTCGCGCGACCTCGGCCGGCACGTTCTGAGGGGCGGAGAGCTCAACCGCATCGACAGAGTTGCGCTCCGGGCCGAGCAGCCCAACTTCCGGCCGGGGATCGGCCGCTCGAGTCTCCAGTCTCCTGAGGCCCAGCGGATCTTTTCCGGGCGGCCCGGCATCCGCGGCGAGGCAAAAAATTACGCTCCCGGGAGCTCCCTCTCTTCTTCGCAGCTGAGATACGGCCGCTCGAATGCCTCGGACAGAGGGGCCGGCGCTTCGTCCTCCGTCGAGAGACGGGGAGCCGTGTCCGGCCGTTCATTGTCCGGGCGGTCGGCGGCGGCCGGGGCCGCGCCCGCCGAAAGCGGCATCCGCGTTTATTCCCGGGATAGGTCCGCGGTTTCTTCCCGGCAACCGTCCTCTTCTCAAGACAGGTCGGGGGGGATTTCGAGGTCGCCGCGGTCCGCCGGCTCCTCAGCCGGCGATTCTTCGTCCAGGGTTTACCCGTCCCGGAGTGATACATCCGGCGCTGCCGCCGGACAGGGATCCTCGAGGGGAGTCCAGCGCCAGAAGACGGAAGGATCATCTTCCGGGGCCAGGACGCAATCGAGCGAACCCGTCAAACACTATCCCTCGAGCTCGCGTGAGACGGCATCCTCCTGGAGCCCCCGTTCATCATCGTCCGCGAGGGCGCTCAGGTCTGACTCCGCGCTCTCGGCCCGGACCTTCCCGTCCCGGCTGAGCCAGAACAGCTCCCGGGGCTCGTGGCCGTCGGCGGGGTCTTCGGGCCGTTCGACGGTTTCCCAGTCCACGCCGAGGTACAACCCGCGCACCTATTCCTACTCCCGCCCAAGCTCTCCCTCCTCCTCCAACTCGCGCTCTTATTCCTACTCCCGGTCGAGTTCGCCCTCTTATTCCAACCCTCGTTCTTATTCTTATTCTCGCCCGAATACTTCCTCCTCTTCGAGATCGAGCGCACCGCGCTATTCCGCGCCCTCCCAATCCCGGAGCTCCTATTCGGCGCCTTCCCGGTCGCGAAGCTCTTATTCTTATTCTTCCCCGTCCCGCTCCGGCGGTTCCTCGGGCCGGTCCTACAGCGCCCCTTCCTCTTCGAGATCGAGCCGGTCCTCGTCCTCCCGGTCGTCGTCGTCCTCTTCCCGCTCCTCCTCCGGCCACTCCGGCAGCGTCAGAAGGAAGGGCTAAAGCGATTAAGCTCTTTCGAATCGTTTCTTAGTAAATCAGCGGACTCCCTCCGAGTCCGCGACCTTGATTCGATGCCGGAAGGGCGTTTTTTTCCTCTTTACTTTTCGGATGCGGAGTGGTATAAAATGGTCCTTGCCGGGAAGGCCACTTCCCGCCGTCCAGAGAGCTGTTTGTCCTGCTTGAGGGAACGGACGATCGATGAAAGGATGGAGGTAAGAGTCATGACTTCCGTGAAAAAAACCGGGATTCTTCTTTTAGGCCTGGGCCTGCTTTTCGTCCTCGTCGGGACGCCGGCCTGCCAGAAAAAAGCGGCGGAATCGCCGGCTGCCCCCCGGCCGCAAAAGCCGTCCAACGAGTTCGAAGGCACGGTCAAGACGGCCCTCGGGAAATATCTCTATCTCCCCACGGCCCAGGGTTTCGACATCGTCCTCCAGGGCTTTGACGCAGCCACCCTGGTCGGTAAGGACATCCGGGTCAAGGGCGAACTCCTTCTCGACAAGCCCTCGATCTTCCGGGCCGACACGGTGGACGTGAAGGGCGCTTCGGGCGCCTACACGAACGCCTTTACCCGGACCCAGGACCTGGCCGTGGGCGATTTCCTTGACGTCAAAGCCAGGGAGCTTTACCCCGTCCTGACCATTACCGGCGTCAACAAGCCCGAGGAATGGGAGAACAAGGGCAAGGGCAAGGTCTTCGGAAAGCTCCAGGAAGCGACCGTGAAAGAGGGCGGGGCGGAGACTCCGGTCACCTACATCGTCCTGACCGACGACAAGGGCAAGGAAGCCGGCAAGATCATCGCCGACAAGTTCTCCGAGTTCTCCAGGTACTACCTGAAAAAGTTGAGGCTTTTCGACAAGTTCTGGTTCTACCTGAATATCAAGGACAGCGTGGACAAGAAGGTCCGGCCCCGGACCAAAGAGCTCTTCCACGCCGACGTCCAGTTCGCCGGCCTGTTCTGATTTTTGCCAGAGAGAATGAGGGGGCGGTCCCACGAAGGGAACGTCCCCTTTTTTTTGACCCGGGGAAGCACCCGGGGAAAAATATCCCTTGAAAATCTCCGGCGGGCGGCGCAAGATAAGTTCTTTTCCGGGTAGGACCGATGACATTGCCCGAGAGGAGGTGACCATGAAGAGAACGATCGTGACCTTGGGCCTGGCGCTGGCCGTGCTGGCCGGTTTCGGCCTGGCTCTGTCCCGGCAAACCCCCGCCCCCAAGCCCGACAGGGCTAAAGTCCTGGGGACCTGGACCCTCGATATCGACGCGGGCGAGACGACGATCACCCTGACCCTCGTCCTGCAAGAGGCCGAGGGCAAGCTCGCCGGCAAGATCAGCGAGGCGAACGGGATGTTCACGGACTCGCCCCTCAGCAATATCGAATTCGACGGCGAAAACCTGGCCTACGAAATCAACGTTCCCAGCCCTCCCGACGGCGTCGTCAAGGTCTGGAAAACTCAGCTGAAGATCGGGGCCGATACGGCCGAAGGCGCCATCGCCAACGCCGACCTCGGGATGACGGCGACGGTCACCGGGAAGCGGGTGAGCAAGTAACCGCGCCCGTCCCGCGTCCCTCAGCCTCCGAAAAAGATAGTCGACCATGACCAACGAAACCGCTCCGGCGGTAGGCTTCTTCCATCCCTCCAAGCCGATCTTCCGGTTCACGAACCTTTTATTCATCTCCTCTCTAACTTTCGGAAGCTACTTTGCCTACGACATTATCGGTGCCATCGCGCCGTCCTTGATTGAAGGGCTCCATGCGGGGCGAAAGACCGTGGGCGCTTTCAATACGATGTACAGCATCGCGGCCATCCTGGTCCTGCTTTTTGCCGGGATGCTGATCGACCGGCTTGGGACGAGAAAGGCGGGGATCATCTTCTCCGTCCTCGTCTTCGTCGGCGCCACCATCGTCTGGCAGGCCCGGACCATTCCTTTGATGTTCCTGGGGAGGTTCATCTTCGGGGCCGGCGCCGAGCCCCTCGTTGTCGCCCAGAGCGCCATGCTGGCCCGTTGGTTCAAGAAAAAAGAGTTGGCGTTCTCCTTCGGAGTGGCCCTGACCATGAGCCGGCTCGGCTCGCTCTTCGCCTTCAACAATGGCGAGCTCATCACGAAATATTTTGGGAGTTTCCGGAACGCCCTGCTGGCCGCGGTCGGCGCCTGCGTCGTCTCCCTCATCGGGAATCTCTGCTACATCGTCATGGACAAGCGGGGCGAGAAAGTCCTCAACCTCCGCGACGAGAGCACCGGCGACAAGATCGTCTTCAAGGACATCAAAGAGTTCAAGCCCACGTTCTGGTACGTGACGGCTCTCTGCTTCACTTTTTATGCGGCCATTTTCCCCTTCCAGAGCCTCGCGACGGACTTCTTTGCCACCAAGTGGGGGATCGCCCTGACCGCGACGGCGAGCGGGAGCTTCCTGGCCCAGGTCTTCAACAACTTCCTCCATATCTTCAGCACGGCCGGCGGCATCACAAGCATCATCATCTTCGCCTCCATGATCCTGGCGCCGTTCGCCGGGCGGCTCGTGGACCGGGTGGGGAAGAGGGCGACCTTCATGATCGCCGGCTCGCTCCTCATGATCCCCTGCCACCTGGCCATGGGCCTGACCATGATCTACCCGGTCTACCCGATGATCCTCCTCGGGTTCGCCTTCGTCCTCGTTCCGGCCGCCATGTGGCCGTCGGTGCCGCTCATCGTCCGGTCCGAGCGGGTGGGGACGGCCTTCGGGCTGATGACCGCCATCCAGAACATCGGGCTGGGCCTTTTCCCGCTCCTCAACGGCCTCCTGCGCGACAAGACTGGCAACTACGTCGCGAGCCAGGTCATGTTCGCCAGTCTGGGCGTCATCGGGCTCGTTTTCGCCATGTTGCTGAAGCGGGCCGACCGGCGGGAGGGCCAGCGCCTCGAAATCCCCCAAAAAACGGCCTCCTGAGTTCGATTCGCCCCAGGTCCGAATGGCGAATTCCCGCTGGGCATGACCTCGAAAAAGGTCTTTTCTCGACCCTCCCGGCCAAGAGTCGGCATCTTCACGGTCAATGTTGCGGCAACGTGATAATTTCCGCTTTGGGCAACGTGAATATTTCCGCTTTTTTGGGCTAAGGTACTCCTCCGGACAGGAGGAGGGCCGGCCCCGTGCGAGAGGAACTGATCACGTTGA
>JBEKXF010000002.1:0-199258 GCA_049512315.1 Candidatus Aminicenantales bacterium | reverse complement strand
ATCCTGGACCTCGATCACGCACTTGAGCGGGTCGATGACCCTGAAGTACAGGACGGCGTTGACCTTGACCGTGACGTTGTCCTTGGTGATGACGTCCTGGGGCGGGATGTCCATCGTGATGAGCCGCAGGCTGATCCTCACGATGCGGTCGATCGGGGAGAAGACGAGGATGATGCCGGGCCCCTTGGGCTTGGGAAGGACGCGGCCGAGCCGGAAGATGACCCCCCGCTCGTACTCCTTGAGGATCTTGATCGAGTTCAAAAGATAAAGCACTATGAGTCCGACGACGATGACGGGATACGTGATCATGATTTTTCTCCTTGCGGAGGCCTAGGGCCTCCCGATATTTCTGGGTTCAGGCTTTCCTGACCCGGACTTTCATGGTGTCCAGGACCTCAATGACCTTGACCTTCCCGCCCCGGGCCACGGGCTCCGTCGCCTCCGCCTCCCAAATCTCGCCGTGGACGAAGATCTTGCCGGACGGGGAAAGGTCGGTCTGGGCGCGTCCGACCTCGCCGACCATGCCCTCCTTCCCGGTAAAGGCCCGGCGGGCGTGGGCGCGGACGACGAGATAGACGAGGAAGATGAGAATCAAGGAAATGCCGAGGGCCATCGGGATGATGACCCGGAAGCTCGGCCGGAGCTCGGGGATGGGTGCCTTGATGAGCATGACGGAGCCGATGACCATGGCCGTGATCCCTCCCAGCGAAAGCATGCCGTAGCTGTGGACCTTGACCTCGAGGACGAAAAGGACGATCGCCAGGATGATCAGCATCAGCCCGACGTAATTGATCGGCAGGATCTGAAAGGAGAAGACCGCGAGCAGGAGGCAGATGCCGCCCAGGACGCCGGGCAGGATGGCCCCGGGATGGGCGAATTCGAAATACAGGCCCAGGAGGCCGATCATGAGCAGGATGTAGGCCAGGTTCGGATTGGAGATCGTCAGCAGAAACTGTTGGCGGAACGACATCGGGATGGATGTGACGGGCTCCTTCTTCAAGGAAAGCGTCGTCTCTTCGCCGTTGAACCGCTTGAGTCGCTTGCCGTCGAAGGCCTCGATGATATCACGGTCCGTCCTGGCCACGATGTCGATCAGGCCGCCCTTGAGGGCCTCCTGCTCGGTGTAGGACAGGCTTTTGCGGACGGCGTCCTCGGCCAGCCCGATGTTCCGGCCCCGCTTTTCGGCCAGGGTTTTGATATAGGAGGCCGCGTCGTGGGTGACCTTGTCTTCCATCGTCTTGTCCATGGCCTGGCCGGTGATGGACAGGCCCACGGGATGGGCGGCCCCCGTGTTGGTCCCAGGGGCCATAGCGAAGATGTCGGAGGCGATGCCGATGAAAAACCCGGCCGAAGCGGCCCGGGCTCCGCTCGGCGCCACGTAAACCGCGACGGGGGTCCGGGCGTTGACGATCTTTTCGATGATCTGACGCATGGAGCTATCCAGCCCCCCGGGCGTGTTGAGGCTCATGATGATGAGCGCGGCGCCCTCGCGGTCGGCCCTCTCGATCGTCCGGACGATGTACTCGGCGGTGATGGGATGGATCGGCGCGTCGACCGTGATCTTCAGGATCGCGGCGGACGAAACCGCAGGACAGACAAGCAAAAGGAACAGGAGGATTCTGGTGCGCACCTTGCCTTCATTATAGAAACTCGCGAGGGTCAAGTCAACCGGGGATAATTGTGCTTGACTTTTTATTATCAATAAATTAATTAATATCTATCGTTTTTTTAGAGTAAGGAGCTCTTTCGATGATCAAGAATGATATCGCCCTTGCGATCGAGAAAAAATCCGAGTTCAATAGGGCCAAATCATTGTCCATCGTCGAGGGGGTCCTGAGCTCGCTCAAGTCCGCTCTGGCGGAAAATGAGAAGGTGGAGATCCGCGGCTTCGGCAGCTTCAAGGTCGTCGCCAAAAAGACCGGTTTCGGAAGGGACATCCGCCGCAAGAAACAGATCCGGATAGAAAAGGGCCGGAGGATCAAGTTCCGCCCCGGCCAGGAATTGAAGACCCTCTTGTCCAAGGCCAAGCTCAGCTGAGGAAAAGGGGGACGGTCCTCTTTTTCCACCTTCGCTCGGATTGTGGTTGGCCTCACATATCACAAAAAAATAGGACCGTCCTTTTTTTGCGCTTGGGCTTGGGCTTGAGCTCGGCGTCCTGGAGAAGCGCGGCGTAAACTCTCTCCGTCTGCTCGATCGTCTCCATGAATGAGCCCGAGGCCTCGATCACGTAATCGGCGTGGCGGAGCTTCTCCTCCCCGGTCATCTGGGCCCCGATCCTTTTCCGGGCTTCCTCTTCGGTGATCCCGTCGCGCTCCATGAGCCTTTGGGCCTGGACGCCCTCGGGACAGTGGACGACGATGATCCTATCATAATAGCGGGAATAGCCGGCCTCGATCGTCAGGGCGGCTTCGGAGATAAAGATCGCCGTGCGGCCCTCCCGCTCGAGGCGGGCGATGAGGCGCTTTTCCTCGGCCAGGACCAGAGGGTGGAGGAGCTTGTTCAGGAACCCGCGGGCCTCGGGGTCGGAAAAAGCGGCCCGGCCGAGGCGGCCGCGGTCAATGGCCCCGTCCGGCCGAAGGACCTCTTTTCCGAACCGGGCGACGATTTTTTTCCAGGCTGGGCGGCCGGGGGACATGAGTTCATGGGCCGCCGCATCGGCGGAATGGACGAAACAACCTTTTTCCCGGAGAACGCCGGCGACAACCGACTTGCCGCAGGCGATCCCCCCCGTCAGCGCGGCGCGGAGCACGCTATTTTTTCTTGGCGGCGGGGATGACCTTGAAGTTGTCGCTGAACCGGATCGCCACGCCCTGCCGCTTCGCTTTCGGGTCCGGCTTTTCGAGGCGGACGGTGATGCCGCCGATCCAGAGCTTCATCTTCTTTCCGTCGGTCAGCTCGTTCGGGAGCTCGATCATGAGGTTGAGCTTCGAGCCGACGGCGACGCCTGAGTCCAGGGCGAAGTAGGCGCCGCCCGAAGAGATGTTCTGGAGCTCCGTTTCCTCATGGAACTTGTCGCCCTGGGGCAGCTTGCCCTCGATGACAGTCCTCAGGGGCAGGTCAAACCGCCATTCCCGCCGGCGATTGACCTCCAGGTCCTTGGGGAGTTTTTTCGCTTTCTTTTTGGGGGCGGCTTTCTTGGTCATGACGTCCTCGATTCCTTAGGCTAAAACAGGGCCGAATTGATGGCGTAGAGCGCCAGCTGTAGGCGGCTGTGGGTGTCGAGTTTCGCGTAGATGCTCTTGATGTGGGACCGCACAGTGTTCTTGCTAATGAACATCAGCTCGGCGATCTCGTCGTTGCTTTTCCCCTGACCGATGAGGCGGAGGACCTGGAACTCGGTCGGCGTCAGCTGGTCGAGCGTCTTTTCCTTGAGATCCCGGCCGACGACCGAGATGATCCGGTCCATGATGCTGGACATCTTGTCCCGGGGGAGCCAGATCTCGCCCTTGTGGATGCCGTGGACGGCTTCCGGAAGCTGGGAGGACGAATCGTTGAGGTCGAAGTAACCCCGGGCCCCGGCGTTAATGAGGTTGACGATCTCCTCGTGGGCCGGGATGCTCCCCAAGAGCAGGAGCTGGGACCGGCCCTGGGTTTTCGAGATCTCGCGGATGGCCTTGCAGATCTCGCGGAGGTTCGGCAGCGGCTCCATGTGGGCGAAAAGGATGACCTGGGGCTTGAGCTTCTTGATGGAGTCGATGAACGACTCGATCGTGTTCTTTTCTATGTTCAGGATCTCAAGCTCAGGGTCCGTCTCGAGGGCCTTCAGGATCCCGGCGAGGATGATATCGGACGGGCAGAAAATGAGTAGGGTGATCTTCGTGTCCACGGACGGCTGGGTTTTCTTTTTCTCCATGCTCGTTTCGGCCCCTTTTGGCAATTTGGTTATCCGGTTTCAAGTCACATGATCAGGATTTTAGCGAATCATAGTCTATCGGCGGGGGGCTTGTCAAGAGCGGTCTGGGCAGGGGAGCGCACCGGGAAGAAGAGGCCCGGGCTCAGGTGGGGAGGGCGGCATTGGGCGAGAGACGGAAGCTCCGGTCGAGGAGGATCGAAACATACTGGCTTTTCCCGTTCGTGGCCTCCGACCGGACATAGATAACGGCCCCCGTCACCAGGAGGCGGAGCGGGCTCTCCAGGATCAGGGTCCTGGGAATGTCCAGGGAAACCGTCGTCTTGGAGCCGATCAGGAGGCGGGCATTGAGCCTGAACGACACCTCCTGCGCGCTGATGGCGGCGATCTGGGTCGGTTCTTCGAACCTCTTTCCCCTCGCGTCGAGTCCCTTGACCAGGGCCGGAAGAGAGAGCTCGAACGTGCGCTCCCGCTTTCCGGCCCTGGCCGCGCCTTGAGTGGAGGGGTTATGAAAAGCCTTGACTGTATTCATTTCCATCGCATTTTCGCTCAGGGCCTGGCTGCCTTCAATCCCTCCTCATGAGGAATCGCGGGGTTAAATTATCGCCGTTATCCTCACCGTCGACGGCTAAACATGCGGGCGGGGCGTTTTTTGTCCTCGGAAGCGCCATCTCCGCCCTCCTTAGGCGGGCTGGTTCGCGTCCGCCTCGGCCGCCGCGGACTCGACGATGTACCGGCTTTCGAGACGGAGGGAGACCCGGGCGGGAGCCCCATCCTCGTTCCCGGGCTCGGTAAAGACGATCGTCCCCTTGATCACGAGCTTCAGGCTCTTGCCCTCCCCCAGCTTGGGGGGAAGAGAGACGGCCAGCTTGATCCTCGAGCCGGGAGCGACAGGGGTCCTGAGCGGGAAGAGGGCGCCCACGTGGCTCATGTAAGAGAGGGTCGTCTCCTCCCTGAACAGGGCGCCGTCGGCGTCAGGGCCCTCGACGGTCAGAGGCAGGGAGAGCTTGAACCCGCGCTGTTCGGCATGGCGCCTGACAGGCAGTGTGTCGGTGGAAATCCTCCTGAGCATGTCTGGCTTCCTTATCCTTTTCCTTGGCGAAACGCGACCCTAAAATGACATTCCCCATAAGGCCGGTCAATCACCCCTGACGATGAAATGATGGGGGATATTCCCGTCACCAGGTCCATCAGGGTTTCTCCCCCGTATTTTCCCCTTCTGCCCTCCCTCCCGTCAGTCCCGTTTCCTTGACAAAAAACCGGCCCGCGGCTAGAATCCCAAAGGCCGAAAAGCGAGGAGACGACGTGAACGAGAACGAACGGCAGATCAAGCAGCTCACCCCGAAGAGCGAGGATTTTTCCAAGTGGTACCTCGAGCTCGTCCAGAAGGCCGAGCTCGCCGACTACACGCCCATGAAGGGGATGATGGTCATCCGCCCCCACGGCTATGCGGTCTGGGAGAATATCCAGCGGTCGCTCGACCTCCGGATCAAAGCCACGGGGCACGTCAACGCCTATTTCCCGCTGTTCATTCCCGAGGGATTCCTCAAGAAAGAGGCCGAGCACGTCGAGGGCTTCTCGCCGGAAGTGGCCTGGGTCACGATCGGCGGAAAAGAGGAACTCGAGGAGAAGTTGGCCGTCCGGCCGACGTCCGAGGCCATCATCGGCCACATGTACGCCCGGTGGATCAAGTCCTGGCGTGACCTCCCCGTCCTGATCAACCAGTGGGCCAACATCGTCCGCTGGGAGAAGGTGACCCGGCCGTTTCTGAGGACGACGGAATTCCTGTGGCAGGAGGGCCACACCTGTCACGAGACCGCCGAAGAGGGGGAGGCCGAGACCTTGAAGGTCCTGGCCATGTACAAGGAATTCTGCGAGACCGAGCTGGCCATCCCCGTGCTCTCCGGCCGCAAGTCCCTGCGGGAGAAGTTCGCCGGGGCCCAGATGACGTACGCTATCGAAGCCCTGATGTCGGACGGCAAGGCCCTGCAGATGGGGACATCCCACAACCTGGGCCAGCATTTCTCCAAGGCCTTCGACATCAAGTTCGAAGACCGCAACCAGACCCTGCAATATGTCTGGCAGACGTCCTGGGGGATGACGACCCGGACGATCGGGGCCCTGATCATGGTCCATGGTGATGATTCCGGCCTCCGGTTCCCGCCCCGGATCGCGCCGGTCCAGGCCATCCTCATCCCCATCTCCGTGGGGAACTGGAAGGAGAGCGTCCTTCCGGTCGTCCGGGCCGCGGCCGATGGACTGCGGGCGTCCGGCGTCCGGGTCGACGTCGACGCCCGCGAGGAAGCGACGCCCGGCTGGAAGTTCGCCGAATACGAGATGCGCGGTGTGCCTCTCCGCGTCGAGATCGGCCCCCGCGATGTCAAGTCCGGACAGGCCGTCCTCGTCCGCCGCGACACCAAGGCCAAGGAGACCGTGGCGCTCGCCTCGCTCCCGTCCCGTGTCCTGGAGCTGCTCGGGGAGATCCAGGCTGGGCTCCTCGCAGCGGCCCGGACCTTCCTGGAAGCCAATATCCGTGACGCGGCCAACTATGGATGCTTCAAGGACATCCTGGAAAACCAGCGCGGCTTCATCCGGGCGCCCTGGTGCGGAGGGGAGGACTGCGAAGACAGGATCAAGACCGAGACCATGGCCACGATCCGGGTCATCCCGCTCGACGAGGCCGAAGGAAAGACGGAAGGCGTTTGCGCCTGCTGCGGCCGGCCGGGAAAAGTCGTCGCCTATTTCGCCCGGGCCTATTGAGGGTCCAGACTCCGGCTCCCAGCGGCCGCGGCCGGACAAAGCGACTGCCCGGAGCCCGCGTGGAGGATATCGCCGGGGCAGGGTGAACGGGGCGGGGGTGCGGCCGAGTATCATGAGCAAAGACCCTGAGTATGGAAGTGAACGCCTAAGGATGGTGGATTCCCAGATCCGTGCCCGCGGAGTCGGAGACCCCGCGGTCCTCGAGGCGATGGAGAAAGTGCCCCGCCATCTCTTCGTCCCTGAAGGAATGCGCGGCGGGGCATATGCCGATGAGCCTCTGCCGATCGGCGACGGTCAGACGATCTCCCAGCCCTACATCGTCGCCTATATGACAGAGGCCTTGGGGCTCAGGGGAGGGGAGAGGGTCCTCGAGATCGGGACGGGCTCGGGTTATCAGACGGCGGTGCTGGCCGAGATCGCCGGCGAGGTTTTTTCCGTCGAGCTCATCGAATCCCTCTCGCTGCGGGCCCAGGCCGTCCTCCGGTCGCTTCACTATGGCAACATCAGCTTCCGCGTCGGCGATGGGGCGAAAGGATGGCCTGAGGCGGCGCCCTTCGACGCGATCATGGTGACCGCGGCGGCGGCCAGGGTGCCTACGCCCCTCAAGGCCCAGCTCGGGCTTCCCGGGACAATGGTCGTGCCCGTCGGGACTGATTCCCAGGAGCTCGTGCGCATCCGGAGAGGGAAGAAAGGGCTGGCGCTCGACCGGCTGCTGGCGGTCCGCTTCGTGCCCTTGGTGGACCAGCATTGAGAAAGGTCTGAAAGGATGAGCTTGATGATCACTTCCCCCCTGCGTTCTCTGTTGAAAGCCGGGCTTCCTTTTCTCCTGATCCTTTCCTTCGGCCTCCAGGCCGAATGTCAGGACCGGGGACGGGACCGGTTCATCAAGGTCTTCCTGCCCGGCGGGAAGTCCGTCACGGCCGAGCTGGCGGTCTCCGACGAAGAACGGGCCCGGGGCCTCATGTTCCGGGAGAAGATCCTGCCCGATCAGGGCATGCTCTTTGTCTTCGAGACGGAGGACCTCCAGGCGTTCTGGATGAAGAATACGTTCATCGCCCTCGACATGCTCTGGCTCGACAGCGAAAAGAGGGTCATCCACATCGCGGCCGATGTTCCCCCCTGCATGGCAGATCCCTGTCCCTCCTACGGCCCGGGCGTGCCGGCCCGCTATGTGCTCGAGCTCAAGGGCGGGAGGGCCGCGGCGGACGGGATCAAGGTCGGAGACCGGCTCCAATTCGTCCTGCCGGAGCGGGTCCAGAAAGTCCTCCGCTGAGGCGGGGTCCCGGTCTCAGGGGTCCTTCTCTTTTTCCCCGTAACGGGTGATCTTGGGGAGCTTCTTGGGGTCCTGGCCGTAATAAAAAAGCCACTTGTCGTACGTTTCCTGGTCGTTGTAGATCCGGATGGACGGCTTCGTCGACGGGCTCGCGACACCGAGGACGATAGCGGAGCGGATGGACGGCAGGACCTTTTCGGGGACGAGGAGGACCTGCTGCTCGGCCCCGCCGGCGGCCCCGGCTCCCGACCCCGCGGTCCCGGGATTGAGGATGACGTTCCATTCGCCGCTGTCGGTCATGGGGTCTTTGTAAAGCTTGCGGAGGCATTTCTTGTCCAGGAGCTCCTTCAGGCTGGAAGGAAATTGGCCCGGGTTCTTGAGGGCGTAGAGGCGCACGGCCTCGACATATTGTTTTCCCCGGAAGATGAGCTCCTCCTCTTTTTCCCGCCGGACTTCGGTCTGCCAGACGGGGACGACGACAAGGAGCCCGATGGAAATGGCGAAAACGGCCAGCATCAGCATGATAACGAGATAGCCGTTTTTCGTGCCCACGATCTATCGGCCTCCGCCGTCCCTCACCAGGTGTTGTAAACGGTCCCGTCGATGGGGGATTTCTGTTGAGATCCGGACTTGACGTCGATGACGCCGAGGGTCTCGGGCATGACGTACTCGTCCGGCGGCAGCGTCTCCCGGACTTCCTCCCAGGTCGTCGAGGACTTCGTGATGGGGTCCACGGGGATCGAACGGACATAGCCGTCCTGGACGAGGGCCTCGAGGGCCGCGGGATACTTGCCCTTGTCCTGATAGTACTGGTCGATCAGCTTGCGGAGGACGAAGAGGTTCTCCCGGAGGACGGACTCCCGGGCCTTGACGAGCGAATACTTGTACTGCGGGAGCCCCAGCCCGACCAGGATGCCAATCAGGGCGAAGACGATGACCATCTCGATCAGAGTGAACCCGCCTGTCCGGCGGCCGATCCGTGTCTTCATGGCTCACCAATCCCTGTACCGAGTTCCATCCAGGGCCTTGGCCTGGCTTTTCGTATAAACGTCGTAGACGTTCTCCTCGCCCCACTTGTCGGAGTCGGGAGAATCCTGGTAGGAGCGGAGGCCCCAGTTGAGGGAGTCGGTCATGGGGTCCCTGGGGATCCGGCGGAGGAACTTGACCGTCCGCTTGCCTTTCGATTTTCCTTCCGTCTGCTCCTGGCCCTGGACTTCGACGCCCTTGACCAGGACCTCTAGGGTCGGAGGATAGCCCTCCGTGTCCTCCTTGACCTCGATCTTCTTCTCGTCGGAAAGCTTCTTGTAGGCGTCGATGGCTTCGCGGATGAGGCGGAGGTCCCGGCGAAGCTCGACCTCCTTTTCCCGCTGGATGGCGATCTTCCCCAAAGGCAGGGCGGACCAGGCGAGGATGGAGAGGATCGTCAGGGCCACGATCATCTCGACGAGCGTGAATCCCTTGCAGAGAGATCTCGAAGCCATCATCGCGGCGGCCTCATCCCTAAGACGGTCAATATCTATTTCGTCGGTCCTTGGGGTGACTGGTTGAATGCTCCCGGTGCGGCCTCCCTTGAGGCGGCGGAGAGGACTCCGTCGGGCCGGAGGAGGAAGCATCCTGCTCCAAGGCCTTCTTGCTCAGCCGGATCTTGTTGTCGACGGGGTCGATGCTGACGACCTTGACCGTGATCGTGTCGCCGAGCTTGAGGACGTCCCGGATGCTGTTGATCCGGTACGGCGCGACCTCCGAGATATGGAGGAGTCCGACGAGGTTCGGCATGATCTCGACGAACGCCCCGTACTCCTCGATGCGGACGACCTTGCCGGTGTATGTCTGCCCGAGCTCGGCCTCGGCCGTGAGGTCCAGGATCATCTGCTTGGCCCGTTCGGCGGCGGCCATGTCCGTCGAGGCGATGACGATCTTCCCGTCGTCCTCGATGTCGATCTTGGCGCCCGTCTGGCTGATGATCTTCTTGACGATCTTTCCGGCCGGCCCGATGACCTCGCTGATCTTCTCCGGGTTGATGAACAGGATCAGGATCCGCGGTGCGTAGACGGAGATGTCCGGCCGGGGGGCGGCCATGGCTTCCTTCATCCGGGCCAGGACCTTGAGCCGGGCCGCCCGGGACTTGGCGACGATCTCGCGGAGCATCGGCAGGGTGACGCAGGCGACCTTGAGGTCGAGCTGGATGGCCGTGATGCCCTTCTCCGTGCCGGCCATTTTGAAGTCCATGTCGCCGTGATGGTCTTCGAGGCCGGCGATGTCGGTCAGGATGGCGTATTCGTCCCCTTCTTTGACCAGGCCCATGGCGATCCCGGCGACGACCATCTTCAGCGGCACGCCCGCGTCCATAAGGGCCAGGACGCCGCCGCAGACCGTGGCCATCGAGGACGACCCGTTCGATTCCAGGATGTCGGAGACGATCCGGACCGTGTAGGGGAACTTCTCATCGTCCGGCATGGCCGGCAGGATGGATTTTTCGGCCAGGGCGCCGTGCCCGATCTCCCGCCGCCCGGGGGCCCTAAGGAATCCGACTTCCGCCACGGAGAACGGGGGGAAGTTGTAGTGGAGCATGAACGTCTTCCTTGATCCCTCGCCGAGATTGTCGAGCCGCTGGGCGTCCTCGACGGTCCCCAGGGTCACGGTAGCCAGGGATTGGGTCTCTCCGCGGGTGAATAGGGCCGAGCCGTGGGTCCTGGGCAGAAAGCCCACGTCGATCGTGATCGGCCGGATATCATCGAACTGCCGGCCGTCGGTCCGCAGACGCTTCTTGAGGATCAACTCGCGGAAAAGCTTCTCTTCGATCCTGTAGATCAGGGTCTTGGCCTCGCCCCGTTCGTCCTCGTTTTCCTCGGGGATGGCGGCCAGGTACTGGTCGCGAACGCCACGGACGGCCGCTTCGCTCGCGAGCTTGCCCTTGACCTGCATGGCCTCGAGCATCGCGGGCCCGATCTCCCGCTCGATCCGCTCCATTTTTTCCCGGTCGACAGGCTTGGGCGTGAACTCGCGCTTTTTAATGTTCCGGTGGGCGTAGAGGTCCTTCTGGGCCTGGATAATCCGCAGGTTGGCCTCGTGGGCGACCGTCAGGCCATCGAGGATCTTCTCCTCCTCGATCTCCTTCGAGCCGCACTCGATCATGATGATCCCGCCCTCGTTGCTGACGACCGTCATGTTGAGGGGGCTGGAATCGAGTTCGGTGGCCGAGGGATTGACGACGTACCGGCCGTCGATGATCCCCACCTTCACCGCGCCCAGGGGGGTCGTGAAGGGGATGTCGGAAAAGTAGAGGGCCGCCGACGCGCCGATCACCCCGAGGGTGTCGGGCTCGTTCTCGAGGTCGGCCGAAAGGAGAAGGCCCACGACCTGGGTGTCAAAAAAATAGCCTTCGGGGAACAGCGGCCGGATGGGCCGGTCGATCAGCCGGGCCACCAGGATCTCGCGCTCCGACGGGCGTCCCTCGCGCTTGAAGAAGCCGCCCGGGATCTTGCCCGCGGCGTAGGTGTTTTCCCGGTAGTCCACGATGAGCGGGAGGAAATCCTTCTCGGTCTTGATCTCCTTCCGGGAGGTGGCCGTCGCGAGCATGATGGTGTCGCCGTAGCGCACCAGGGCCGAGCCGTCGGCCTGCTTGGCGATCTTGTTGATCTCTATGGACAGGGTCCTCTTGTTGATTTCCAGACTGATGGTGTCGAACATGTTTTTTCCCCTTGGAGGGCTCGGGGCTACTTCCGGAGGCCGAGCTTCTGGATGAGCTTCTCGTAGCGGCCGACGTCGTGCTTCTTGATGTACTCGAGGAGCCTTTTTCTCTGGCCGACCATTTTCATGAGCCCCGTCCGGGAGCCGAAATCCTTCTCGTGGCTGGAGAAATGCTTGACCAGCACGTTGATCCTCTCCGTCAGGAGCGCGACCTGGATCTCCGGCGAGCCCGAATCTGTGGCGTGGCTCTGGTTGTCTTTGATTATCCGCGTTTTGTCGTCCTTGCTTAACACGTCTTCTGTTACTCCTATCTTGCTTTTATCTTTTTATTTTTTTCTGGGTCATTTTATCAGATACGGATGGAAAAGTAAACTTTTTCTTTGGGTTATGGGATCCGGGCCCCCCGGAAACGGCGCCGCGCGGCCGCCCGGCAGGGGGTCAGAGGGGGGAGGCCCCGGGCGCCTAGGAGGTCAGCGACTTTTTCCGGGCCAGGAGCTGCCGGGCGTACTTGGAGGCCAGGCCGCCCTGTTTTTCTTGGCACTCCGCCAGGCGGGCTTCGATCTCCGCCAGGCCGAACCGGTTGATCTTCTTTCTCTTCGGGCCCGATTCGGGAGCGGCTGACGCCTGGGTTTCGGGCTTCGGGTCCGCTTTTTTATCAGCCATGTTTCGTTCCTTTCGATCCCTTCCCGGGTTTTGGCGGGGAGGGAGTCCATTAATTTACCAAAAATCCCCCGGGAAATCAATATCGGCGAACGGCCTGGCAAAAGGCCGTTGCCGGGAGGTTTCCCTTGTTGGCGTCAGGCCTTCTCAAGGCCGGGTTTACATCGGGCCGGTTTTTCTTTATATTGACTCCTTCAATCGGTGATTTTCCGGAGGAACCGATGGACCCGATGAACAGGCGCTCTTTCATCAAGGGGGCCGCACGGACGGCGGCCCTTGTTTCCGCGGCCGGCGGGGGACTCCTTCTCAAGGGATGTTCGACCGGGAAAGAATACGACCTTGTCGTTTCCGGAGGGACGGTCTATGACGGGACGGGCGGGCCACCGGTCCGGGCCGACATCGGGATCGCCGGCGGCGCCATCAGACTGATCGGAAAGATCCGGCCGGCCGCGGCCAGGGCAGTCATCCCGGCCGCGGGCCTGGCCGTTTCGCCCGGCTTCGTCGACGTCCACGAGCACACTTCGGTCGAACTGCTCGTCAATCCAAAAGCCGAGAGCGCCGTCCGGCAGGGCATAACAACCCTCGTCAGCGGGAACTGCGGCGATTCGCCCTTCCCCCTCACGGATGCCATGTTCGAGGAAGAAAGGAAATCCCTGCTGGAGGGATATGGAGTCGACCTAACCTGGAGGGACGCTCGGGGGTTTTTCGGCCGGGTGGAAAGATCCGGAGCGGCCTTGAACTATACCTCGTTCACCGGCCACGGGACGGTCAGGGCTGCGGCCATGGGGTATGGGAACAGGCCTCCGACGCCCGGCGAGCTCGACCGGATGAAGGCTCTGGTCCGGGAAACCATGGAAGCCGGCGCCCTCGGCCTCTCTTCCGGCCTCGAATATTCGCCGGGGAGCTTCGGGTCGACGGCGGAGCTCATCGACCTCTGCCGGGTCGCCGCCCGGAGCGGCGGCGTCTACGCAACGCACATGAGGAACGAACAGGAAGGGATCCTCGAGGCCGTGGACGAGGCCATCCGGATCGCGCGGGAAACGCCCATCCGGCTCCAGATCTCGCACCTGAAGATCGGTTACCAGAAAAATTGGTACAAGTTCGATGATCTGATCTCGCGCATTGACCGGGCTGCCGCGGCCGGAGTGGACCTCCGGACCGACCGGTACCCTTACACGGCCTGGGCCACGGGACTGAACATGTTCTTCCCGCTCTGGTCCAGGGAGGGGACGACCCGGGACTTCATCGGCCGGCTGCAGGATCCCGCGCTCCAGGCCCGGCTGAAAGACGCGGTCGCGGAGAAGGGGAAAGAGCTGGGTTCCTGGGACAAGGTCCTCATCTCCGACGTGGCCACGGATAAGAACCGGACGTTCGAAGGAGCTAACGTCCTCGAGGCCTCCCGGCGGACCGGCTCGGAGCCCTACGAGTTCATGAGAACCCTTCTCATCGAGGAACAGGGCCGGGTGGGGATGATCACGTTCGCCATGAGCGAAGAACATCTCGGGAAGATCCTGGCCCATCCTCTCGCCGGGGTCGGGTCCGATGGGATGGCGGTCGCTCCGTACGGAATTCTATCCAAGGGAAAGCCCCATCCGCGGTTCTACGGCACGTTCCCCCGGGTCCTCGGCCGGTACGTCCGGGAGGAAAAGATCGTGCCACTTGAAGAGATGATCCGCAAAATGACGTCCATGCCCGCCGGCCATCTCGGCTTTCTCAGGCGCGGAGCTCTGAAAGTCGGCTGGGCCGCCGACATCGTCGTCTTCGATCCGGCCCGGGTCATCGATCGGGCGACCTGGACCGAGCCGGCGCTGTATCCGGAGGGCATCGAATATGTGATCGTCAACGGCGGCGTTGTCTTGGAAAAGGGCGGGCACACCGGGCGCCGGCCGGGAAAGGTCCTGAAGAAGAACCTGCGCGGGGTGGTCGCTTGACCAGGCGGATCATCGCGGCCCTGCTGCTCCTCGCCGCGCCCTTCGGGCTGGCGGCCCTGACGCGGGAGTCCCTGCGGACCCCTTCCGGGGTCACGGTCGAGATGGCCTGCCGGTCGTTCCAGCCGGGCGAGCCCGTTCTCTTCGTCCTGAAAAGCCGCGACGTCCTTGCGCTCAGCCTGCGCTTCATGGGGGAAAACGTCGTTTTGAGGACGGACGCGTCGGGCCGGGAAGCGCTGGCCTTCCTCGGCATCGACCTCGACGTCAAGCCGGGCCGCTACCCGCTGGACATCCTGGCCGAGAAGAGAGATGGGACGCTCGAGGATCTACACAGGGAAGTCACCATATCCGGGAAGACCTTCCCCTCGCAAAAGATCTGGGTCGCCAGGGAATTCGTGACCCCGACGAGGTCGGCGGCCGAGAGGATCAAACGGGAAGCCGAGATCGTCAGCCTGGTCTATACTTTGAGCGATCCGGAGTGGCTGGGTGACGGCGCCTTCGTGGCCCCGCACCCCGCCAAAGCCTGGCCGAACTTCGGGCAAAGGCGCCTGAACAACAACGTCCTCAGCTCCGTCCACGGCGGAGTGGACCTCCAGGTGCCGTGGGGGGAGCCCATCCGGGCGGCCAACCGGGGCCGGGTGGTCCTGGCGAGCCCTCTCTATCTTTCGGGCAACTCGGTCCTCATCGACCACGGCCTCGGGACATTCAGCTTCTACTGCCACCTTTCGAAGCTCCTCGTTCACCGGGGCGACATGGTCGAAAAAGGGGCGATCATCGGGAAATGCGGCAGCACGGGCCGTTCGACGGGGCCCCACCTCCACTGGTCCATGAGGGTCGGCGACAGCCGGGTCGATCCCTTTGCCATGCTGGCTTTGCCGGTGGGCGAAGACCGCTCTCTCGGAGAAAAAAGATAGGGACCGTCCGTCGGGAGAAAGGGAATCTATGAGCATCAACCAGAGCGGCGGCTCCCTCTCCGAAGCCGTCCGAAGGGCCTACGATGCGGGACAAGAAGACGAGATGCTGGAACCCATGGTCCGTGCGGACGTGGCCGGCCGGTTGGACTTAAATTTCGTCACGCTCATCGAGTACGCCGCGTCGCTTCGGGTCCGGGCGGCCTTCCCGCCGGAGCGAGAGCTCCGTCACACGCTGACGGAAGTCCTCGGTGCGGCCGGCTTCCGGGTCCGCAAGATCGCGGAATCGGAAAAAGCGACCCACGTAGGGTTCTTTTTCAATGGCAAAACGGGCGATATTTTTCTAGGGGAGGAAAGGGTCGTCGTTCCCTCGCCGCGGGTCGAGCAATATGCGGAGCGGCCGGAGATGAGCGCCGCTGAGCTGGCCGGCGAGATCATCTCCCGGCTCGGAGACGATTTTCCCCAGGCCATCGTGGCCAACCTCGCGAACGTGGACGAGGTCGGACATCTCGAGGACCGCGAAGCCGTGCTCAAGGCCGTCCGGACCGTCGCCGGCGTCCCGGCCCCGGCCGAGATGACGGGCCGTTCCCTGATCGAGCGGAAGCCCGCAGGCTTCCCTCCGCGGCGCAAGCTGCTCCTCCTTATCCTTGACGGCTGGGGGCACAGGGAGGAAGCTTACGGCAACCTCATCCGGGAGGCCGGCCCGGAGAATTTCGAACGGATCTGGCGGGGATACCCGAGGTCCGTCCTGGATTCTTCGGGCGAGGCGGTCGGAATGCCGCCCGGGACCGTCGGCAACTCCGAGGCCGGACATCTCCATCTCGGCGCCGGCCGGCGGGTCTTCCTGGACAGGGTCCGCGTCGACCGGGCGATCGAGGACGGCAGCTTTTTCCGAAACGAGACCCTCCTCTGGGCCATGAACGAGGCCAGATCCTCCGGGCGGGCCCTCCATCTGATGGGGATCGTCTCTTTTTACAGCTCCCACGGGACGATCCGACACCTGTTCGCCCTGATGCGGATGGCCCGGGAGGCCGGGGTCAAGCGGCTTTTCATCTATTCGTTCGTCGGCCGCCGGAACGACATGCCCGAGACAGGCGCCGTCTATATCGAGAAGGTCGAGGACATGGCCCGGAAACTCGGCGTAGGCGAGGTCGCAACCGTCATGGGCCGGTACTGGCCCCTGGCCCGGGCCAATACTCCGGACCGGGTCGAGAAGGCCTATCGGGCCCTCGTCTATGGCGAAGGCCTCAAGGTTCCGGGGAACTTTTCTGCTTGAAAGCCGTATCAAAGAAAGAATAAACTAGGCGCTTGCGATGAGCATCGAAGTCAAGAACCTGAGTTTCAGCTACGGGAAAATCAAGGCGCTGGACGACGTGAGCCTCAGCCTGGGCGATGGGGCCGTCGGCCTACTGGGACCGAACGGAGCAGGCAAGAGCACCCTCATCCGGATCCTGCTCGGGTTCCTCGTTCCCGCGAGCGGTGAGGGGACGGTCCTGGGCTACGACATCTGCCGGGACCAGGCCAAGATCCGGCGCTCGGTCGGCTACATGCCCGAGAACGACTGCTTCATCGCCGGCATGGACGCCGTGACCTTCACCGCCTATTTCGGCGAGTTGTCGGGCATGCCTCGCGAGGAGGCCATGAAACGAGCCCACGAGGTCCTCTTCTATGTCGGCCTGGGGGAAGCCCGGTACCGGCTCCTCGACACCTATTCGGCCGGGATGAAGCAGCGGCTGAAGATGGCCCAGGCGCTCGTCCACGACCCCAAGCTCCTCTTCCTCGACGAGCCGACGGCGAACCTCGACCCCCAGGGCCGGAACGAAGTCCTTGAGCTTATCGCGGACGTCGCTTCTCACAAGGACATCCGGGTCCTACTCTCCTCCCATATCCTGGCCGACATCGAGACGCTGTGCTCTTCGGTCGTCATCCTGAACAAGGGCAGGCTCGCCGCCGAGGGGCGGATCGAAGACCTGAAGGCGACCGACGTCAGCCTCTATGAGCTCAAGATCAAGGGCGACGGAGAGGCCTTCCGCAAGGACCTGGAATCCATGAAATGCCGCGTGGAGGAGACCGAGGACAAGGTGATCAAAGTCTACATGCCGGCGGACCGGGACCGGATGGAGATCTTCCGGGCGGCGGCCAGGACCGGCGCCCAGATCCGCTACTTCATCAAGAGCCAGACCTCGCTCGAAGACGTCTTCGCCGAGCTCGTTGGGGTGGATTGATGGCCACGGTCCGGGAAAAGGGTTATTACCACTGGGACGGCCAGCTGGCCGAGGCCCGGTTCCCCTGGTGGCCGATCACCCGGACCGGCATCCTGCTGGCCTTCAAGAAGAAAGGCTTCCGGTTCCTCTTTGCCGGAGCCTTCCTGCCCTCGGTCGTCTTCCTGGCGATCATCTATATTTCCGAACACCTCGGGGACTTCAAGCTCTGGGCCCGCGGTTCGGAGAAGTTCATCACCATCACGCCGGGATCCTTCAAGATCTTCTTCACCAACCCGGGGTTCCTGTTCCTCATGATCGCGATGCTCGTCTTCGCGGGCTCAGGCCTCATCGCCGACGACCTCAGGCATAACTCTCTCCAGATCTACTTCTCGCGCCCGCTGAAGAAAACGGACTACGTGTTGGGGAAAATGGCCGTCATCTTTTTCTTCATCCTCATCGTGACCCTCGTTCCCGGCCTGCTCGTTCTCGTCTTCAAGCTCATTTTCGACGGGAGCTTCAAGTTCTTCCTCGACTGTCCCTGGCTGGTCCTGTCGATCATCGGCTATTCGGTGATGCTGGCCGTATTTTTCGCCTTCTACACCCTCCTCCTCTCGGCCCTGAGCAAGAACAGCCGATATGTGATGATCCTCGTTTTCATGATCTATCTCTTCTCGGATATCCTCTATGGCATGCTTCAGGGTCCTTTCAGGACCCCTTACGTGTGCCTCTTTTCGATCCGGGCCAACATCGAGCAGATGGGCGCTTTCGTCTTCGCCCAGAAGCTGCCGTACGCGGTCCCGGTCGTCTTTTCCTTCCTTGTCCTGGGGGGCGTCTGTGGGCTGTCCGCGCTCGTCCTGCACAGGAAGATCCGCGGCGTCGAGGTGGTCCGGTGACAGCCGTCATCCAGACGAAGAACCTCTCGAAGTGGTACGGGAACGTCCTTGGCCTGAGCGACGTCTCGCTGGAGATCGATAAAGGCATCACCGGGCTCCTGGGGCCCAACGGCGCCGGCAAATCGACCTTCATGAAGCTCGTCACCGGCCAGCTGAGGCCGAACATCGGGAGGGTTTTAATCGGCGGCCGGGACGTCTGGAACAATTTCCACCTCTTCCGAGGGATAGGTTTCTGCCCCGAACAGGACGCGTTCTACGAAGACGTCACGGGCTGGGAGTTCCTGACGGGGCTTCTCCGTCTTTACGGGTTCCCGGCGAAGGAGGTCACGGAGCGGGCCGTCCGCGCCCTGGACATCGTCGAGCTTTCGAAGGATAAGGACCGCAAGGTCCGGAGCTACAGCCGCGGCATGCGCCAGCGGGTGAAGTTCGCCCAGGCCGTCGCCCACGACCCGGAGATCATCATCCTCGACGAGCCGCTCAGCGGCCTCGACCCGCTGGGGAAGAGAAGGCTCATCCGGCTCATCAAGGATTTCCAGAGCGCGGGCAAGACGATTATCGTCTCGAGCCACGTCCTGCCCGAGATCGAGGCCATGACCTCCCGGGTGATCATGATCCACCAGGGAAAGATCCTGGCCCAGGGGGACATCCACAGCATCCGGGACCTGATCGAGACCTATCCCCACATGATCTCCATCCGCTGCAGCGATGCCCGGGCGCTGGCGGCGCGATTCGTCCCCGACAAGTCCATCCTGAAGATGTCGTTCGGGCCGGAGGGACGGTCGCTCGTCGTCGAGACCCATCAGCGGGACGCGTTCTTCAGCCGGCTGCAGACAGCCGTCGTCGAGGGCGGGATCGAGGTTGAGGAGATCTCCTCTCCGGACGACAATCTCCAGGCGGTCTTCGATTATCTGGTGGTGAAATGAGATGAAACAGAAAGAGAACGCGGGCGGCCCGTCCTTCTGGATGTCGTTCAGGAGGGTTTTCGTTTTCTTCTTTTTCCTGGGGAGAAGGACCGGCCGGAGCCGGGTCTTTTTCCTCCTCGGGCTCATCCCCGTTGCGATCGCCGTCATGTTCAGGATCGTCCTGGCCGGCCGGACCGGAGACCTCGTAGCCGTGTTCAACGACATCCTGATCGTCTTTTTCGTGACGTTCGACATTGTCATCCTGTCGCTCTTTTACGGAACGTCGATCGTCGCGGAAGAGACCGAGGGCCGGACCCTGCCGTATCTCATCACCCGGCCCCTGTCCAAGCCCGCGATCTTCCTCGGGAAATATGCGGCCTACGTGACCCTGATGTTCATCATGGTATCGACGAGCCTCTCCCTGTCCTTTTTCATCATGAACGGCCACCGCCTCCGGGATCCGGCCATCTATCTGACCTTCATGAAGTATGAGGGGTCATTGGGGCTCGGGATTCTCGCCTACACGGCCTTCTTCGCGTTCCTCGGGACGTTCCTCAAGAGGGCGATCCTCGTCGGGCTCCTGTTCGGGTTCGGCTGGGAGAACGTCATCCAGTATTTCCCGGGGTCGACGCAGAAATTCTCCCTCGTCCACTACATGAAGTCGCTCATGCCCCGGCGGCCCTCGGGGGGGCCCCTGTCCATTCTTCTCTTCCGGCTGGAGCCGACAGAGCCGGTGGTTGCGGTTATCACGTTGGTCGTGATCGCGGCCGCCTTCCTGGCGTTGGCCTGCTGGCTTTTCCGGGCGAAGGAGTATCTCTTCGAGGAATAGGCCGCAGGCCTCTCCCGCGGGATCGTCTGCGGGGTTTATTTCTTGATCCCGGGTTCTGCTTTCTTTTCTTCTTTCTTCTCTTCCTTCGGCGACGGCGTGCCGAAGGAGACCATGCCGCCGAGCTTTTCCTGGGCCATCTTCTGAACCTTTTCCAGGAGCTCGGACCGGACGGCGGCGTAGAGCTTCACGTGGTCGGCTCCCGAAGTGATCTCAAGGGTGTTCAGAAGGTCCAAAAGGACGGGTTCTTTTGAGGCGGCGGCGGAGCCCATGGCCTTCAACCCGTTCAGGGTATCGGCCAACTGCTTGTTCTGCTCCTTCGTCCCGCCCAGGCTCTGGACCTCGGCGATGAGGCTCATGTTCACGTAGTCGAAGGACATCGCCAGACCCGTCACGCCCTCGAGCGGCTTGAGCATCGGATTCTGCTCGGCGGCCTTCTTGATCATGTCCGAAGGAACGATGATGGCGCCCCAGACCACGGCGGAGGTGTTGACGGCCTTGAGGACCTTTCCCATCTCGGCGTTTTTGAGGACCGAATCCGCTTTCTTCTGGAAAACGTCGATAACGGCCCGGACGGTCTTATCATTTCCGATGACGATGTTCGAATCATCCAGGAAGGCCCCCGCCGGAGCCATTTTTCCGGGCTTGGCGGCGTCGAGGCTCGTATAAATGGTGAGGCCGTTGTAGGTCTCCTCCCGAAGGTTTTTCGCGGCTTCCTTCAGCTTGGCGAGGAGCTGTTCCTTCTGATACCTCAGGTTGAGGACAATGGCCCCTTCCCGGTCCGTCGCCGCCGGGGCTCTGGTCACGCCGACCGCCAGATAGTAGACGTCCTTCATCGGGTCGAGGCCGGCCATCTTGACGAAGTCGTCGTATTTCTGCTTCATCTTCCCGTCCTTGAGGGCCTTCGCCGCGGCGTCCGTGGTCAGGGCCCGGTGGACGTCGATCATGAAGACGGCGCGGCAGTTTGCGGGGATGAGCTGGAGCATGGACTTCCCGGTGGCCGCGCCGGCCTTGAGCCCGCCCTGCTCGACGCAGGAGACAAGGCCTGCGGCGATGAGGATGGCCAATACGATCCTGAGGTGATTTTTCATGGTGCAAACCTCCTTGTTAATAGGATATACGGAATATCCTATTGAAAGTTCCTGAGTTGGACTATACAAAAAAACGCCTTCCGACGCAATCCTTAGCTCCGCCTTAACCGAAACTTTTATTATTAAAAAGCGAGCCATGATGGGTGGCCCGGTGCCAATCCCCGCCCGCCCAAGGCGGAAGGGGATTGCGCGAGAGCACTGGGGGATCCAAGGAGCGGTTCCCCCCTAGTCGGAGCACTCGGCTGCGTCCTTGGGCCAGGAAGCAGCCGAGTGCAGAGAGGGAAGATTATTGCGCGGGGCGATCTTTTGGTATAAAAATATGGACTTCGGCCGCGCGGGCCGCGAGATATGACCGATATGTGGCTCGTCATCTGCAAGGAATACAACGAGGGCGAGGTCCACCACTCGCTCAATCCCTGGAACAGCCTCTCGGCCCGCCGCATGATCATGCTCGTCTATGATGACGGGGGAGAGGCGAAGGGCGGGGGAGAATTCCCGCTGATCAAATAGGGGAGGAACGCATGCCGACTTTCATCGATCTCGTCCGGAGCCGGAGAAGCATCCGGCGTTTTCTTCCCCGGCCCGTCGAACGGGAGAAGATCATGGCCTGTCTCGAAGCCGCGCGTCTGGCTCCATCGGCGCAGAACGCCCAGCCCTGGAGGTTCATCGTCGTCGACGATCCCGGCCTTAAAGAAGGCCTCTGCCGCGAGGCCTTTTTGGGGGTCTATTCGATGTGCCGGTTCGCGGCCCAGGCCCCGGTCCTGGTCGTCATCCTGGCCCGGCCCAGCCTCGTGACCCACTGGCTCGGACGCCAGATCCAGGGCGTCCAATTCCACCTCATCGACATCGGCATCTCCGGCGAGCATTTCATCCTTCAGGCCGAAGAGCTTGGCTTGGGGACCTGCTGGATCGGCTGGTTCAACGGCCGGCGGGTCCGTAAGGCTCTCAAGGTCCCGCGGAGCTACAAAATCGTCGCCCTGTTGCCCGTCGGCTACGCCGCCTCGAGGCCGCCGCGGGAGACCGCGAGGAAGGCCCTCGACGAGGTGGCCTGGTGGAACAGCATCGGAAAAAGCGGAGAGGATAGAGAATGCGGGAGCGAGCCGGCGACGGAAAAGTGAGGAGCCCGGGGATGCCAATTTTTCTAGTGGTCGCCCTGTCCATCTACGGCCTGGTCAATTTTTACATCATCCGGCGCGGCTACCAGGCTCTGGCCGGGTATCCTCGTTCCCGGTGGGTGTTTCTCGCGGTTTTCCTGGCCTCCGTTATCGCCTATCCGGCTGCGAGGATCGCCATGGGCTTCGGCCGGAATTCCCTGTCCGGGATATTTGTCAAGATCGGGTCGTTCCACCTGGCCCTGATGCTCTATCTTTTTTTGGGTGTCGTCCTGATCGATCTTTTTCGGCTGGCCAACGGCATCCTCCCGATCTTCCCGAAGTCTTTCTCGGCCCGGCCGCACCAGACGGGGCTCGCGGCCTTCGTTTTCGTCGCGGGGGTTTCGCTCCTCGTCATCGCCGGCGGAGCCGTCAACGCCGCCCGGCCCCGGCTGAAGGAGCTCGTGATCCCCATCGATAAGTCCGCCGGAGGCCGGACGAGTCTCTCCATCGTCGTGGCCTCGGACGTCCACCTCGGGACGATCGCGGGCAGTTCGCGGCTGAGGATGCTCGCCGACCGGATCAACGCCCTCGCCCCGGACATCGTCCTTCTGCCGGGAGACATCGTTGACGAGAGCGTCACGTCGCGGGAAGAGGAGGAGATGACGGCGGTCTTCCAAAGGATCACTGCGCCCCTGGGGGTTTTTTCCGTTCCCGGGAACCACGAATATTACGGCGGTCTGGAGCGGAACCTCGCCTACCTCCGAAAATGGGGCGTGAGGGTCCTCGAGGATGAAGCGGTCAAGGTGGACGGGTCTTTTTATGTCATCGGGCGCAAGGACCCGACGGCCCTGCGTCGCGGTGAGGCCCGGAGGCCGATCGAGGAGATCATGACGGCCGGTGGCGTCGACCCGAGCCGGCCCCTCATCCTCCTCGACCACCAGCCCATCCACCTCGAACAGGCCGAGCGGGCGGGGATCGACCTCCAGCTTTCAGGACATACCCACGCCGGGCAGCTTTTCCCGCTCAATCTCATCAACCGGCTCATCTATGAGCAGAACTGGGGATCCCTGGTGAAGGGAAAGACCCATTATTATGTCTCCTGCGGCGTCGGGACATGGGGTCCGCCGGTAAGGACGGGGAGCGTCCCCGAGATCGTCCGCATCCGGCTGACCTTCAAAACCTCAAGGTCGTGATGGCGCCGGCCCTAGAAAGGACGGCCGTTCCGACCATGAGGGCATATCGTCGGGAATAAAAAACCCCGTGGAGAGCGGGTAACGCCCTTCTCCACGAGGTTCGTCTCAGCGGGCCTCTTAAGAGAGGCTCTCAAAAAGTGACTTTACTTCTTGACGGGGGGAGCGCCGACCTTGGTCGCGTCGTAGCGGCGGACGACCTCGTCGGTGATGTCGATGCTGGGCTCGAAATCGACGACGCCGCTGCCCTGCAGGTCGAGGACGAGGTCATAGCCTTTTTCCTTGCGCAACTGCTGGATGATCGTGACCATCTCGAGCCGGATGCGCTGGACGATGTTGGCCTGGAACTGCTGGAAATCGCGGGTGGCGTCCTCTTCGTAGCGCTTCCGCTCGGTCGTCTTCTTGTCGATATCGGCCTGGGTCGCGAGGAGGGCTTCCTGGGTCATGGTCAGCCGGCCCGTGTTCAGCCTGTTCTCCAGGGCTCGGAGGGAGTCATCGAGCTTCTGGATGTCGCCCTTGATTTTCGCGTCTCTCTCCTGGAACTGGGCCACGGCCTTCTTGCCTTCGGTGGATTGCTCGAAAGCCCGGGCGGAGTTGATGATCCCGATCTTGAGCGTCTGCTGGGCGAACGAGGCCACGGCAGCCACCAGGATGAAGCCGATGATCAGGGGGATGAGGATTCTGCCTTTTCTCATAACAACCTCCTATGGGTTCTGCAGATGTCACTCTCATTCCCATAAGGGAATGGATTAGAGATTTTACCACGATTGGCGGATTTTTTTAAGTATTTCTTCGATACGCTCCTGAAGACCCCGAACTTGCGGACCCTTTCCCCGGGCGGCTTCCCCCTTAGATCTCGACCTTGAAGACGCCCTTGAAGGCGAACCCGAAAATGATGGAAAGGGCGAAATAAGCCACCAGCCAGTGGACGGATAGGCCGAAAAAGCCCAGGCTCCTTCCAGGATAAAGGACTTCGATCGATGTCACCGGCGTGTCGCCCGGAAGCGATTTCTCTCCGGGATACAGGACCTGCTTCAGGAGCGACGATCCGACCGTCAGGGTCGAGATCTTCGACAGACGCGGGCCGGCCACGGCCAGCGGCTTTGTCAGGGTCCGCCCGGCCACGCGAAAAGTCAGGCTGGCCGGCCCCCGTCCGGTCGCCCTGATCCGCCAGGCGATCTCGTGTTCGTCGGGGATCCGGACGGCGGGCGACTCGACGGAGAGTCCCGGCGAGGGCTCGATCGCCACGTCCAGGGCCAGCGGGTCCGTGCCCCGGGCGAGACCGAGCTTGACCAGTGTCTCTTCGCCAGGCTTGAGCGGCGCGGCGCCGAACCAGAGGTTGAGCTGCGCCAGGATGAGGAGGAGCGGAATGAACATGATCAGCATGGGTCTGGAATTGCAGGCGATGTAGCGCATGTTCGCCCGGAGGATCCGGCCCTGGGCCTGGAGCGAGATCCGCATGTTGTCCTTGAAGAGACGAAGTTCCATGAGGTGGGCCTTGATGGCGTTTTTGGACTTCCGGATGCCCTCCTGGTCCGACGTCAGTTTGAAGACCCAAAGCATCAGAAAGGCGGTCACCAGGGAAACGAAAATCATCCCGAACCAAGGGGACAGGCCCCGGAAGGGATAGAGCAGGACGTCGAAGATCCCGCCGAAGACGAAATTGACGATCCCCATGGCCCTCAGGAAATGTAGCCCAGCCCTTTGAGCTTCTTCTTGATCTCCTCTTCCGAGTCGGCCTCTTCGATCTTGGCGATCTCCTTTTCCAGGCAGTGGGTGATGAATTCGTCGGGCGAAGAATAGCCGGCTATCTCCGCGTATTTCTTGATCTTTGCGTGGAGGTCCTTGTCGATCTTAATCTTCGCGCTTCCCATGGCGTTGCTCCTTTTAAAAAATGGTCGTTCCAATCATCTCCTTGGGTTTCCCGATGCCGAAAACGTCGAGGATGGCCGCGGTCAAGTCGAAGAGCGCCGGTTCCCCGGCCCGGATGGCCCGGTTGGCCACGACGATGCCCGGGATGACGTCCGGGGAAGTCATGTGGTCGCCGCTCCACTTCTTGAAGTTGTCCGCGAACACGTCCTTGGGGAAGCCCCCCAGGGGAGACTGCCAGGAGATCCGGAAACCGCGGTTGAAACCGAGGACGATGTCCGGGGCCAACTCGACATAGGGGCCATGGTAGACGTCCTTGGCGACGTACGCATGGAGGATGGCCTGTTCCCCCGTCTTCGGGTCGGTCAGTGCCTCGAGCTTCCGGGCGATCTCCTGGACGAGGTTCTCTTTTTCGGGTCCAGCGGCGACGATCCCTTCCCGCTCGCGGCCCTTCTCGTTGATGTACAGGCCGTTGAGCCCGGCCCCGAAGGCTGCAGTCTTGGCCCAGTCCGTGTTGTCGAAAAGGAGCGTTTCTTCCTGTTTCCACGGCTTGATCAGGCGGTGATACCCGCTTTGATACAGCCAAGTGTTGAGGTTGAAGCCCCGGCGGAAGGGGTTGAAGCCGTGGTCGGACATGACGAGGAGGAGGGTATCCTGGTCGACCTTTCTGAGGACCCTGTCCAGTACCCTGTCCATTTCGCTGTAGATCTCCTCGATAGCCGTGCCGTATTTCCCGGCCAGCTTCGCGTCGTAGCCGGGGTGGCCCGGATCGATGAGCCGCCAGAACATGTGCTGACGCTGGTCCGTGCTCGAGAAGTAATAGAAAAAGAGCCCTTCGTCGAATCGCCCGAGCTCGAACTCGAGCTGTTCCATGCTCTCCCGAAGGACCATGTCGTCCTGGGTCAGGAATTCGGCCTCATCGAGGACATCGTTGTCCAATGCGGCCGTATCGGCGGGGAGGCCCTTGGTGAAGAATGGGCCGAAGCGCCGGGCGAGCTCCCTGGCATAGGAGTCGGGAGTGGAAATGGGCAGGGCCGGGTCGGCGGGGTCGATGTGGATGGGGCTGATATAAAGCTTGAACTTTGGCCGGATCTCCTTGAGATAGAATTGGCAGATCCCACCGACACTCTGCGTCGGCAGGAAGTGGAACCGGACCCTCTTCCAGCCGCTCCATTCCTTTTCCTTGAGGATGAACTGCTGGTCCTGGATGATGATCTTGGCCGCCGAGTTGACGGGGTCGACGAACACCTTGAAGTCGACCTCGGTCTCGGGGTTGCCGGCCCGGAAGCTGTTCGCCGGGCCCGGCAGTTTGGCCTCGACCCGGTTGCCGACGACAAAAACGTCGTGGACGCGGCCGCCGCCGCCCGCCTCTTCCGTGATCTGCTTGGCTTCGTTCGTGTAATAGTTGAAGATGCCGTAGGTTCCCTTGAGGTCCGGAGTGTTCATGCCCGAGAGGGTCCGTTGGCGGGTCGCGACGGGCGGGTAGTTGGAAGGCATCCGGATGACTGTGGAGGGAATGCCGTTCTCCTCAAGGTCCTGCCAGAAGGCCTTTCCGTGGCGAAGGTTCCTGACTTCGCCCCCCGAAAGGGGAAAGATGGTCTGACCGATCCGGAGCGTGTGCTTGGCGGAAGAGGTTTCCGTCGCGGAAAAATTGAGAAAGTGCGAAGGGTCGAGGTTGTGGGGGTCGCGCCGGATGAAATCGAAAATGCCGTGGCCGCCCGGGTCCGTGCCGGTGATGAAATTCGACCAGGCCACGGGGGTCTGGGGCGGGATGCTCGACCGGAGCGGCCGGAGATCGCCGCCCCCGCGGAGCACCTTATCGAAGGTCGGCAGCTTCCCGGCCTCTATCCAGCCCTTGACCAGGCCGTGATCCAGGCCGTCCATCCCGATGACGATGACCTTTTTCGTCGCCCGGGCTTTTCCGAAGATCTTGGGAACGATGTTTTTGCCGCCGCCGATCGTCAGGGCGGCGGAGGCCGCCGCGCCCACTTTCATGAATTCCCTGCGGCTCAGCGTGGACGGTTTTCTTTGACGGCTCATGATGGTTTTTCCCCTGCGGACGTTCCGAACGGGTTCGCGGCGTCGACCAAGCTGCGGCCGTCCATGTGGGCCGGCGGCCGGAGCCCGAAGAGCTCGAGGGCCGTCGGGGCGATGTCCATGATCGACGGATTCTGGCCCTTGAGCTTGAGGTTTGAGAAGAGGACGCCGGGGACGAGGGCCGGGTCGATGCAGTGGTCACCGCTCCAGGCCTTGTCGTTGTCGTCGAAGATCGTGTCGTTGACGATGCCCGTGACGCCTTCCCACGAAGCCCGGAAGCCTTCGTTGTAGCCGATGATGAGGTCCGGGGCGTTGTCCTTGTAGGGTCCCGAATAAACCGCGTCCGTGTCATAAACATTCGTGATGGCGATGGCCCCCGTCGCCGTGTCTTTCAGGCCCTTGAGCTTCTGGAGGAGCTCGGCCTTGAGGCGCTTCGCTTCTCCGCCCGGGCCGACGGTCCCTTTGGCTTCCCGCCCGCGGACGTTGAGGTAGAGCCCGCCGAGCCCGAGAGCATAGGCCCTAGTTTTCTCCCAATCGACGTCCCTGAACCACTCGCCGCTCTCCGCCTTCCCGTCCTTGAGACGCAGGTAGCCGTTCTTGAGGAGCCAGGAGTTGAGGTTGACCCCGCGCCGGAAGGACTTGAAGCCGTGGTCTGACATGATGACGAGCACGCTCCGCTCGTCCAGGGATTTCCGGACGCGCCCGACGAGGTCGTCCATCCTGACATAGAGGTCCTCGATGACCCGGGCGCCGAGCCCGTTCTGGCCGGGCTTCTTGAGGGCCGGGTGGCTCTTGTCGAGATAGCGGAAGAACATGTGCTGGATGCTGTCGGTCGTCTCGAAGACGATGGTCACGAGCCCACGGGGCGTCTTTTCGAGGGCGTTCGAGAGCATGGCTTCCCACTCGGCGTGGTTGGAGTAGGTGAGGTCGAGGAAGGGCTGCTCGCCGAGGATTCCCTCGTTCAGGGCCCAGGTGTCGTTGGCCTCGCCCAGGGTGATGAAGCGTCCCAGGAGCCTGGCCAGATAAATCGAGTAGATGAAGGGATGCGAGATCGGCAGGGCCGGCTTCTCGGGGTCGATGTTGAGGGGCGTCACGTACATCTCGAAGTGCGGCTCGAGCCCGGAGATGAAGAACCGGCAGATGGACCGGACCTTGATCCCCAATCCGGGCCGGAAGACGGCCGGGACCCAGGGGCTGAACGTTTTTTCCTTGAGAAAGAATTTTTCTTCGCCGGCGACTTCGATCCAGGCCCCGCCTTTGGCCCTGTCGAGAGTCAGGGTCAGCGGCAGACGGATCTCCGTGGGAGTCTTGAGCATCGTGTTTTCCGGACCGGAAAGATGCGTCCGGATCCTGTTCCCCTCGATCTCGACGGGGATCGCGACCCCGCCCTCGTGTTTCCGGACCTTTTCCCCGTCCGTGGTGTAGAACGAGAACGTCCCCTGGCTGCCCTTCATATCGGGAGTGCACATCCCGGAGAGAAGGTGGCCCCTGAACTTTTCCGGCGGGAAGGTGATCGGGACCCTGAGAACGGTGCTGAAAATGCCCTTGTCGCCCAGGATCTTCCAGAACGGGACGCTTTTCCTGAGCCCGCGGATCTCGGGCTTGGCGAGCGGGATGTTGTATTTCCCGAGGGAGAGAACGCGCCGGGGCTTGCCGACCCGGGCCGAAGAAAGGTCGGGCAGGTAGGTCCGAGGGTCGCGGCTCAGGAAGTCGAAGATGTTGTGCTTGGAGGGCTCGGACCCGGTCATGAACGACGACCAGGCCACGGGCGAGATGGCCGGCGTCGTCGTCCTCAGCCGGGCGTAGGTCCCGTCCTTCTTGAGCCGGGCCAGGTTCGGGAGCTTCCCTTCGGCCATGAATTTTTCAGCCAGGGTGGGCTCCATGCCGTCCAGCCCGAGGATGACCATCCTGTTGATCTTGCTGTCTTTATAAGCCCTCTGACCGCGCACGACGCGCCACAGGAAGCGGAAGGGCCAGGCCAGGAACGAAAACACGGCCATGAAAAAAGTCAGGAAGAGGACGAAGAAAGAGGAGAGGAAAGCGAAACCCGCGCCGGGCCCGACGTAAGCTTCGAGCGGGGCCGAAAGGGAGAGGGCGAAGACGGCGATGAGGCCGATGAGGGGTCCCGCCGTTCGCCGCCCGTTTCTCATGCGTAGCTTCCGAGGATCGTCTTGGCGATATCTTTGATGGCCAGGTCCGGGCCATGGTCTGCGGCCGCCCAGAAAAACGCGTCGTCCCAGGTGTGCATGCCCTGGAGGTCAGAACGGCTGAAAACTTCCTTCTTCTTGACCGACCCCTTCATGTCGTACCCCGGCTCGCCGAGGACGACGAGGTCGGGCCCCTTCTCGGCCTGCGGGCCGGAATAGATCTCCTCGGACAAAAAGACTTTCCGGACGACCCTCCGGCCTTCGAACTCGAGCTTTTCGAGCTTGCGGGCGATCTCCGCGCGGAAGGACTCCCTTTCGCCGGGGTCGACGTTGCCCGCCGGAAACTTTCCCTTGAGGTTCAGGTAGATCCGGTTGGGGTCCAGGGCGAAGGCCCGGCTCGGGGCCGTGATGTCCTCCAGCCCTTTCGGTCCGGGCCCCTTGAACGCCAGGTAGCCGTTCTGCTCGAGCCAGGCATTGAGGCAAACCTCCTGAACGATGCCCGTGAAACCGTGGTCGGAGAGAAGGAACAGGCCGGCCTCGCTCCCCGTGGCCTTACGGAATGATGCGACGATCTTTCCGATCAGCCTGTCGGCCTCGCGATAATAATCCAGGAAGCGCCCGTGGAAGGGATGCGATTTGTCTTCGTAGGCCGTCCAGAGAAAGTGGTGAAGTCTGTCGGTGCCGGTGATGACGAACTCGAAGAGGTCCCAGGGCTCTCCCCAGAAGAGATCCAGGGCCTTCTCCTGGCCGGCCAGGGTCCTCGCCAGCTCCCTCATGAGAACCTCGGGGTCCTCGCGCGATCTCAGGATGTCGATGTCGACCTCGTAACCCATCCTCTCGAGAGCGGCCCGGATGGAGGGAGGGTAGACGGCCTTGGCCAGCTCGATGGCCACGAAGCCGGAGATGAGGACGCCGTTGATGGGCCGCGCCGGGTACGTGGAGGGCTGATTGATGACGATGCTTTTTTTCCCCTTGTCTCCGAGCGTGTCCCAGATGGTCGGGGTCCGCAGGTCCTGGAAGTTGGGGTAACGGACCCCGTAGGAATCCGGCTTGAAATCCGTGAACCCGAAGATGCCGTGGGTCCCGGAGTCCCGGCCCGTCATGAAATCGGTCCAGGAGACCGCCGAGATCTCGGGCAGGCTGGCCTTCATTTTGTGGAGATGCCCCGCGTCGACCAGCCGGGCCATGGCCGGCATGACGCCCTTCTCGGCCAAGTCGAGGATCATGCCGTGCGGAACGCCGTCGAGGCCGATGACACAGACGCGCTTTTTCTTCCGAAGCTTGAAGATCGGCATGTCACACGTTTTCCAGGCTGAGCAGGTCCATGAACAATCTCCGTATTCGGTCTTCGAAGTATTTTACCCCGAACGACGCGGGTTATCAACGCGCCGAACAAAAGTGGGGCAGTCCCCTTGAGGGGACTGCCCCACTTGAGCTTATTTGACATTCCTCCGCCGAGGTTGTTAAATGAAGGGACTCCTAAGAGGACACATGAGCGGAATGGACAGGCTCCGGGACCACCTGGTCCGGGAGTATAAGAAGAGAACGAAAAAGAGCCGGGCGGTCTTCCATCGGGCCGAGAAAGTGATGATCGCCGGCGGCAGCCACACGATCCGGCTCTGGCGGCCCTATCCCTTTTTCGCCACGCGGGCCGAGGGGCCCATCGTCCGCGATGTGGACGGCCGGAGCTACATCGACTACTGGCAGGGCCATTACGCCAACATTCTGGGCCACAACCCCCGGCTCATCCGCCGCGAGATCGCGGCATGCGTTGAGCGGGGCGCGCTCCTCACCGGTTTTGAGGCCGGCCATCAGATCGAGCTGGCCGAACTCATCATCCGTCAGCTCGGCTACCGCGGGGAGATGGTCCGCTTCACGACCTCGGGGACGCTGGCCACGATGTACTCGGTCATGCTGGCCGAGGGATTCACGGGCCGCGACCTCGTCCTGAAGGTCGGCGGCGGCTGGCACGGCGCCTCGCCCTATCTTCTCAAAGGCGTCAAATTCCGGCCCGGCTCCGGGTTCGAGGGGGACGAGTCAGCGGGAGTCCTCAAAGACATCCTGCGCCGGACCCTCATCACCCGCTTCAACGACGGCGCGGACCTCGAGAGGATCATGAAGGAGAAAGGCGATCGCATCGCCTGTTTCATCCTCGAACCCTATCTCGGCGTCGGCGGTTTCCTGCCCGCCTCGAAAGAATACCTGACCCTGGCCAGGGAGCTGACCGCCAGATACGGGATCGTCCTCGTTTTCGACGAGGTCATTTCCGGTTTCCGCTTCGCTCCCTCGGGGATCCAGAACCTTTACGGCGTCCGGCCCGACATCTCCGTCTTCGGCAAGATCATCGGCGGCGGGCATGCCGTGGCGGCGGTCGTCGGGCGGCGCGACATCATGGAGGGCTGCGAGAGCGGCCGGGGCCTCCGGGGCCGCGTCCACTTCGACGGCGGGACGTTCTCGGCCCACTCGGAATACATGAAGGCCGGCCTGATCATGCTCCGTCACCTGATCCGGGATGCGGACGCGATCTATCCGCGGCTGGCCCGGTCGGGCGAGAAGCTCAGGGCGGGGGTCGAGCGCGTTTTCGCGGCCGAGGGTATGCCCGCGCTCTGCACGGGCGGAGGCAACGACGTCGTCGCCGGAAGCTCCATGATCATGGTCCATTTTCCGGTCGGGAACGCCGTCCTCAAGAGTCCGGAAGATCTCCATGATGAGAAGCGGTCGAACGTCCAGCTCAGGGAGGACATCCTGAAGCTCGCCCTCCTCATCCACGGCGTCAACGTCGTCCATGGCGGCGGCGCCGTCTCTACGGCCCACGGCAAGGCCGAGATCGAGCGGACGGTCGACGCCTACGGCGAGGCGGCCCGCCTTTTCAAGAAATTCCTTTATTGAGCCCTGCGGGAACGCGGCGCGACCGGGACATCGGCGTCTACGCGCTGTGAGGGGTCAGCCCGCTTTCTTCAGCTCGAACCGGTAGGCGCCGCTCCCGACCTCGAACACGGCGTGCCTGTCCCCCCTCCCGGCCGCGGTGATCCCGGGAACCGCTTCGCCGGATCGGGAACTCGTCCAGATGACCTTTCCTGATTCCGTGACCTTGCCGTCCGAATAGAGCTCCGGCATATGGACTCTGGCCGTCGCCCCAACGGGGACGAGGACCTCGAGGCTGAAGGACGAATCATCCTTCCTCCAGGCCGCTCGGATGGGACCGCGGACGGTCTTCAGGCTCGCTTCGGCGGACGTCAGGTCGGCGAGGATATGGGGCTTGACCTGGAACTTCTTCCAGCTCGGCTCAAGCAGGGTCAGCCCGGCGATCGTCCTGTAGAACCAGGCGTCGACGCTCCCCAGCATGATGTGGTTCTGGGAGTTCATGCCCGGGCCGGTCAATTTTTCCCATCTCTCCCAGAGGGTCGTGGCGCCTTCCTCGATCATGTAGCCCCAGCCCGGGTAGCTTTTTTGGGTGGCCATCCGGTAGGCCGTTTCCGCCTGGCCGTTCCGGGTCAGGACGTCCAGGATATAACGCGTGCCCAGGATGCCCGTGTCGACGTGGCCATCCTGCTGACGGACGACGCCGCGCAGAAGGCTCTCTAGGACCTTGCTTATTTTTGCGGGCGGGACCATGTCCAGATAGAGAGGCAGGACATTGGAAGTTTGATTCGGATAATTGTCGATGCGGCTGACGCGGATCGCCGCGTATTGGTCCTCGCCGAGGAAGACCGCGTTGAAAGCGTCCCTGATGTTTTCGGCGAGGCTGCTGTATTCCTTGGCCTCGTCGCCGCGGCAGAGGACCCGGGCGATCTTGGAGAGGATCAGGACATCATGGTAGTAATACCACGTCGATGTGAGCTCCACCGGGGTCTTCTTGGGCACGACGCTGCCCGGGGGGCACCAGTCGCCGTACTTGCCGAGGCTCTTGATGATGTGCCCGCTGGCGTTCTTGCCGAGGTATTCGACGTATTTCCTGAGATTGGGGTAGTGGCGGGCCAGGACCTTGACGTCTTCGTAATGCTCGTAATGCAGCCACGCGAGTGTCGCGTAGGCCGCGCTCCAGGCCGGGTCGGCCGGATAGAGGCTCGGCAGGTAGGGCGGAGCCACGTCGGGCAGGCTGCCGTCCTCCTTCTGGGCCAGCCTGATGTCTTCGAGGAACTTGGCGTAGAACCCAGACATGTCGAAATTGAAAACAGCCTCCTCGGCCGAGAGATGGGCGTCGCCGAGCCAGCCGTGCCGCTCGTCCCTCTGCGGGCAGTCGGTCGGGATGCTCATGAGGTTCGAGAGCTGTCCCCAAAGGACGTTGGTGTGGATCCGGTTGACGAGCTCGTTCGAGCAGGAAAAGGTCCCGGCCGTCTCGACGTCCGAATGGACGAAGCGCCCCTCCAGCGTTTCGGAAGACGGTTCACCGGGAAAGCCGGTGAGCTCGACATAACGGAAGCCGTGATAGGTGAAACGGGGCTCGTAGGTTTCGAGGCCTCCGCCCTTCAAGATGTAGACATCCGTGGCCTCTGCGTTTTCCGTGGGGCCCATGTTCAAGGAGCCGTCCTCGTGGACGAGCTCGGCGTGCCTTAGGCGGACCTCCATCCCCGCGGGGCCCTGGACCTGCATCCGGACCCATCCGGAGAAGTTCTGGCCGAAATCGAAGATCCAGACTCCTGGGGCGGACGCATAGACGTTCTCCGGCCGGAGTTTTCCGCAGACACGGACGGGGGGCATGAGTTGGGAGGCCAATGGGGTGCCGGGGACAAAGACGGCCTTTTCCCAGCCTGAGTCGTTGAAGCCCGGTTCGTCCCACCCCGGCATTTCGAGGCGGGCGTCGTATTTTTCGCCGAAATAGAGGCCGTTCTCCTGGAGGGGGCCGTGGGATGTCTTCCACGTTTCATCCGACAGGACGACCGTTCGCTCGCCGCTCTCGCTTTCGATCTCGATGCGGCACGTCAGCCGGGGCCCGTCGTAGCCGAAGTACTTGATGTGGCGACCGTTCCCGAGGACGATCCCCGCGGCGTTCTTTTCCTGAAGAAGCCCGGTCACGTCGAAAGTCGAATAAAGAGCCTTTTTCCGGTAATCCGTCCAGCCAGGGTCGAGAACGTTGTCCCCGGCCTTCCGTCCGTTGATCCGGAGCTCGCCATGCCCGAGGCCGGAGACGAAGGCCAGGGCCATGACCGGCTTCTCCCGGAGATCGAATTCCTTCCGGAGGTAGATGCCGAAGGCCTGGGCATGTTCAGGACCGGCCTCGCCGAGGACGACGTTCCCCCGGGACTTGAATTCCCGGATATTCCTGGCGCTGATCCAGCGGGCCTTCCAATCGCCCTCGTACAGGAACCCGCTGACGAACGAGGCGATTTCGCTCCACGGACTCTCGACGCCGCTCTTGTCCCGCCAGCGAACCCGCCAGTAGTATCGCGTACAGCTCAGGAGCGGATCGCCCTGGTACTCGACATTGAAGGAGCTTTCGCCCTCGAGCGGTCCGCTCTCCCAGAAATCGCCGATTTCCTTACGGCAAAGCTCCGGGGCCGAAGAGACGAGAATGGAAAAACCGGTCTGCCTCACGTCACGTTCCGGACTCACGTGGAGCCAGGAGAACCTCGGCTTGGGCGTGTCCACGCCGAGGGGCCCGGCGAGGGACTCGCACTTCAGGTTGACGGGAGGCAATGGCGTCATGTCAGATCTCCTTGCCGGACAAGGGGGATGGCTTCGGCCCAGCGCATCTTGCGTTCATGATAAAGGAATCGCCCCGGGGTGGCAAGCGAGGCCGGACGGCGTCACTGGGCCTGGGCCAGGAAGTAGTCGGCGACCTCGATTTCGTAGGTGCTGGGGTCCAGGGCCTTGACGATGGTCCTCGGGAACTTCCGTGTTTCCGGGTTCTTATCCGAAAGGTCCACGACCTCGCCGTCGACCTTGTTCCTCGCGGTGTCCGCGATCAGCTTGACCTGGGGCCTGAGCATGAACCGTGGGTCGGGATTGACGTCGACGACGATCCCGACCTCGCCCGTGTTCAGGGCCACCAGGCTCCCGATCGGAAACACGCCCATCAGGTTAACGAAGGCCTTGAGGATGACGGCGTTGAACTCGGTCCCGCTGTACTCGAGCATCAGGCTCAGAGCTTCCCCCCGGGTGAAGACCTTTTTTCGGTACACCCGCTTGGTCGTGATGGCGTCAAAATAGTCCACGACCTTGACGATCTTGCTGAAGAGGTTGATGTCGACCTTCTTGAAATAATGGGGATAGCCGGACAGGTCTTCCTTGATGTGGTGTTCGAGGGCGACGTGGACGGCCCGGAGCGGCAGGCGACGGAATTCCTTGAGGTGGATGAGCTTCTCAGCGCCCTGGTGGGGGTGGCGTTCCATGATCTCACGCTCCTCCTCGCTGAGCTTGGCCGGCTTATTGAGGATGTCGGCAGGGGTATCGAGCTTCCCGAGGTCGTGAAAGAACGCGGCGATGCCGAGGTCGACGAGCTCGCTCCGGCTCAGGCCGAGGCGCCGCCCGAGGGCGAGGGCCAGCATGCAGACGTTGACGGAGTGGTTCAGCGTGTACTCGTCGTAATTCTTGAGGTTGGTCAGGCCGTAGATGAACGACTCGTTGTCCACGATGTGGTTGAAGATGGACTGCATGAGGCGCCGCGTGGTGTTGATCTGGACCGGCTCGTTCCGCTGGTCGCGCTCGAAGCTCTCCTTGAGGTGGAGGATGCTCAGGAAGAAGATCCGGGCCGTGTCCTTGTGAAGACTGGTGAAGGTTTCCGTGGCCGAAGCCGTTTCCAGGCTGACGTGGCGGACGTCCGCGTCGGCGAGGTCGGCCAGAAGCTTCTGGCAGGCGGGACCCTCCCTTTTCCCCGGCTTCCCGAAGACCGAAATAAAACGGGCCAGCTCCTCCGCGGTCAGCCCCGGCGAGAAGGCGAGCGTGCCGATCTCCCGAACCCGGAATGCCTCCAGAATGAACTTGAAGATGGGGTAGGTCCCCAGGGCGAACTTGAGCCGGACGCCGTTGAAGAACAGGGCGCTCTGCCGGACCTGGAACGTGGCTTCGCCCTCCTCCTTCAGGAAGGCCTCGAGACTCCCGAAGAGCGCCTTCGCCTGCTCCTGGAACATCTCGTTGTTGGCCTGATAGAGCTTGGCGTTCTTGACGACGATGTGGAACCGAATGAGGAGGTCGACGGCGGACTTCTGGAAGGTCTTGAAATCGGGCCTCACTTGGGAGCCGCGGCCGTTCCGCACGGGAGTCTTGCCTTCAGCTTCGCCCATGCTCGTGCCTCACGCCCCGCCGACTTTCATTTGGGCCAGCCTGACCAGGGCTTGGGAGCAGGCCTCGCGGACTTCCCGGTTCCGGGACCCCGCCCCTTTTTCGAGCGCCCGGATGGCCTCTTCCGTCCCCATGCTCTCCAGGCCCGAGACCGCGGCCAGCTTCATCTCTTTCGTCCTGGTCGGCATCCAGAGGGCCCTTTTCTCGAGGGTCCTGCGGAGGAAGGTCAGGGCCTCTTCGGTCCGAGTCCGGCCGATGAACGACAGGATCGCCTGTTTTTCCTTCAGGCTCTTGCCCTTGAACGCCCGCGTGCCCGCTTCCTCGATGAGATGCTGGATTTTTGACGTCTCTTCGACGGGATTGAGCTTCATGGCGGCCTGGATCCGCAGGTCCTCATCCTCGTCGTTCAGGAAGCTGAGCAGCATCCGGTTGGCCATTTCGTCCCTGGCCTGGCCCAAAGCCCGGATGGCCTCGAGCTTGACGTCCTTGTCCTTCAAACCCAGGAAGACCGTGAAATGAGCGAGCCCCTTTTTGCCGAAGGACCGGGCCAGGAGCCCGACGATGCCCTTGGAGAGCAGGGGCCGCTCATCGGCAACCAGACTGGCCAGCCCTCCCGGATCCTGGCTGTAGACTGTCTTGATGAAGTCCAGGATTTTCGCCCTGGATTCTTCATCCGGGACGGATTCGTAGAGGTCCGCGGCCAGGGGTACGGCGGGCTGTCCCAGGAGCTTGAAGAAATCGACCAGGGCATTCCAGTCCACCGGCCTTTTCTTTTCGAAGAGGACCTTGATGGCGTCCACCGTCTTAGCGCTGATGATCTTTTTCAGGAAAGCGTCAAGCCTGGCAGACTTTTCCGGATCTGTCTGCGATAGGTAATCCCTGAGTTCGCGGACCTTGTGGACGAGCGGGATGGAAAAGCCGAAGTCGCCCTGTTGGAGCTGCTCGTGGTGATAATCCACCAGGGTCTCGAGGCTGGCGCTGAAATGATCGAGGTCCTTTTCGAGGTTGAGGATCTCGACCATAAGGTCCAGAAATTCTTCGTCGGGGGAGATCGTCCGGTTGGCCCGCACTAGGGATTCAAGGTTCTGGATCTCGCCTTCCGTCAGGGTCGGATCCATGGCCGCAGCGGGGCTCCTATGGACCTCCCCGGTTCCTTCGGCCGGGGCCTCCTCGAGCGCGGCCCGCGGCGCTTCCTCGTCCGCGAGCTCCTTGATCGCCGACCTCCGCCGGACATCGTCGCTGTCCTCCGGCGTAAGCTCGATCTTCCCGGTCGTGAACTTCGAGGTGTCGACCTTGATCTCGATGACCTCTTGGGCGAACTCGGGCATGGCGCCGGGACCGGACGCGGCCTGGGACTCCGCCCGTTCCTGGACGATCCGGTTCTCCAGGAAATCGTCGGGCGCGTAATATTGGATGTTGGCGAAATCCCGCTCCCAGAGGGCTGTGACGATATCGCCGTCGCTGGCCGGTTTCTGGGACTCTTTCCGGATGAGATCCAGGAAATCGAGGACCTCGTCCCGGTCGAGGCCCTGGTAAAAATAGAGGGCCTGCATCCCGTCCTTGAAAAAAAAGAAGGGCAGGCTCTTGATCGTCATTTCGTCGGTGAAGACCGTCCGGCCTCCGCAGAGGAATGAATATTCCGACACCCAGATCTCGAGCTTCCCGTAGGCTTCGAGATAGCTCTGGATCTTCTGGGTCAGATCGTCGACGAAGTTCTTGAGCGTGGCGTGCTCGGAGGGGAAGATCTTCATGGCCGAGACGGTGTTGGACAGCTGGTGGAGGATGTCGCGGGTTTTGTCGACGGCCTTGGGATCGAGGCTCTGGCCTCCGGCTGCGGCCACTGTCACCGGGCTATTCTTCTGGTCCATGGTCGGTCACGCCCGGAGCGCGGCTCCGGATCTTCACCCTCAGTGTAGCTGTTTTTGAGCTTTCGTCAACCGGTATTTAGGAGGTGCCCGGGGTTCAACGGAATTCGAAGTTTTCTATCTCTTGCTCAGGACCTTTTTCTCGTAGGCTTCGACCTCCCGGAGCCAGAAGTCGGCGGGGGGGACGCCGTTCTTGAGGCAAAAGTAATCCCAAACGGGACCGAACGGCATAGACTTGAGCTCCTCGAGCGCGGCCAGGCGGGCGAGGACCCGCCCTTCGCCGTCCAGCTCCTGGAGTGTCTCCCGGGGTTCGAGGAGGGCGATGAGAAGGCCCCTCAGGGTGGCCCGGGCGCCGAGGACCCAGGCCCCGATGCGGTTCATGCTTGCGTCGAAATAATCGAGGGCGATGTGCGTCCTGTCGAGCGCCTGGCCGCGGACGATCTCCTCGGCCAGGGCCCGGATCTCGTCGTTGAGGAGGACGACATGGTCGCTGTCCCATCGGACCCCCCGGCTCACGTGGAGAAGGATCTCGTCGGAGAACTGGAGGACGGCCGAGATCTTGTCCGCCACGGACTCGGTCGGGTGGAAGTGTCCCAGGTCGAGGCAGACGAGTTTGCCCTTGGTGAAGGCGTATCCCAGATAAAACTCGTGCGAGCCCACGACGAACGATTCGCTGCCGATGCCGAAGAGCTTGCTCTCCAGGGAATCCTTCATCTGGAGCGGGCTGTACTCCGTTTCGAAGATCTCATCCAGCGAGTTCTTGAGGAGGGAACGGTAGGTCCAGCGGTCGACGGGGACGTCCTTGCTCCCGTCGGGGATCCAAAGGTTGTGGGTGGAGGATGCCTGGAGCTCGCGGCCCAGATACGCGGCGATCTTCCGGCAAAGCCGGACGTGGTCGATCCAGAATCGGCGGATGCCGGGGTCTTTGCTGCTGAGAGTGAAGCCGGCCGCGGCCTTCGGGTGGGCGAAGCATGTGGCGTTGAAGTCGAGCTTTAAGCCTTCCTGCTTGGCCCATTCCACCCAGCCGCGGAAGTGCCCCGGCTCGATCTCATTGCGGTCGACGGGCTTCCCGCCGAACTCTCCGTACATGGCATGAAGGTTGAGCCGGTGGCGTCCGGGGATGAGGGCGAAGGCCTGGTGGAGGTCCGAGCGGAGCTCCTGGACGTTGCGGGCCTTGCCGGGATAGCTGCCCGTGACATGAAGCCCGCTGCCGTTGAGCCCGGCGGCCGACGTTTCGAAGCCGCCGACGTCGTCTCCCTGCCAGCAATGGATGGAGAGGGGAACCGATTGGAGGCTGGAGATCGCCTTGTCGGTGTCGACGCCGAGGTCGGCGTATTTTTCCCGGCTCAGGGCATAGGCCTTTTCTACGGCTGTTGGATCCATGGACAACCCTCCTCAGTCAAGACGAGCATTCTTATAGTACGGGCGCCCGGGCCTGTCAAGCGCCGAGGACAGCTTGGAAGCGGTCGAAGGCCTCGAGCCAGCCCTTGTCCCCGTGGGGCTCGTAGCCCGCAGGCTCGAAGGAATCTTTGACGATCGTCCGCATCTCTTCGTGGGAGCTGACGGATCTCAGGGCCATGGCCTGGACGAGAATGTTCCCGATGGCCGTCGCTTCGGCCGGGCCGGCGATGACCGGCCGACCCGTGGCGTCCGCAGCGAACTGGCAGAGCAGGCGGTTCTGCGAGCCCCCGCCGATGACATGGATCCTCTCGACCGGGTGGCCGGTGACCTGCTCGATTTGGTCGACGACCAGGCGATACTTGAGAGCCAGGCTCTCGAGGATGGAGCGGATGAAGGAGGCTTCCGAGGCCGGGGGGGTCTGGCCGGTTTTCTGGCAATAGGCGCGGATGGCCTCCGGCATGTCCGGCGGGTTGAGGAACCCGGGATCGTCCGGGTCGATGAGGGCCCCGAACGGGGCTGCTTCGCCGGCCGCCCGCGTCAGCTCGTCGTAGGTCAAGGCCCGGGTCCCTTCCCAGGCTCTCCGGCACTGCTGGACGAGCCACAGGCCCGTGACGTTTTTCAGGAAGCGGATCGTCCCGGCCACCCCGCCTTCGTTGGTGAAGTTCCGGTCGAGGGCCTCTTTCGTAATGATCGGGGCTCTCTCCTCGACGCCGACAAGCGACCACGTCCCCGAGCTGATGTAGGCCCAGTTCTTTCCGCTGGCCGGGACGGCGGCAACGGCCGCACCGGTGTCGTGGCTGGCCGTGGCGATGACGGGAACACCTGGGAGCCCCGTTTCTTCGGCGACATCGGAGAGAAGAGGGCCGAGGACGGTGCCGGGCTCGAGGACGTCCTGGAGGATTTTTTTGGAGAGCCCCATCGCCTGGAAGAGCCCCGGGTTCCAGCTCCGGGTCCTGGGGTTGAAGATCTGTGAGGTGGTGGCCATGGTGAATTCGGAGGCCTTCCGGCCGGTGAGAAGATAGTTGAAGAGGTCCGGCATGAAGAGAAGGTCTGAGGCCGCGTCGAGTAGGGGAGACCGGTCCCGGACCATCGCGTAGAGCTGGAAGAGCGTGTTGAAGGGCATGAACTGGATGCCGGTGGCTTCGTAGAGGGCGGCGCGGGGGACGAGCTTGAAGTATTCTTCCATGGCCCCCAACGTCCTCGTATCGCGGTAGCAGAACGGCAGGCCCAGGACGCTCCCGTCCCGGGCCAGGAGGCCGAAATCCACGCCCCAGGTGTCGACGCCTACGCCCGCCAACCCCGCGGGGACCTCTGAGGCGCAGGCCCTCATGGCGATCTTCATTTCCTCTAGAAGGCCGAAGATGTTCCAGTGGAGATGTCCGGCCAGCCGGAGGGGCGTGTTCGGGAACCGCCTGATCTCCCTGACTGACAGGCGTCCCGCCTCGAGATAGCCGAGGACGGCCCGGCCGCTTTCCGCGCCGAGGTCGAACGCCAGGAAATATGAGGGCGCCATGGTCAACCCTTAATATAGCCATCTCCGCCCGCAATTCAAGAGTTTCCGAACGGATTTTTTTGAAATGCGGGGCGATTTGTTCTAATATGGAGATGTCGTTCGTTACTCCTTCCTGATAGTCAAGAGAGCCATGGATATCGAGGACAAGCTGAAGCACCTGCGTCGCGAGCGCGACGCCCGCAACCGCGCCCAGAAGATCCGGACGACCTGGCAAAGGATCGACGGCGAGGAAGGTCTCTCCGTCAAGGAGAAGCTCGAGCGCTTGATCACCCTCACCGACAAGGGGCATGCCGGACGGAGCGTCTCCAAGCCGCAGGTCCTCGAGGTCAGGCGGCGCGAGCCCGTTGAGCTTCATGAGAACCCCTACCTCCTCGACGCCCGCTACGGCCAGATCCCGATCGCGATGGGGCTCCAGATCCCGGGACAGATCCTGGCTTTCCTGAGCCGGGATAACGCCTTCGAGGCCCTCGACCTCAAATCAGCTGTTTTCCTCGACCTCGAAACCACGGGCCTCGCGGGCGGCACGGGGACCCTCCCGTTCCTGGTGGGGCTCGGGTATTTCCGGGATGACCGGTTTAAGGTGAGCCAGTTTTTCCTGGGCGAGATGGCCGAGGAGGGCCGTTTGATCCGGGAGGTCAGCCAGTTCTTCAAGGATATGGATTTCCGGTCCGTCATCACCTACAACGGCAAGGCCTTCGACATCCCTCTTCTCGAGACCCGGTTTGCCCTCCACAGGATGCCCTTTCCGATCAGGGACCTGCCCCATCTCGATTTCCTGTTCTCGGCCAGGAACCTCTGGAAGGCCAAGTACGATAACTGCCGGCTCTTCAACCTGGCCCAGCAGATCGCCCAGGCCGAGCGGGCCGAGGACATCCCGGGCGCGGAAATCCCCTTGCGCTATTTCCAGTACATCAGGACTGGAGATTTCTCGTTGATCGAGCCCATCCTCTACCACAACCAGGAGGACCTCCTGTCGCTCCTGAGCGTTGTCGTTGCCGGGGCGGTCCTCGTCGACCGGAACCAGGAGGCCGCTGAGAGGGGGGACGCCGACGCCCTGGACCTCTATGGCGTCGCGAAGCTGTTCGAGAGCGCGGGCGATGGGGTTCGATCGGCGGCCCTCCTCGAAAAGGCCCTGGAGGGGCGGCTCCCGGCGGATATCACACACACCGCCCGCAAGAAGCTCTCCCACCACTTCAAGAAAAACCAGGCTTGGGACAAGGCCGTATCGCTCTGGCAGGACATGAGCGCCAAGGACGAGGTCTTCTCGTTCCGCGAGCTCTCCATGTATTTCGAGCACAAGGCGAAGGACTACAAGGAAGCCATCCGGGTGGCCGAGGAGGGGCTGTCGGTCTCGATCGGGCGGTCGATCGTCGACCAGAGGGACTTCGAGAAGCGGCTTGAGCGGCTGAGGGGCAAGGTCAGGAAACAGAAGGGAGCGGCCGGAAAATGAAAGCCATGGTCTTGACCCGGTTGGGCAGGGTTACAGAGAACTCTCTTGAGCTCCGGAACGTGCCGGTCCCGCGGCCGGGCCCGGAAGATATTCTGGTGAAGGTCGGATGCTGCGGCGTCTGCCACACCGACCTCCACACGGCCGAGGGCGACCTTCCCGACATCAAGCTGCCCCGAATCCCGGGGCACGAGGTGATTGGGACCGTCGAAAAGCGGGGGGACCGGGCGAAAAGGTTCAAGGTCGGCGATCGGGTCGGGGCGGCATGGCTCTATTGGACGTGCGGGACGTGCCGGTTCTGCAAGAGCGGCCGGGAGAACCTCTGCGAGAGCGCCCGGTTCACCGGTTTCCACCACGACGGCGGATATGCCGAATATATCGCCGTGCCCGAAAAATACGCCTACGCGGTGCCGCGTGTTTTCGGCGACGCGGAAGCCGCCCCGCTCATGTGCGCCGGGATCGTCGGATACCGGTCCTTGAAGCTGAGCGGGATCAAGCCCGGTGGAAAGCTCGGGCTCTACGGCTTCGGGGCGTCAGCCCACGTCGCGATCCAGATCGCCAGGCACTGGGGATGCCGCGTCTACGTCTTCACGAGGAGCGAGGAGCACAAGAGGCTGGCCAAGAAGCTGGGGGCGAGCTGGACGGGAGTGGCCAAGGACGACCCGCCGGCGAAGCTCGACAGCGCCATCATCTTCGCCCCGGCCGGGAACTTCTTCCTCGAAGCGCTGAGGGTCCTGGAGAGGGGCGGGACGGCCGTCTCGGCCGGGATCTATATGTCGCCCATTCCCCAGATGGATTATGGCCGTTATTTGTATCACGAGCGGAAGATGCTCAGCGTGGCCAATGCCACCCGGGAGGACGGGGAAGAGCTTCTCAAGGTCGCCGCCGAGATCCCCATCCGGACAACGGTCCAGGTTTTTCCCCTCGAGCAGGCCAACGAAGCCCTGAGGCTCCTCAGGGCGGGCAAGGTCACCGGCGCGGCTGTCCTCAAAATCAGTTGATCAACCGCGGAATTTGGTGACATGAGCCAATTCTCTTGAATTGGGATCGTGTCGCTAAATTCCAATATACGCGCCAATTATCCAGGACGGTCATTGTGTCTCCGGAATTCTGGCCCGGATGCGTTGAAAAATACGGCCTATTGCGCTATATTATCGCCACTTGATAGTCTTGCGCGCCCGTAGCTCAGTTGGATAGAGCGTCTGACTACGAATCAGCAGGTCGGGTGTTCGAGTCACCCCGGGCGCGCTTCTCTTTTCATCCCAAACTCGTAGATGAACTTGAGAATAAAGCCTGACTCTGCGAATAGCTTTCGAGCTAGAATAAGAAAAGGTCGAAATCAATGGGCATCAATTACGGCGCCATCGGGGTGGGGATAGGCTTGTTGCTGGGAGTCTGGGCGTTTATCGAAGCCGAGTCTGTTGGAGGCCGGATATTTATTGCCGCGACCATGGCCTGCCTCTTCTTTCTGCCCGTTGTTTGGCGGCGCTCAACCGCTTCTTTCGTCTCTTATCTTGGCTGGCCCGTCTTCGGGATTGGCTGCTTTATCTTCATCAAGCTCCGAGGGGTCAATCTCAGATAAATCGTAGAGGGGAGGTTTTTCATGACTCGGGAGATCATCCTCGTGAATCGGGCGCCCGTCTTGACCTTATGGGCGGCGGTTGTCGCCGAACAGTTGGGATTCGACCATGAAGCCGCACTCTCGCTCGGCAAGGCCCTCGCGGGAATGAATGCTCAATCAAAAGGCCGCAGTCTGGGGATCTACAAGCCGGCCGAACACCCCGAAGTGATTTCCCCTATGAAGGCCCGGCTCGGGGAAGAATTCTGGGTCGAGCTCCTTGGCCGGCCCATTCCGGCGATAACGACCGAAAAGGGCGTGAGGGCGGTGGTCAAGGACAAACCGGTCGACCCCGCCGGAGTCGAGCGCTATCTTCAGGAAAAATTCGGCGCCGGGCTTCGGGACGTCGAAAAAGCCATGGGTGACCTGGCCCGCTCATTCAAGCGGGCCGAGCTGGCCGCCAAAGCCTATTCTCTTTACGAGCGATTCCGCCCCGACATCCCGGCAGGTGTCCGCGGTTGGGGAGTCAAGGGCGAATTAGACTTGGGCCGCATCCGGACCCTCGAAAGCTTCGGCTGATTCCGGCGTCGGGCTCGCCCTCCGGTTGACTCTCTTCGGCGGTCAGTGCTATCCTTGGCCTATTCTTCGAGAAGCCTTAGAGTCGACAATGGGTCGAACGACCAGAGGGGAACGAGCTATGCAAACAGCCCTTAAAGCGGTTCTGGGTATTCTTATTCTCGGCGTATCCTTGGACCCGGCGGCGGCCGGGCGGCCCGGGCCCGAGGGGAAGCGGGTTGGTGACCCCACGGTATCCGGCCCGCGGATCGACCCGAATTTCGGCCGGATGCCCCTGTATTTCATATCGAACCGGGGTCAGCTCGACCCTCGAGTGGATTATTATGTCGCCGGAGCGGACAAAACTATCTACTTTGGTCCCTCCGGGATAACGATCGCCCTGACTCAGTCTGATGCTCGGAAGAAAGCCCACGAGAGCAACAAAGAAAAGGGCGAGTCGACTCTCGACGGTCGCGGGGAAAGCACCCGCTGGACCGTGAAGCTCGACTTCGTCGGAGCGGATCCGGGCGTCTGCCCGGCCGGCGAAGGGAAAGCCGAAGCCATCGTATCCTATTTCAAGGGCAAGCCGGACGAGTGGCGTCCGGGCCTCGCGACTTATTCCCGGATCGTCTACAAGGACCTCTGGCCGGGGATCGACCTCGCTTTTTACGGCACGGCCGAGCGCCTCAAGCACGAGTTTATCGTCCATCCGGGGGCCGATCCGTCGGTGATTCGGTTGGCGTATAGAGGTGCCTCCGACGTCATCCTGAACAGAGAAGGGCAGCTCCAGGTCGATACGCCCTTGGGCGGTTTCCGAGACGAAGCGCCGACGGCCTATCAGGAGAAGGCGAGGAGGAGGATCGCGGTTCCGATAGCTTTCCGCCTTGGAGAGAATGTCCCAGTCTCCGGCCGAGAAATCCAGGGCGCCTCCGATCCCATTTCACGGACATCCTCGTACGGCTTTGTGATCGGCGATTACGATCACAGCCTGCCGCTCGTCCTCGACCCGGCGACGGTCATCTACTGCGGCTTCATCGGTGGCGCGCTCGATGACCGGGCGACCGGCGTCGCCATCGACTCTTCGGGGAACGCCTACGTCGTGGGCTGGACCGGCTCTTTTGATTTCCCCGTGGCGGTCGGCCCGGACCTCGGCTTCAACAGCGCGATCCAGGGAACGGATGCGTTCGTGGCCAAGGTGAACCCGGCCGGCACGGGCCTGGTCTACTGCGGCTACATCGGCGGGAGCTGGGACGACGTCGCGACCGGGATCGCGGTCGACGGCTCCGGAAACGCCTATGTCAGCGGCTGGACCTATTCGATGGACTTCCCGGCCCTCGTCGGCCCGGGCCTGACCCCTCACGCTAATATTTCGCAGTACAGCGAGGCATTCGTCGCCAAGGTCAACGCTTCGGGCACGGGGCTCGCTTACTCCGGCTTCATCGGCGGCTCCCTGGGCGACCAGGCCGCGGGGATCGCGGTCGACGGCTCGGGGAACGCCTATGTCACGGGCTCAACCGAATCGGACGATTTCCCGACGACAGTCGGTCCGGGCCTGACATTCAACGGGGCCACGGATGCTTTCGTCGTCAAGGTGGCGGCTTCGGGCACGGGTCTCGTCTATTCCGGCTACATCGGCGGTCTGGGTTCGGATTACGGAAAGGGGATTGCCGTCGACAGTTCCGGGAACGCCTACGTCACCGGATATACCAATTCCTATCCGACCGAGCATTTTCCCGTCAAAGTCGGCCCGTCCCTGACATATTCGTACGGCGATGACGCGTTCGTCGCCAAGGTGAACGCTGCGGGAACGGGCCTTGTTTATTGCGGGTATATCGGCGGGACGGGCGACGATCACGGCGCGGCGATCGCCGTCGATCCGTCGGGCAACGCCTACGTCACGGGGGATACGAATTCCCTTTCGCAATTTCCGGTGATGGGAGGTCCTGACCTTGTCTATAACGGCGGGCAGGACGCTTTTGTGGCCAAGGTGAACGCTACGGGAACGAGCCTTCTCTATTGCGGGTATATCGGTGGTACGGGCGACGATATTGGAACGGCGATCTCCGTGGACCAGTCGGGGAACGCCTATGTCGCGGGCCAGACCATGTCCGGAACCGGTTTTCCAGTGATCGGCGGCCCTTCCCTGGTTAACGCCGGAATGGCGGACGCCTTTTTAGCCACGGTGGACCCCTCGGGCTCTCGCTTGATCTACTGCGGCTACCTGGGCGGTTCCCAGAACGACGGGGCCGGCGGAATCGCCGCGGACGGCACAGGGAACGTCTATGCCACCGGCTATACGCGGTCGAACGATTTTCCGGTTATTGTGGGCCCCTCCCTGGCTCCGAGCGGTGGTTCCCTCATGATTTCGGATGATGCCTTTATCGCCCGGATCTTTGAAAAGCTGCCTCCGGCGGCGCCGACGGACGTCCACGCCACAGCCGTGACGTCGAGCGAGATCGACCTCGCCTGGACCGACGCTTCGGCGAACGAGGACGGCTTCAAGATCGAGCGCAAGACCGGAGCGGGAGGGACCTGGTCCCAGATCGGCACGGTCGGTGCCAATATTACGACCTACAAGAACGGGGGTCTGGTGGAGGGGACGACCTATTTCTACCGGGTCCGGGCTTACAACGACATCGGCGACTCGGCTTATTCAAACGAAGCCGGCGTCGCTATTCTGACCCGCCCGGCGGGGCCGACGAACCTGACGGCCACCGCCGTCAATGAACGCCGGGTCAACCTCGCCTGGGCCGACAACTCGAGCGCGGAGAGCGGGTTCAGGATCGAGCGCAAGACGAACGCGGCCGCCACCTGGACGGCGATCGGGACCGTGGCCGCCAACGTGACCGCCTACGCTGATACTCAGGTTGTGGAGGATACGACCTATACTTACCGGATCCTGGCCTTCAACTCCGGAGGTGACTCGGCGCCTTCAAACGAGGCCTCGGTCACGACACCGGACCTGACCATTCCGACCGCTCCATCAGGGCTCCAGGCGACGGCCTTGTCCGCGACCCAGGCGCGGCTTGCCTGGATCGACAATTCCTACAACGAGGCCGGCTTCAAGGTCGAGCGCAAGACGGGCGCCGGCGGCGCCTGGGCCCAGGTCGGGACCGCGGCCGCCGACGCGACGAGCTGGACGGACACCGGTCTCGCGGAGACCACGACCTACTATTTCCGTGTCCTGGCATACGACAACGCCGGCGATTCCGGATACTCCAACGAAGCGCCGGTCACCACTCCGGCTTATCAGCCCCTCCTGCGGCTCCCGATCCCGGATATCGCCTTTGGCACGGTGAACGAGTGTGCGACGCTCGATAGAACGACGATCTTTTTTAACGACGGCGGGGCCCCGCTCACCATCACCGCCGTGACATTCGCGTCCGGCTCGGCCGACTTCGCCTACAGGGGGCCGGCGACACCGTTCACCGTCCCGCCGCTGGGGTCGCAGACGGTCACCGTCCGTTTCGGCCCCACGGCGACGGGGGCTTTGTCCGCCGTTTTTGCCGTCCAGTCGAACGACCCGGGCGCCGCCGGCGCCACGTTCGGCGTCTCCGGGACGGGCTTCATTCCATCCATCACCCTGGCCCTCCAGGTGCAACGTCTGGTTGAGCGCGCCTGGATCATCCGGCGGGAATACGGAAAGATCGATCTGACGGTCACGAAGTCCGTGCCGTTCAACGTCACGACCTACCGGCTATCGAGGAAGACGGGGACTGGCGCGTACGTCGCGCTCAAGGACTTCACGGAAGCCGACCTGCCGGCCGGCCGGCTGACTTATCTCGACATGTTTCTGGCCGGCGATGCGAGCTATTCCTATAAAGTCGATGCCCTGGATTGCGGCGGGAGGGTCATCGCGACTTCGAGCGAGGCCGGGGCCGTTTCGCCCGCGGCCCGGCCCGTGACGAGGCCGGAGCGCAAGATCGTCAAAAGGTGAAAGCTATGAAGAAAGCTTTGATCCTGTTCCTCCTGACCTGCTGGGCCGCAACGGCTTTCGGGGCCGACCATCTGATTGTCTCGGCCGGCTTGAGCTACCTGCAGCCCGCTGACTCCGGCTACCGTGGGATCTATGGCAAGAGCGCGTTCTATCCCGAGGCGGAGATCGGCATCAGACTGTACCGCGGCCTTTACCTGATGGGCGGCTTCGGGACGCTGACGAAAAACGGGTCAACGCCGGACCTGGGCCTGCCGGCCAGGTCCACACAGCGCTTCTTCTCGGCCGGGCTCGGCTTTCTGGCTACGATCTCGGGAGGCCTGAAATTCAAGGTCCAAGCCGGAGCTGTCGACATCGGCTATAAGGAAGAAGCGATGGAAACGACGGTCAGCGGGTCATCTCTGGGCTGGCAAGGGAAGCTCGGGATCCTCTGGATGGGGAAGATCGCTTTGGGCGGCGTGGATCTCGGTTACATGTCCGCGTCGGATACGGTCGAGGGCCTGAAGATCAAGCTGGGGGGCGCCCGGGCCTCGATCTACGTCGGATTCCGAATTTAGGGGCAGGCGATGCCCAGTAACCGGCGTGAATTCATGACCGAGGCCGGCGTCGTCCTGGCCCTGGAAAGCTATCTGAGCGCGGAGGACAACCTTAAGATCCTCGGGCGGGTCGGCTCGCCTACGGTCCGGGTCTATTATAATGTCGGCAATTCCCAGGCGGCCGGGTATCATATTTTCGAGGAAATCCGCCTTCTCGGAGACCGCATCGCGGAGATTCATGCCAAGGACACGAAGGGCCTTTACGGGAAGGGCTCCATGGATTTCGTGTCCGTCCGCCGGGCTATGGACGGCATCGGTTACAGGGGGAGGCTGGTTCTCGAAGGGACCGAGATGCCTCTGGGCCCTGAAGAGAAGGTCCGTTATGATGCGGAATACCTGCGGACGGTCTTTCTCGCAAAATAGGGGGGAAAAAATGAAAAAGTCACTCGGGATCCTCATCACCCTGTCGGTCCTGCTCAGCCCGCCGCTTATATCCCTGCAGGAGCTACAGGAGTGGCACCTCGATGTCCCGTATGTTCCGACAAAGCCCGAAGTCGTGGCTAAGATGCTGGAAATGGCCAACGTGGGGAAAGATGACATTCTTTACGACCTCGGCTGCGGCGATGGCCGGATCGTGATCACGGCGGCCAGGCTTTTTGGCACCCGCGGAGTCGGCATCGACATCAACCCAGAGCGGATCAAGGAGAGCCGGGACAACGCTGCCCAGGCCGGCGTTACCCATCTGGTCAGGTTCCTCGAGCAGGATCTCTTCCAGACGGATTTCCACGAAGCGACCGTGCTCACCCTTTATCTCCTGAGCTCGGTCAACCTGCGCCTGAGGCCAATCATTTTCGCCCAGCTCCGGCCGGGGACAAGGGTCGTCTCCCACGATTTCTCCATGGACACATGGAAGGCCGACCAGTCCGAGGTTGTCACAGTCAACGGCCTGACGCATGACGTTTACTTCTGGGTCGTCCCCGCAAATGCCTCAGGCACTTGGAAATGGAAATGGATGGAGGGGCAGCGGAGTTTCATCTGTGAGCTCGACCTGGAACAGCATTTTCAGCTCCTCCGCGGCCGGATCCGGCTCGACGGCAAGGAGGTCCCCCTCAAGGACCTGAGCATCATCGGAGCCAACATCAAGTTTTCGGTCGAGAGGGGCGACGGCGGAAAGGTCCGGACGGCCGTTTTCGGTGGGCGCGTCACGAGGGACACGATGGAAGGGACGATGGAGATCCGGGCAGAGGGAAAGCAGCGCCCGATGCCCTGGAAGGCGGAGCGCAACCCCGCCACCATGAAGCCCGTCGACGCGGACGCCGAAAAGGTCTCTTGAGCCCGGTGGTCTTGCCTCTGGCCGGCCCGACTATGACCGGACCTTGACCCACTTTCCGGATCTGTTGGACTCGACGGCGGCGTCAATGATGCACATTTCCTCGTGGCCGGTATGGAAATCCGGGAAATCGACCGCGACCGGCCTCCCCTCCCGCTTGGCCGAGAGCGCCTGGTAGTAATCGCGGAACAGGTTGTAGACCGCGTCGTGGTAGCCCATGGGATGGCCGGTCGGGAGGGCCGCGTACTTCCGTGTCGCCTCGGCCTGGAGCTGGGAGGATTCATAAAAGACTTCGTTCCCTCTCTCGCGGTGGCCGACCCAAAGGGCATTCGGGTGGACGTGGCTCCAGGCGTACGATTCCTTGCTCCCGAAGACCTGAAGCTCGATATCGACCTTCCGGCCGGCAGCGACCTGGCAGGTCGTGAAGCTCCCCCGGGCCCCGTTATCGAGGCGGAGGAGGAGCGAGGCATAGTCATCGAGCTTGACCTCGACCTCATCGGAGTCGGCGGCCTTCTGGGTGCTGAACGACAGCGGGCCCGACCGGGGCTTTTTCCGCTTCGGGATGCAGGTGTGGAGCTCGGCCATGACCTCGACGATCTTCCGGCCGGTGATGAACTGGACCAGGTCGCACCAGTGGCTGCCGAGGTCGGCGACGACGTTGGCCGCGCCGGCGACCGCCGGATCTAGGCGCCAGGAATAATCGGTATCATAGAAGAGCCAATCCTGCAGAAAATGGCCGACGAAAGCCCGGACGTCGCCCAGGTCCCCCCGGCGGACGCGGGCGGCGGCCTCCTGGACGACAGGGTAGTAGCGATAACAGAAGTTGATCGCCGTGAGCGTCTTGTGCCGATCGGCCAGCCGGACGAGCTCGGCCGATTCCCAGGCGTTGAGTGACAGGGGTTTCTCGGAGAGGACGTCCTTGCCGGATTCGACCGCCCTCCGATTGAAGTCGAAATGGACGTTGTTCGGCGCGCAGTTGTGGACGACCTCGACGTCGGGGTCTCCGATAAGGTCCCCGGCCGCGGCGTAAACCTTCGGGATCTCGAACTTTTCGGCGGTCGAGCGGGCCAGCGCCAGGTTGCTGTCGGCGACGGCCACGACCTCGACTCCGCTGATCCGTCGCAGCATCTCCAGATGGACGACGCCGATGTAGCCCGTGCCGATGAGTCCGACCTTGATCTTCCTCATGATCTCCTCCCTGATCCGGTTTCTATCCTCCCAAGCCCGCGACGAAGCCCGAAGACCAGGCCCAGGCCAGATTGTACCCGCCGCGTTTCCCCTGGACGTCGAGGATCTCTCCGGCGAAAAACAAGCCTTTTTGGATCTTGGATTCGAGCGTCCAGGGGTCGACCTCCCGGGCATCTATGCCGCCGCAGGTGAATTCGGCCTCGTTCCAACCGCGCGTCCCGTGAACATTGAGCCGCTTTTCCTTGAGGGCGGCCGCCAAGACCGCCGCCGTATCGTCGGGGTTGCGGCCCGTGGCAGGGATCATCCCTGGGATGACGGCGGCGAATCTGTCCGGCAAGATCCCCATGGCCAGGTCCGCGGCGGGCCAGCCGTCCTTCGTCCTTTTCAAGAGCCTTGCAGCCAGGGCGTTCCGAGTCAGGAAAGGGACGAGGTCGAGGACGATCGCGGCGCTAGTCCGGCCGTCCCTGTTGATGGCGATGGAAAGGGCCTCGCTCACATCCAAAACCGCCGTCCCCGACAATCCGTACTGGGTAAACAGGGCTTCGCCCTCGGCCGCTTGAACCGGCTTATCCGCGATAAGAGCCGTCGCTTTCGCCCGGATTTTCAGCCCCTGGAGAAGATGGCAGAGCTTATCTTTGACGAGGACAGGGACCGCGCTCGGGACGGGCGGGATGATGTGGTGGCCGAACAGCTGGGCCAGCCGGTAGGCGCTCCCGTTCGACCCCAGGGCGGGATAGGATTTTCCCCCGCCGGCCAGGATGACCGACGTGGCCTCGACCCTCCGGCCGTCCCCTGAGGCGATGGCGAAACCGTTTTCCTGCTTTTGGATGTCCGCGGCGTCAAACCCGAGCTCAACGGCAACGCGGAGCCGCCGGACTTCGGCCTCGAGAAGGCTGAGGACCGAGGAAGCCTGGTTGGTAACCGGAAAGATCCGGCCCTGCTCGGAATAGGTTTCGAGGCCCAGGCCTTTGAAGAGACCATGGATGTCATCGCGGCCGAACTTCTCGAGGACGGAAGCGACGAGGTTCCGGCTCGAGGACGTGAACGCGGCGGGGGAGAGGGCGTCGTTGGAGAGGTTGCAGCGGCCGCCCCCGGTCGCCAGGATTTTTTTCCCCAGGCGGGGCATGCGGTCGCAAATCAGCGCCGACGCTCCCCGGCGGGCGGCGCTCGTCGCGGCGACGAGGCCAGCGGCCCCGCCGCCCACGATAGCGACGTCGCAGCGCTTGGTCATGAGACAAGATTAACCGATTCGGGCATAAGCAGTCAAAACGTCCCTCTGGCTCCTTCGCCCGGTCCCCTGGAGCGTGGACACGAATATGAAAGGTTAGCAGCCTGCATGGAGAAGAACGGACTCTCTCGATAGAAAAAGGACGCACCGCCCGCGCCGGGGCGGCGCGTCCTGGAATAGACTTGGCGCCGAAAAACGCCGATAGATAACGGTCCTGCTTAAGCCTCGGCTAGAAGCCCACGCCGACCATCACCATGAGGGTCCTGTGCTTGGTGATATAAGTCGTGTCGGCCTCTTTTTCGATGTTTGTCAGCCCCAGGTTGTACCGGAATTCGAGAGACACGAGCTTGTTCCCCATCTCGTATTCCAGCCCGCCGCTGAAGACAAGACCGAAATCCGTAGTCCTGTAATATTGTTTCAGATCGTCTGTGAAGAGGACCGCGCCGGACGCGTCGAGAGTTTTGGATTTTCCACTCAGCAGAAAACCCAGATAGGGGCCGGCTTGAAGGATGGGCGTGAACGGGCCTTTGGCCATGACCTTGAACTTGGCCAACACGGGAATCTGGATGTAATCCAGGAGCTCTTTGTATTCAACCCCTATCAGGGACATCAGTTCGACCCCGTCAAGGAGAGGATTGGTTTCCTTCTCCCCGATCTGGGTGTAGTAGATCTCCGGCTGGATGGAGAACGCTTCGCTCAGCTTGAAGTTGCAGAACCCGCCAACGAGCCATCCCATGTTATACTTGCTGATGTACTCATAGGCAGGATCGTTGGCCGTCGGCGACGCGTACTTCGACCAGTTCATGCCGACCTTGAGCCCGAATTGGACGGCCCGGCTCTGCGGGACGAAAACCACCATCAGGCAAAAAACGCACAAAAAAAGAGTCAGGAATTTTTTCATTAATTCTTTCCTTGGCTATTAAGATATAAAAAGCGGCATCGGGATGTCAAATCGGAGAAGACGAACGAAATAACCGGAAATAAAAAGCGCCTCGCCCCCCAACGGGGGCGGGGCGCCGCAAGATCGGATGGCGCGGCTCGGGCCGCTCAAACGCTTTTCGTTCGGTCCGCGGCTAGAAGCCGATCCCGACCAGAACCATCAGGGACTTGGTCTTGACCGACATCCCGGGATCAGGGTCCTTGGCGACGTTGGCCAGGCCGAGGTTGTAGCGGACTTCGGCCGATAGCTTGACCAAGCCCAGCTTGAAGTCGATGCCGCCGCCGAAGACGACGCCGTAGTCCGTCGTTTTGATCTGGTCCTTAATGTCCGTGGAGGTGCTCACGCCGCCGATGTCCGAGACGCCTTTCGCGGACAATCTGTAGGCGCCGTAGGGGCCGCCGTAGATCATCGGGCTGATGGGGCCGGGGATAATGTCGATTTTGAGGAGCAGCGGAACCTGGATGTAGTCCACCCGGGTTTCCATCCAATCCGGGAGCACTTCCATTCTCGCGCCCTGCCGGATGTAGAGGACTTCAGGCTGAATGGAGAAGAGGCCCAGTCCGATGTCGAAGAAGACGCCGCCCACGGGATTTTTGATGTCTTGCAGCGGCGGGATATCCGTGGCTCCCGTGAACTTAAGATTTGACCAGGCGTATCCGCCCTTGAGGCCCACGCCCGCGGCGGCCGTCTGCGGCAGAAGGGCCGCTGTGAAAAGAACGGCCAGGGAAACGATCAGGAATCTCTTCATGAAAACCTCCTTGATGAATGATAATTCCGTCGGCTCCCAGTCTAACTCGCCTCAGGAGGCGGTCAATCGTCGCTCCGGGTGATATTGAGGGGTGATTTTCATCCGGTCCATCTCACCCCGCCCGGCGAGGAGCCCGGGGCCTGACGGGCCTGCGCTCCGTATTGACCGGCCCGATTTTTCTGTGCTATAAGCACCGGGAGAGGGATCCATCGGGGCATGAGCCTTTTTCTCCTGTCAGAACTGGTCATCATCCTGGCGGCCTCCGTTCTGGTCATTTTCATCTCCCATAAGATCAAGCTGCCTTCCGTCGTCGGGTTCCTCCTGACCGGGATCCTGATCGGCCCCGGCGGGTTTTCTCTGGTCAAGGACACCCGGACCGTCGCTGTCCTGGCCGAGATCGGCGTCGTCATGCTCCTCTTCATGATCGGCCTCGAATTCACCCTGGAGAGGCTGAAACGGATCCAGAGGAATTTCTGGATCGGGGGCGGGCTCCAGGTCGTCCTAACGACCACGGCGGCGGTTCTCGTCCTGGTCCTCCTCCGGGTCCCGGTGAAGAACGCCGTCTTCTATGGGTTCCTGGTCTCGCTGAGCAGCACGGCCGTCGTTCTCAAGATCCTTTCCGACCGGAATGAGACCGACGCTCCACAGGGGAGGATCTCCCTCGGCATCCTGATCTTCCAGGACATGGCCATCGTCCCGATGATCGCCCTCGTCCCCGTCCTGGCCAGAGTCCGGGCCGCCTCGCCGGCGGCCATCATCATCAGGTTTCTCCTGAGCGCCGGGGCGATCGCGGCGGTTTTCGCCGTCGCCCGGTTCCTCATGCCGAAGGTCCTCCACCTCGTCGTCAGGACCAGGATCCGGGAGATCTTCCTGATCGCTTCCCTGTTCATCTGTCTCGGCATGTCCCTGCTGACGTCTTCGCTCGGTCTGTCCCTGGCCCTCGGGGCCTTCCTGGCCGGCGTCATCATCTCGGAGTCGGATTACAGTTACCAGGTGGTCTCCGACATCCTACCTTTCCGCGACGTCTTCAACAGCCTGTTTTTCATCTCGATCGGGATGCTGCTCCACATGGGGGCCGTCTGGCATTCCTGGACGGTTATCGCCGGACTCGTATTGTCCATCCTCCTCCTCAAAGCCGTCGTCGTCATCGTGACGGTCAGGATCCTCGGCTACGACTCGAGGATCGCCGTCCTCACGGGCCTGGCCCTGGCCCAGGTCGGTGAATTCTCTTTCGTCCTGGCCGGCGTGGGCCGGACGAACGGCCTTCTCCCCGAAAGCGTCTTCCAGGTATTCCTGGCCTCGTCCATCCTGACCATCCTGGCGGCGCCGTTCCTCATCCAGATCTCCCCGGCCGTGGCTTCGAGAACGAAGGCCCCGGCGGAGCGGAAGCGCCGCCGGTTCCGCGCCTCGGAAGCGGAAGCCGGCTGCAAACTCGAGGACCACGTGATCATCGCCGGATACGGCCTCAATGGGAGGAACCTGGCCCATGTCCTCAAGGAGGCGGGCGTCGGCTACGTCATCCTCGAGCTCAATCCGGAGGCTGTCCGGGCCGCGGCGGAACGGGGAGACCCGTTCATCTTCGGGGACGCGTCGAGCCGGACGATCCTCAAGGAGGCCGGCATCGAGAGGGCGAAGGCGATCGTCTTCGCCATTTCGGACCCGGCGACGACCCGGCGCGGGGTCCGGGCCAGCAAGGAGATGAAAGGCGATCTCTTCATCGTCGTCAGGACGCGCTACGCCTCCGAGATCGACGAGCTCTATCGCCTAGGGGCGGACGACGTCATCCCGGAGGAGTTCGAGACCTCGGTCGAGATCTTCACCCGGGTCCTGGAGCGGTTCCACATCCCCCGGAACATCATCGATGCCCAGGTCAAGATCATCCGGAACGAATGCTACGGGCTCCTGAGGGGGACGTGCGAAGCCTTCAAGCCGTCCACGGAGAGGGTCTCCGACCTTCTCTCCGCCGGGACGGCCGACTCCTATTACATCACCAAAGGGTCCTGGCCGGTCGGGAAAACGCTGGGTGCCATCGACCTCAGGAACAGGACAGGCGCGACGATCATCGCGGTCGTCCGGGGCGAGGAATCGTTCACCAGTCCGGGGGCCGAATTCACCATCGCGGCGGGCGATACCCTGGTCCTCGTGGCCAGCCACAGGGACATGAACGGAGCTTTCGAGTTCCTGAGAGCCGACCCGGCGGACGGACGGTCCGGCGGGGCGACGGAGAATTGACCATGGACGTCCGGTTGCAGCCTTCCTGGCTGCTCGTCGGACCCACCGGCGCGGGCAAGACGCCCCTGGGCCGCCTGCTCGAGGAGAAGGGGGCGGCGGGACGGAGGTGCTTTCATTTCGACTTCGGCGCCGAGCTGAGGACCGTGGCGGCCGCCCCGGAGAGGGCTCCGAGCCTTGGCCCTCCGGAAGTCGAGGTCATCCTGAGGTCGCTCCGGACAGGCGCCCTGCTTGAAGACCATGAATTCCCCATCGCCCTCAAGGTGCTCCGAGCCTTCGCCCGGGAAAAAGGTCTCCGGGAAGACGACCGGCTGGTCCTCAACGGCCTGCCGCGTCACATCGGCCAGGCCCGGATGATGGAGGACGTCGTCAGGATCCAGGTCGTCATCAGCTTGGAGGCGCTCCCGGAGGTCATCCGGGAGAGGATCCTCCTCGACACGGGGGGCGATCGGCTGGAGAGGCCGGATGACGAGCTCCAGGCCATCCGGCGGAAGCTGGTGATCTTCAGGATGCGGACCCTGCCGCTCGTCGAATACTACGAAAACAGGGAAGTGCCCGTCGTCCGGCTCACGGTCCGCGCCCGGACGACGGCGGAAGGCATGTACGGCACGGTCCTCGACCTGGTCAAGAAATACAGCGTCTCCTGACGGAGGATGTCCGATGGGAAAAAACCTGAGACTCCTGGCGGCGATATCTTTCTGGTTCGGGTTTGCCCTCGGCCTGTCCCTGCACGGGGCCGAAGCGCCGAAGTTCGAGACGATCCTTTACGGGGCGTCCTATTACTGGGAATACATGCCCTACGAGAGGCTCGAGAGGGACGTCGAGCTCATGGAAAAGGCAGGGATCAACCTCATCAGAGTGGGGGAGTCGACCTGGGGCGTCCTCGAGCCGAGCGACGGCGTGTTCGATTTCGGCTGGCTCCGCCGCGTCCTCGACCGCGTCCACAAGGCCGGGATCAAGGTCATCCTGGGGACGCCGACTTATTCCATCCCCGCCTGGCTTTACAGGAAGCACCCCGAGATCCAGGTCAGGCAGGCCAACCAGCCGCGCTACACTTACGGACTGCGCCAGATGACGGACGTGACCCATCCCGTCTACCGGAGATACGCCGAGCGGATCATCCGCCGGCTCGTCGCCGAGTTCCGGGACCACCCGGCCGTGATCGGTTACCAGCTTGACAACGAGACGCACCCTTCGGGGACGGCCGATTTCCATGTCCAGTCCGCGTTCCGCGAGCATCTTCGAAGAAAGTTCAAAACCCCGGAGAACCTCAACAAGGCCTGGGGCTTGAATTACTGGGGACAGAGGATCAACGATTTCGAAGAACTTCCGCCGCGCGACGGGGCCCTCAACCCCGGCTATAAGCTCGAATGGGAGCGGTTCCAGCAGAAGATCGCCGTCGACTTCCTGGGCTGGCAGGCGGAGATCGTCCGCGGCCTCAGGCGACCCGGCCAGTTCATCACCCACGATTTCGTGGGCGGTTTCCCCGGCGACGTCAGCCAGACCGAGATCGCGTCCTTCCTCGACGTCCCGGCCGTCAACGTTTATATGGAGCTCCAGGACGTGATGGACGGAGAGTTCATCGCCTACTGCGGCGATATCAACCGGTCGCTCAAAGGGACGAACTATCTGGTCACGGAAACCACGGCCCAGACGACCGGCTGGGATTCCCGGGACCAGCTGCCGCCCTACGACGGCCAGCTGCGCCTCGCGGTCTATGCCAACGTCCTCAGCGGCGCCAACCTTGTCGCTTACTGGCACTGGCATTCCCTTCACTATGGCCAGGAAACGTACTGGAAGGGCGTCCTCGGCCACGACCTCGAACCGGGCCGGGTTTATGAGGAAGTTTCGCGGATCGCCCATGAGCTGAAGAAAGCCGGGCCGTCGCTCGCCAACCTGAAGAAGAAGAACCGGGTCGCGATCCTCTACAGTATGGATTCGAGGAACGGGCTCAATTTCATGCCCTTCGATGGCGAGGTGGGCTACATGACCATCCTCGACCAGATGTACAAGTCCCTTTACAGGCTCAACGTCGGGGCCGACTTCGTCTTCCCCGGGAGCCGCAACCTGGCCGACTACGCCCTCATCCTGGTCCCGCCCCTTTATGTCGCGAGCGACGACCTTCTCCTGAAGCTCTCGGAGTATGTCAAGGGCGGGGGCCACCTCCTGATGTCTTTTAAGAGCGGCTTCGCCGACGAAAATTCGACGGTCCGCTGGGTCCGGGCGCCGGGTCCCCTCCGGGAGGCCTGCGGCTTCTCCTACCAGGAGTTCTCGAACCTGAGGGCCCCCATCCGGCTCAAGGGCGACCCGTTCACGGCCGGGGAGCAAAACACGGTCTCGGTCTGGGCCGAATACCTCGTCCCGGAGAAGGCGGAGGCGCTGGCCTCTTACGACCATCCCGTCTTCGGCAGGTACCCCGCGGTCACCCGGAACCGCTTCGGAAAGGGCACGTTGACCTACGAGGGGACTTATCTTTCGGATGGCCTTCAGGCCAAGGTCGTCGCCCAAGAGCTTCAAGCGGCGGGCATCCCGCTGACGGACGCCGGCCTGCCGGCCGGGGTCAAGGTCAAGCACGCCGTCCTGGCGGACGGGTCTCCAGTCCACGCCTTTTTCAACTTCTCCGGGCAGGCCCATGAGTTCATCTACCCCTATCGGGACGGTACGGACCTTCTGACAGGCAGGGCGGTCGCCAAGTCCCGCAGCGTCCGGCTGCAGCCCTGGGAGCTGGTCATCATCAAAGAATAAGCCTTCGGCGATCCCCAGTTCCGAGAAAAAGATTGACAGTGGCGGCTCCGTTTTCAATAATCTCCGTATCTTTCCTATAGGAGTGACCGGATGATAACGACCTCCCGCAAGAAAGCTTTCTTTCCCCTGATCGCCCTTTCGTTCTTTTTTGCGGCCGCCGTTTCCTTGCCCGCCGCCGCGCGGCCCGCCCCGAAACCCTGGCCGTCCGATTGGGACGGGTGCACGTCCATCCAGGTCGGCCGGCTGGCAACCGTGGACGGCTCGGTCATCACCTGCCACACCTGCGACGGCCCCTACCGGACTTGGTTGAACATCGTTCCCCATCAGAAATGGCCGGACAAGGCCATGAACAAGATCTACTCAGGCAAGCTGCACACCGAGACCCCGGCCGACCTCCAGGGCATCCTCCAGACCGGCGAGATCCCCCAGGTGCCGGAGACCTACCAGTTCCTGAATACGGCCTATCCCTGCCTGAACGAGCACGGACTGGCCATCGGCGAGACAACCATCGGCGGCCGCCAGGAGCTTGTCAACAATGAGGGCATGTTCATGATCGAGGAGGTCGAGCGGCTGATGCTCGAGCGGGCGAAAACCGCCCGCGAAGCCATCCGGTTTGCCGGTGATCTCGTCAAGCAATACGGGTACGGCGACTACGGGGAATGCATCACGGTCGCCGACGGCAAGGAAGTTTGGCATTTCGAGATCTTCGGGGCCGGCCCCCTTCAGAAGGGCGCCGTCTGGGCGGCCGCCCGGATCCCCGACGACCAGGTCGGCATCTCCGCCAACATCCCGCGCATCTCCGAGATCAACCTCAAGGATCCCGACCACTACATGGCTTCCGACAATGTCTTCCAGCTTGCCCAGGATATGGGCTGGTGGGACCCGAAGGGCGGCAAGCCCTTCAAGTTCTGGGAAGCCTACAGCGGCCGCAAGCCGTTCTCCACCCGGGAGTTCTTCGTTCTGAGCACTCTGGCTCCCTCCCTCAAGCTGACCATGGACATGCCGGAGCTGCCGTTCTCGGTCAAGCCGGAGAAAAAGCTCTCGGTCCGGGACATCCTGAGGATCTATCGCGATCCCTATGCCGGGACCGACATCGACATGACCAAGAACCTTCTCGTCCCCAAGCGCCAGCCTCGGGGCTCTCGCGGTGAGCAGGGAACCCCCGCGACGCCGCCGCCGGCCCCCGAGCTCGTCCCCAGCCCGATGGCCAGTGCCTGGATGCCCCGGGACATGATCCAGCTCATCAACACCCTCAAGCCGGGCACGATCCAAATGCAGCGGACGATCCCCATCTCCGGCTGCTCCTACGCGACGGTCATCCAGGTCCGCGGCTGGCTGCCGCCCTCGGTCGGCGCCGTCTGCTGGTTCGCCTTCGACAACCCCGCTATGAGCGCCCGGATCCCCATCTTTGCGGGAGCGACCGAGCTCCCGCCGGCGTTCGAGATCTGCGGCCAGCACCGCTACCGCATGGATTCGGCGGACTGGGCCTTCCGCCGGGCCAACCGGCTGGCGACCTTAAAGTGGGGGATGACCAAGGACCAGGTCCAGGGCACGATCGCCGAGTTCGAGGAGAAGGCCTTCGCCGACCTGCCGATGCTCGAGAAAAAGATCCAGGACATCCTGAGCAGCAAGACGCCCGACAAGGAGCCGTTCACGGTCAACCAGCACCTGACCAAATACACCGACGACTTCGCTCGGGCCGCGATGCAGAAATACCTCGAGCTCGGGGACAAGTTCTGGATGCTCATCGCCATGAGCCTTTAAAAAAAGCGGACGGCCCTGATTTTCCGAGAAAATCAGGACCGTCCCCTTTTTATTTAGAGCGCATACTTGAAGAGGTTCATCCCGGCCGCGAGCCGGGCCTTCTCCCTGTAGATGTCCCAGTAATGGGTCTTGGCCTCGGCCAGCCGCCCATACAGCGGATGCTTCACGTCGGGGACGTGGGTTGCCACGACGGAATTGTCCTTGTCCACACAGAGGAGCTTCTGGCACCGGTTCATGATCCCCGCCGTCCCGATGCTGGCGGCGACGACGAGGTCGTTTTTCTTGACCCGGTCCACGAGCTCGCCGTAGGTCACGGGCCGCTCCTCGACCTTGACGCCCATTTCCTTGAGGATGGCCACCATCCCCTGGATCGTGACCGACGGGAGGATCAGCTCGCTCTCCGGGATCTTGACGACCGTCCCGTCCCTGAGCCCGAAGAGGCAGCAGGAGGAATCCCACTCGGTGATACACCGGTCCTCGAGCTTCAGGTGGGTCCTGTCGTCCAGGAAGAGGGCGGCCGCGGCCCGGGGGTCGACGTCCTTGGCGGCGTCCATGGCCTTCAGGCTGATCAGATAGTTGATGCCGAGCTTCAGACAGCCGGTCTTATTGGCGCTCGTGGCCCGGATGAGGTGCGGGATGACGACGCCGGTGAAAGGTTCGCCAAGATAGTTGTCGTACCGGCAGAAGATGGCCCGGATGGACGGTTGGGCCGGGAAGGTGACTCCCATAGACTGGTCCTCGTCCACCGTGAAGGGCCTCAAGTATCCCTGGACTCCATCATTGGCCATCTCTCCGAGGAAGGCCCGGACGGCCGGGTCGTGGAAATATTGATGGATGATGATGCTCTCCATCTCTTCAACCGTCGGGATGAGGGCGGCCTGGCTCTTGCTCAGGTTGAAGGCCATGCCCCTCTGCATCCGTTCCAGGTTCTTGTGCCAGTTGAGAAGGATGACCTCGAGCTGGCCCTTGGGATTCTTTTTCGCGAAGAATCGGATGCCCTCGAAACAGAGGAAGGTTGCGTAAAAGATCGACCGCGAGACGCCGTAGACCTTGGCGTCCTGCTCCAGGATGCCGAATTGCTTTTCGGGGAGAAGGTAGCGCATCTGGCGCGGGGCCCATTTGACCCCTTCGAACTTGGCCATGGGTTGACTCCTTTGTGTCCTTATTTCACGACCGGCTTGAGGTGCTCGATGAAATACTCGACCCGGGATTCGGCGTAACGCTGAAAGCCGATGCCGTGCTGCTGTTCGGGATAGATCATCATGTCGAAAGTCTTGTTCTCTTTGAGCAGGGCCTGGACGAGCTGGATCGTGTTCGTGGGGTGGACGTTGTCGTCCACGGCGCCGTGGTGGATGAAGAGCTTCCCCTTGAGATTCTTGGCGTAGGTCAGGCAGGAGCCCTTCTCGTAGCCTTCGGGGTTGTCCTGGGGCCGCCGCATGTAACGCTCGGTGTAGATCGAGTCGTAGTTCCGCCAGTCCGTCACCGGGGCCCCCGCGACACCCACGTGGAAGACCTCGGGCGCCTTAAGAAGGCAGAGGCAAGTGAAGTAGCCGCCGTAGGAGTGTCCGGTGATGCCGACCCGGCTCGTATCTGCGTAAGGCCTCTGTCCGAGGGCTTTGACGAAGGCGACGTGGTCCTCGAGCTCGACCTGGCCCAGCTTGAGGTAATGGAGGTTCTGGAAATTCTTGCCGCGCCCGGAGACGCCCCGATAGTCGCAGACCGCCACCAGGAACCCCAGCTGGGCCAGGGCTTGGCTGCCGTCGGTCATCTTATAGGTGTTGGAGATGCCCTTGGAGCCGGGCCCGCCGTAGACCGAGAGAAGGATCGGATATTTTTCCTTGGGGTTGAAATGGGCGGGAAAATAGACGAGCCCGTCCAGGTCGTACTTGCCGTCGGCCGACTTAAACAGGAAATGCTCGGGCTTAATGAGCTTGAGGGCCTGGAATTCCTTCCCCGGGACGGCCTGGCCGATGACTTTGACCTCCTGGCCGTCGGCCTGGCAGAGGGTGGACTTCATCGGCCGGTCGAAATTCGAAAAGGTGTCCGTGTAGTAGGCGAAGCCGGGGGCGAAGCTCACCATGTGCATGCCCGGCTCTTTCGTCATCTTCGTGAACCCGGTCCCGTCGAGCTTCACCTTGTAGAGATGGCTCTCCGTGCCGTTGTTCCCGGCTCCCGTGAAATAAACCCAGCCGCCGGCCTCGTCGATGCCCAGGATCGTCTGGACCGGGAGGCTGGCGTTGGTCAGCTGTTTGATGAGCTTTCCGTCGAGGCCGTAGAGGTAGATTTCCCGCCAGCCGCTCCGCTCCGAGGTCCAGAGGAAGCGCTGGTTGTCCTTGAGGAAGTCGAGGTCGGTCTGCTCGTCGATGTAGCAGGGATCCTCGTCCTTGAGGACGAGACGGCTCTTGCCCGTGGCCGGGTCGGCGGCGAAGACCTCGACCCGGTTCTGGAGCCGGTTGAGGCGGTGGTAGGTGAACTCCCGCCCATCGTTCGTCCATTGGCCCCGATAGAGATAGACGTCGAGGTCGTCGCCGGTCTCGAGGCGGGCGAGCTTCTTCGTGGCGATGTCGACGATGAAGAGCCGGACGACCGGGTTGTTGGCGCCCGGCACGGGGTAACCCTGAAGCTCGTAGCGCGGCATGGGGGCCACGTCGTGGACGATGGGATACTTGGCCACCGGGCTCTCGTCGAACTGCATGAAGGCGATCTTCTTCGAATCGGGCGACCACCAGAAGGCCTGGTACTGGCCCAGCTCTTCCGGGTAGACCCAGTCGGGGAAGCCGTTCCGGAGGTCCTCGCCCCCATCCGCAGTCAAGGCCGTCTCGTTGCCGTCCATGTCCTTGATATAAAGGTTGTAGCTCCGGGTGAAGGCCCGGTACCTGAGGTCCGGCGAAAGGATGTCGCCGTAGCCGCGGCCGCGGACGCCGGTGACTGTCCGCTCGGGTTCGTAGGAGAAAAGCTTGCCGGTCGCGGGATCGTAGATGAAGACCTTGTTGAAGCCTGAGAACTGGATCTTTTTCCCGTCATCGAGGAACTGGAACCTGTTGAAGAAGAGCTTAGCGTCCTGCCGGCCGGTCGCGGCATTCACGGCGGCCAGGAGCTTGGCGTCGTCGAAGAGGGGGGACTTTTCGCCGGTCGCGAGGTCGACCCTCTTGAACGTGCCGTCTTCGAAGACGAAATACCCTTTCCCGTCGGGTGTCCAGTTGAGGTTGGCGAGGCCGTCGAGCTTGACGAGCGTCCGGCCTTCTTTCCGGAGCTTATCATAAAGCGCCCGGCCGACGATCCTTTCCTTGCCCAGCACGGGCTTCGCGACAGGCTTGGTCTGGGAGAACGACGGCGCGGCGGAGAGCCCGGCCAGGAAGAGGAGGAGCGGGATCATCAGCTTTGAGAGTTTTTTCATGGAACCTCCTTGGAATTGTCCGATCCTCAGGATTGACCGGTCCTCCGGGCAGCGATGATCTTCACGGGGGGAGCGAGCTGCCGGCCTCCGGCGAGCATCTTCATCGCGCTCCTTCGCCGCGGGACGACCCGGTCGTTTCTTCGAGGGCCGAGAGGAAAAGGTCTACGGTCTCGGTCGTGTCGTAGTGGGCGAAGCTGGCCCGGCAGACCGCGGGCTTTTTGAGATGGCGATAAACGGCGGCGGAATAATGGTTCCCGTCCCCGATCTGGATTCCGTATCCGTCCCACAGAAGCCGTTTGGTTTCGTGGGGGGGCTGACCGGTGATCTCGAAGGCGAAGGTCGGGTCGCGCTCGGCGCACCGGTCGGGGTCTCTGAGACCGTAACAGCTCAATCCTCGCGGGCCGAGCCGCCGGAAGCCTTCGAGGACGCGACGGGAAAGCCCCAGCTCGTAGTCCGCGATGGCGGTCATGGCGAAGGCAAGCCTCTCGCGACGTCCGGCAAATGCCTGCCCGGGCGTAGCCGCCTCGTCGGCGACCCAGAGAAGGTATTCCAGGGCGGCCTTGAGCGAGGCCAGAGAGGCGTTATTGAGCATGCCTTGCTCGAGCTTCCACGGAGACTCGTTCGTGTTGGTCTCGACGCGGTAAGGCCTGATCTTCTCCAGGATCTCTCTGTTGCCCCAGAGGACGCCGAGCATCGGGCCGAAAACCTTGTATCCCGAAAAAGCCAGAAAGTCGCAGCCGATGGATCGGACGTCAATGGGGCCGTGAAGGGCATGATGAACGGCGTCGACCGCGACCAGGCATTCCGGCGACCTCCTGCGGACCGCGGCGACGATCTCGGGCAGGGGCGGGACCGTCCCGAATCCGTTGGAGGCCATGGTCACGGCCAGGAGCCGGGTTTTCGTGTCCGTGATGGTCAGGAGATGATCGATGTCGAGGATCCCTTCGCTCGAGACCCCGGCCCGCCGGACCTCCGCGCCCTTTCCTTCACCCAGGACGGTTTCCCAGGGGGAAACGTTGGCCATATGGTCGAGGTCGGTCACGACCAGGTTGTCGTTACGTCCGATGGTTTCACGCAGAGCGAAGGCCAGGTTGAAGAGGGCGGCGGTCGTCGAAACATGGAACGAGATCTCCCGGCCGCTCCGGGCATGGATAAAATCCGAAGCGATGCCCCGGACTTCGTCGTGGAACCGCGCCGTCTCGGCTTCCCCGGCACAGCCGGCCCCGGGCATGGGATTGAAGGTCCGATTCGCCCAGGCCGCCGCCTCAATGGCGGTATCGACCATCAGGCTGCCCGCGCCGCTGTTGAGGTAGATCCTCTGCCGGCCCTGCGAGTCCCGGTCGATCAGGGGGAAACGGGCCCGGATCCGGGGGTGAATCCCTTCGAGAGGGCTGGGAGTCCGAATCTTCCGCATGGAGCCTCCAAGGAGATGGAAGAACCAATTTAGTCAAACGGCCGGCAAAATTCAATTCTTTATTTCAATTCCTTTTTCCACGGCCCCATCGGCGAGGCTGAACCCGGTCTTGGCTCGGCGGAGATCGTTCGCCGCGAGGACGATGTTCCGGGTCCCTTTTCCCGAAAAGAGCAGGAACGTTCCCGTGCCCTCGGCGGCCCGGCAGTTCCGGATGGTCGCGTCATCGACCCCGCGGAAGAGGATGGCCGGCGATGCGCCGCCGTCCTGGGCCTGGCGGCAGACCACCCCGTCGAGGGTCAGCCCCTTGATGTTCTCGAAGGCGAACGCGCTCCGCCATCGGTCATAGAGTGGCTTCTCCCACACGACTTCGAAGTCCCGGAGCCGGAGGTTGCGGGCCAGCTCGAACCTGATCGCATCGACGGCCTTATCGTACGGGGCCTTGGGATCGTGGGCGATCGTGAGCTTGACATTCTCGAAGCTGACGCCGTCGAGCCAGGAGTCCGGATGACCGTTGCAGACGCTCATCCCATAGCCGCGGGCGATGACATTCTGGATCTTGACGTTCCGGATGGCACCCGCCGGCCTGTCTTTGTCCCTGGGCCAGCCGGCGTGGACCTCGCTCCGCTTCCGGATATTGAAATGGAAGGGCTCGCCGTCGCCCCACCAGAACCAGTCGTTCCGGACGGTCTCGATGGTCAGGTTCGAAAGGACGACGTTCTCGACGGGGCCGCCGTCGAAGGTCATGAAGGCGATGCCGCGGTTCGAGTTGGTGATCACGCAATTGTCGATCGTCACGTTGCGGATGCCGGCGATATTCCCGTCGCAGAACTTGATGGCGCTCGAGGCCGAGCTCAGCCGGCAGTTGGTGACCACGATGTTCTCGCACGGACGGGCCGGGCCGAACCAGTCCATGGAGTAGAAAACGAGGGCATCGTCACCCGTCTCAATCGTGCAATTTGAGATGCGGAGGTCCTTGCAGCCGTCCGGGTCGATGCCGTCGGCCCAGACCCCGTCCTTCAGGCTCGACCGGATATAAATCCCATCGATGACTATCCGCTCGCAGGCCACGGGATGCATGGTCCACGACGGCGAATCGATGAACGATACGCCCGCGATCCGGACGTCCCGGCAGCGGACGAGAAGCACGAGCTTGCCGAACTGGTTGGTTTTGGGGAAGGAGCGGAGGAGGGGCAGGCCGAGTTTTTCCATCTCGACCTGGTTGGGCCGGATGAAGTCATCCTGAAAATCCCCCCTCGGGCGCCATTCGTAGGCGGCCTCGCCGTCGACGACACCGCGGCCCTCGATGGTAATGTTCTCAAGGTCTTCGCCGTAGAGAAGGGCGTCCTTGTCGAAGGCGGACTTTTCCTTGATCGAAAAGATCGTGGCCCCGGCTTCAAGATAAAAACGAACGTGGTTTCTCAAATGGATCGTGCCTGAGCTGTAATCTCCGGGCGGAACATAGACCATGCCGCCTCCGGCCGCGGCACAGGCATCCACGGCCTTCTGGATGGCGGCCTGGGCGCTTTCCGCCTTCCGGCCGGTCGCGCGATAATCCCTGATATTGAAAATCCGGACGCCCGAAGAAGGATCTGTCGCCGCCGACGCCATGAGGGCCGGCAGTCCGATGGATAGGACGAGGAGCGATCTCAATAGTTTGTTGATCACGATGAGCCTCCCGCGGCCGAGATATTACAGCGGGGGAAGATGTCTTTTCAAGTGGGCTTTCGATCTTTGCCGGGAGCTGAATCGTCAGCGCCGGCCGGAAGAAGATGTCCGTGGCCCGCGACGAACGATTTCAAGGGCTTCGTCTTGCCTGGGTCACAGGGGCTGGATTAAAATAGCCTGCGGGCCGCCCGGGCTGGGAGCCCCGGGCCGGGTCCGTCGGGTGAAGAGAGGAGGGAATGTCGATGAAAAGACGAACAGCCGTGAGAAGTCTTTTGACCGCCGGAGTCGCCACGGTCCCTCTCGGTTACTGGGCGGCGAAAGATGCGTCCCATCAAAGTGCGACTTCGCGGACCGTCGACCCGCTCGTCGAAAAAGTCAAGCTGGCCATGCTGACTATGCAGCGCCAGGCCTGGGAGCAGGGCGTCGCCGCCCAGGCGCTTCTCGAGCTCGGGGAAGAGGAGCTCGTCGTTCTCATGGCCAAGGAGGCCGTCATCCGCATCTCCGACGACGGCCGGCTCGGACAGGTCTGCGATAACCATGGCGTCACAGACCCGGGTGCGAACGGCGAGGCCGTCCTCTATGCCGCACGCAAGAGCGCCGACCCGAGGCTCAAGGCCGGCGTCGACCGGATGCTCGACTATTTCCTCCACAAGGCCCCGCGCCGCAAGGACGGGATTTTTTATCACATCGACGACAAGCCCCAGGTCTGGATTGATTCCATGTACATGGCCCCGCCGTTCCTGGCCGTCGCGGGCAGACCCGAAGAAGCGATGAGACAGATCGAGGGCTTTCGGAGGCTGCTCTGGGACGGGCGGAAAAAACTCTTCTCCCACATCTGGGACGACGCCAAGAACAACTTTGGCCGGAAAGACTTCTGGGGCGTGGGCAACGGCTGGGCCGCGGCCGGCATGACCCGGGTCCTGAGGGCCCTGCCGGAACGGATGTCGTCGGAGAAAAAGCGGCTTCAGACCTATATCCGGGACGTCCTTGACGGCTGCCTCGCCTGCCAAAGGCCGGACGGCCTCTTCCATGACGTCGTCGACAACTCGAAGACCTTTGTTGAAGTCAACCTGGCCCAGATCATGGCCTACACGATCTACCGGGGGATCAGGGGCGGCTGGATCGGTCCGGCTTACAGGGCCCGGGCGGACAAAATGAGGGCCGCGGCCAGGTCCAAGGTGGACGGCCTGGGACTCGTCCAGGACGTCTGCGGCTCGCCGACCTTCGAAGCGCCCGGCACGGCCACCGAAGGCCAGGCCTTTTTCTTATTGATGGAAGCCGCTCATCGCGACCTGGGCGCTTAAATAAAGAACTTGGCTTGGCCGGATTTAACCTGCCTAAATCCTTATAAAAAAATTACGGACGCAGGGGGGATGTCCCGGAGAAAACACTGAGCGCGACGCGGGCACGGTTGGAAAAGAAGGACGGCCCCTAGAACAAAATACTCAGAGACTCGTTTCAGATATTTACCAGAAGTGCGGCTCCGAGCCGCTCCGCCACACTTCTGCTGGTCGCTCCTCAGAATCCGCTCCCTGCCGGAGGGACTCCCCCCGAGTCCGCGACCTCAACAATAAATGATGATGGGACGGCGCTATTAACCTGGCTTGAGCTCGGCGCAGCGGATCCCGCGAGGGTTCATGCACCTGTTGCAGGAGATGCACTCCGATTTCGAAACCCGGCCCTCCCGGAAATTCTTGATGAGGTAGGGGTCGCGGATGAGAGGCCGGCTCAAGGAGATCATGTCGACCCGGCCCTCCCGGACGAATTCTTCCGCCACACCGAGGGTCCGGATCCCGCCCAGGCCAGAGACCGGCACTTTGACCGCGGCTTTGATGCTGGCCGCCGCGGCCACGAAATACCCCTCATCCTCCTCGCTCCGGAGTCCGGCCCAGATCGAGCCCCGGCCCGCTTCGGCCGTGCCTCCGCTCACCTCGATCCCGTCGATCCCGGCGGCCTCCAGGATCATCGCAGTCCGGACACTCTCCTCGACGGTCAGGCCTCCGTCCAGAAAATCCGTGGAGTTGAGCTTGACGATGATGGGGAAACCCCTTCCGTTGAGGGCCCGGATCCCCTTCAGGATCTCGACGAGGACGCGGGCCCGGCTCTCGAGCGGGCCACCCCACTCGTCCTGCCGGCGATTCGTGTGGGGGGAGAGGAAGGCGCTCAGCAGATAGCCGTGGGCGGCGTGGAGCTGGACTCCGTCTAAGCCGGCCTCTCTGGCCCGGCGGGCGGCCTGGACGAAAGCCTCGATGAGAGCCCTGATCCCGGCCGCCGAAAGCTCCCGGGGCATGACCTTGGAAACGGGGTCGTAGACGGCGGACGGCGAGACCGGCGTCGAGCCGGAGAGTTTTTCCTTGGTCTGCCGTCCGGCGTGGGCGATCTGGAGGAAGATCCTCGAGGGGAAGCGGTGAACGGCCGCCGCGATCCGTCTTAAGCCTTCGATGAAGCGGTCGTCATAGACGGCGAGTTGGCGCGGGCTGGCCTTTCCCCGGGGCTCCACGAATGCGTGGCCGGAGATGATCAGACCGACCTCGCCCTCGGCGAGCCGGGCGAAGAGGTCGACCTGCCTGTCCGTCACTTCGCCCTCGTTGGTGGCCATGAAATCCTGGGTCGCCGACCGGACGAAGCGGTTGGGGATCGTCGCCGGGCCGATCCGGATCGGGGTAAAGAGAACGGAGACGTTTTTTTTCGTTGTGGGATCCATTATTCCTCGATGGGCCTATTCTATCCGAAACGGGGAAGCTCCGGAACAGCCAAGAAATTTCCGGCTTGCGCGGTGTCGGTCCTTTGATTTATCGTAATCGTTGAATCGCCGCCCGGAAGGCGGCGGGAGAGGCCGTGACGGAAACCGAGCGCAAAGTCCTTGACGTCCTGGATAGCCTGGGGATCGCCTATGTCCGTCATAAGCATCCGCCCGTCTTCACGGTCGAGGACGCCGACAAGTACTGGACGGAGCTCAAGGGAACGCACTGCAAGAACCTTTTCCTGCGCAACAAGAAGGGGAACCGCCACTACCTCGTTGTCGCCCCGACGTCCCGGGAGATCGACCTCCGGCGCTTGAACAGGATGCTCGAAGAGGACCGCCTGAGCTTTGGCTCGCCCGAGCGGCTGGCGCGCTGCCTCGGTCTAGAGCCGGGTTCGGTCTCGCCGTTCGGGCTGATCAACGACGCGGCCAAGGAAGTCAGGGTCATCGTCGACCAGGACCTGCGGGGAAGCGGTTTTCTCGGTTTCCATGCCAATGTCAACACGGTGACCCTGGATATCTCGTTCGCGGACTTCGAGAGATTCCTGGCCTGGTCCGGCAACGATGTCAGCTACCTGGATCTCCGGGCTTGAGGAGGGTCGCATGACGAAAATCCGTGCTTCGAGGCTCGCCCTCGTCGTCATCGGCTTCATCGGAGGATGTCTGTCACTCACTGCCGTTCCACTGATGAATGTCCCCGCCCCCAAGATCCCCTTCTCGCCGAACCGATATATCGCACAGCGCGCGGCCGGCCCCATCCAGATCGACGGCCGGCTCAGCGAGGATTCGTGGCTGAAGGCCGGCTGGACCGAGGTCTTCGGGGACATCGAAGGCTCCGGTAAGCCCAGACCCCGCTTCCGGACCCGGGTCCAGATGCTCTGGGACGACCAGTTCCTCTATATCGGAGCCTACCTTGAAGAGCCCAACGTCTGGGCCACGCTGACCGAGCGGGACTCGATCATCTTCCAGGACAACGACTTCGAGGCCTTCATCGACCCGGATGGGGACACCCACGATTACTACGAGCTCGAGATGAATGCCCTGAACACCGTCTGGGACCTGCTTCTTATAAGGCCTTACCGGGACGCCGGCCCCGCCGTCCATGCCTGGGATATCAGGGGCCTCAAGACGGCGGTTTACGTTAACGGGACCCTCAACGACCCGTCGGACAGGGACAAGGCCTGGACGCTCGAGATCGCGCTCCCGTTCAGCGTTCTCAGAGAATGCATCCCCGGGAAGCCCGAGCGGCCGGCGGCGGGCGACCAGTGGCGGATGAATTTCTCCAGGGTCGAACATTATCTGAACGTCGAGAACGGAAAGTACACGAAGGCCAAGGACCCGGCGTCGGGGCGGGAGCTGCCCGAGGACAATTGGACGTGGGCCCCGCAGGGAGTCATCAACATCCATTACCCCGAGATGTGGGGCTACGTCCAGTTCTCGGATAAAAAAGCGGGCTCGGGGGGCGACAAGTTCGTCGACCGTCCCGAGGAGAAAGTGAAGTGGGCCCTGCGCAGGATCTATTATGGAGAGAGGGCCCAGCTCGACGAGAAAGGGGCCTTCGCGGACGACCTCGGCTCCCTCGGGCTGAAGAACGCGAAGGAGTTGAAGGTCAAGGATTGGCTGTATCCGCCGCTCATCCAGACCACCAAGAGCCTCTTCGAAGCCGTCTACATTAACAAGGCGGGCACAAGCTGGCATATCCGGCAGGACGGCCTTGTCTGGAAGGAAGAGCCGAAGAAGTCGGAGAAAAAATAGGCCCGGCCTTGGGAACCGGGCAAAGGAGGGGTCGCAATGAAAAAGCCATCAATGCTCCTGGTGATCGTCCTTCTCTTCCTGGGGAGCGTTCCGTTCCTCCCCGGGCAGCCGGTCCCGGCCGCCAAGCCGGAGGAGGTCGGGATGTCATCGAAACATCTGGCCTATCTCGACCGGATCATCGACGAAGCCCTCCAGCGCAAAGATTTCCCCGGGGCTGTGCTCCTCGTGACCCGCATGGGCAAGACGGTCTATAAAAGGGCCTTCGGGGAGAGCCAGTGGCTGCCCGGGCCGAAGCCCATGTCCACGGATATGATCTTCGACATGGCCTCGGTCACCAAGCCCGTGGCGACGGCAACCTCGGTCATGATCCTCGTCGAGCGCGGGAAGATCCGTCTTTGGGACAAGGTGAAGACCTACGTCCCGGATTTCGCGGTCTACCTCCAGGAGAAGGGGGTGCCGGCCGACGACGCCAGGCTCTGGCATCTTTTGACCCACACCTCGGGACTTCCGCCGTACACGGACCCCAAGGAGGTCGAGAAAAAATACGGCAACCCCTGCTCCACGGAAGACCTCGTCAAAGTGATCTCCCAGATCCCCAAGGAATCCCCCGCCGGGAAGCAGTTCACCTATAGCTGCTTGAACTACATCACCCTGGCCTGGATCGTGAAGAAGGTGACCAGCCAGACGATTGCCGAGTTCGCGGCGGAGAACATCTTCAAGCCGCTCGGAATGGGCCGGACGTTCTACAACCCGCCGCCCCAATTCCTCCCGCTTTGCGTCCCGACCCAGGTCGTGGACGGCAGCCCGCTCCGCGGCGTCGTCCATGACCCCCTGGCCAGGCTCCAGGGCGGCGTCTCAGGCAACGCGGGTCTATTCTCCACGGCCGACGACCTGGCCGTCTTTGCCCAGATGATGCTCAACGGCGGCGAATGGAACGGGGTCCGCATCCTCAGCCCGCTCACCGTGGAGCGCATGACGGAGGTCTTCCCGAAGGTCGCCGACACGGGCCGCGGCCTGGGCTGGGACTTCACCTCCGATTACGGCACGGTCCGGGGCGACCTTTTCAGTTATCGCTCCTACGGCCATTCGGGGTACACGGGGACGTCGATTTGGATCGACCCCGAGACCAAGACGGCCGTCATCTTCCTGACGAACCGCGTCCACCCCGACGACAAGGGAGAGATCATCGCCATGCGGAGCAAAGTCGCCAACGTCGTCGCCGCCTCGATCCTCCGGAAATAGGGCTGGGATCAAGACCTAAATCTCCCGTTGACTTCGGACCAGGCCTATGCTAGATTGAGGCCCAGGGTTCAGGGAAAATGCAGGTCCAGGTCGAGCGCGAAATCTACATTCGGGCGACGCGGTGCTTCGAGCTCCTCTCGGATTCCATCAAAACCTTCAGGGACTACCTCGGAGACCGCATCGCGGCGAGCGATCCCCAATACTACCGGGCCCGGAATTTCCTCAAGGAAGGGAAGGCCTTTTTCGATCAGACGCTCCAGGACGCCAAGAAGCTCCTGGGCCCCATTCCGGTGTACGCCGCCAAGGATTTCGAGCAATGGAGGTCCAAGGCGCTCGTCGAGAACAAGATCGTCGTCCAGGGCCAGACGCTCGAGGACCTGAAGGCGGAGCTCACCGCCGACGACTTCGTCAAGAACATCATGAGCGCCCAGGAGGTTGAGAGCTACCTCCAGGCCCATTTCGAGACCCAGAAGTCGGGGAAAAGAAAGCTCGCCAATATCAAGATCCGGATGACCCTCGACAAACTGGCCGGACTTCTCGCCGACGGCCAGGAGCTCCAGAAGAACGCGCAGAGAAAGCAGCAGGGCCTGCCCGTCTGAGCCGCCTTATCTCTTGATGACAGCTTCGTCCCTCCAGTAGCGCAGCTTGCCGGTCCCGGCCTGGTCCGGGCTCGCGTCGAAGGCCAGCCCGTAGAGGGAGTCCTTGACCTCGACGAGCGGCGAACCTTTGAACAGGGCTTTGGTCAGGTTGACGATCGTGTAGCGCAGCCGGCCCTCCTCTTTGGACGCGAAAAGGAAATCCCCGTTCGTCTCGATCTCCCCGACCCGGATCCGGCCGGCGTCGTAGGTGTAGCGGGGGCGCCGCATATCGCGGCTGATGTCCATCCGGAGGTCCGTCTTGACGCCGATCCAGACGTCCCTCTCTCCGCTCCGGATCCTGACGCCGACGGCCTTTCCTTCCGGCCCGGCGGGCGCGAGCGAGATCCGCTCGAGCCATGGCCGGGGGTCGTCCGCAGCGCCGTGGGGGACGAGCACGGAGACGAGGACGGCCGTCCCGCCGAGCTCGAAATGCTGGGCCCTGGTCTGATGGATCAACCACTCGTCCTGGTAATGTCTTCTCTCCGGTTCCGTCCCCTCGATCACGGCCTGCGGGGAGGGAAAAGCGATGAGCAGCCGCCGGTCCGTCCCGAGCTCGGAGCTCTGGATCCTCTCATATCCGGTGTCATACCAGTGTTCGCCCCGGGCGAAGATCTTCTGAGTGTGCCAGAGGCCGGCCAGGGTGAAATATTCTTCGCGGAGGGCCTTGAAGATATCGAAAACGACAAAGCACCCGGGATCCTTGACATAGACGACGACCCGGTCGGATTGATAACCCCAATTGTCATCGGTCACACGCGTCCGGCTGTAATCGAAGTCCGGGAACGTCAGGAAGTCGACTTTTTGGGTCCGCGTCCGACGGTAGGAGCCGGCGTCCCGGAGGAAGCCGAGGAGGTCCTGGCCGGGAACGGCGTCGCGGATGCTGTAGCGATACTCGCCCTGTTTCTGCCCCATCCAGACCTTCTCCGGCCGGACGCACAGCCGGTTGTGGAAATAGTCCTGGCGATACGCGCCGAACGGGCCGGACGGCATGTAGTCCCGATAGCCGGCGTCATGGAGGAGGACCGAGCCTCCCGACATGAGGAGGACGAGGCTGTTCTCGTCGGCGTGGCCGTGAGTCGTCTTTTCTTCTTCAACGGGGATGGAGTCCCTCAGATAGTCCCGATAGTTCAGGCCGCCGTCCCCCTCGTCCCGGTAATTGAGGAGGAGGTAGGTCGATCGGGGGGTCCAGCCGTCCCGGAAGACGATCTTTTTGCCCACGATGTCCTCCATGACTTCTCCGGACAGCTCGGAGGGCGGGGCCGGCCTGACATCGTCCGTTCCCCATCGGTAACAGTCGAGGAGCATGGCCCCGAGCCCGACGTTGGCCGGGCTCGCGAAATCGACGAACCTGGCGGCGATTGTGTCCGCCGCCCACTTGAGGGCGGGGGCCTTTAAGCGGGCCGCAGCCGCCTCGAAGAAGACCAGGAAATGGGTCCAGTTCGACATCCAATGGGCGTCGCCGAAGTCGGGGATCATCCCGGCCGGGCTCATGAGGTGCGTGTAATACTGGGCATAATAGGAGATCTCCGGCGTCTTGAAGAGATCATCCATTTTTCCCATGGCGTCGGCGTAGCCCAGGATGGAGTAGAGCCAGACCCCGTTGTAGATCGTGGCGTCCTCGATCTCCCAATGGCCCCAGTTGTCGTTACCCAAGGCCTGCCGCTGCATCTCCCACTTCGGGGTTTCTGGGTAGTCGGGGAGGGCCCGGACAGCCCAGGCCAGGGACTCGGCCCGGAGCGCGGACCGGTTCATCGGCCCCCACTCCTGGGTCCGAAGGAGGTAGCGCATGCTCTCGGCAATGAGGCCTTCCGCCTTCATTTTCTCTTCCGGCGAGAAGCGGCCGAGGCGGCGCAGCGTGTCGTAGGCCCGGATGTACCTCATGCCCGTGAAGAAATCTGGCAGGGCCGGGACGCCCTCGGCATAGTCCGGCCTGAGCTTGACGGACGATTCAGGGTAGGCGGAGCGGCAATCGCCATAGGAGAGGAGGATGGCCTTGGCCCGGTCGGCGTATTCGGGCTTTTTTTCCTTTTCATAAAGATAGGAATAGATGACGGCCGTTTCCAGGAACCCTCCCGGGGGGCGGTAGCCGAAGACGTTGAGGGGATCGAAGGTCTTCTTCCATTGAGTCAGCACGTCCGCGGAATGCGCGTAGGCCCAATCGGCCGAGGCCCGGGCGTAGGCAAGATACCTGGCCCGGGGGATTGCCTCGGAGGCTCCGGCGGGGGGCGAAAAAGTCATCAGGATCAGAGCCGACAGGAGAAATGTGGCCTTGATGAAAATCCGCTGGTTCATGAGTGATCTCCTCCCCGGTCGGGATATCGACGGGCCCGAGGTCGCGCCCGTAGAGGCCGGATCAAACCTCCGTGTCTTAGAGCAGGACCTGCTTGAGGATGTCCACGAGGCCGAGGGCAAAGTCGATTTCGGTCAAGGGAATGTTTCGGCCCTTGGCCAGCTTGGTGAACCGGCCGTCCTTGTTGCTGTCCTTGGTGACGACGAGGTAATCGGCGAACGGGGCCACCGCGTCGATCATCCGCTCGTTATCGCTGCCGGATGCCCCCCGCTTGGACTCGCCGCCGATATGGACGGCCATGATCAGGATCTTCTTCTGCTTGCAGAAGTCGACGAGCTTCTTGATCCGGGCCTCCTCACTCTCGAGGGTGAGCCCGGAGGCGCCCATGCCCTTCAGGCTGGCCCCGATGGCGAAGATGACCGCCTTGTAGGGCGTCCCGACGGGGAACCTGGCGGTGTCGGTGGTGACTTCGACATGGAAGCCGGGCCCGGACTGTTTCCCGCCCAGGCCGACGCCGGACGCCAGCATGTCTGCCGTGGGGACGTCGCAGTAATCATACTTGATGCCGGCCTCCTCCATGACGATATTGAGGGTCTCGACGTCGGTGCTCTGGCCGGCCGACGTCGTCAGGACGGGGAGTCCGGCCTTGGGAACGGTCTGGGCGGGAGCGGCCGGCGCGGCCAGCAGGGCGAGGCCGGTCGCGAGGATGGTCAGTTTACAAAGGATACTCATGGCATTCCTCCTCAGCGGTTGTCCTTTTTCTCCGGTTCCGACAGGATATCGAAGACCCGAACCGCTTTTTTCCACCAGTCCGGCGTGGCCGGCTTGCCCCGCTCGTAGATCCTTTTCTGGGTATCGTAGAGATAGAGCCGGTTGTACTTGACCAAGAGGTCGTCGCCGAGCTTCCACCAGGCGTCGAGGACCGTCTTGGCGTTGTTCAGGCCGAAGGCCGTCAGGAACTTCGTCGCTTCCGCGGGCTTCTTCTTGTAAAGCTCCAGGGCTTGCCTGTCGATTTCGGGGATCTGGGCGATCGTCTCGCCCTCATACCGCGCCTGGGCGGCCTTGACGTCCTTGATGGCTTCGGAGTAGGCGACCTGGACGTGGAAATCGACATAGTCGGACGCCCAGCGGGCCGAATCGCGGCTGAAGGTCCAATGGTCCCCGACGGCAAAAGACCCCGGCAGCTCCGCAGCCCCTGCGTAGAAGGGCATGTAACAGGCCGTGTCCTGGGACCCGAAGGAGATCCAGACGATCCCTCCGATGGGGCCGGGCAGGGAGGCGCGGCATTGGGTGACCGTGGTGTACTCGGCCCGGCCGTCGTCGATGAGCCGGGTCTGCCGGTAATAGCTGGGGTTCTTGAAAGGCCCGCCGCGGATCCCCTGGACGGGGTCGAAGGGCGTCCCGTAGCTCCGGTCCCGGGTCATGTCCATGACGTCCTGGAGAGATAGTTTGCGGTCCGGCTTGACGGAGAAGGGAAGGTCCATGTTGGGCGTTTCGGGCCTGAGCTTCAGGGAAGGGGCGGAGAGGTCGAAGAACCGCCACAGCCTCTGGATCCGCCCGTTCGTGCTCACGGCGCTGCCCTCCTGCGGGGAGTAGGCCCTCTTCCAATTGAAGGGCTTGCCGCTCTTGGGGTCGTAGAAGCCCATCTCGACCGCGGAGGAGACGACGTTCGGCGACGCGAGGAACATGTCCTTATTGGCCAGGTCGATCTCGCCGATCCGTGATTCGTTGGGACAGACGCTGACCTGGTCGTCGGGCACGCGCTCGGCGCACCAAACGGCCCCGGGCTTGGCACTCTTGGGCGTCCACAACGGCCCCACGGGCAGGATCTCGAGAATCCAGGCCTCGTTCGGGTCGGAGACGGCGAGCATCTCACCCTCGTCGTGGAAGCCGTACCCGTACTTCTCGGCCAGGCTTCCCATGATCTGAATGGCCTCCCTGGCCGTCTTCGCCCTCTCCATGGCGAGAAGGGTCAGCATGGTGAGGTCCAGGCCGGCCGCAGGGGTCGGGTTCGACAGCTTGCGCTGGTTGCCGATCGACGATTCGCCGATAGCCACCTGGTTCTCGTTCATGTAGCCGAACATCCCGTGATGATAGCCGTAGGTGTGCGGGACCTCCGGGATGTCGAATCCGGCGTAATCCTTCTTGACCAGGTCCCACTTGAGACCCTCCGACGGCGGCCAGGTCTTGTACTGGGAAATGTGGAGGATCCGGCGCGTCGAGCCGGGCTTGTGGTCGGCCGCCGGCACGTGACGCCAGGTCCAGTCGCAGATCCCGCAGTCGCAGGTATGAGTAGTCATGACCGAACCGTCGACCGAGGCGTCCTTGCCCACGAGGATGGACGTGCAGGATTCGCGCGGGGCGAGGAGATCGTCCTGAGCGAGTTTCGGCGGGGCCGCTTTCTGGCTGGCGAGGGCCCCGGCCAGAAGGGCCGTGAGGAAGAAGACTCCGGCCAAGGACGGGATTTTTCGAGATTTCATGGATGGCCTCCTTGTCGATGCTTCCCTTGGATCACGGGCCGCCCGCACCGGCGGTCACTTTTTCGCATCGGGCTCCGTCAGGACATCATGGGCCCGGACGGCCCTGTTCCACCACTCCGGGTTGGCCGTGGGGATCCGACCGCTCAGCCGCTTGCCCGCGTTGTAGAGCATGCCATGGTTGTATTTCACCCAGAGGTCGTCCCCGAGTTTCCACCAGGCTTCGATGACGTTCCGGGCGTTTGTCAGACAATAGCCGGTCAGGAAGCGGGCGGCGGCCGCGGGGCTCTTGCGGAACAGCTCCTGGGCCTGCCGGTCTCTCTCCTGGACGCCGGCCACGGCCTCACTCTCCCATTTTCTTTGGGCTTCCCTGACGTCGACGATGGCCGCGTTGTAGGCTACCTGGACATGGAAATCCACGTAATCGAAGGCCCAGCGGGCGGCCTCGCGGTTGAGGACCCAGTGGTCGCCGACGGAGAAGGACTTCGGGATGTCCGTGACGCCCGCATAGAAAGGGATGTAGCAGGACGTATCCTGGGAGCCGAGGGCCACCCAGACAATGCCGCCGATGCTATCCGGGAGCCAGGCCCGGCTTTGGGTGACCGTCGTGTACTCGACGTTCGGGACGCTGATCAGCCGAGTCCCCTTGTAGTAATTCGGGTTCTGGAAGGGGCCGCCCCGGAGGCCGCGGACCGGGTCGAAGGCCGTTCCCTGCGACTTGTCCCGGGTCATGGCCATGACGTCCTCCACGGAGAGCTTCCTGTCCGGCTTCACCGAAAAAGGGAAATCCATGTTGGGAGTTTCGGGGCTGAACTTCCGCGACGGAGCCACGAGGTCGAGGAAGCGCCACAGCCGGGATCGTCGGGGGTCGGTCGCGGCGCTCGCTTCGGCCGGGTTGTAGGCCCGTTTCCAGTTGAACGGTCTGCCGCTCTTGGGATCGTAGAATCCGGCCTCGACCGCGTAGGACACGACGTTCGGCGAGGCCATGAAATACTCCGCATGGGCGAGGTCGATCTCGCCGATGCGCGATTCGTTCGGGCAGACGGAGACTTCGTCGTCGGGAACACGCTGGGCCGCCCAGACGGCGCCCGGCTTGCCGGTCTTGGGCGTCCACAGGGGACCGACCGGCATGATCTCGAAGACCCAAACCTCCTTCGGATCGGCGACGGCCAGCATCTCGCCCGAGTCGTGAAAGCCGTACCCGTACTGCTCGGCCAGGCCCCCCATGAGCTTGATGGCCTCCCGGGCGGTCCGGGCCCGCTCCATGGCCAGGAGCGTGAGCATGGTGATGTCCATGACGCCCGAGGGCGTGGGGTTCGACATCTTGCGCTGGTTTCCTATCGTCGACTCGCCGATGGCCAGCTGCTGGTCGTTCATATAGCCGAAGACGGCATGATGATAGCCGTACGTATGAGGGACCTCGGGGAACTCCAGGCCCGTGAGATCTTTCTTGATCAGGTCCCACTTCAGGCCCTGGGAAGGGGGCCAAGTCCGGATCTGATTGATGTGGTAGATCTTCCTTTTATCGCTGGGCTTGTGGTCCGCGGCCGGCACGTGGCGCCAGGTGAAATCGCAGACTCCGCAATCGGCGGCGTGGGTCGCCATGACCGAGCCGTCCGTCGAGGCCTCTTTCCCCACCATAATGACGGTGCAGTTCTCGAATTCGTCGGCGGCCGCCGGCGCCCCCGCTTTTTCCGGGCGGGAGTGAACGAGTGCCAATCCCGTGACGATGAGGGCCGCGACGAGGACCAGCGCCGGGCCCGGTTTTTTGATCAGAGACATCGGGGTCACCTCCGGAAGATCTATGGTCGATCCGTCAATTCAGGACGATCTTTTTTCGCTCCGCCTTGTCCGGGTTCAGGAAATAGTGCCCAACTCCGTTCTTGACGAGGTCGGCGTATCGCGGGACGTCCCGGACCACGATGGCTTTATCCGGGAACTTTTTTGAGAACTGGCGGAGGATTTCGAGGACGACCGAGCAATGCTGGCCGACCCGCCTCTCCATGGGCCAGCCGGATTCGTCATAGGGGACGAAAAGCTTTTTCCCCCGAGCCAGGCTTAAGAGAAACGGGTCCTTGCCGTCGAGGAGGAGCTTGGTCGTCTTGGGGCCCGTCGGCTGGTCGAGGAAGGGGATGGGCGCCTCGAGGAGGAAGGGCAGCGTTCCGGAGTGGTCGCCGATCTCCCGGTGGGAAAGGCCCCGGAAGCCCGCCGGAGACGGCTCGACGTGACTCTCGAACCCCTCCTTAGCCTTGACGGTCATGGCCGCCAGGGTGGCGATCTTGACGGATTTCTCAGGGGCCACGATACAGTTCGTCACCGGGAACATCGTCTCGGCCCCGTGCATGTCGACGGCCACGTCGACCTTTTCCCTCCGCATGATCTCCATGGCGCCGAACGTGACCCGCTCCATCAGGGGTCCGTCAGGCCGCCCGGGCCAGGTCCGGTTGACGTTCCGGACGTCGATGAAGGACAGGAGCTGCCGGTCGGGATAATGGATGTAGACGTCCGGGTCCGGCCATTGGTCGAGAGGGGAGGCGTCACGGTTCCCGAACCTGATCTTCAGGCCCCCCCAGTCCGTGGGGATTTCGAAATAGAGCGGGTAGCCGTCCCCGGGCCGGGTGTTCCGGCTGCCGCTGTTGTTGAAGAATGGGATGACGTAGAGCGTTCCTTTTTCGACGGTCGCGTTCTCGATGAAGACGAGCGAGGCGAGCAGCCCTTCGGGCTCGTTCGAATGGGTGTCGCCGAGGAGGATGGCTTTCCCTCCCGGTTCCTTCCCTTCGAGGACGAAGACGGACGTGTCGGCCATCGTGCCCTTGAGAGGGGGGCAATAGTCGCTCAGCCTGGCCACGGACGTGACTCCGGGACCTTCGACGACCGGGATGTCAAAATGGCGGTGCCGGTAGAGCGGGGGTCCTCCCCAGATGAGGAGGGCGAGAGCAGCCGCCAAGAACAGAGATTTTAAAAGTCCTTCGCGCTTCATCGGTTCCGCCTATTTCACCCGGAGGAGCCTCAGGATGAGCGGGATCATGACCAAGAGATAGAGGGCGAGGTCGTCCGGGCTCTTCTTTTCCCGGACGAAGTTCCAGGCGAGAAGGGCCAGGAGGAAAGCGCTGATCACATAATAGGCGATCATGACCCAGGACATCCGAACCTCCGGACAATGCCAGGCATCAGGGTCCTCACATGCTCCATCGGACCAGGAAGGCCAGCTTGGAGCTGAAGATGATCATCAGGAGCCCCGTGGCCGTGATGACCAGCCAGGGGATCCAGGTCGATCTCAGAAAATCCCAGTACGAACCGTGGTATCCGGACACCATGTTGCTCAGCCGCCCGATGAGGGCCGTGGGCGGCAGGCCGTCGCCCAGGGGCCAGAGGAGGCTCAGCCCGGCGATGACGACGGTCGCATGATATCCAATGGAGTCCAGGAACCAGACGAGCGGGATGCCGATGATGGCCGCCCCGCCGTAGGTCAGGACCCCCTCGGAAACGGGGATGATGACGGGCAGGAGGATGAAGAGGACGACCAGGGGCGCCGAGATCACGGCGAACGACAGCAGACCCCGGACGCCGGTCGCCGTCATGATCTGCTGGAGCATCCCGACGATGACCATTGTCGAAAGGAGAGGCAGGAGTCGTCGGACGGTGTCCAGGGAAAGGGCCAGGACCGGGAGCTTCCGCGGGCTCAGGGCGAGGGCGACCAGGCCGCTCACCGTGAACTCCAGGGACAGGCCGAGGATGGGGGTCCCGAAGGGCCAGACGCGGCCGGCGATAACCAAGCCGAAGAAGACCGCGAAAGGAACGAGAACCCGCCACCAGGTTATCCCGGCCGGGGCCGCAGGCAACTGGCCGGAGGCTTCGGCGGAGAGCGGGTCTTTCTTCCAGCCGAGAAGGAAGACGGTGAACGCGCCGAGGAGAAGGCAGGGGAGACCCAGGACGAGCTCGAACCCGACGTACGGGATGGCCGTTCCCGCGCACAGGATCATGGCCCAGATGTTCACGGGCGGGGCCGCGGCGCTCAGGCCGGCCAGGATGAAGAGAATCGCGGCGGTCCTTTTTTTCGGGATCCCCAGCCGGCCGAGGGCCATGGCCACCGGAGCCCCGACGACGAGGAGGGAAACGCTGCCGGCCCCGGTCAGGGCGCCCGGGATGAGGACGATGATCATCAGGACGAGGAGGGCCAGGGCGCGTTGGCGGGCGAAGGCCCTGACCGTCGCCGTGACGACATAATTAACGCCGCCCGATTCGTTGACGATGGTCATGAACAGCGTGGCCGTGAAGAAGACGAGGATGACGTCGAGGTACGTGAAGGCCCCTTCGACAAGGTGGCGCCCGAGCTCCCCGGCCGGCGGCGTCCCGGCTAAAGCACCCGCGATCCCCCCGGCCAGGGACGCCGCGAACATGCTCAGCTCGACGGACAAGCCCTTCGTTTTGGCCAGGGCGTAGGCGGCGGCCATGACGGCGAGGATGATCAGGACGTGCGCGGTCATTGGAAGCCTTCCGCATCTTATCGTATTTGGCGAGGCGAGGTCAACGGCTCGGAGAGGTGCGGGGCTCTGGACATTTCCCCGGGCATCATATAGAATATTCGCGGGAAGGGGTCGAAAGGAGTTTCGACCTATGGACACGCCTGGAGCCCCGTCACCGGGAAGATTTCCCATCCTGCCTTCTATCCGTTACAATAGAAACATTAAAGGAGGAATCCTATGCGGTTGACCTCTTGTCCGAGATATCTTATCGCCGTCGCTCTCCTCGTTTTCGTCGTCGGCGCACTGGCGCCGGGATTGAACGCTCAGTACTACGGCCGGAACAAGGTCCAGTACCAGAAGTTCGACTTCAAGATCATGAAGACCCGGCATTTCGACATCTATTTCTATCTGGAGGACGAACAGACCGTCAAGCTCGCCGGCCTCATTGCCGAGCGCTGGTACTCGCGCTATTCCCGGATGTTCAATTATGAGCTGCGGACGCGTCAGCCCCTGATCCTCTACGGCAGCAGCCCCGAATTCCAGCAGACCACCGTCATCTCGGAGCTGATGGGGGAGGGGACGGGCGGAGTCACGGAGTCCTTCAAGCGGAGGATCGTCCTTCCCTATGGCGCCTCGCTCTATGAGACCGACCATGTCATCGGCCACGAGCTCGTCCACGCTTTCCAGTACGACATCATGGCCCAGGGGCACTCCGACGCCGCCCGAGTGAACGAGCAGAACCTGCGGATCCCACTCTGGTTCATCGAGGGGATGGCCGAATACCTCTCCATCGGGCCGGTCGACCCCAACACCTCGATGTGGATGAGGGACGCCGTCCGCCGCAAGGACCTGCCGGCGATCAATAAGCTCGACAATTCCTATAAATACTTCCCCTACCGCTGGGGTCAGGCCCTGTGGGCCTACATCACCGGACGCTGGGGGGACGAGGTCATCGGCAAGATGATGAAGTCCGTCGGCCGGACCGGGGACTACGAGGTCATCCTCGAGGGAGTCCTGGGGATCAAGCTCAAGCAGCTCTCGGCCGACTGGCACAAATCGATGCAGGACGCCTACAACCCGCTCCTTGAAAAGACCCAGAGCACGGACAAGTTCGCGAGGATCCTCATCAAGGGGACGGACAACAGCATGTACAACATTTCCCCGGCCGTCAGCCCGGACGGCAAGGAGATGGTCTTCATGTCCAGCCGGGACCTCTTCTCCATCGACATGTTCCTGGCGGACGCCGAGACCGGCCAGGTCAAGAGGAAGCTGATCTCGACGGCCCTCGACCCCCATTTCGAGAGCATCGAGTTCATCCGATCGACCGGGTCGTGGGACGCCAAGGGCGAGAAGTTCGTCTTCGGCGGGGTCACCAAGGGGCGGCCCGTCCTGACCATCCTCGACATGAAAAAGGACAGGGTCGAGAAGGAGATCCCCTTCAAGGAGCTCGGCGAGATCCTGAGCCCCTGCTGGTCGCCCGATGACCGCTATATCGCTTTTTCGGCCCTGGCCGGCGGCGTCACCGATATCTTCATCTACGATCTCGAGCACAACGTCCTGAAACAGATGACCCGCGACGTTTACGGCGACCTCCAACCGGTCTGGTCGCCCGACGGGAAGAGGATCGCCTTCGTGACCGAAAGGTTCACGACGAACCTGGAATGGGTCGATATCGGCCATTATGAGCTGGCCCTCATGGACGTCGAATCCGGCCAGATCCAGAAGGTCCTGGCCTTCCCCAACGGCAAGAACATCAACCCCCAGTGGACGGCGGACTCCAAGGGGCTCTATTTTCTTTCAGACCAGAACGGCAAGACCGATCTCTACCGGATCGACCTGGATTCGGGGAAGATCTTCCAGGTCACGAACCTTTACACGGGCATCAGCGGGATCACGGAGCTGAGCCCCGCGATCACGCTGACGCAGGCGGGCCGGATCATCCTCAGCACGTACGAAGGGAATTTTTTCTCGATCTCGGTCATTGCCGACCCGACCGTGCTGGCCGGCCAGTCCTTCCTGGCCCAATTCGACCGCAACCCCGCCCTCCTGCCGCCGCGGACCCAATCCGAGGGTTCCCTCATGGGGCTCCTCAAGAACCCCCTGTTCGGATTGCCCAAGGACACGAATTTCGCGGTCTCCCCGTACAAGTCCAAACTGGCCCTGGATTACGTCACGCCGCCCTCGCTGGCCATCGGGGTTGACCGGTACGGGACCTACGGCGCGGGAGGGATCTCCGCGTACTGGAGCGACATGCTGGGCACGAACACGGTCATCACGACCGCGATCACGGGCCCCCAGATCATCGATACTTCCGGTGTCGTGGCCTACCTCAACAGCAAGAACCGCCTGAACTGGGGAATGGCCGCCCAGCGGATCGTCTATCCTTATCCTTATTATAACATCTATGATGACACGACCACGTACGGCGAACCGGCCATGGTCGAACAGGAGTTGGTCTACCGGATCATCAACTACGACGTTTCCGCCTTCGCCTCCTACCCCTTGAGCTCCGCCCAGCGGATCGAATTGAGCGCCGGTTACCGCCACATCGGATTCAGCCAGACGCTCTACACCTGGGCCTATTCCTATGCCACGGGGTACGAGATCTTCTACAGCAAGACCCACCCGGAATCGCAGCCGGGGCTCGGCTTCGGCTACGCCACGGCCGGGCTTTATTATGACACGGGGATCTTCGGGGCGACCAGCCCCATTATCGGCCAGAGCTACGGCCTGGCCGTGTCCCCGGCTATCGGCAACATCAATTTCACGACGGTTTCAGCCGATTTCCGGAAATATTTCCTGCCGGTCAAGCCGTTCACCCTGGCCTTCCGGGCTCTTCACGTCGGCCGGTACGGCAAGGACGCCGGGGATGATCGCTTTTATCCTTACTATATCGCCTACTGGGACCTCGTCCGCGGCTACGAGTCCTTTCCCAGCAATTCGACATTCGACTATTTTCGACTCTTCGGCAGCAAGATGATCGTCGCCAACGTCGAGCTCCGTTTCCCGCTCTTCAGACTCCTCGGCATTGGCAAAGGCTATTTCGGGGCCTGGCCCCTGGAGTTCTACGGGTTTTATGACGCCGGCATTGCCTGGGCCGACCAGCCGGGATACTGGTGGGGAGGAACGACGAATGCGGACGTCAGGCCCTGGTTCGCAGGCGGGAACCGGAAGCCGATCACCAGCACGGGCATCGGTCTCAGGACCAATCTTTTCGGCATGCTGGTCATCGGCCTCAACTATGTCTACCCGATCCAGCAGACTCCTCCGGAGGCGCGGCGCTGGCACTTTCAGTTCAGCATCAGCCCGGGATTCTAAAAGGATTTTCGATTCTATCGGAGGGGATGTCCGCAGAGGACATCCCCTTCTTTCTTTCCAGCCGGGGGTCAGGCTATGTTTTCGTAAGCCAGGGGATCAATGCGTTCGTCCGGCGGGCATACTCCTCGAATTCGGCGTTCCCCCGGTATTTTTTCTCGAGCAGAGGGACGCCTGAGACGAAGCGGAGCAGGAACGTAATGAGCAGGGGGCTGGCCGCGGTCAACCAGCCGTTCCTGGTCAAAAGGGCGAGACCGAAAATTCCCCACCACATGACGGCTTCCCCGAAATAGTTCGGGTGCCGCGTGTATTTCCAGAGGCCGGATGTCATGATCTTTCCTCTGTTGGCCGGGTCCTTCTTGAATCGCGCGAGCTCGCGGTCGGCAACCGACTCGAAGACAAAGCCCGTGAGCCAGACGAGGGCGGCCGCAAGGTCCAGCCCGCCCAGCCCTTTCTGGTGCACGGAATTAACCAGGATGACGGGCAGGCTGATGACAAGGAGAAAGACGCCTTGGAGGATGAAGACCTGAAGATAGCTCCTCGGGACAAACGACCGTCCCCATTTCGCCCGCCATTCCGCATACCGATAATCTTCGCCCCGCTTGCGGTTCCTGGAGAAGATATGAACGGCCAGCCGGACCCCCCAGAGAAGGACCAGGCCTGAGACAAGGATCTGCCTGGCGGCGTATTCGTTCCGCCGGACGAGAGTCAGAACGGCCAGGAGGACGAAGCCCAACCCCCAGGCGATGTCCGCTACGGAATTGTCTTTCCTGAGAAGGGCCAGGATGAACCAGGCCGTCATGTAGAGCCAGGCCGTGAGGGCGCAGAGGAAAAGAACGTGTTCCATTCTCTCGATCTCCTGCGGCGCCGGCCCGGGGCGCTCATTCGAACATCAGGCAGATGCCGACGACCCCGATGCCGTTATGGACGCCGATGACGGGGGAGATATCCATGATGAAAGCGGGCTTCCGGCCGAGGACCGGGCCCAGCTCTTTGGCGTAGCGCAGGGCGCGATAGGGGTTCTGGGCGTGGACGATGGCGTAGTTCCAGACCTTCTGACCCGCGGCTTCCCGGCGGATCATGCCGACGATCTTGGTCATGTTCCGGCGGCGGCTGAAGGACTTGCCCAAGGCCACGGCCCGGCCCTCCTCATCGAGGGAGATGATGGGCTTGATATTGAGGAGCCCGGCCAGAAGGCCCTTGAGGGGGCTCACCCGGCCGCCGCGGACCATGTATTTCAGGGTCCGGATATCGACCCAGAGCTTGGCCTTGGCGATCCAGCTCTCGGCCAGGAGCGCGATCTCCTCTGCGCTCAGGCCGCCGCGGATGGCCTCGGCCAAGCGCAGGACGATCAGCCCCTGGCAGGCCGAAAGCTGCCGGGAATTGACGACCAGGATCTTGTCCGGGCCGAGCGATTCCCGGACGGCCAGGGCCTGCCGATATAGCCCGGTGAGCTTGTCCGAGATGGTGACGACCAGGACCCGCTCATAATGTCCCGCCAGGAATTCGAGGAGCCTTTTCACCGTCTCCGGAGACGGCTGGGCGCTTTTCGGAACGTCCCGGCTCATCTTCAGCTGCGTGTAAAACTCGTCGGGAGTAATCGTGACCTTGTCCAGATAGAGGCTGTCTCCGAAGGACAGGGTGAACGGGATCATGTGGATCTGATGTTCGTCAAGGATCTCGCCGGGCAGGTCGCAGGCCGAGTCCGTCACCAGGGCGACCGGCGACTGTCTCCGGTGGGCGGCTTCGTACTGGCGCAGCATGTCGTCGGCCTTGATCTCGGCGATCGCCCCGAACTCGCGGAGCTTGGCGAAAAGGCCCGCGGGCGAGTCGGTATGGACGTGGAGGCGGACCTTGGACCGGGACCCGGCGACGATGGCCGATTCGCCGGCCGCCCGGACCGCGCCCCGGACGGCGTCGATGTCGATCCCCTCCCCGGTGATCAGGGCCTCGGAGCAGTATCTTTTCGTCACGGAGCTCCGGCTCGCGTGGGCCTCCGCGAGGATGGGAAGAGGGGCGGTTTCGACCCTGATGATGTCCTTGATGTCGCCCTTCCTGATGAAGTTGACGACGCCCTCGAGGAAGTCGAAGAAGCCCTTGGCCCCGGCATCCACGACGCCGGCCTTGGCCAGGACCTCCAGCTTTTCCGGCGTTTCCCTGAGAGATTTCTCGGCGATATGAAGGGAGTAGGAAAGGAGCTCAGCGAAATCGGTCATTTTCAGGCGCTGTTCGTAAACGGCCTCGGCCCAGTCGTGGAGGAGCGTGATCATCGTCCCTTCGACGGGAGTCAGGATGGACTGTCGGGCATGATGAGCGGCCCGCCGGACCAGTTCGGCGAAGCGGCGGGGCGAGAGTCGGGCCTCATCGCGGGCCTCCTGACTGAGGCCGTAGACGAACTGGGCGAAGATGAGCCCCGAATTGCCTCGGGCCCCGGTCAGGGCCGCGTCGGCGATCGAGCCGAGGGTATGATGGGCCGACCGGAAAGCCCGGGCCCGCTGGGCGATGGAGCGCATGGTCGATGCCAGGTTCGTGCCGGTGTCGGAATCCGGCACCGGAAAGACATTTATCTTATCGAGGTACTGCTGGTCCCGCATGACGGCCCGGCCGCCGGCGAGAAAGGCATAGTAGAGCCTTTTTCCGTCGAGATACTTGATCTTCATCGGTCCCCAGGCTTTCCGCTACGACACCCATATTAACATATTATTTTATCAAAGGGGACTGTAGGCTCGGGTCGCGCGTCACAGCTCCTTGATGAAGATATCCTTGAAATAGACGGGCGAGAGGCTGTCGTGGTTCTGGAGCCCGATATAACCCTCGGAGGCGAAGTCCTTGACCTTTCCCCGAGGCGCCGCCTCCCAGTCCAGGACGGGCTTGCCGTTGAGCTCGACCTGCAGGCGCTTCCCCTTGAAGATGATCTTGAAATGGTTCCACTCTCCAGTCGGCCTGGAGGCGCTGAGTTTCGGTGCCTCGGCGTCGTAGGCGGCCCCGGTCGCGTGGATGCCCTGCTCCGTATCTTCGATCTGGATCTCGAAGGAATGATAGATGTAATCGTCGCTCGTCGGAACGTCCGGGACCCGGACGAAGACGCCGGAATTCGTGTCATTCCGGGAGCACTTGAAGTCCAGCTCGAGGACGAAATCCCTGAATTTTTTTGCACTGTACCAGAGGAGGCCCATGCCGCCCTGAGATTTCAGGACGCCGGTCTTCTGGTCGACCTCGAAATAGCCGGGGCCGTAGTGGTTCCAGCCGTGCTTCTCGTAGGCGCCGCTGGACCGCTTGAAGAGCTGCTCGTAGCCCTGGTAGTAGGTGACGCTTTTCACGAACTCGATACTCTTGCGGATGGCCGGTTCGGGGGTCATGACCTCCTCTTCGTTCTCGTACTCCATGGTCAGGTAACCGTCAAAATCCTGGAGGGTCAGCTCGGCCAAGATGTCCCTGACTTTGGCCTTGCCGGAGCCCCAGGCCACATCTTTCGCCGACGGTCCCTGGCCGAAATCGCTCCTGTCCTTGAGATGGAGGTCCAGGATCCTGCCCTGAAGAAGACGCAGGCACTCGACCGGGTTGAGGCCTTCCCGCATCCAGTGCCCCGTGTCGGCGCAGACCCCGATCCGCTCGTCACGACCCTTGAGATGGTCGAGGGTGGTCGTCGGCCAGGCGTATTTGGCCGGCCGGGGATGGTTGTGGATAGCCGCCCGGAGATCGTATTCCTGTAAGAGTTTCTCGAGCAGAGGGAAGGCTTCGTCCTGCGGCTCGCAGACGACGGTCCGGATGCCCATTTTCCTGGCGAAATCGAAGACCTTCCTCATGCTGGCCTCGGTCGTCCCGATATCGACGACGCCGTAGGCGACGACAGAGAGGCCGGCCTCGCGGAGCTTGGCTTGGGCGGCCCTCATGGCGGCTTCGGACATGCCTTCGCCGAAGATCGCTTCCGGGTCGCCGTTGCCGAGCAACTGGCCGGGGAAGGCCTGCAGATATTTCACGCCCAGGGCTTGGACCTTGTCGACGGTCTCGAAAAAGGTGTATTTCCGGAAGGTCCAGCCCTGGACCGCGATCGGGAACGGCTTGATCCGGACATCGAGGTAATCCGTGTTCTTGACCTGGGTGACGATGTCCTGGGGGATGATCTCCGCCCGGGCCGTTCTTTTTTGGGCCGACTGGCCGGGCGATGAAACGGCGACGGCTAGGATCACGAGACAGAGTGCGGTGATACTCTTCATGGCTTCTCCTTATTTCCTTTTTCTCGGGTTCCACCGGCCTTGGGCGACCGCCGGGATGAAAGTCTCAAGGTCCGGAGGAGGGAAGGGGACGGTCCGGTCCTGCTCGGCGCTCATGTAAGCGGCCATCAGGAGCTCGGTGACGTTAAGGCCGTCGCTGAAGTTCTCCTCCGGTCTCTTCCCGGCCAGGAACGCCCGGACCATGTGGCGGTTCTCGGCGGTGTAGCCGTATTCGGTCTCCTCGGAGCTGACGACGGGCATCAGCCCGACCTCGGCGTTTTGCTTCTCGACGAGGTCCTCTCCCGCTTCGCCCCGGACGTTCCGGCTGAAAAAGATTTTGAGGCCCGCGTCCAGGGTGTTGATGGCCAGGGAATACTCGGGTCCGAGGAGCTCCAGGGAAAGCCGCAGCCCGGCGCCGACATAGCACCAGGAGGTCGTCGTTTCGACGACCAGGGGCCGACCGGACTTGTCCCGATACTCGATGAGGGAGCGGGCGAAGTCCTCGGCGGGCCTCTTGAGATAATCGGTTTTCCCGCCGGATTGATCCGCCAGGATCTTGGCGTATTTGGGGTCCTGCCACTTGAGGCAGGAGGCATAGGCCGTGACCTTGACGGGCTTGAGAGCATCCCGGGGTGCCCCCGGGGGGGTGAGCATGAAGCGCGCCTCTTCGACGGAGTGGCACATCATGTCATTGAGGACGCCTCCGCCCTGGAGGGTTCCCTCCCAGAACCAAGGCATGTGCGGTCCGCTGTGCTCCTCGGCGGCCCGGGCCAGGTAGGGCGGTCCGCAGAGACTGGCCCCGCGGGCCCAGACGATTTCCCGGCCCCTGGTCACGGCCGGAGAAAAGACCTGGTTCTCGAGATAGCCGTCGAGGAGCCCGGCCTTCCGGGCCAGGGTCAGCATGGCCTTGGCCTCGCCGACGTTCCGGCCCAGGGGCTTCTCGCAGGCGACACCGATAAGCTCGCCCTTGCCCTTGAGGACGGCCTGGGCGATCTCATCCATGACCTCGAGGCGGGTGTAGTTCGGCGAGCAGATCCAGACCGCGTCGATCCTGGGGTCGGCCACCATGGCCGTCAGCGACTTGTGGACACGGGCCTCGCCGACACCGAGGCTCTTCGCCAGGCCGGCCGCCTCGCGGGCCCTCTTGTCGTCGGGGTCGACGATCCCCAGGATGTCGGCGTCCCGGACGCCGACCCAGGAGCGGATGTGAAAGCGGGAGATGAAGCCCCCGCCGACGAAACCGATGCCGAGTTTGTCTTTCTTTTTCATGGTTTCCTTTCGTTCAGGCGGACACGCGCCGAGTTTCAGAACCCTGCCGGACTCCCGATCTCATCAGGCCGACGTCTCAGCCGCCGGGGCCTGCTTTTTTTCGCGGAAGAAGACCAGGAAGACGACGAGGCAGAAAAGCGTCAGGGCCGTCGGGACGAGGAATGTCCCCCTCCAGTTGATGGCTTTGACGGCCTCGCCGGCCGCGTTGACGGTCGTCGACGTGAACAGGTTCTGGATCCAGCCGCAGAACAGGCTCCCTACGAAGTTGCCGAAGCCGAGGATGATGATCGCGATCAGCCCCTGGGCAGAGTGACGGATGTCCTTGGGGGCGATGCTGTCGACGTAGATGTAGGCGGCGGTGAAGAAGAAGACGTAGCAGAAGCCGTGGAGGGCGAGCGAGGCGATGACGAGCCACGACGGCGTGCCGATGACGAAGATGATGTAGCGGATCGGCCAGGCCAGGATCCCGAGGATCAGGGTCCTCCGCATGCCGTATTTTTGGAGGGCCCAGGACAACAGGAAGGCCATGACGAAGATCTCGGCGATCTGGGCGACGGTCATGACCGCGGAGACGTATTTCTGGCTGACTCCGATCCCAGCCGAAGTGAGGAAGGGGGACGTCAGGACATAGTAGAACTGGAGCTCCGTGGCCACGACGAAGGAGATGACCGAGAAAATGGCGAAGTTCCGGTCCTTGAACATCTTGAGAGCTTCGAGGAAAGCCCACGGCTTGGCTCCCTCCTTCTGGGGAGGCGTATGGGGCAGGCCGAAGGAAACGACGCCCATGAGCAGGGAAAAGATCCCGGCCAGGAGGAGCGTGTCTCCCTTCATGGCGATGCCCTCGGGCGATTTGGCCAGGGCCCGCCAGCCGGCCAGGGCCCAGCCCGCGGCGATCCAGCCGATGGACCCCCAAACGCGGATGGCGCCGAATTCCTTCTCGGAGCTCTTAAGGTTGACGAAGGCGATGGAGTTGGTCAGGGCCAGCGTCGGGGCGTAGACGAGGCAGTAGAGGAGCATGAGCCACATCATGGGGGTGAAGGCCGTGATGTTGGCGATGAGGATGAGGACGACCCCGCCGGCGAGTTGGAGGACGGCGATAACCTTCTGGGTCGGGAAATAGCGGTCGGCGAACTGCCCGCCGACGAAGGGCGAGATGATGGTCGCGAGGGGGAGCAGGCTGAAGATGAGACCCAGCTGGACCCCGCTGAAGCCCAGGTTGTTCTGGAGATAAGCGGAGAGCACGGGCGCCCAGGAGCCCCAGATGGCGTACTGGAGAAACATCATGGCCCCGAGCCGGAATTTGACGCTCATGAAACCTCCTTTTTTGCCTCTACATACCTTAATTGGAGCGGCCCTGTCAACAGACGGGAAAAGCTATTCGAAGCGGCCGATGATGGTTTTATTCTGGGCGTTGCAGATGTCCTTGCCTTCGGGCGTGAAGAGAAAATCGATCCGGCTCCTGTAAAAATCGGCGATCCTGCCCCGGACCATTTTCAGCATGGAGTTCAGGAGCTGGTTCTTGTCGCTGAAAGGCTCCCCGACGACGGCCACGGCGGCCGGAAGCCATCGGCCCGGGAATGTCCCGCCGCGAGGCCCTCCTTCCCGGAATGCGCTGATCTCGGCCTCGAGCAGCCTCAGGACGGCCTCCTGGCCTTGCGGCGTCCGGACGGCCAGACCTTTCTCCCTAAGCCAGCGGCCGATCGCCTCCTTGTTGGGCACGAGGAGGGCGACGGTGTAGGGGGACTGGTTGTTGTACAGCATGAGCTGCTCGATATAGGCAGAATGGTCGCAGATCTCCTCTTCGATGACCTCCGGGCTGTATTTTTCGCCGTCGTTCCCGATGAGAAGGCTCTTCACGCGGCCCAGGACATAAAGAAAGCCGTCCTCGTCGACATGGCCGATGTCGCCCGTATAGAGCCAGCCGCCGCGAAGGGTTTCTCTGGTCGCCTTCTCGTTCTTCCAGTAGCCGGCCATGACGTTCTCGCCCCGGACGACGATCTCCCCCCTCTCGCCGGCCGGGAGAGGGGCGCCGGATTCGTCGCAGACCTTCAGCTCCAGGCCCGGGGCGATCTTGCCTGACGAGCCCAGCTTGTGGGCCTTCTTGCTGTTCGAGGAGATTACGGGGGCCGCTTCCGTCAACCCGTAGCCCTGGAACATGGGGATCCCGAGGGCATAAAAAAAACGTTGGAGCTCGATATCCAGGAGGGCGCCGCCGCCGATGAAGAATTCGAGCCGGCCGCCGAAATTGTCCCTGATCTTCTTGAAGACGATCCTGTCAAAAAGGAAATAGAGCGGCTTTCCGAGCTTCCGGAGCCCCCGGCCCCTGTTCCAGCCCTCGGCGTTGTAGCCGTAAGCCAGCTTCAGGCCTCTCTTGAACAGGGCCTCGACCGCTGGCCCCTTATCCCGGACGCCCCGTTCGATCCCCTTACGGAACGTCTTGGCGAAGGCGGGGACGCTGAACAGAAAGTGGGGCCGGATCTCCTTGATGTTGACGGGCACGTTCTTCAGGGTTTCCAGGAAGGTCCGGCCGATCTCGACCGAGGCCATGGAAGCCCCGCTTTTCATCAGGGTGTAGATCCCGGCGGTATGGGCGAACGCGTGGTCCCATGGGAGGTACAGGAGGGAGACATAATGTTCGGGACACTCCACCAGCCCCCGGGATTGGTCGATATTGGCCGTGTAGTTGAGGTGCGTCAGGATGATGCCCTTGGGGTCAGCCGTGGTCCCCGACGTGTAGCAGATATTCGCGATATCGCTTTCCTTGATGGAGCGCCATGTCCCGTCGATTCCCTGCGGTTCGTCCCTGAGATATTCCTCGCCTCTCCTGAGGACGTCTCCCCCGAGGACCTCGCCGGGCTCCAGGGCCGGCATTTCGTCCAGGATGATCGTTCGCTCGAGATCGGGAAGATCTTTCTTGACCCGCCGGATCTTGCCAACCTGGGACCCGGAGACGATGACGATCTTGCTGCCCGAATGGGCCAGCCGGAACTTGAGGTCCGAGAGCTCGTCGACCTTGACGGAGATGGGCACGTTCGCGGCCCCGTTGTAGAGAATTCCGAGCTCGCTCATGATCCAGCCCTTCCGTCCTTCGGAGATGAGCGCGGCCCGGTCCCCCTTGGCGAGGCCCAGGCTCCTGAGCCCGACGGCGAAGGCATGAACGAGCCGGTGCATTTCTGCGTAAGTCGTCCCCTGATAGCGACCGTCCCTTTTTTCCCACATCAGGACGTTCGACGGATAGGCCCGGACGCTGTCCTCGAAGAGCTGAGGGAGAGTCCGTTCCGCCATGTCCGCCTTCCTCGCCGGATAGAGTGCTCTCATGCTACTTCCGGCCATAGAAAAAGTCAAAGCCGCGGGCCCCTGGGAAAGAGAGGGCTTTCCATTTCTTGCCGCATGAACGATAATCCCGAAGGGGACGCCCGGGCGGGGCCCGCGGCGGCGATCGTTCAGGACAGGAGGTGAGCATGGCCGGACGGAGAGGATGGTGGACCGGAATCTGCCTCGCGGGCCTGGTCGTGTCCACGGCGGCCGCCGAAACCTACAGGCTCCCCCAGGATGTCCTCAGGGACAAGATCCGGGGGGGCTGGGCCGGCAAGGTCATCGGCTGCACGTACGGGGGTCCCACGGAATTCCGCTTCCAGGGAACGATCATCCAGGACTACCAGCCGCTCGCCTGGAGCGGCCAGGCCATCCCATCGTCTTTCAAGAACTCGCCGGGGCTCTACGATGATGTCTATATGAACCTGACGTTCGTCGAAGTTTTCAGGCAGGAAGGCCTCGATGCCCCGGCCCGGTCGCTGGCCAGGGCCTTCGCCAACGCCCCGTATCCCCTCTGGCACGCCAACCAGATGGCCCGGGCCAACATCGAGCGCGGGCTCGCGCCGCCCGTCTCAGGCGATTGGCGGAATAACCCGCATGCTGACGACATCGACTTCCAGATCGAAGCCGACTTCGCGGGGCTCATGTCGCCGGGCATGGTGTCCGTAGCGGCCGAGATCTGCGACCGGGCCGGCCATATCATGAACTCCGGAGACGGCTGGTACGGCGGCGTCTACGTCGCGGCGATGCACGCCCTGGCGTTCGTTTCCGACAATATTGAACACATCGCGAGCGAGGCCCTCAAGGTCATTCCTGAGGCCAGCCGCTTCCATGCCGTCATGAGCGATGTCCTCCGCTGGCACCGGGAGAGCCCGGGGGACTGGAAAGAGACCTGGTTCAGAGTCCAGAGGAAGTGGTCCGAGGACATCGGCTGTCCGGAGGGGGTTTTCTCGCCTTTCGACATCGATGCCAAGATCAATGCGGCCTGGGTCCTCATCGGCCTCCTTTATGGGGACGGCGATTTCGGACGGACCCTGGAGATCAGCGCCAGGTGCGGGGACGATTCCGACTGCAACCCGGCCACCGCCGGCGGCATCCTGGGGACGGTCCTGGGGTTCAAGAAAATCCCGGGGATCTGGAGATCCGGGCTCGAAGCCGTCGAGGGAGCCAGATTCCCGTACATGGATTTCAGCCTGACGGACGCTTGCGGCTTTTCCTTCGAGCAGGCCCTGGGTATGGTCAAGAAGAACGGGGGAAGGGTCCAGGGCGGGGAAGTGATCATCAGCGCCGGAGACATCCGCCCGGTCCGGCTCGAAGTCAATTTTCCCGGGCTTCGCCCGACCGAAAAGATGGAGCTTGCCGTGGGCTTGAAGAAGGAATACGAGCTTGAGTTCGAAGGGACAGGGATCGTGGTCGGCGGGGAAGCGAGACGGATAGGCCAGGACGAGCATGTATTCCAGGCGGAGATCCAAATGGATGGTAAGCCTGTTGAGACCTACGACCTCCCGACCGACGAGCACTGGCGGCGGGACCCGCTTTTCTGGGCCTACGGCCTGGCGCCCAGGAAGCACAGGATGTCCGTCAGGGTCCTGAATCCTACGGACGGCGCGGAGCTCATCCTCCGGTCCGTGGTCATCTACGGAGCCGACAGGCCGGGGAGATGAGCGGTTGGACATGAAGGTGTGGAGGCGTTTGACCGGTTTCCGTGTCTCTTTTATCCTTGATTTTATCAAGGACGCATCGACCGATCGAGGCCCCGCCGGACGGGGCGGAGATAAAGTCGTTTCATGATCATAAGGACACGAGGAGCATGAAGGAACGGCGACGGGACCCGAGGACCAAGGAAGAGAACAAGGTCATCCTCAGCCCGGTCCCCGGCGGCGGCCCTCAGGCGGACAAGAAAGAAGTCTATTATTGCCTGACCAAGGACCTTTCCATCGGCGGGATCAGGATCATGACGAACGCTCCGCTCGCGGTCGGGTCCCGGGTCAAGGTGGAGATCAGCCTGACGAAATCGCGTAAAAGCATCCAAGCCCTCGCGGAGGTCCGGTGGGTCAACGCGCTCATCGGGGAAGAGGTCTATGACATGGGGCTCGAATTCGTCGGGATCGACTCCGAGACCGAACTGGTCCTGATCGACCACGTCTACGGAAAAAGCCCCCCCAAGACCTGAGGCTGGCTGGGCTTGCTTTTCCCGCCCGCCTGAGCTAAAAAGAACTCATCTTGAATCCGCCAAAGGAGCACCCATGTCCCGATTCCTCATCTGGATGGCTGTCCTGGTCTTGGGAGTCACGGTGTCGGCCGCCGTCGTGCCGGCAAGCGTGGAGACGGCGGCCCAGAAGGAAGCCCGGATGAAGTGGTGGACGGAGGCCCGGTTCGGCATGTTCATCCACTGGGGGCTCTACGCCCTCCCGGCCCGCCACGAATGGGTCAAGAACCGGGAGAGGATCACGGACGAGGCCTACCGGAAATACTTCGACCATTTCGATCCCGACCTCTACAACCCGGCCGAATGGGCCCGGGCGGCCAAGAACGCGGGCATGAAGTACTTCGTCGTGACCGCCAAGCATCACGAAGGGTTCTGCCTCTGGGACTCCAAGCTGACGGATTACAAGGCCCCGAAGACGCCCGCCGGGAAAGACCTCCTCAGGCCGCTCGTCGAGGCCATGCGGGCCGAAGGCCTCCGGGTCGGGTTCTACTACTCGCTCCTAGATTGGCACCACCCGGAGTACACCGTCGACCTCTATCATCCCATGCGCGACGACAAGGAATTCACGGCCGGAGCCAAGGGCCGTGATTTCGGCAAGTATGTGGACTACCTGTTCGGCCAGGTCAGGGAGCTCCTGACGGACTTCGGGAAGATCGACGTCCTGTTTCTGGATTATTCGTTCCCCGAGCCGGACGGGAAAGGCCGGAACGAGTGGCGGTCGGAGAAGCTGATCAAGATGATCCGCGAGCTTCAGCCGGGGATCATCGTCAACGACCGGCTGGACCTCCTCGACGTCCCGGGCGGCTGGGACTACCGGACGCCCGAGCAGTTCATGCCCAGGGAATGGGTCCAGGCCGAGGGCCGGCAGGTCCCGTGGGAGACCTGCCAGACGTTTTCCGGCTCCTGGGGATACTATCGGGACGAGTCGACCTGGAAATCCGTCCGGCAGCTCATCGTCATGCTCGTCGAAACGGTCAGCAAGGGAGGCAACCTCATTCTCAATGTCGGGCCGACGGGCCGCGGGACTCTCGATCAGAGGGCTCTTGACCGCCTTCAGGGCATCGGCCAATGGATGAAATCGAACGGGCGATCGGTCTACGGCTGCACCCAGGCGCCCGGGGAATTCCCGGTGCCTCCGAATTGCCTTCTGACCTGGAACCCCGCCACCAAACGCCTTTATGTCCACGTCCTCGAATGGCCCATGGGAATCCTGCATCTGGACGGGTTCGCCGGGCGGGTCGCCTACGCCCAACTCCTCCACGACGCCTCCGAGGTCGCTTTCAGTGAAAAGGCGGTGGAGGTCGGCTTCCTGCCCGGCAAGGGGGGAGAGGAGCAAAAGAATACGGTGACGCTGAGGCTTCCTGTCCAAAAGCCCGACGTCGAGGTGCCCGTGATCGAGATCTTCCTTAAATAAGGGGGACGGCCATGAAAAGGGCGGTCGGCATCATCCTCTTCGTTTCCCTGATGGCCCTGCCGATCAGGGCCGAAACCAAGAACTATTATTTTCCCGAAGTCCGGGTCGGGGTGGCGATCGGAAAGGACGGGTCGTTTCTCGTCGATGAATTCCGGACCTACGAGTTCCGGGGAAACTTCTCCTGGGCTAACCTCCAGATCCGTCTTTCCGTAAGCCGGATGGGTCGGAGCTACGGGGCATCGCTCAGCGATTTCGCCGTGAGCGACGAGGGCGGCCGGCCGCTGAGGGCCGAGACGTCATTGAATAATGGTCTGTTCTCGGCTAAATGGTTCTATTCGGCCCGGAACGAGCGCCGGACATTCCATATCCATTATAAGTTGGGAAACGGAATCCGAAGCTACCCCGACGTCACCGAGCTCTACTGGCAGGTCATCGGCGACGGCTGGAGCCGGCCAACCAAGAAGGTCTCGATCGAGGTCCGGCTGCCCGAGCCGCTCCCGAGCAAGGCCGACCTCAGAGTCTGGGGGCACGGCCCCCTGACCGGCTGGGCGGAGGTGATGGACGAAAGGACCGCCCGTTTCTCGGCCGTCGATGTCCCGTCCCGGCAGTATGTCGAGATCCGTGTCGTTTGGCCGTCGGGCGTCGTCTCGGGCGTCCCGGCATCGGGGGAAAGCCTGGGATCCATCAAGGAGGAAGAGGCCCGCTTCGTCCAGGGGACTATCGAACGGGTCCAACGCACCCGGGAGGAACAGGAGAGGAACAAGCAGAAGTGGCTCAAGATTCTCGGGATCTGGGGAGTGTGGCAGATCGTCGGACCCCTCCTCTGGCTTCTTTTCTATTTCCGGACGTGGTCGAACATCGGAAAGGATTACAGGTTTGACGGCCTCCCCGAGTATATCCGGGAACTCCCCTCGGACCTGCCGCCCGCCTTCGTCCAGGTGCTCCTGCGCGAGGGGCGCGGGATCACGCCGGCCGCCTTCACGGCCACTATCTTCGACTTGGCCCGCCGCGGCTGGATCGGGATGGAGGACAGGACCGTGGAAAAGCAGGGCCTCTTCGGGTCCAAGGAGAAGGTCGAGACCCGCCTCACCCTGAGGAAGGATTTCGACAACGATCCGACCCTGAGGCCCTATGAGCATGACCTCCTCGACCTTCTCTTCGGCAAGCTCGGCCAGCCCGGCGAACGCAAAGGGTCCTCCCTGACGCTGGACAATCTCAAGGATTATCTGAGAAAAGAGCCCCAGGAATTCCAGAAGTGGTATCAGGCCTGGGGCAAGGATATCAAAGAAGAAACCAAACCGCTGCGGTTCCTCGAACCCGAAAGCCTGAGGGCCCGGAACGTCTTCCTGGCCGTCTCCCTGCCGGTCGCGATCCTGACGCTCAACCCGGTCCTGCTCGTCCTGGCCTCCGTCCTCATCCCGACCCTGAAGCGGCGGACCCCAAGTTGGGCCCGCGAGAACGAGATGTGGAGGGCTTTCCGACATTTCCTCGATGACTTCTCCGAATTCCAGGAACTCCCGCCCGAAGCCCTAAGGCTCTGGGAGCACTACCTTGTTTTCGGGATCCTCTTCGGGAACGCTAAGAAGATCCTCAAGGCCCTCCCGGTCATCCTCCAGAACGAGCGGGCCGCGGTCCCTGTCTGGTACGCGGGAGCCAGCCAAGCCTCTTTCCTGTCGACCGGGAACCTGGCCGGGATGATCAGCAGCATCGAGCACATGGCCACCTCGGTCAGCCAGGCCAGCACCGCGGCCGCCCATTATTCCTCGGGCGGAGGAGGAGGTTTCAGCGGAGGAGGCGGAGGGGGCGGCGGCGGAGGGGGCGGCGGCGCCGGTTGATCCCCGGCCTCGGGCCGCCGTGGGCCGGAGGACCATCGGAAGTTGAGAACACCAGAAATGCGGGCTGTCAGGCTCTTCGCCATCATCATCTTGATGGCGTCGTTCACTTCGATCTGCGGCCGTCCGTCCGAAGAGGACAGGATCTGGGCGTTCTTGAAGCAAACGATTTCCTTGGCCGAAAAACGGGACCTCGCCGCGGTGATGGACCGTCTGACGGAAGACTACGCCGATTTCGAGGGGCGGGACAAGCGGGCCACCGAGGCCCTCGTCCAGGAATATTTCCGGCGGCCCGGGATCGTGATCCATCTCCTGAGCGTCAAGGTCGATGCGATAGAGGATGGGGTCCGAGCCTCCGTCCGGGCCGAGGCCATGCTGTCCTCGGGGGCAGCGGAAATCTTCCGGAAGCTCATTCGATATGCGGGGGACTATTACCGGTTCAGCCTGCGGCTCAGGAAATCCCCGGCCGCGGCCTGGCAGGTCGAGTCGGCCACCTGGGAATCCGTGCCCCTGGCCGGGCTTTTCCCGGAATCGCTGGCCGTCCTGAAGAAACTCTTTCCCGACATTTGACGTAAAATACGATGAGCGGCATCGGCCGCGCGGAGCCCGTCGGCTCCTTAATCCCGCTCGACGGAGGCTTGAGATGGACGAGAAAAAGTGCCAGGAAAAAACAAGGATGGAGGAATTCCGGGTCACCGGCGGGGAGATCCTCAACAAAATCAAGGAGATCATCCATGAGGGCAACGCCCGAAGGATCATCCTCAAGGATGAGCACGGCAAGATTTTCATGGAGATCCCCCTGACGGTCGGCGTCGTGGGGGCGCTCGCCGTCCCGATCCTGGCCGCGGTCGGCGCGATCGCGGCCCTGGCCTCAAACCTGACCATCGTCGTCGAAAAGATCGACGCCTGAAGGCCGGGGCTCCCTCCCGGAGCCGGCGAATGCCTGTCAGCGAGAGGACCTTCCTGACCCGGGCCTGACGCTCCGTTCTCCGTCGATATTCTCTCTTTCGTTTCGCCGCCCCTCTGTGCTATAAAGGTTTCTTACTTTCAAACCCAGGAGGACCTCTCATGTTCCGACGCTTTCGAACCCTGAAGCTGGGTGGCTTTGCCCTCGGAGCGCTCCTCGCGGTTTCTGTCCTGGCGCTCCCTCAGACCACGGGACAGAATAAAGAGGAGAAGCCGGCTCCGGCGCAAGCGCCGGCCGCGGTCCCGATCACGACCGAAGACCTGAACCAGCTCGCCTGGCGCTGGATCGGCCCGGTCAACTTTTCGGGACGCATTGCGGAATTCGCCGTCCCCCGCGGCCAGACCCTGACATACTATGTCCTGACGGCCAGCGGCGGTCTCTGGAAGACCGAGGATTCCGGCATTCACTTTGAGCCCATCTTCGATAAATACGGGAACATGAGCATGGGCTATCTGGCCATCGCTCCGTCCGACGCGAAGACCCTTTATCTCGGGACGGGCGAGGCCATGCACGCCCGGTCCTCCTCCCACGGCAACGGCCTATGGAAATCCGTTGATGGCGGCAAGACCTGGGCCAAGGCCGGCTTGGAGAAGAGCTTCTTCATCCCCAAGGTCGCCGTCGACCCGAAAAACCCCGACATCGCCTACGCCGCGGCCGAGGGAAAGCTTTACGACAATGAGATGGACTGCGAGCGCGGCCTCTTCAAAACGACCGACGGCGGCAAGACTTGGGCGAACGTCTTCCCTGTCAAGGACCGCGGGGTCGCCGACTTCGTCATCGACCCGGCCAACTCGGACATCGTCATCGCCGCGGCCTACAAGACCTTCCGGCGGGCCTGGACCTACATCGACCGCCAGCCCGGGAATTATCTCTACAAGACGACGGACGGAGGAAAGACCTGGAAGAAGCTCGCGGCCGGCCTGCCGATCGGTGTTGATGTGGGGAGGACGGGCCTGGCGATCTTCGAGAAAGACCCGAAGATCGTCTATGCCCGCATCGACGAAGAGGCCGACCTCGGCTTTTCGCCCCGTGACGGAGTGGCCGATTTCCGGGCCGGGCAGGTTTTCCGGGATGACTGGTATTTTAACCGGTTCAAGACCTACAAGATTCCCCCCGAGATCGCCAAGCTGGTCAAGTTCACTCCGCCCGCGGCCACTTCCGAAGCCGACCTGGCCAAGAAGCTCAACGAGTTCGTCCGGGACAAGGATTTCCTGACAAAAACGGGAGCCGATATAGCCAAGCTCAACGCCGCGGCCCGCAAGACCTATCCCAAAAATGAGGAGCTCATGGCCAACGTCAAGGCCGTCGAGGCGCTCCTCAAGACCGAAGCCCCGAAGCCGGATTCGACCGAGGCCAAGGGCCGGGCCCAGATCCTCAACAGGCATGTCCTCGAGGTCCTCTACGCCGACGCCCTGCGCAACCAGGAGACGGTCAAGAGGTCGGGGATCATCTACAGATCCGAGGACCAGGGCGAGACCTGGAAGAAGATGACCGAGTATAAGCTCTCGGGAGGCAGCGCCCAGATCAACCAGACCGAGGCTGGCTATTACGGCCGGATCGTCGTTGACCAGACCAATGACCAGGTCGTTTATTGCGCGGACACGAACGTGACGTCCTCAATAGACGCCGGCAAGACGTTCAAAGTCGCGCCGTGGGACCAGGGCGCCTACAAGACCCACGTCGACCACCGCGCTGTCTGGGTCGACCCGGCCAACGGAAACCACATCCTGAGCGGCAACGACGGGGGGGCCTGCGAGACCTGGGATGGCGGCAAGCACTGGATCCAGAAATCGACCATCAGCGCCCAGCAGTTCTACGACGTGTCCGTCGACAACGAGCTGCCCTATAACGTCATGGGCGGAACCCAGGACAACGGCTGCTGGATCGGGCCTTCCCAGACCCGAAACCAGTGGGGAGTGTTCGCCCGCGACTGGATCTACCTGCCCTCGGGCGACGGGTTCTACGTCGTCCGCGACTGGTGGAACCCGGAATACATTTATTGGGAGAGCCAGTTCGGCTCCTCGATGCGGAGGAACCTCCGGACGGGGGCGACGAGCCCTCTGGCCCGCCGGACGACCCCGGAGGAGAGGGACGAAGGCAAGCCCGTCCAGCGCTATCAGTGGAACGCCCCGATCGTCCTTTCGCCGCACAACCCCGGCATCGTCTTCGTCTGTTCCCAATTCGTGCATCGCTCCCTGAGCCGGGGCGAGCCGAACACCTGGCAGACCGTCAGCCCGGACCTGACCAAAGCCGATAAGTCGCGGATCGAGCAGTCGAAAAAAACTAATCTCCAGTACGCCACGATCTACGCGTTCGCCGAATCCCCCAAGATGCCTGGCCTCTACTGGGCCGGCACCGATGACGGCAACGTCCAAATGAGTCCCGACGGGGGAGTGACCTGGGTCAATATCACGGCCCAGTTCTATGATGCCGCTGGCAAGTCCAAGAAAGGCGTCAAAGGTGACCTCATTCCCTACGACCGCTGGGTCAAGCGGGTCGTCCCCTCCCGGTTCGATGAAAATGTCTGTTACGTGGCCTTCAGCGGCTACCGGACCCACAATGAGGATAAGACCTGGCTCTTCGTCACCCGCGACAAGGGCAAGACTTGGGAGGACATCGCCGGCAAAATGATGAACCCCCTCTTCGACGTTGAGGAAGACCCCGACAACCCGAGCGTCCTCTATATCTCCGGCGACCTGGGGGTCTCTGTGACCTTCGACAAGGGCAAGACTTGGGCCCCCTTCTCGACCACGGCCCCGAACGTCATCGTCCGCGACCTGGCCATCCAGAAGCGCGACCGCGAGCTGGTCATCTGCACCTACGGCCGCGGCTTCTACATCGCCGACATCGGCCCGATCAAAGAATTCAAGCCCGAGTCCTTCCAAAAGGACGCCCTGCTTTTCGACATCAAGGAGGCCATCCGCTGGAACAGGTTGGAGCAGGGCGGAGAGCAGTACGGGGAGTTTGCCAAGGTCGACAATCCTCCGGCTGGTGCCACGATTTATTATTGGCTCAAGTCCGATCCTAAATCCGTCAAGGTGACCATCAAGGACCTCGAAGGCAACCTCATCCAGGAAATGACGGGAACGGCCAAGAAAGGCCTTCAGAAAGTTTTCTGGAGCCTCAACCGCCGCCCGCCCCAGGGTCAGGACCAGTCGCCCATGGTGGGTGGCATGGGAGGCGGCCGCTTCGGCAGGGGGCTCCAGGCCCCGAGCGGCACCTACAAGGCCGTCCTGAACATCGACGGCAAGGATGTCGAAACGAAAACGGTCACCGTCAAGCCCGACCCGCTTGTCGGGAACATCAATTAGGACCAGCCTGGGGCCCAAGCTGGACGCGCGCCGGTCTTCCTTAGGCCGGGGAGGGCCGGCCTGTCCGCGGGGAACGGCGGGAGGAGCTGAAGGAAAAAGGAGGAGTCTATGAAAAGATCCGCGCATCCGGCCTTCGCTGGAGTCCTCATGACCGTCTTGCTGACGGCCTTTCTCGTCACCTCCGGGCGGGCCGATTCCGTTCGGGGAGTCCTCGGACTCATGCCCGTTCCGGAAAAAGTGGCCGTGGCACCCGGCAAATTCAGGGTTGATGAGAACCTGGCCATCGCGGGCCAGGGAACGGCGAGCCCGAGAGCGTTCAGGGCGGCGGCCCGTTTCATGTCCCGTCTCGGCGGCCGGACGGGGCTTTTCCTGAAACAGGATTTTCTGGCCGACCAGTCCGTTCAAGGCAAGCCCGCGATCATCTACAACTGCCTGGCCGTCGGAAAGCTCCTGCCGAATGAGAACGAATCCTACACGCTGACGGTCAAGCCCGAAAACATCACTCTCGCGGCTGAGACAGACATCGGGGTCCTTTGGGGGCTGGAAACCCTGCTCCAGCTCCTGAGCGCCGACGAGGCGGGATATTATCTCCCGTGCGTGACGATCCAGGATCGACCCCGGTTCACCTGGCGCGGTCTGCTCATCGACTCCGGCCGTCATTTCGAGCCGGTCGAAGTCATCAAGCGTAACCTGGACGCCATGGCGGCCGTCAAGCTGAACGTCTTTCATTGGCACCTGACCGAGGACCAGGGCTTCCGGGTGGAATCCAGGACCTTCCCGAAGCTCGCCCAGGCGGGATCGGACGGCCTGTTCTATACTCAGGCCCAGATCAAGGACGTGATCGAGTACGCCGCGGACCGGGCGATCCGGGTCATGCCCGAGTTCGACATTCCGGGCCATTCGACAAGCTGGCTCGTCGCCTATCCGGAATACGCCAGCGCGCCCGGCCGCTATGCCATCGAAAGGCATTTCGGGATTTTCGGCCCGGCTTTCAATCCCGCCGACGAGAGGACGTACACCTTTTTCGACAAGTTCTTCAAGGAGATGGCCGGCTTGTTCCCCGGCCCGTACATGCATATCGGGGGGGACGAGGTCAACCCCGACCAGTGGAACGCGAGCCGGGCCATCCGGGCCTTCATGAAAAAGAACGGCTTTGCGACCAACCACGACCTCCAGGCCTATTTCAACCGCCGGATCCTCAAGATCCTGACCAAGTACGGCAAAAAGATGGTCGGCTGGGACGAGATCTTCCAGCCGGGGCTGCCGACCAACATCATCATCCACTCCTGGCGCGGGACCCAGGCCCTGGTCGAATCGGCCCAGAAGGGATATCAGGGGATCCTGTCCAACGGCTATTACATCGACCTCTGCCAGCCCGCCGCGGACCATTACGCGAACGACCCCATCCCCGCCGATTCGCCCCTGGCCGACGCTCAGAAAGCCCTCATCTTGGGAGGCGAGGCGACCATGTGGGGCGAAATGGTCACGCCCGAGACGATCGACTCGAGGATCTGGCCGAGGACCGCGGCCATCGCCGAGCGCCTCTGGTCACCCCGATCCGTCAACAACGTCGACGACATGTACCGGAGACTGGCCCTCTTCGAGGTCGACCTCGAAGAGCTGGGCCTGACCCACATCAAGAACCAGGGCATGATCCTCAGGCGGCTGGCCGGAACCCCGCAGATCGGGCCGCTCGCGGTTCTGGCCGGGGCCGCAGAGCCCTTAAAGGGCTATGACCGCGGCAACCAGGGCGTCACGTACAGCACTCTCTCGCCTTTCACGAGGTTCGTCGACGCCTGCTTCCCGGAGTCGCTCGTCGCCCGGGCCTTCAAAGTCAAGGTCGACCGGTATGTCGAAAGCAAGGATCCGGCGCTCGCGGAAGAGCTGAGGGCGACGCTCATCCGTTGGAAAGACAACCACCCTCTGGTCCTGCCGTTCGTCGCTTCATCCCCGGCCCTGCGCGAGATCGAAGCCCTGTCCCTGGGGCTTGAACAGGTCTCCGGGACCGGGCTAGAAGCTTTGGGCTTCCTGACCTCAGGGAAGGCCCCGGAAAAAAGCTGGGCGGAAGGCAAAAAGCAGCTATTAGCCGAGGCCAAGAAGCCCAAAGCCCACTGTGAGCTGGCCGTCGCCGGCGCGGTCGAGAAACTCCTCGACGCCTGCGCCGGGACCGGCAAGTAGACTGCTCGGGCCATGGCACTTCAATACGAGATCCTCCGGGCCGGAAAGGATTTCGATGTCGGAGGGCCGGCCTCGGTCTGGCGGGCATTCCCGTCCCTCGCGGTCGACCACTACCTTTGGCTCAAGAACGGCTACGAGCCGCGGGTCGAAGTCCGGCTCGGCCTCACGGACCGATTCCTCTATGTCCGCTTCGACGTCGAGGAGAAAGAGGTCCGGGCCCGCTTCACCCGGTTCCAGGACCCCGTATACAAGGACAGCTGCGTCGAGTTCTTCGTCGACACGTTCCCCGACCTCAAGCGAGGATACCTCAATTTCGAGGCCAACGCGGTCGGGACGTTTCTCATCGCCTTCGGTCCGGACCGTCATTCACGGACGCCGCTCCGCGAAAAGGACCTGCGCGGATTCAAGTCCGCCTCGTCGATCAAGCGGCCCGTGGACGGCGAGATCGGGACCGGACATTGGGCCCTGGCCTACAGGATCCCGCTGGAGCTTTTTCACAAGATATACGGTCGGCCCGTCCCGACGGGCGGGCGCGGCGCCGCCAACTTCTATAAGTGCGGGGATGAGACGAAATTCCCCCATTACGGGGCTTGGAGCCCGGTCGGGACGCCGTCCCCGGATTTCCACCGGCCGGAATTCTTCGGGGCCCTGATCTTCGGCCGGACGTGATCCGCTCCGGACCATCCGATCGGCATTTTCGGGGCATCCCGCGACCGGGAGGCCGGGCGAAAAATGGTATAATGCATCGATGAGATCGGTCAAGCACCTGGGCTTTATCCTGGTCGTGGGGATCCTGTCCGCCCTCCAGGCCAAGGCCTCCTCTCTCTGCGGTGCTCAGGACCGTCCGCCGCTATTCATCACCGACAACCTCGGCCGGCGGGTCGAGATCCCCGGCCGGGCCTCCCGGATCATCTCCCTCGAGCCGGAGATCACCCGGATCATCGTTGCCCTGGGGGCGGGGGACCGGCTCGTGGGGCTGGATTTTTTTCTACGTAACCAAGACCATCTTTTCCCGATCGTCTTTCCGGCCAGCCAGAAGCTGCCCGTGGTCTCCAACCAGGGCCAGGATCTGAACTTCGAGCTGGCCCTTCATCTCCGGCCCGACATCCTTTTTTCTTCCCCGTCGGAGGAAAAGTCGACCGAGACCATCCAGCAAAAACTCCGCGTGCCGGTCGTCGCCCTGGCTTCGATCGGCAGGCTCGAGAACCTGCTCAACGAGATCGACCTCATGGGCCGGATCCTCGGCCGGGAGGACCGGGCCCGGGAGCTCCTGGAATATTTCCGGACAGGGATCGCAACCGTCCGCCAGACTGTAGGAAACATCCCGGAGGCCAGCCGGCCACGGGTCTTTCTCTCTTTCTGGGGGTCCCTTCTCCGAACGCCGGTCGTTTATGATCCGGTCGAGGCGGCCGGGGGCGTCAACCGGGCCGCAGGTCTTATCCCTTCTTATCTGGGAACGGCTGCGGCGACGGTCGGCGTCGAGCAGATCATCCGCTGGGACCCGGATATCATCCTGGTCCAGGGGAATTACCCGCCCGGTGAGCGGTTGGTGACGGTCGAAAGCGTTATCGGAGACCCGAGGCTGGCCTCGCTCAAAGCTGTTCGGTCGAGGAGGGTGCACTATGCCTTCGGCTTCTGGTACTGGTGGGACCCGGCCCTCGTCCTCCTCGAGACCCAGTACCTGGCCCGGATTTTTTATCCCGACCTTTTCCCGGCGTTCGACCTCGAGAAAGAAGGAAACGACGTTTTCAAGAGGTTTTATGGCGTCGAGGGTGGGTTCACCGCGCTCGACAAGGTCCTGAACTGCCATGAGTGGCGCCGCGAGTAAGGGATCGGGCTGGCTCGTCTGGGCGGCCTTCGCCCTGCCCGTCGTCCTCCTCGTCCTCTCCCTGAACCTGGGCTCGTACTACATCCCTTTTAAGGAGGTCTGGGCGACCATCGCCCATGGCCCGGCTTCGGGACCGGCCGCGGCCTCGCCGGCCGCCGACATCATTTTCCGGATCCGGCTGCCCCGGCTCCTCCTGGCCCTGTTCGCCGGCGCCGCCCTGTCGGTCTCAGGGGCTTCCCTCCAGGCCATTTTCAAAAATCCTCTTGTCTTTGAGTTCAGCTTGGGCATCTCCTACGGGGCGGCTTTCGGCGCGGCCCTTTCGCTGGTTTTCCTGGGGCACGGATTCCCGCCCCAGCTCGCGGCCTTTGCCTTCGCCGTCCTGGCTGTCCTCCTCGTCCTCGTCATTGCCGGGAGATCCGTCTCGCAGATCGTCCCCGTCCTGCTTTCCGGCGTCATCGTGTCCGCCCTCTTCCAGGCCCTGCTCTCGCTCGTCGAGTTTTTCGCCAACCCTTACGCGCTCCAGGCCCTCATCTTCTGGCTCATGGGAAGCCTGTCCCAGGCCATCTGGAAAGACCTGGCCATGACCCTGCCCGTCATCGGACTCGGCATCGTCATCCTCATCCTCCTCCGCTGGCGTCTGAACGTGCTCTCGCTCGGGGACGATGAGGCCCGGGCGTTGGGCGTCAACGTCAAGTGGGAGAAGGGGCTGGTCATCGCCGTCGCCACCCTGACGACGGCGGCCGCGACCTCCGTGACCGGGGTCATCAACTGGGTCGGGCTGATCGTGCCCCATCTTGTCCGGATGATGGTTGGGGCGGATAACCGGAAGGTCATCCCGCTTTCGGCGGCCCTCGGGGCGAGCCTCCTCATCGTCGCCGACGACATCGCCCGGAACGCGGCCTCGTTCGAAATTCCCATCGGCATCCTGACGAGCGTCGTCGGGATCCCGCTCTTCATCGTCCTGCTCAAGAGGTCCGGGAAGATCTGGCTATGAGATTAAGGGTTGAGAACCTGGCCTTTTCCTACGAGGATTTCCGGCTCGAGGTCGGCTCCCTGACCTTCGCCGACGGCCGGGTGACGTCAATCGTAGGCCCCAACGGAGCGGGGAAATCGACTTTCCTCAAGTGCGCCGCGTCCGTCCTTCCCGCGCCCCGCCGGTCGCTCTTCGCGGATGGGAAAGACCTGACGGATCTCCGGGGAAGGGAGAGGGCCAAGCTCGTCGGCTATGTCCCTCAGGAGCCGTCGTTCACGTTCAATTACACGGTCCTGGACTTCGTCTTGACGGGCCGGGCGGCATTCATCGCGGCCTTCTCGTCGCCATCGGCCCACGACGTTTCACTCGCCGATGACGCCCTCCATTATGTCGGGCTCAACGGCCGGGGCCGCCGGCCGTTCCTGGAGCTGAGCTCGGGGGAGAGACGGCTGGTCCTCATCGCCCGGGCCCTAGCCCAGGGGCCGGACATCCTGCTCCTCGACGAGCCGACGTCTTTCCTCGACCCCCGGCACGAGGTCGAGACCATGACCCTCTGCCGAAGGCTGGCCGAAGAGAAGGGGAAGACGGTCATCGTGACCCTGCACAACCTGGAGATGGCCGTCAGGTACAGCGACGCCATGGTTTTCATGAAGAAAGGGCGGGTCGTCGCCTCCGGCGCGCCGTCGGAGGTCCTGAGCGAGCCGCTCCTCCGCGAGGTTTATGAGATCGATATGAAGATCGTCGCATGCGCCGGCCAGACGTTCTTCGTCAAATGACGTCGCTGCCTGAAGCGAACCCCGGCTTTGAAGCGTCCTCCGTGATCGCCGTACCCCCTGTGATCTGTCTTGCCGTCACGACCTCTGGAAAGGGATCGAAACGCGGTCCAGTTCCTCCATGTCCTCGGCGGACAGGCGGAAAGACATCGCGGATGTGAGATCCTGGACCTGGCCCGCGGAGCTGGCCCCCGGGATGGCCACCACTGTCTCCCCAAGGAAAGAAATGACCCAGTTGAGCGCAACCTGGGCGGCCGTCGCCCCGTATTTCGGGGCGATCCTGCGGAGGGTTTCGACGACGGGCCTGCTTTTTTCGAGGCCCCTGGGCTTGAACGCGCCCATGTATTTCCGGAAACCCGGCCGGCTCTTGATGAGTTGGGGGTCGTCGTGAAATTTCCCCGTGAGGATCCCTTGGGCGAGAGGGGAATAGGCGATAATGGAGATCCCGAGGTCCTTGGCCGCTTCGAGAACCCCGTTCGCTTCGATCCGCCGATCGAGGAGGCTGTAGCGGACCTGGTTCGAGACCAGGGGAAGCCCCGATTTCTGGAGCTCCCGATGGGCCCTTTCCATTTGTTTTCTGGAGAAATTGCTGACCCCGACATATCGGATCCTTCCGCTCTGGACCAGACCGGCCATGGCCCGGACCTGGGATTCGATGGAAGAAAGGGAAAAGGGATTGTGGACCTGATGAAGGTCGACCGGGAAGGGTGCAAGGTTCCGGAGCCGGGTATCGATCGTCCTGGAGATCGAGGAGGACTGCCTGAGGAACGGGTTCCATTTGGTGGCAATGATGACCTCGCCGGGACGCTTGCCCAGGCTCTGGAGGCCCCGGGCAAGAACCTTTTCCGATTCCCCGCCGCCGTAGGCCTCGGCGGTATCGAACCAATTGAGGCCGCCCTCCAGACTTCCGGCGAGAATCCGTTGGATCTCCGCATCGTCAAGGACCGTCCAATAATTTCCGATCAGACCGCGGCCCTGGCTGAACTGCCAGCAGCCCAGCCCGATGGGGGTCACCATGAGCTCGGAACGGCCGAGCCGGCGGGGGATTTTAAGGTCCGGGGAGGCTGTCGCCATCTCGGGATCGCTCCTTTTCTATTTCAGCTGTTCTTGCCCCTTGAACTCCCGGCGGGGGCTGAAATAGGCCAGTGTGTCCCGGTCCTCGTCAGTAAGATTTCCCTGGACCAGGCGAGCCAGAAGCTCGCCCAGACCCGGGCCGAGCATGAAACCCTGCCCGCACATTCCGACGGCCAGGATGAAGCCCGGGGCTTCTTGCTCTTCCCCGACGATGGGCAGGCCGTCCGGGGTCATCGGATAGAGGCCACGCCACGTCCTTCGGACGCGGAGGTTCTTGAGGCGTGGAATAATCTCCACCATCCGCTTGGCCACCATTGGCAAGAAGGAGCTCGTTTCCCTGACGTCGAAACCCCAGAGGCTGGGATCCGGCGTGATGCAGAAAATGACCTGGCCGGTATCGTGCTGGTAGAAATAATAGTTGGCCGAGCCCTCCATGGGCCGGATGTCGACGATCATGGGATCGAGAAAGCGGGCCACGGCCTCCGTGACGGCGCCTTCGTGCGAGTCCGGCCAGACCGGGACATCGAGTCCGGCCAGCCGGGCCACCTCGGCGCCTCGGGCGCCTGCCGCGTCGACGACGGATCCGGCCGCGTATTGACCCCTGTCCGTCCGGACGCCCGTCACCCGGCCGCCCGCCGTGATCAACTCCGTGACCTTTTCGTTGAACAGGAATTCGACGCCCAGGCTCGTGGCCCGGCGGGAGAAAGCATGGGAGGCGAGAAGGGGAGAGGCATTCCCGTCGTCGGGCGACAGCGTCCCCCCGATGAGGCCGTTGGGATTGAGGTCGGGCACGGCCTCGAGCAGGTCATGACGGTCGAGCCAGTCGATCTTGAGGCCGTTCGACTTCTGGAAGGGCAAAAGCCCTCTCAGGCTTTTTTCTTCCTCTTCCCGGTAGGCGACGAACGAATAGCCGCCCCTGCGCCACTCGATCTTGTCCCCGAAACGCTCTTCCCAGGTGGAGAAAACGTCTAGGGAGCGGAGGCAGACCCGGATCTTGGCCGGGTCGGAGTGGGTCGCCCGCAGGCCTCCGATGGCCCGCTTGTTCGAACCCTGGCCGACGCTCGGGAGCTCTTCGATGACGAGGGTCCGGAGGCCCGCTTCGGCCATGGACATGGCGGCGGGCGTTCCGACGCTTCCGGCGCCGATGACGATGACGTCGAACAGTCTATTCGCCGCCATGGTCTTTCTCCTCCTCGCCGGCGAGTCCGGCGAAAATGGCGAGCGGCACTTCCATGAACAGGGGCCTCTTCGGCTGGTCGATGATCTCGGATTCCGGGACGCCCTCTTCCCGGAACAGGCGGTGGATCAGGGGCGTGCAGGTCTTGGCGCCGCAGGACCCCATGCTCGCCCTGGTCAAGGCCTTGATCTCGTTGATGTCGCGTGAGCCCGCGCGGATGAGACGGCGGATCTCGCCCGCCGTGACCCGTTCGCAGCGGCAGATGATCGTGTCGTCGGCCGTCCTCTCGACCCAGCGGGCCATGGGCTCGCTCTCTTCTTCGGGTTGCAGCCTGATCCCCGCGATCCTCTTGGCATATCCCTTGGGCGCCCGGACCTTGACGATCACAGTCCGGTCGTTGGCCTTGATGGCTTTGACCGCGGCCACCTCCACCCGGCCCAGGGCCAGGCCTTCGGTGTCCTCGACGACGACCGTGTCACCGGCCTTGAGCGTCTCTTTGAGGAACTCGAGGGGGATGGCCACCGTCGGGAACTCCAGGTCCTTGCGGTAGTCGACCATCGTGATGGCCAGGCCCGGGCAGATAGCGACGCATTTCTCGCAGCCCGTGCAGCCCTTGCCGTCCCTATTGATGAGGAACGCGGGCAGAGACCGGATATCGGTCCTGTCGATGTCGATGAGCTTGTTCGGGCAGACCGCCGTGCAGGGGTCGCAGGGGATCTCCTGATTGCAGTGAAGTACGGGAAAGACCCCGCTCTCTTCGGCCGGGACCGCCTCCGGTGAGGTCTTCCCGGGCTTGGACTTCAGGATGTCGGCCGTCCGGTACCAGTCCTCGGAGATCTCCCCGACATCGTGTCCCAGCGACCGGGCCACTTCGAGCCCCCGGATCTTGCCGGAGAAGATGGCCGCAGAGGCCTCGGCGATCTCCTCCGCGTCGCCGGCCGCGAAGGCCGTCATGCCGAACTCCCGGGCCTTGTCGTAGAATTCGTTGACGGGGTCGAGGCCGACGGCGATCAGGACCGTGTCGCAGGCGAACGACCTCTCCGTCCCGGGGACGGGCCGGAAGCGCTCATCGACCCTGGCGATGCTCACGGATTCGACGCTATCCGTCCCGTTGGCGCTGAGGACCGTGTGCGACGTATGGATCGGGACGCCCAGGCGGGCGAGCTTGTCGCGATGGACCTTGTACCCTCCGCACTCGGGCATGACCTCGACGAGGCCGGCGACCGGGATCCCCGCCTGGAGGGCATGGTAGCCGGCGATGAGCCCGACATTCCCTCCGCCGACGATGAAAAGGCGGTCGGTGGGCTTGACCAGGTCGCGATTGACGAGGGTCTGGAAGGCCCCCGCGCCGTAGACCCCGGGCAACGTGTTCCCCGGAAAAGCCAGGTTTTTTTCGCGCGCGCCGGCCGTGACCAGCAGGACGTCGGGCGAGACAAGGACGTATTTTTGTCCCTCGACGAGGAGCCCCACCTTCCGGTCACTGAAAACGGCCAGGGCGGTCGTCTGGAGCCAGATGCGGAGGCTCGGGAAGGACCGGACCTCGTTCTCGAGCCTGGTGGCGATATCGATCCCCCGAGTGCCGGCGTAGACGGCCTCGATGGAGCCGAAAAAACGATGGGTCTGGAGGACGAGCTTCCCCCCGAGGCGGTGCTTGTCGTCGACAATGATGGTTTCGATCCCGCGCCGGCCGAGCTCGATGCCGGCCGACAGGCCGGCCGGCCCGCCGCCGATGACAAGGACGGGGACACGGACCTCCTCGATATCCTTAAAGAAATGGGAAGGGTCCGCGCCCTGAGGAACACCGGGGAGGACCGGAAGGCCTTCCACGGGCTCCAGCCTGACCTCCCGCCTGATGAGCTCCATGCAGGATTTCACCGGGGCCCCGTCCGCGAGGACGAGACACTGGGCGCACTGGCCGTTGGCGCAGAAGATGCCCTGGGCGGCCCCGTCCTTGGCATGATGGCCGAAGATCCGGACACCGTTGGCGAAGAGGGCTGAGGCCATGGTTTCTCCCTCGAGCGCCGCAAGCGTCCGGCCCCGCCACGTAAAAGACACTTCGGCGCGAGGCGGGATGGGCAGGATGGGGTGCTGGTCGATGCGGTGCACGGGAGGGCAGGCTCCTTCACGTCTCGATGACGGGTTCACGTCTTCATCCATGATCCTCGTGGATGGCCCTACAAAGGCGGCTATTATAGCACAAACGGAGAATTCGCCAATCTTGTCAAATGGCCGCGAGGTTGATACGATGAGCGGGTCACGCGATCCAGGCCCTTGCCGAAGGAGGTCCGATGAAAACCATCATCTTGGCCATCGTCATTCTGGCTATCCCCGCCATGAGCTTCGCGCCGCCCGCGCAGAGGACGGAGAAACCGGTCCTCCACGGCCGGAACTGGGTGGCCATCACCGGCAAACCGCTGGCCGCGACGGCCGGGGCCATGATCTTCATGAAAGGCGGGAACGCGGTCGACGCCGCCTGCGCCATGCTGGGGGCCGTCTGCACCATGCACGATGTCCTGAGCTGGGGAGGGGAGACCCAGGCCCTGATCTACAACCCGAAGACGGGAAAGGTCCTGGGGATCAATGCCCTTGGTGTCGCGCCGACGGGAGCGACGGCCGATTTCTATAAGAGCAAGGGGTATGAATATCCTCCGGCCGACGGCCCCCTCGCCGCCGTGACGCCCGGAACGCCGGGCGGGCTCATCACCATGCTGGCCGAGTTCGGCACGCTCAGCCTCAAGGATGTCCTCGAGCCCTCCCTCAGGATGGCCGAAGGCTATCCGGTCGAGAAGGAGCTTTGCGACAGGATCGAGAGGGACAAGGAGAAGATCAAGCAGTGGCCTTTCTCCAAGAAGGTCTTCCTGCCGCATCTCGGCGGATCACGGGAGGCGCCGCGGCCGGGCGAGATTTTCCGCCAGCCGGAGCTCCTCGAAACTCTCCGCAAGCTGGTCGAGGCCGAGCAGAAAGCCCTGGCCGGGGGGAAAGGGAGAAAAGAGGCGATCTACGCGGCGTACGACCGCTTCTATGGGGGTGATATCGCCCGGGACTTCGTCCGGGGCTCTTCGGAGGCCGGCGGGCTCATCACCCTGGGCGATCTCGCGGGATGGAAGGTCCACATCGAGGAGCCGGTTTCCACGAATTACAAAGGCATTGAGATCTTCAAGTTGACGAGCTGGGTCCAAGGGCCGGTCATGCTTCAGGCCCTGAACATGCTCGAGCCCATGGACCTCAAGGCCATGGGATACAACAGCGCGGAGTATATCCACGCCCTCTACCAGGTCATGAACCTGGCCTTCGCGGACCGGGATTTCTACTACGGCGACCCGTACTTCCCTCCCATGGAGCCTCTCCCAGGCCTTCTCTCCAAGGACTATGCCAGGGAAAGGGCCAAGCTCATCGACTGGAAGAGGAACGACCCGGACACGAAGCCCGGCGACCCCTATCCCTTCGAGGGGAAGAAGAACCCCTATCTCGGCGACCTCGATCGCTGGCTCACGTGGGGCCGCGAGAAAACGGAGTCCCTGACCGAGGAAGAGGCCTTGGCCTTGGAGCGGAGCTTCCGGACCGGCACGACGTCGATCGAGGCCGCCGACAAAGAGGGCTGGGTCGTTTCCGTCACTCCGAGCGGCGGCTGGGTCCCCTGCGTCATCGCGGGGGCGACGGGGCTCGGGATGAGCCAGCGCGCCCAGAGCTTCGTCCTCGACAGATTCAAGAACCCGTTCAACGTCATCGAACCGGGGAAGAGGCCCCGGTCGACCCTGACGCCGGGCCTGGCCCTGCGGGACGGAAAACCCTTCCTGTCGTTCGCCGTCCAGGGCGGGGATACCCAGGACCAGAATCTGCTCCAGTTTTTCCTCAACGTCGTCGAATTCGGCATGAACGTGCAGGAGGCCTGCGAGGCTCCCAATATCACGAGCTTTGAGATGCACGACTCTTTCAATGACCACAAGTGCCTGCCCGGCCGGCTCGAGATCAACGAGAGGGTCCCCCAGGCCGTGCGCGACAGGCTCAAGGCCATGGGCTATGTCCTTTCCGTCAAGAAATACACGTCGGGCCCCATCAATGCCATTTTCTTCGACCAAGCCCACGGCACGTTCTGGGGCGGGAGCAGCAACTACGGCGAAGATTACGGCATCGCCTGGTGAGGCGCCGGCCCGGCCGGGGAGGCCTACGGAACGGTTGACTCCGGGAGGACGAATCCATATATTAATGAAAAGATGGAGTGGAGTTTTTTATTGAGGAATCTCCTCGTTCCCGGGCTGCTTCTTTCGGGCTTCCTGCTCGCCGGGTTCATCGGCAGCGGCCAGGACTTCGGCTCTGAACCGAGGACCGTCAGGCTCCCGCAGGTTTCCCATCCCGGGGCCCATTACGTCTCCAACCGCTCGCCGCTCGCCGTGAGCCCGCTCGTGAAGCTCCCGATCGGCACGGTCGAACCCCGCGGCTGGCTCCTCAGCCAGCTCCAGCTCATGCGGGAGGGCTTCACCGGACGGTTGGCCGAGATCAGCCCTTTCTTGAGAGATGACAGCGGCTGGATCACCCTCAAGGGCAAGGGCTGGGAAGAACTGCCGTATTGGCTCAAAGGGTACGGTGATCTCGGCTACCTTCTGAAGGACCCCGGCATCCGCAAGGAAACCGAGCGCTGGATCACCTATGTTCTCAAGTCGCAGCAGCCGGACGGCTGGTTCGGGCCGGCCGACAACAAGGCGGCCCGCGACCTCTGGCCGAACATGGTCATGCTGTTCGCCCTGCAGAGCTACTATGATGTCACGGGGGATCGGCGGGTCATCTCGCTTATGAGCCATTATTTCCAGTACCAGTACCATATCCCGGTGGACAACCTCCTGCCGGGGAGCTGGCAGAAGCTCCGTGGCGGGGACAATCTCGAGAGCATCTACTGGCTTTACAACCGGACCGGCGAGAACTTCCTCCTTGACCTCGCCCGCCGGGTCTTCGAACGGACCTCGGACTGGACCTCTCCCATCCTGACCCCGGCTCGGGACAAAAACTGGACGGAGAGCGGGTTTTACCACGGCGTCAACATTACCATGGGCATCCGCCAGCCGGCAGTCTACTATCAGCAGTCCAGGGAATGGAAATACCTCGAGGCGGTCGAGCGCAACTACCGCCAGCTCATGGACGAGTATGGGCAGCAGCCGGGAGGGATGTTCGGGGCCGACGAGAACATCCGGCCCGGCAAGGTCGACCCCCGCCAGGGTGCCGAGACCTGCTCCATGGTCGAGTTCATGGCCAGCTTCGAGTCCCTCCTCAGGATCACCGGCGACCCGGTCTGGGCCGACCGGGCGGAGGAGATCGCCTTCAATTCCCTTCCCGCCTCGATGACGCCGGACCTGAAGGGCCTTCATTACCTGACGGCGCCTAATCTGATCTCCTGCGACAGCTCCGGGGATCACGACTTCCAAAACAGCGGGACGCTCGTTTCGTACGGCCCATGGAGCTACCGCTGCTGCCAGCACAACGTCGCCTTCGGCTGGCCGTATTTCGCCGAACACCTGTGGATGGCCACCGCCGACAACGGCCTGGCGGCCGTCCTCTACGCTCCGTCGGCCGTCAGCGCCGTGGTGGGCGATGGCGTGAAGGTCTGTGTTTCGGAGGACACGTCCTATCCGTTCGGGGACCATGTCGACCTGACGGTCGCGGCCGAGCGGCCGGTCGAATTTCCCCTCTATCTCAGGATCCCCGGCTGGGCGACGAAGGTCCGCGTCGAGGTCAACGGCCGGGAGGTCGAAGGGGATCTCGCGGGTCCGGGCTATGCCGTCCTCAATCGTCTTTGGAGGCACGGGGACCAGGTCCGCGTCGAATTCCTGATGGACATCCGGGTCGTTCTCTGGCCGCGGATCGGGAACGCCGTCTCCGTACGGAGGGGGCCGCTCTGGTTTTCGCTGAAGATCGGGGAGGAATGGAAGCGCTATGGCGGAACGGATGCCTGGCCGGCCTTCGAGATCCTGCCGACAACGGGGTGGAACTACGGCCTCCTGGTGAACCCGGCCAACCCCGGTGCCACGATCCGGGTGGCCTCTCAGAAAATGCCACCCTACCAGCCGTTCGAGCCTGCCGCCGCGCCGGTCGTCCTGAAGGTCAAGGCCCGGAGGGTCCCGGGGTGGCGGGCGGAGGGCCGGATGGCCGGCCTCGTGCCGCCGAGCCCGGCCGAGGCGATAGGGCCTGTGGAAGAGGTCGAGCTCGTCCCGATGGGATGCGCCCGGCTCAGAGTCTCGTCTTTTCCGACGGTCAAGAAATAGGCGGACGGGATCTCCCGTCACAATTATCAGAAGGAGGTCATCATGATCAAAGAGTTCAAGGAGTTCGCGCTGCACGGGTCCGTCCTGGACATGGCCGTGGGCATTATCATCGGCGTGGCTTTCGGCGCCATCATCTCGTCGTTCGTCTCCGACGTCCTGATGCCGCCGATCGGGCTGCTCCTCGGGCACGTGGACTTCTCCAACCTATACGTCGTGCTGACGGCCGGGAAGGTCGCCGGCCCGTACGCGTCGCTCGCGGCGGCCCAGCAGGCCGGCGCGGTCACTCTCAATTACGGCCTGTTCATCAACAAGATCATCAGCTTCCTGATCGTCGCCTTCGCCCTGTTCCTGGCGATCCAGAGCATGAATAAGATGAAGAGGAAAGCCGAGCCCGTTCCCGCAGAGCCGACGACCAAGGAATGCCCGTTCTGCTTCACCATGATCCCGATCAAGGCGGTCCGCTGCCCGAATTGCACTTCGGAGCTGCGTAAGTAAGCGGACGTCCCTGCCCGGCCAAAGGGAATCCGAGGTTTCTCGGCGGAGAAGGACGGGAGCCGTCCGGGGCTCTCGGAGAAGCGCAATCATCTCCGTCGCGGCCTTCGCCGGAAAGAAAGTCACGCCCGGGGTGAAGTTTATTCTCAGGGAAGGGATTCAACGATCATGAACGCAAGACAAAGGCTGAGATTTTTTATGTGTCTGATCGCGGTCTTTTCAATCGGGGGGGCGGTCCTCTCGGGTCAGCAGCCCGACAAGACCCAGCCGGCGGCCCTCCCGAACGCGCGCAGCTACACCGCCCACCTCGTCGGTCATGCCCACATCGACCTGAGCTGGCTCTGGCGGTGGGAGGAAACCGTCAACGACATCGCGGTCCAGACGTTCAAGGGCACCCTGGCCCAGATGGCGAAAATGCCGGGTCTGACCTTTGCCCAGAGCCAGGCGGCCGTCTATGAGGCCATGGAGAAAGGCTACCCCGGCCTCTTCGACGAGATCCGGCGCAAGGTCCGCGAAGGAACCTGGATCCCGGTGGGCGGGATGTGGGTCGAGCCCGACCTCAACATGCCCGACGGGGAAGCGCTGGCCCGTCAGCTCCTCTACGGCAAGCGCTATTTTCTGGACAGGTTCGGGGTGGACGTCACGGTCGGCTGGAACCCCGACGCATTCGGCCACAACTGGCAGCTCCCCCAGATCCTGAGCAAGGCGGGGATCCGTTATTATGTCTTCGAGCGGTGCGCCCCAGAAAAAACGCCTTTCTTTTGGTGGGAGGGGAAAGACGGCTCGCGCCTTCTCGCCCACGTTCCCCAGGGGTGGTACCTCGTCAACTTGAGCAACGGTCTCAACGACGTCCTCAAGGACGCTTCCACTCAAACGCCCCTCAAGGACTTCCTGATCCTTTACGGCGAGGGAGACCATGGCGGGGGCCCGCGGGATTCCGATGTGGCGGCCATCGAGAAATTCAAGGACGACCCGGGCCATCCGAAAATGCTCTTTGACAATCCCGAAAGCTTTTTCAAGAAGATCGAAACCTCGGGCGTAGATTTTCCCGTCGTTCGGAAAGAGCTCAATTTCACGTTCCCAGCCTGTTATACGACTCAGGCGGCGACCAAGAAATGGAACAGGACCGCCGAGAGTCTTCTCCTCCAGGCCGAGCGTTTCTCGGCCCTGGCGGTGGCGTCCGGCTTCCGGGATTATTATCCCGAGCGGGACATCGACGAAGCCTGGAAGACGGCCCTCCGGAACCAGTTCCACGATATTCTCGACGGGTCGAGCATCGGGCCCGTTTATGAGGAGACGGGACGATTCTATCGAGAGGCCCTGGCACGGGGTCAGCGGGCCCTGGATTTTTCCCTCGAAACCATCCTGAGCATGGCGGACACGAGGGGAGAGGGGGTCCCGGTCGCCATCTTCAACCCGCTCTTCTGGGCGCGGACGGAGCCCGTGACGGCCGAGGTCGTCATGCCGTTCTCTCCACTTTCGCTGAAAATCCTGAACACCCGGGGTGAAGAGGTCCCCGTCCAGGTCCTGGAGAGGACAGTCGGCGAGAACCAAACCCGCTTCCGGCTGATCTTCCTCGCGGAAGACGTGCCGTCGTTCGGATACCGGATCTATAGGGCCGTGTCGACCGACAAGCGGGGGAAGCCGGTCCGGACCGGCCTCCGCATGTCTGTCCATGGGCTCGAGAACGAATTCTTCCGGATGGAGATGGACGAGAAAACGGGCTCGATCAAGAGCCTGTACGACAAACGAGCCAGAAGGGAAGTCCTTTCGGGACCCGGAAATGTTCTCCAATCCATCCCCGATGAGCCGGAATCCATGTCCGCCTGGGAATTGGCCCTCAAGGGCGAACCCGTGAGCATAGGGGCCTCGGGGGCCACCGCGCGTGTCGTCGAATCCGGCCCGGTGAGGGGGGTCCTGCGGATCATGACGCCTTTCCATGACTCGGTCTTCGAGCAGGACTTGATCCTCGCGGCCGGGATGGCCAGGATCGACTGCCGGATGAGGCTGGACTGGCAGGAGCGGAACCTGATGATCAAGACGGCCTTTCCCCTGAACCTCAAGTCCGGTCAGGCGGAATTCGAGATCCCCTTCGGGTCCGTCACTCGCCCCTCGGACGGCGCGGAGGTCCCCGCCCTGCGCTGGGTCGATGTTTCGGACCCCGTCTCCGGGGCGGGGCTGAGCCTTCTCAACGACTGCAAGTACGGATTCGACGTCAAGGGGACGACGCTCCGAATGTCCATCGTCCATGGCGCCACGTCTCCGGATCCCGAGGCCGACCGGGGTCGCCACGAGCTCCTCTATTCCCTTTATCCTCACGCGGGCACATGGAAAGAGGCCGATACCATCCGTCGCGGATACGAACTCAACAACGCCCTCATCGTGAGGACCGCGATGTCACACAAGGGGACGCAGCCCCCCGAGCGGTCGTTCGTCCAGGCTTCCCCCGCCGGGGTCGTCCTCTCGACCCTGAAAATGGAATCCGGCTATAACAGCCGAAACATCATCGTCCGGCTGTACGAGGCCTTCGGGCAGAAGTGCGACGCCAGGATCTCCTTCCCCTGGCCGGTCCAGGTCGAGGAAACGGACCTCATCGAAAGGCCGGTCAAAGGAGCGACCCTGGGGATGTCTTCCGGGCAGGATAACGGGGTCGTCGTGCCGATGGGCCCCTACGAGATCAAAACGCTGAAGGTCGTCCGGAAGCAGTAGGGAGGAGCGGGCTCAGAACGCTTCCTGGACCGTCGCGTAAAAGCCGGCGCGGGCCTTGCCCCAGGCGAAGTCCAGTCGGAGGTTCGTGCCCTCCTTCGAATCGAGCCGATACCTGATTCCGCCTCCCAGCGAGTACTTGAGACGGCTGAGGTTGATATCCCGGAGCGCCGGGCCGACATTTCCCAGGCCGACGAATGCGGCCGCGCCGAAACGCCTCCAGACGGGCAGCCTGTATTCCGCCTGGACGGCCAGGAGCGCCTTGTCCCGGTATTGGCCGCTGAAGTTCCCCCGCAATATCGACGCTCCTCCAAGCGTGGCCAGCTCGTAAAATGGCGGGCTTCCGCCGATGTCCCTCGTCAAGAACTGAAAGGCCATGACGTGGGTCGAGAAAACCGGGACATATGTCCGAAGGTCCAGGCTCGTCGTCGAGAAGTGGTAATCGCTGCCGAAAGCGGGGTTAAAAAAATCGGCCGAGAACTGGAGATAGCTGCCCCGGCGGGGGAAAAAAATGTTGTCCCTGTTGTCCCAGTTGACGCTGAGGCCCAGGCCGGAGATGACGCCGCCCGTGCTTCCGGGGATGGTGCCCTGTTCGAGCAGCCCGCCCGGCGTGACTTTCCGGATCGATGTTTTCTCGAACGTGTACTGGACCCCTGCAAAGACACTGCCGAGGATCTTCCTCTTGACGGAGAGCTGGAGGCCGATTGTTTGGGGAGTGTAGTCTTCCGCAGCGCTGGCCGGAACGTCGTCCCCGATTCCGAAGAATTTCCCGGGAAACCGTTCGAATCTCAGGGTGGCGTTCAGCCTGTACGCGTTCTTCGTAAGATAGATTTCCGGCTTGAGCTGGAGCCGGATCTGGTTGTTCATGGTGTAGACCATGAGGAGCCCGAGCGAGGACGGACGGGTTTTTCCCTTCTCCTGGCCAAGGCGGTAGTACAGGATGCCGCCCGCTCCGAGCGCGAGCCTTGTCTCGGGCGAGTAAGAGATGACAGGGAGGAGGAGGAGGTGCGGCTTGAACGTCCGGTCCGCTTTCGCCTCTTTTTTTTCCGTCTCCTGTGGCGGAGCGGTCTGGGCTGCGGCGACTCCGGTCGTGAGCAGAACGAGGATGCAAATGGCCGAACGGACGAGAATCCAGGAAAAGGTTCCGGAAGGACGGCGAAGAGATGCGTGATAGGGGCCGCCGATCATGATTAATCCCTGGCTCTCGATTCTTAAGTCCCCAATCATACAAGCCCGATACCGAAAAGTAAACACGAGACCCCGGGCCCGAGGCCGTCCCGAGGGGATCCGGGAAGACGCGCGGCGGCGGGTCGCGATCGGACGGCCGGGAGGCGGCTATATCCTGAGCACCGCCTGCTCGATTGCCCCGCAGACGCCGCGGGGAAACGTATTGGCCCTTTGTGAAGCCGTCGATGAGCCCGGGGCCTGACGCCGAACGATTTGTCTTCGGTGTTGAAAAGGGGACTCCTCCTGGTCTATATTAATGAGCCAACCCGACCGGCGGACAGCAGTTCGGATGGAAAAGACCCGTCACAAGGAGGCCCTCATGAGGAAGATCATCGTTCTCGGCTCAGGCATGGTCGGCCGCGTCATGGCTGCGGACCTGGCTGGGGATTTCGACGTGACCGCGGTCGACGTCGACCGGAGAAGCCTGGATAAGCTGGGCGGCGCCCCGGTCAAGAAGCTGACCGCGGACCTGGCCGACGGCCGGGCCGTCCGGAGTCTCGTCCGCGATTTCGACCTGGTCATCGGGGCGGTCCCCGGCTTCATGGGATTCGATACCCTGGGGTCGGTGATCGAGGCGGGCAAGAACGTCGTCGACATCTCCTTTTTTGCCGAGGACGCCTTCCTCCTGAACGATCGCGCGCAGGCGAACGGGGTGACGGCCGTGGTGGATTGCGGGGTCGCCCCGGGCATGAGCAATATGATCCTGGGCTATCATGCCGCCCGGATGGCCGTCAGCCATTTCAAATGCTACGTCGGCGGCCTGCCGTTCAAGCGGGACTTCCCGTTCGAGTACAAGGCCCCCTTTTCCCCGGCCGACGTCATCGAGGAGTACGTCCGCCCTGCTCGCTATGTCGAGAACGGGCACGTCGTCGTCCGCCCGGCCCTCTCGGACGCCGAGTTCCTGGACTTCCCGGAAGTCGGCACTCTCGAGGCGTTCAATTCGGACGGCCTCCGGTCGCTCCTCAAAACGATGAGGGTCCCGAACATGATCGAGAAAACCCTCCGCTACCCGGGTCACCTGGATCACATCAAGGCCCTCCGCGACAGCGGTTTTTTCAGTCAGGAGGAAATTGAGGTCCGGGGCCGGAAGATGAAGCCCATCGAATTCACCTCGGCCATCCTGTTCAAAGGGTGGCATCTCCATGAAGAGGATGACGAGTTCACGGCGATGCGGATCCTCATCGAGGGGGAAGAGGAGGGCCGCCGTCGGACCTATCAATACAACCTGTTTGACCGAAAGGACAGGACGACGGGCTTCTCGTCCATGGCCCGGACGACCGGCTTTACAGCCACGGCCGCGGCCCGTCTCGTCCTCGAGGGGAAGCTTTCCCGCAAAGGCATTTGCCCTCCTGAGCACATTGGTCTCGAAGAGGGCAATTTCCGGTTCGTCATGGACCAGCTCGGGGAGAGGAATGTCCATTATAGGATCAGCGGCTGACCGCAATCCCCTTATCCCGGATGAAGGAGGAACCATGTTTATCCGCAAAGGTTCGTTCGCATTATTGATAGCCGCCTCTCTCGCTCTGGGTCCGGCCGGGCCGTTCGCCCAGGGCCAGGCCCCGGAGAAAAGGAAGGGGCCGGCCGCGCCCCCCGTCCCGGTCGGCGAGGTCCTGAAAAGCGTCTCCTACCGCGCCATCGGGCCCACCCGCCAGAGCGGCCGTTTTGTCGATTTCGCGGTCCCGGCGGGGCAGCCGAATACATTCTACGCGGCCACGGGCTCGGGCGGGCTCTGGAAGACCATGAACAACGGCCAGACCTTCGAGTCCATCTTCGATGACGAGAAAGTCTGTTCGATCGGCGACATCGCCGTGGCGCCGTCCGATCCCGATATCCTCTGGGTGGGAACCGGGGAGGCCAACAACTCCCGCTCGACCTACTGGGGCGACGGAGTCTACAAATCCACGGACGCGGGGAAGACCTGGACGAACATGGGGCTGAAGGAAACGCATCACATCGGCCGGATCGTCGTCCACCCCGCGAACCCCGACATCGTCTACGTTGCGGCGCTCGGCCACCTATACACGGAAAATCCCGAGCGGGGCGTGTTCAAGACGATCGACGGGGGGAAGACCTGGACGAAATCCCTCGATATCGTTGAGCGGGGGCGGCCGATTGGCTGCGTCGACCTGGTCATGGACGCCGTCAATCCGGACACACTCTATGCCTCGTCTTATGACAGGCTGCGCAAGCCGTGGACCTACCAGGTCGGCGGCCTCGGGTCCGGCATCTACAAGACCGTCGACGCGGGTAAGACCTGGACAAAACTGGTCGGCGGGCTTCCCGGGGGGATCCTTGGCCGGATCGGGTTGGCCATTTATGCCAAGGATCCGAGCGTCCTCTATGCCATGATCGAGAACGGCAACAAGCCCGGGATGTCCGAAGCCGACCGCTGGCAGGAAATCCTCGACGGCAAGTCGAGCCAGGGCATGATCGACGGGGAGATCTACCGGTCCGACGACGCCGGCGCCACCTGGCGGAAGGTCAGCCCCGACAAGAGAAGCATCGGCGGCAATCCTGGGTATTATTATGGTCAGATCATCATCGACCCGGCCGACGACAAGATTGTCTATATCCTGAGCGTCGGCGTCCTGGCCAGCCGCGACGGCGGCAAGACCTGGACCGCGCCTTTCCGGTTCGGCGGCGACAACCACGCCCTTTGGATCGACCCCAAGGACTCCCGTCACATGCTTCTCGGATATGACCACGGCATGGGGCTCACATGGGATGGCGGGAAGAACTGGTATCACCCGGACTTCCTAGCCCTGGCCCAGTTCTACGCCATCGATTTCGACATGTCCCGCCCCTACCGCGTCGCGGGGGGACTCCAGGACAATGGCTCTCTCATGGGGCCGAGCAACAAGCGGGGGAGCGGCAGCGGCCGGATGTACGATTTTGAAGGGACCGCGGGCGGCGTCGCCGGCGGACCTCCGATCCGTCTGGAGGACTGGTCTACGGTCGGCGGCGGGGACGGCATGTACAACGTCTTCGACCGGAAAACCAACCGCTACCTTTATAACGAATACCAGTTCGGGCCCCTGACCAGGATCGACCTGGTCACGGGTGAGGCCAAGAACATCGCCTATCAATCTCAGAAGCCCGAGCTCCGCTGGAACTGGTGCTCGCCCGCCCTCGTGTCGAACCACAACAGCGATACGATCTACCACTGCGGCAACATCGTTGTCATGTCGACCAATCGCGGCGAAAGCTGGACCGAGATCAGCCCGGACCTGACGACGAACGATAAGAGCAAGATGCAGGCGGACGGCAAGGGCGGCGACCAGAGCATCCAGTACTGCACGGTCACGACCTTCGACGAATCCCCGCTCGTCCCGGGGCTCCTCTGGGCGGGGACGGACGACGGGAACGTCTGGGTCACCCGGGACAACGGCAAGTCCTGGGCCAAGCTCAACGACAAGATCACCGGCAACCCGGGATACTGGGTCAGCCGGGTGGCCGCCTCGAACTCCGACCCGGGAACGGCCTACGTGAGCTATTCGGGCTTCCGGAACGACGACTTCCGGCCGTTCATTTACAGGACGACCGACTACGGCCAGACCTGGGCGCCGGCCGCCGGCGACCTCCCCGAGGGCCCGGTCAACGTCGTCCGCGAGGACGTCAAGAACCCGCGTCTGCTCTTCGCCGGGACCGATTTCGGCGTCTACGTCTCGATCGACACCGGACGGCACTGGACCAAGATGAAGAACAACATGCCCACCCAGCCGGTCCACGACCTGAAGATCCAGCCGCGCGAGAATGACCTCATCATCGCGACCCACGGCCGCGGCGCCTTCATCGCCGACATCACCCCCCTTCAAGAGCTATCGACCGAGGTCCTGGCCAAAGACGTCCACCTGTTCGCGATCAAGGCCAAGGTCCGCTGGGTCGGGTTCGACCGGGCCAATTCGAGCTCCTCGAACTTCGCCGGTCAGAGCGAGCCGCCGGGGATGGTCGTCAACTATTATCTCAAGGCCAAGCCCAAAGACGATGTCAAGATCCAGGTCTTCAACGGGAACATGCTCCTCAACGAGATCAAGGGCACGTCCAACGCCGGGTTGAACAGCGCCGTCTGGAATATGACCGGCCGGAGGGAACGGACCTCCGAGGAGAAAAAGGCCATGCAGGACGAGGTCCGGCGCAGGCAGGAAAGGGGCTACGGCGGCGGCCTGGACATCAACTACGCCAGCTTTCCGGTCCAGGAGGGTGATTACAGGGTTGTCCTGACCGTGGACGGCAGGACCTTGTCCGGCACGGCCTCGATCCTGAAGGATGACTGGCATCAATGATCCACCCGGGGACAGGCCTCTCGATGGACTCAGGTCCGGAGACGAAACCATGCCCAAAATGACGACCGATGAAATCCGGCGCAGGGTGGACCGCTTTCCCCGGGTCGACCTCATCCATCTGCCGACGCCCTTCCGCAAGCTCGAGAACCTCACGGTGGCCCTGGGCGGCCCGTCGATCTACGTCAAGCGCGATGACCTGACAGGTCTGGCTTTCGGCGGCAACAAATCCCGGAAGCTCGAGTTCATCGTCCGCGACATGCTGGACAAGCGGGCCGACGTCGTCATCACCTGGGCCAGCCTGCAATCGAACTGGTGCATGCAGACAGCCGCCGCCGCCCGGAAATTCGGCCTCAAGCCGGTCCTCGTCCTCTTCCGGACCTCTGATCTTGATCCCGGCTACGACGGCAATCTCCTCCTGGACTATATCCTCGAGGCAGACATCCGGATCAGGGAAGCTCCGGGGGGGAAGGTCGTGAAATCCGGTCAGGCCATGGGCGTTCTCGAGGAAGTCGCCGCCGAGGTCCGGGCCCAGGGGCTTAAGCCTTACCTCGTGCCGGTGGGCGGGTCGCTTCCGAGGGGGGACATGGAGAAGCCCCTCGGCGCCGTCAGCTACGTCAACGCCTTCGCGGAGATGATGACCCAGGCGGAGTCCGCGGGCGTCCGGGTTGACGCTGTCATCCATTCAACGGGGTCGGGCGGGACGCAGGCCGGGCTGGCCGTCGGGGCGAAGGCCTTGTCGGACCACTGCCGGGTCGTCGGGATCAGCGTCTCCGACCCGAAGGGGCCTTTTTCCCAAGACGTCGTGGAGATCGCCCGGGCCACAGATGAGGCCCTCGGCCTTGGCCTGGATTTCGGGCCTGAAGACACGATGGTCAACGATGAGTACATCAGGGATGGCTACGGGGTGGTCGACTGGGAGGTCGCCGAGGTCATCCGCTTCGTGTTCGAGCGGGAAGGCATCGTCCTGGACCCCGTTTATACTGCGAAGGCCGCCGTCGGAATGATCGACCTCATTAAAAAAGGATTTTTCCGCAAGACGGACAACGTGGTCTTCTTTCACACCGGCGGAACGCCGGCGCTCTTTCCTTACCGCGACCGGATCGTGGACTTCCTCGGGAAGAAGTAGCCGGCCACCGGCCGGTCTTGCCCGCCCGGACCTTTGCGGCCAGCCAAGAATCAGGCTGGGTCCTCGAGGCCTTGTTCGAGGTCGTCGAGTTCGATTTCGCGGACGTTCGAAGGCAACGGATCCAGGGCCTGAAGGGTTTTAAGTCCGCTACCGGTGAGGATGAGGACGGAACTTCCGTCGGCGGGCATGATGCGTTTCTCCCGGAGCCTGAGGAGGCCGGCCAGGGTGACGGCCGACTCCGGCTGGCAGAAGAGCCCTTCAGATGCGGCCAGCGCCCCTTGGGCCGCGACCATATCGCCGTCCGAAACGGACATGAGGATCCCCTCGTGGTCCCTGATCAGCTTGAGGACGGCATTCCCGGCCGGCGGCGCGGGGTTGGATATGGCATGGGCGATCGTCCGGACCTCGTTCAAACGCTCGTACTTGGGTTTTCCTGATTCGAAGGCCCGGACCAGCGGGGCGCAACCTTCAGCCTGGACACCGACGAAGGTCGGATAGCCGCGGACAAGGCCGGCCCGTTCGAGGTCCTCGAAGGCCCGCATGAGGCCGAGGAGATGCCCGCCCGAGCTCAGGGGGACGAAAACGAAGCGCGGCGCCTGCCGGCCGTCGAGCTGGAAAAAGATCTCGAAGCCTGTGACCTTGTAGCCCTCGACCCTGAAGGCGTCGATCGAGTTCATGAAATAGATCCCGAGCTTTTTTCCGACCTCGAGGCTCCGGTAGAAGAGGCGGCCGTAATCCCCCCGGACCATGACGAGGGTCGGCCCGAAAATTCCCGCGGCCTGGAGGCTCGTTCGCGACGTCCCCTCTTTGAGCAGGACATATGTCTTGAGCCCCGCCCGCGCTCCGTAGGCAGCCGTGGAGGCAGCCATGTTCCCGGTCGAAACGGTCCCGATCTTTTTGAAGCCGAGAGCAACGGCTTTTTGAATGGCGACCGCCGTGCCCCTGTCCTTGAAGCTCCCGGTGGGGTTCTGGGCCTCGTTCTTGGCGAAGAGGCCCGGGAGCCCGAGCTCGACGCCCAACTTTCTGAGGGGGACGAGCGGCGTGCCTCCCTCGCCCAGGCTCAGCGCGGCATTGAACGCTCGGATAGGCAGGAAATCCCCGAATTTCTCGAGGGGATGAAACTTGTCCGCCCGTATCGTCTTCGGACCTGGACCGGAAGAGGGGGCCACGAACAGCGGCTCGCCGCAGTCCGGGCAGAAGGACGAAAACGGGTCATGCGTAAAGGTCTTCCCGCAGAAAAGGCAGGCAACGAGGTCCATGACGTGACTCCTTCACCGAAAGTCGGATTATAACGTGAAAGGCCGGACAATGGAAGGAACGGCCGGTCCCCCGGCATATTCCGGGTTGTCAAAGGCCTCTTGTCCGGAGTAAAATCCCAGCGCCATGAAGGACCCCGCAGTTCGGGACGATCGTTATTTCATGATGGCGGCTCTCCGGGAGGCCGCGAAAGCGGCCGAAAGGGGAGAGGTCCCGGTCGGGGCAGTCGTCGTGAGGGACGGGAAGGTCGTAGCCCGGGGTTCCAATCGGCCAGTCCGCACGTCCGACCCCTCGGCCCACGCCGAGATCGTGGCCCTTCGCCGCGCTGCCCGAAAAGCGGCGAATTACCGGCTCACGGATTGCGACCTCTATGTCACGGTAGAGCCGTGCGCGATGTGCCTGGGGGCTGCAGTCCAGGCCCGGGTCCGGCGGTTGGTCTACGGAGCCCTCGACCCGAAGGCGGGCGCCGTCCGTTCCATCATGACCTTCCCGTTCGGGAAGGCCAACCACCGGCCGGAGGTCGTCGGGGGCCTGATGGCTGAGGCGTGCGGCCGACCGCTCCGGGATTTCTTTCGCCAGAAGAGAACCCCGCGGCCCGGGCGGACGCCCTGACGAACCGTCCCTGTCCAAGCCTGTTCAAGCGGGACGATTTCGGTTATAATCTTTTGGCCTCGCGGCTTTCCACGGGACACGGAGAGGTGGCCGAGTGGTTGAAGGCGTCGGTCTCGAAAACCGATATATCGAGCAATCGGTATCGCGGGTTCGAATCCCGCCCTCTCCGCCAATCATGACGCTCCCGCGGAGCCCGGGCTGCCGGGAACACTTGGACAAGAGCGAATGAAAACTATCCCCATCGCCCTGACAGGTTTCGGCCATGTCAGCCGGGCCTTTGTCACGCTTCTCCGGGAAAAGGAAGAGGACCTCCAATCCCGCTACGGAGTCCGCTTCACCGTCATGGCCGTCGTCAAGTCCGAGGGCTGCCTCTTCTCCGGTCAGCCACTGGACGTTGGCCATGTCTTCAAGAACGGCGGGCCGTGGGTCGAAGGCAACCCGGCCTGGCGGCCCGGGATGAGGATCTCCGATATCTTCAAGCCGGCCGGGCGGGGCGGGTGCCTCGTGGAGTGCACCCCCTCGAATCTGAAGACCGGCGAGCCCGGCCTATCCTATATCTCCCTCGCCCTGGAAAACGGCTGGAACGTCGTGACCGCGAGCAAAGGCGCCCTGGTCATCGCTTTCCGGAAACTCAGGGAAATGGCCGCCGCCCACGGCCTGGCCCTAAAATTTAGCGGGGCCACGGCGGCCGCCCTCCCCACCCTTGATGTCGGTCTCATCTCCCTGGCCGGGGCGGCCATCGAGGGCATCCAGGGGATCCTTAACGGGACCTCAAACTACGTCTTGACGAAGATGGCGGACGGCCTCAGCTACGAAGACGCCTTGCAGGAGGCCCGGCGCTGGGGGATCGCCGAGCCTGACCCCTCCACGGACGTCGAGGGCTGGGACTCGGCCGCCAAGCTGCTCCTCATCGCCAACGCCTGCCTGGGCACCGACTACAGCCTGGAAGACGTCCGGGTGTCCGGCATCGCGGACATGCCGGCGGGCTACGTCGGCGAAGCCGGGAAGGAAGGCAAGTCGGTCAAACTCCTGGCCAGCGCGGCCCCCGGGAAAAGCGGCCGGGGATGGAACCTCGAAGTCCGGCCTTCGCTTCTCGACCCGACCCACCCGCTCTTTCATGTCAACGGGACAGAGAAGGGGATCACCTTCTTCACTGACACGATGGGTTCCGTGACACTGACTGGCGGACGGTCGAACCCCCGGGGCGCGGCGGCCGCCCTGCTCAAGGACCTCATCAATATTTACCGCGAACCATCCTGATCCAAGCCTCATCACTGAAATGACCATGGAGGGGCGGAGACAAAGACCGCTCCGTTGACCCCACTCCGGTTTTTTGATACCTTATGTTTCTCATCGGCGTGCGGTTCGGCCCGTTCCTTCGAAACGGAGAGGTGTCCGAGTGGCTTAAGGAGCACGCTTGGAAAGCGTGTGTGCGTCGTAAGGCGTACCGCGGGTTCGAATCCCGCCCTCTCCGCCAATCAGAAACGCCGGTGCAACGTGAACGGAAGGAGTCAGGACATGGACAGCAAGGATCTCATCCTCATCGAAGACCTTTATGGGGCTCATAATTATCACCCCCTGGACGTTGTCATCAAGGAGGCCAAGGGCATCTGGATGTACGACGTCGAGGGACGCAAGTACCTAGACTGCCTGAGCTCATATTCCGCCGTCAACCAGGGCCACCGGCATCCCCGGATCGTCAAGGCGCTGATCGATCAGGCCAAGAGACTGACCTTGACCTCGAGGGCTTTCCGGAACGACCAATGGCCGCTCCTGGCGAAGGAGCTCTGTGAGATGACGGGCTACGCCATGGTCCTGCCCATGAATTCGGGGGCCGAGGCCGTGGAGACCGCCATCAAGACGGTCCGCAAGTGGGCCTACCAGAAGAAGGGCATTCCCCAGGACAAAGCCGAGATCATCGCCTGCGCCAACAACTTCCACGGCCGGACCGTGACTGTGATCAGCTTCTCGACCGAGCCGCTCTACCGCCAGGATTTCGGCCCCTTCACCCCGGGGTTCACCGTCGTGCCCTTCGGCGACGCGGAGGCCCTGGAAAAGGCCATCACGCCTAATACGGCAGCCTTCATCGTCGAGCCGATCCAGGCCGAGGCCGGCATCCTCATCCCGCCGGACGGATTCCTGAAGAAAGCCCGGGAAATCTGCTCCAAAATGAACGTCCTTTTCGTCGCCGACGAGATCCAGACCGGGCTCGGCCGGGTCGGCAAACTCTTCGCCTGCGAATATGAGGGGGTCCGGCCCGACATGGTCATCATCGGGAAATCCCTCGGGGGGGGCTGCTACCCGATCTCCGCGGTCCTCGCCGACCGGGAGATCCTCGGGGTGTTCAAGCCGGGCGAGCACGGCTCGACCTTCGGCGGGAACCCGCTGGCCTGCGCTGTGGCCCGCGAAAGCCTCAAAGTTATCCGTGAAGAGAAGCTCATCGAGAACGCGGCTGAACGGGGCCGCTATTTCGTCGAAAAGCTCGGCAAGCTCAGGAGCCGGAAGGTCAAGGAGATCCGCGGCCGCGGACTGCTCGTCGGGATCGAGCTCAAGCCTGAGGCCGGGGGGGCCCGCCGATACTGCGAGGAGCTGATGAAAGAGGGCCTGCTTTGCAAGGAAACCCACGAGAACGTCATCCGGCTGGCCCCACCCCTCATCATCAGGGACAAAGACATCAACTGGGCCCTCAAGCGCATCAAAACCGTCTTCAAGCGGCTCGAAAGCTCCTGAGCGGAAAACCGCGGACCGGGGGACGAACCCTCTCCCGGCCATCAATCTTTATGCAACCGGAGCACGACATAACGACCTTTCTCCTCGGCGAAAAGCCGGAGGGTGGCAGTCGGTGGGTCGAAAGCTCGAATGTCATCTTTTGCGGACATCCGGAGACCGGGCGGTCCGCCATCCCCCTGGCACGAGGCTTGGCATATTCCTTGCATTTCAGGTGATCAGGAGGAAAGAAATGAAGAAAATCCTGGGGCTTCTTTTTCTGATGACGATCTTCCTGACCGGATGCCTGCTTTATGGCCCGCAGCCGGGCTACGACAACGGTCCGTCGAGCGGACCTTCTTCTCAGGATCGCCCGTATGACCGGACCGGCTATGACGATCAGGACGTTTCCGATTTCTATGCTTACCTCGGGCCTTACGGCGTTTGGGTCTCCTATGTTCCTTACGGAGATGTCTGGATCCCCCGCGATATCGAGTACGGCTGGCGCCCCTATACTCGAGGGCATTGGGTCTGCACCGATGACGGCTGGACCTGGATGTCCAACGAGCGCTGGGGATGGCTCGTCCATCACTATGGCCGCTGGGGCTGGGACCAGAGTCTCGGCTGGTTCTGGGTGCCCGGCACCGTGTGGGGGCCTTCCTGGGTGACCTGGAGATGGGGTGATCTATACATCGGCTGGGCGCCCATCCCCCCCGGCTACGATTTCGACCCCGGTTTCGGCTTCAGGCGCCGGGACTTCGACATTCCCGGACATTACTGGAATTTCATCCGGGGGATCGAGTTCATGAACCCCCAGCTCGACCGTTGGATCCTCCCCCGTGAGCGGAACATCACCATCATCAACTACACCCATTTCGACAGCAATATCTATGTTCGGGGCAACCGGGTGATCAACGACGGAGTGGGGATCGACCAAGTCCGCCGCCTGACCAACCAGAGCATCGAAAGGCACCAGCTTCAGGACGCCCGGCGGCCCGGAGAGGAACGGGTCGACGCCCGGGACGCCCTCGTTTACAGACCCGAACTCCGCAAAAAGGAATCGTCGCGGCCCAAGGAAGCCTTGAACAGGGATCAGGCAGCGGCCAGGATCCAGAGAGATGAAGCCTCGGGACGTTTCGTCCGCCCTAGTTCCCAGGCCGCCGAAGAATCCATTCGTCAGGTCCATGACCAGGAACGGCGGCGTTTGGAGCAGGACCAGCAGTCCGAGGTCCAAGAGATCCGGCGTAAGGCCGATTCCGACAGAGCCGCCGTGCGGAACCCTGCCGGACGGCAGAAAGTCGAAGCCGCTGCGAAGGCCAGGATCACCGAGGTCGAGAAACGGCACGAGGCCGAAAAGGCCCAGCTAGTTCAAAGGCATAAAGAGGAAGAGCAGAAGATCAAAAAAGGTCAGCCAAAGAAATAAGGACGGAAAGAATAGTTAGGGCGTCCGGGCGGCCCTCACGGTGACGAGGAGGGCCGCCGCCAGGATCAAGGCCCCTCCCGAAAGCGTCCGCGAGGAGGGGATTTCTCCGAGAAAAACCAGGGCGAGGACGATCCCGTACACGGGCTCAAGGGAACTGATGATGCTCGCCGTCCGGGCCCGGACGCGCTTCAACCCGTTGATGAAGAGGGAGTGCGCTGCCGCCGTGCCGAAGACCCCCAGCAGGGCGAGGAGCCAGAGCGTCCGGCCGGTCAGCGCAAAGTTCCCGAGGGCCGCGAACGGCGAAAGGAAAACGAGAGCAAAAAGGTCCTGGTAAAAAGCGACCGTCAGACCCGATCGCCCCCGGGCAAGCTTTCTGTTGAGGAGGGTCAGGACGGCGAAAGTCAGCCCCGCCCCAAGGCCCCAGAGAACCCCCTGAAAGACCGGGTCCGACAGGTCATATCCGGGGACCATCAGGAAAACTCCGGCGGCGGACAGGAGCGCGAAGAGAAGGCTCAAGGGATCCCACGGCTCCCTGAAAGCCAACGGCTCTAAGAAGGCCGTGAACACAGGAAAGCTGGAGTAGGCCAGGAGTCCCACAGCCACGGTCGAGACCTGCACCGACCGGAAGAACATGGTCCAATGGGCGGCCAGGACAAGGCCGCAGAGGGCGAGGAGGGCCAGGTCGCGGACCGGCGAGATTTTCAGCGATTGACGTTTGAGGGCTAGGACCAGGCCCAGAGCCAAGACGGCGAAAAAGACCCGGCCGAGAACGATCAAGGGAGGTGAGAGAGCGATCAATTTCCCGAAGAGCCCCGGGAATCCAAAGAGGAACACGGCGATGTGGATCTCGACGAGGCCCCGGGTCCTCGAGGCGCGCTCCGTCGCTTCAAGATCTGGCATGCGTGATCCTCATTATACCCATTAGGGGCGGATTTTTCTTGATATTTTGCCGGATTATGTTAAGATATGTTTTACTTTTTTCGAGGAAACCTGAGGGCTTCCTGTCGGCGACGAGCAGCCGTCACCCATGTCCTATTTGATATTCGCCCGAAAATACAGGCCTAAGAATTTCGAGGAGGTCATCGGGCAGAAGTCCGTCGTCCAGACGATCCAGAACGCCATCACGTCCGGCCGGATCACCCAGGCTTATCTCTTCTCGGGAATGCGGGGGACGGGCAAAACGACCGTGGCCCGCATCCTGGCCAAGGCCCTCAACTGCGTCGACGGACCGACCCCGCATCCGTGCAACAAGTGCGAGTTCTGCACCGCCATCAACGAGGACCGGGCCATCGATGTCCTGGAGATCGACGGGGCTTCGAACCGGGGCATCGAGGACATCAAGGTCCTGAGGGAATCCCTGAAATACAAGGCGATCTATACGCGATACAAGGTCGTCATCATCGACGAGGTCCACCAGATCACGAAGGACGGCTTCAACGCCCTCCTCAAGACGCTCGAAGAGCCCCCGTCGAACACCGTCTTTATCTTCGCCACCACGGAATTCAACAAGGTCCCGTCCACCATCGTCTCCCGGTGCCAGCATTTCGAGTTCAAGAAGATTTCCCACAAAGATATCATCAACCACCTGATGGAGATCACCCGGAAGGAGGCGATCACCATCACGCCCTCGGGGCTGGCCATGGTCGCCGAGGCCGCCGACGGCAGCATGCGGGACGCCCAGAGCCTGCTCGACCAGGCCGTAGCTTTCAGCGGAGAGAACATCAGCGACGAAGATCTCAAGACGATCCTCGGGACGATCGGCCGGGACATCCTCTCCCTGTTTTCCTCGGCCGTCCTCGATGAGAGGCCGCAGGACGTTTTTCCGCTGGTCGAGAACCTCATAGCCTCGGGATACGACCTCCGGTTCTTCTATTCCAAGCTCATTGAGCATTTCCGGGCCCTCCTTCTCGTGAGCTCCGTGGAAAAGCCCGAGGACCTTCTGCCCGTCACAGCCGAGGAGCTCCAGGATCTCCGGGCTCAGTCCGGGAAGGCGACCCCGGAGGACTTCCTGCGTTACCTGCTGGCCCTCCAGCAGGGAGAGCAGGGGTTGAGATACTCGACCCAGCCCCGGATCTATCTGGAGACCTTCCTGATCAAGCTCTGCCAGTTCCGCAAAATCGTGCCCCTCAAAGAGCTCATCGGGGACGTCGAGGACTTGAAGAGAGCCGGCGGGATCTCGGGCGATATCCGCCAGGGCCAGCCGCCGGGGCCCTCGGATCGGGCCCGGACCGTTCCCCGCCCGGCCGCCGGACCGGTGTCGGGCGCTCCCCAGCCCTCGATCCCGCGCCCGGCCCAGACGCCACCAGGCCCCTCCCCAAAAGAAGCGTTCGGCCATGTCCTCGAGAGGCTGGCCAGGGACCGGGCCCCGCTGGCCGCTCTCGTGTCCCAGTACACTTCGGTCCGGATCGGGGACAGCCTGATCGAGGTTTTTTTCGAGAAGGGCAAGGGATTTTTCGGGACGACGATCCAGGACAAGGACGTCAAGGCCGTCGAAAAAGCGGCCCGGGACGTCCTCGGCCGCGACTTGGCCGTCCGGTTCGCCGAAGAGGGTGGGGCCGCGAAAGCCCCCGTCCGGCCCGGGCCGGGGCAGGGGCGGGAGATGGAAACAGCCCTCAAGGACCCCACGGTCCAGTATTTCATGAACACCTTCAAGGCCCAGGTCCTGTCGGCAGATCCCGTCAAGGCCACCAAGGACAAGGAACCCAAGGGCTTCGGTTCCGGGGAGAACGGAGCATGAAGAACATGATGGACCTCCAAAAGATGCTGAAGACCGCCAAGGAGATGCAGGACAGGCTCCAGAAGGAAATGACGGAGATGAGGGCCGAGGGGACGAGCGGCGGCGGGATGGTCACGGTCGTCCTCGACGGCCAGAAGCGTTTGCTCTCGCTCCGCCTCGAGCCCGAGGTCGTCAGCAAGGACGAGATCGACATGCTCCAGGACCTCATCGTCGCGGCCTTCAACGACGCGGCCGCCAAGGTGGACGAGGCCCTGGGTCAGAAGCTGGGCGGTCTCACGGGAGGCCTGAAAATCCCCGGGATCATCTGATGTTCGAATACGCCCAACCGCTTCAGGAGCTCATCGAAGAACTGCGGAGGATCCCCGGCATCGGGGCTAAGACGGCCCAGCGGATCGCTTTTTATTTCCTCGGCCTGCCCTCCGAGGACGTCAACCGCCTGGCCGACGCCATCCGGGAAGCCAAGCGGAAGATCTTTTACTGCTCCCGGTGCAACAACATCACCCATGTCGACCCGTGCCTGATCTGTTCCGACACCCACCGGTCCGACGACGCCCTTTGCGTTGTCGAGGAGCCGTTCAACATCTGGTCCATCGAGAAGACCGGCGCTTTCCACGGCCGCTACCATGTGCTCCTGGGCGCGCTCTCGCCGCTCAAAGGCCGCGGTCCGGATGAGCTCCGGCTGGAAAAGCTCGTCAAGCGGGTCCAGGAAGGGCCGGTCAAGGAGATCATCATCGCCACCAATCCTACGGTGGAAGGGGAGGCCACGGCCCTCTACCTCCTGAAAGTCCTCAAGGACCTGGGGGTCCGGATCACCCGCCTGGCCATGGGCCTCCCCGTGGGGTCGGACCTAGACTTCGCCGACCAGGTCACCATCAAAAAGGCCCTGGAGGGAAGGACGGAGCTTAAGGAATAGAGCTGGAGCGTCGGCGACGACGTTCGATCATAGAGCGACGGGGAGCCGCGCCCTGGACGAGGGCCCAGGAGCCCCCCGAATCATGCGCCGCCACGGGCGGTACCAAGGAGTCATCCTATGAAGAAGAATTTACAGACGATCGACGGGAATACGGCGGCGACTCACGTCTCCTACGCGTATTCCGAGGTTGCGGCCATCTACCCGATCACCCCGTCCTCGACGATGGGTGAGCTGGCCGACGAATGGTCCGTCCAGGGCCGGAAGAACATCTTCGGCCAGAAGGTCGACGTGGTCGAAATGCAGTCCGAGGGCGGCGCCTCCGGCGCGGTCCACGGGGCTCTCTCGGCCGGCGCCCTGACGACGACCTTCACCGCGTCCCAGGGGCTGATGCTGATGCTCCCCAACATGCACAAGATCGCCGGCGAGATGCTGCCGACCGTCTTTCTCGTCTCGGCCCGTTCGCTGGCCTGCCAGTCGCTGTCGATCTTCGGTGACCACAGCGACGTCATGGCCGCCCGCAACACCGGCTTCGCCATGACCTGCGCCGGCTCGGTCCAGGAGGCCCAGGACCTGGCCATCGTCGCCCACCTCTCGACCCTCCGCACCCAGATCCCGTTCCTTCACTTCTTCGACGGCTTCCGGACCTCGAACGTGGTTGAAAAGGTCGATGTCGTCTCGTATGAGACGCTGGCCGGGCTCTTCGAACCCCAGTATTTGGAGGCCTTCCGCAAGCGGGCCCTCAATCCCGAGCGGCCCGTCCTCAAGGTCGGCCAGGAGAACCCGGACGTCTACTTCCAGGGACGGGAGACGATCAACCGTCAGTATGCCGAGGCCCCGGCCATCGTCCAGCACTATATGGACCAAGTGGCCAAGGCCATCGGTCGTCCATACCACCTCTTTGATTACGTCGGCGATCCGGCCGCCGAAAAAGTCATCGTCATGATGGGCTCGGGCGCCGAGACGGCCGAGGAGACGATCAACTACATGAACGGCCGGGGCGCTAAGCTCGGGCTGGTCAAAGTCCGCCTCTACCGACCGTTCGATACGGCCGCCCTGAACGCCGCGATCCCGTCCTCGGCGAAGAAGATCGCCGTCCTCGACCGGACCAAGGAGCCCGGCTCGATCGGCGAGCCGCTCTACCTCGACGTGGCTCTGGCCCTCTCCGGCCGGCCCGTAAAGGTCATCGGCGGCCGCTACGGGCTGTCGTCTAAAGACTTCACTCCGGCCATGGTCAAGGCCGTCTACGAGCATCTCGATGGGAAGGCCTTCCACGGCTTCACGGTGGGCATCAATGACGACGTGACCCATACCTCGCTTCCCATCGGCCCTGTCCTCGACACCGAGCTTCCCGGCACGGTTCGCTGCAAGTTCTGGGGCTACGGCTCCGACGGCACGGTCGGGGCCAACAAGAACTCGATCAAGATCATCGCCGACCACACGGACATGTACGGCCAGGGCTACTTCCAGTACGACTCGAAGAAATCCGGCGGCATCACCATCTCCCACCTCCGTTTTGGCAAGAGCCCGATCCAGTCCCAGTACTTCCTCAACACGGTCGATTTCGTCGCCCTCCACAAGCCGTCCTACATCGGCCGGCTGGACATCCTCGAAGGCATCCGCGAAGGTGGGACCTTCCTCATCAACTCGGACTGGAAGACCGCGGAGGTCTTCGAGAACATGACCGAGGACATGCAGAGGACGATCATCGACAAGAAGATCAAGGTTTTCAACATCGACGCGCTGAAGATCGCCGGCGAGGTCGGACTCGGCCTGCGCATCAACTCCATCATGCAGGCCTGCTTCTTCAAGCTCTCCGGAGTCCTGCCCGAGGCCGAGGCCATCGCCCTCATCAAGAAGGCCATCGAAAAGACCTACGGCCGCAAGGGCAAGGAGGTCGTCCAAATGAACTGGGACGCCGTCGACCGGGCCGCCGCGGCCCTGGAGGCGGTCCCGATCCCCGCCCGGATCACCAAGTCGGCTCCGGTCACCAAGATCATCCCTGACGACGCCATCCCGTTCGCCAGGGAGGTCATCGACCCGGTCACCCGGTTCAAGGGCGACAGCCTGCCCGTCTCGAAGATGCCCTATGACGGGGCCATCCCCACGGCCACCGCGCGCCTCGAGAAGCGCGGCATCGCCGTCGAGTGCCCGAAGTGGCTCCCCGACAACTGTATCCAGTGCAACCAGTGCTCCTTCGTCTGCCCCCACGCCTCCATCCGGACCAAGCAGATCGCCCCGGCCGACCTCAAGGCCGCTCCCGAGGGGTTCGCCGTCCTCAAGTCCAATACGAAGAACGACCGGAACCTCCAGTTCCGGGTCCAGTGTTACACCGAGGATTGCGTCGGCTGCAGCTCGTGCGCCGAAGTCTGCCCGGCCAAGACCAAGGCCTTGGTCATGACCCCCATCGTGGAGCTGAGGGCCGCCGGCGAGAGCCGAAAAGCGGAGTTCTTTGACCAGCTCCCGGACAACGTCATCGACGGCGTCAAAGCCGAGACCCTCAAAGGCAGCCAGTTCTTGCGGCCGCTGTTCGAATTCAGCGGGGCCTGCGCCGGGTGCGGCGAAACGCCCTACATCAAGCTGGCCACCCAGCTCTACGGAGACCGGATGATCATCGCCAACGCAACGGGCTGCTCCTCAATTTATGGCGGCACGTTCCCGACCTCACCCTACGCCGTTAACTCGGAAGGGAAGGGGCCGGCTTGGGCGAACTCCCTTTTCGAGGACAACGCCGAATACGGGTTCGGCATGCGCCTGGCGGTCGACGCCAATCGGCGCCTCCTGGCCGCCTCGATCGACGGCGCCCTGGCCGCCGGGACCACGCCCGAGCTCACCAACGCCCTGGTCAGGATGAAAGCGGCCTGGCCGAACACGGGCGACGAGGCCAAGTCCGGGGCGAAGGCCGTCCTGGCCGCCCTACCTGTGGCCGTGGCCAAGGCCAACGGGGGCAAGCCCGACCTCGCCAAGATCGTCGAGCTCAAGGACTACCTCGTGGAGAAGAGCATCTGGTGCATCGGCGGCGACGGCTGGGCCTACGACATCGGCTTCGGCGGGCTCGACCACGTTCTGGCCATGAACCGCAACGTCAACGTCCTCGTCCTCGACACGGAGGTCTACTCGAACACCGGCGGCCAGGCGTCCAAGTCCACCCCGACCGGCTCGGTCGCCAAGTTCGCCTCCTCGGGCAAGAAGACGGCCAAGAAGGACCTCGGCCGCATGGCCATGACCTATGGGTACGTCTATGTCGCGGCGGTCGCCATGGGGGCCAACATGAACCAGTGCCTCAAGGCCTTCCTCGAGGCCGAGGCCTTCCCCGGCCCGTCGATCATCGTCGCCTACTCCCCGTGCATCAACCACGGGATCGACATGAGGAAGGCCCAGGCCGAGCAGAAGCTGGCCGTCGATACGGGCTACTGGATCCTCTACCGCTACAACCCGCTGCTGGCCAGGGAAGGCAAGAACCCGTTCCAGCTGGATTCCAAGGAGCCCAAGCTTGAATACGACGCCTTCCTGAAGAACGAGATCCGCTACCGCACCCTCACCCAGCAGTACCCGGAGATCGCCAAGGAGCTCTTCGCCCGGGCCGCCCTGGAGGCGAAGAAGCGGTACGCCGACTACAAGAGAATGGCCGAATAGGCATCTTTCGTTCTCAACGTTCAGACCATCAACCTGAACAACGAGACGGGCGGAGCGGGCCGGATTCAAGGAAGGCTCGTGCGGCCGACGAGGACCAGGACGGACTTGTCAAGGTCGAGGACATCCTTGATGAAGGCGTTGATCTCGGCCACGCTGACGGCGTCGAGGCTGTCAAAAACATTGGACAGATAATCGAATCCTAGGCCGAGGACTTCCCAGACCCCCATCGCCTGGGCCCGTGGTCTCTTGGCCTCGTTCGCCCGGAGAAGCTGGGCCCGGGCCAGGCTCCGGGTCATCCGCAGCTCTTCCTCCGTCAAGCCCTTCTCGTGGAGCGTCCTGAGGGTTTCATCCAGGGCCGAGACCGCCTGGCCTTTTTTTGCTTTCTCCGTTTCGAGATAGGCCTCCAGGACGCCGCAGGTCTTCATCCAGGTCATCCGGGCGCCGACATTGTACGCGAGCCTCCCGGAGGCTCTGAGATCCCACAGGCGGGACCCCGGCCCCTTGCCCAGGAGGACCTCCAGGAGGTAGCCCTTGGCCCAGTTCCCGGCCGTCACGGGGGGAAGGAGGAAGGCCCGGCCCACATAGGTCTGTTTCGTGTCCTTGTCAAGGATGATCGTCCGGTCGACGGATAAGGAGGGCGGCGAGGGGGAGAGCCCGTCCTCGGCCCGCGCCCCCTTGAATTTCACGAAATATCTTTCGAGAAGGGGGCGGACCTTGTCTTTCTCAAGGTCGGAACACACGGAGAACAGGACCTGGCCCTTGGTGAAGAACCTGGCGTAGTACGCCGTGATGTCCTTTTTCCCGATGGCTTTAAGGCTGGCCCCGGTACCGAAAAGCGCGCTTCCATAACCCTGCCCGTCGAAAAATACCCTCATGGCGGCACCGTGGCCCGCCTCAGCGGCTTCGTCCTCCTCGGCCTTGCCGTAGATCGACATGACATTCTTGATGTTGTCGATCCTCAGGCCCGAAAAAAGCGGGTTCTGGACGATCTCCGAGACCACCCTGAGGGCGTCATCCAGGTTTTCGGAAAAGCACTCCACGCTGATGACCGAGCAGTCCTCGAAAACTGCGACCCCCATCCGGGTCCCCTGGGCCATGATATCCTGGGCGACCGAGAAGTCGGGAATCTCGAGGGTCAGCCTGGTCGCGAGATAGGAAAGGCCGTCCTTCCCCCCGGGGACCGCGCTTTTCCCTCCGGGGATGAAGAGCTGGACGGAGGTGATGGGGGAGGACAGATCCCTTTGATAAAGGCAATCCATCCCCGCTACCAGCCGGAGCTTCTCCGGCTTTTCTTTCCAGGGAGGGGGGCCGGAGAACTGCTGCGCGATGAGGACGACGGCCTGAAAGGTCAGGCAGGCCGCGACCACGATCCATGACCTTGCCTTTTTTTCAGGTCTCCGCCGTCCCGGCCCCATTTCTAGTCCCTCCTCCCGGCCTCGGCCGCCTTTTTGGGGACGATCGAAACGACGGCGCACTGCCCCTTACCGAAATAAACCGCGGCCGCTTTCCGGAGGTCGCCAGAGTTTGTCCTGACGATGTGGTCTAAGAACCTGCCGGGGTCCTTGCGCTCGTTCTGGAGCATGAACCGCGCCAGGGACGAGGCCAAGGTCAGGCCCGATTCCTCGGCCTGCTCCGCCGAAAACCGGATCTGGTTCTTGGCGCTCCCCAGGAAATCAAAGACGTTATATTTATCATCGCCCATGAAATCGTCCCGGGAGAAGTTCTCCTCGCGGGACTTCCTCAGGTAGTTCAAGGCCTCACGGGTCGCGGCCGCGATATTTCCGGGATCCAGGGTCAGGGAAACGATGACGGCTCCGCCGAAACGGCCGGGGATATAGGCCATATTCAGGTTCTGGACGAGGTCCCTCCGGCTCCTCAGGGCGATGTTCAGGAGCGGATTGAAACCGCGGCCCAGGGCTTCCGTCAGCAGGTCCATGGCATACTGGTCGGGGTGGTTACAATCCGGGCCGATGTAGGCGATGAAAAGGTAGGCTTCCTTGACGTCTTTTTCCTCTTGACAGGTGACGCTCTTCCCGAGAATCCGGGCTTTGGCGATGGAAGCGGGCGCGAGGCCGGCCTTCTCCAATGGCCCGAAGATGGCCCGGACCCTCTCTTCCATCTCCCGGCTCCGGAAGTCGCCGACGGCCGCCAGAGCGCAATTGTTCGGGACGTAATATTTCGTATGGAAGTCCCGGAGCTCATCCACGCGGGCCGCCCGGACGACGTCGGGGCGTCCATAGACGGGCCTCCCGTACGGATGGCCATTGAAAAGGCACCGCATGACGAGGTCCATCCCGTGCCGTTGCGGGTCGTCATCCGTCTGGTTCATCTCTTCGAGGACGACGGCCTTTTCCTCGTCCAGGTCGGCCTGGGTGAGGGCGAAATCGAAAAGGACTTCCTTCTGGTTCCGCAGGGCATAATCGGACTCGCCCGAGGGGACGGAGATCTCGAAGACGGTCAGGTCTTGGCCGGTGTTGGCATTGAAGTAGGCGCCGTGTCTGCGGACATCGCGGCTGACCTCGTCCCCGGACCTGGACCCGGTGCCCCGGAAAAGGAGGCAGTGCTCGAGGAGGTGGGCGATCCCGTTGGTCGCGTCGGTCTCATCCTTGGACCCGGCGTTGACGGACACGACAATGTTGACGAGGGGGAGGTCGTGCTTCTCGTAGAGAAAAACATTGAGCCCGTTGGGCAGAACGAACGACCGGACGGGGTTTTCTTCCTGGGACTTCATGGAGATGAGAGGGAGGGAGAGGGTGAAGATGGAGAAGATGATTCCGAGCCGCAGGACTTTCTGAATTCTGGCCACAGAATCCCTCTGGTGCAATATTTATACCAGTTTAACACAACTCCCGAGAGCACTCCAGATGTCCCGGGCCAGGGAGAAAGCCGGTTTTTCAGCCCGAGGACGAGACCGCTCCGCCCCAACGGGGGCAGGCCTAGTAAAGAACATTTACTCCATTTTTTTGCCCCGCGCCCCGGAGTGTGCTAGAATTCCGGCCGGAACAGGGGAACGCGCATGAGACCCGAACGATCAGCCAGGATCCTCGTCATCGACGACGAGGAGAACATCCGCAAGTCGCTCCGGATGATCCTCGAATACGAGGGTTACGAATTCTTCGAAGCCGCGACAGGGGAGGACGGCCTCGAAATGCTTCGGGAGACCGTCGGGATCGACCTCGCCCTCCTCGATATTAAAATGCCGGGGAAGGACGGCCTCGAGGTCCTGACGGAGCTCAAGCAGAAGCCCTATTCCCCGGAGATCATCATGATCTCCGGACAGGGGACGATCCAGGCCGCCGTCGAGGCGACCAAGCTCGGCGCCTTCGACTTTCTGGAGAAGCCCCTCCATCGCGAACGGGTTCTCCTCAGCATCCGGAACGCCCTCAAGCAGAACAGCCTGACCCGGGAATACCAGGACCTCAAGAAGAGGGCCGAAAAGCATTACGAGCTCGTCGGCAACCACCCTCTTATGAAAGGCCTCTGGAAGGAGATCCTTAAGATCGCCCCCACCAATGCGACCGTCCTCGTCCACGGCGAGAGCGGCACGGGCAAGGAGCTCATCGCCCGGGCGATCCACGCGAACAGCCTGCGGGCCAAGGAGAAATTCGTCCAGGTCAATTGCGCCGCCATCCCCGAAGAGCTCATCGAGAGCGAGCTTTTCGGCCACGAGAAGGGGGCCTTCACGGGCGCCACCGAGAAGAAGACGGGCAAGTTCGAGCAGGCCGACGCCGGGACGATCTTTCTCGACGAGATCGCCGACATGAGCCTCAAGACCCAGTCCAAGGTCCTCCGCGTCCTCGAGGAGGGAGAGGTCCAGAAGGTGGGCTCGAGCCGGATCTCGAAAGTGGACGTCCGGGTCATCGCGGCCACGAACAAGGACCTCCGGGAGGAAATCCAGGAAGGCCGCTTCCGGGAGGACCTCTTCTTCCGGCTGAACGTCGTCCCCCTGTTCTCGCCGCCTCTCCGGGACAGGAAGGAGGACATCCCGCTCCTTGTCGAATACTTCTCGAGGGCCTTCGCTGAGGAGAACAACTTCAAGGTCAAGAGATTCTCGAAGGAGGCCCTCGAGGCCATGGCCGATCTCCCCTGGAAGGGCAATGTTCGCGAGCTCAAGAACATCGTGGAGCGGTTGATGATCATGACCGAAAAAGATACAATAGAGGCGAAGGATTTGCCTCTGCCTTTTCACGAAGAGCGCGAGGTCGGACTTCCCGCGGCGGGCGGGGTCAAAACGCTCCGCGAGTTCAGGGATATCGCGGAGAAGGATTTCATCCTGGCCAAGCTCGAAGCGAACGGCTGGAACATCTCCCAGACGGCCAGGGAGATCGATACGCCGCGGAGCAATCTCTACAAGAAGCTCGAGCAATACGGCATAAAAATAACGGCCGGAGTCGGCGAGGCGGTTGCCGCTCCTTCCCGCGAGGGACAAGGAGGAGAGGAAAGTCCGAACTCCAAAGGGCAGGATGGTCGCTAACGGCGACTCCGGGCGACCGGGGGAAAGTGCCACAGAAATGACACCGCCCTCCAGGGCAGGCGCAGCCTCCCCGGGGAGCAAGGGTGAAATGGCGAGGCAAGAGCTCACCGCCCTGATGGCGACATCAGGGGCACGGCAAACCCCATCCGGAGCAAGGCCAAACGAACCCCACTTTGGGATGGCCCGTCCCAGGGGGTGGGTAGGCCGCTCGCGCCCCGGAGCAATCCGGGGCCTAGACAAATAACCGCCCCCGCTTCGGCGGGAACAGAATTCGGCTTACGTCCGACTCCGGCCGTTCCTTTCTTTCCACTTATTGACACGGGAGAGCCGCCTGGGCCATGATTCCTCTCTTTCGAGAAGGAGATTCGCCATGGCCGTAACATGCAAGAACCCGGGCCGGATCGAGTTTGACGGCAAGCTCCATCATGCCGAGGGCGGCGGGACCTTCGTCAATTTTCCTCACGACGTCGAGCAGATCCGCGGCAAGCAAAAAACCGGTTAAGCATAATCCCCCCCCATTGCCGGGCCGAGAGTCATACGGCATTATGGAGCCTAGCAGGTAAGATCGCAGTACTATCTCCCTCACGTGGGGGGCCTGAGCCGTTTGACAAGCCGGACCTCCCTGAATATAAGCTAATCCTGATGGAAAATCACCAAGAGGCGTCCGTAGTCCCCATTCGGCGTTTCGCCTGGTGGAAGGACGCGCCGGCGGATTCCAGGCGGGCCCTCCTGGCCGCGGCCTTCGGCTGGATGCTGGATTCCTTCGATGTCATGCTCTTTGCCATGGTCCTGGCGGCCCTGGTGTCGGACCTGGGGATCGCCAAGTCGACCGCCGGTCTCCTGGGGTCCCTGACTCTTTTCGCCTCGGCCTTCGGCGGGCTTGGCTTCGGGCTCATGGCCGACCGCTTCGGACGGCGGCGGGCCCTGATGGCCAGCGTCCTGATTTACTCGGTTTTTACCGCGGCCTGCGGCTTTTCCACAGGGGTCCTCATGCTGGCCGTCTTCCGCATCTTTCTCGGGCTGGGGATGGGCGGAGAATGGGCGAGCGGGGCCTCCCTCGTCTCCGAGACATGGCCGGCCGAGCACCGGGGCAAGGCCTTGGGCCTTGTCCAGAGTGCCTGGGCCGTCGGCTACGCGGGGGCCGCCGCGGTCTCGGCCCTGGTCATGCCGCGCTGGGGCTGGCGGGCGGTCTTTTTCGTGGGCGTCGTCCCGGCTTTCTTCACTCTCTGGATCCAGAAACGTGTCAAGGACCCGGAGATCTGGAAAGCCCGGCGCCTCGCGCCCGGACCGTCCGGATCGGGCTTCAGCCTGATCTTCGGGAAAGGCCGACTCCGTCTCACGGCCCTTGTCACCCTGATGAACGCCTTCGCCCTGTTCGCCTGGTGGGGCCTCAATCTCTGGATCCCCTCGTATCTGTCGATGGCCGCCGGCCAGGGAGGGGTCGGGTTGAGCACCCGTCTCATGTCCGGCCTCGTCATTTTCATGCAGGTCGGGATGTGGCTCGGCTACGTCAGCTTCGGCTTCCTCAGCGACAAGGCCGGCCGGAAAAAGACGTACGTGGGGTTCCTTATCGCGGCGGCCTTTTTTGTCTTCCTCTATTCGAGCACGAAACAGCCGATATTCCTTCTTCTTTTGGGTCCCTTTGTCGCCTATTTCGGAACAGGCCATTTCAGCGGTTTCGGGGCCCTGACCGCCGAGCTCTACCCCACGTCCGTCCGGGCCACCGCCCAGGGAATCACCTACAACACCGGTCGGATCGTTAGCGCGTCGGCCCCGTTCGTGGTCGGCTCATTGGCCCAGACCAGGGGCTTCGGCTTCGCTTTCTCGCTTATCGCCCTGTCCTTCCTGGCCGCCGCCGTCCTCTGGATCTGGATTCCGGAAACGGGCGGCCGGGAGCTCGAATAGCTCCCCTGACAAATAAGGAATCCGGAGAGCCGGCGTCTCAAAAAAGCGACGCGGCTGCCTGGCGAATGAGAACGAGCAGATTGCCGGGCCAGATCCCGAGCTGGATCACGCCATACAGGCAGAGGAACAGGACCAGGTAAAGCGCGGGATTATCCATCTCGATATCGACCGCGGCCAGGGAATCCTTCATGTACATGAAGACGATGACCCGAAGGTAATAAAAAACGGAGACGAGGCTGGCCAGGACCGCGATGACGACCAGGGCGGCCTGGCCCTGCCTGACCGCGGCGCTGAAGACATAGAACTTGGCCAGGAAGCCGGCGGTCGGGGGAAATCCCGCCAGGGAAAAAAGGAAGATCGCGAACGAGGCGGCGATCCACGGGTACTTGAAGCCGATCCCGGCGAAATCATCCAGATCCAGGTATTCCTTCCCCTCCCGGGTCATGGCGATGAGCGCGCTGAAGGCTCCCACATTCATGAAGAGGTAGGCGACGAGGTAAAAGAGCAGGCCGGCCCCGTCCCCGGCCAGGACGGCCAACAGGATATACCCGGAGTGGGCGATGCTCGAGTACGCCAGGAGGCGCTTGAGGTTCCTTTGCCGGAGGGCTGCCAGGTTCGCAACAATCATGGTCAGGGCGGCGATCGCCCAGAGGAGCCAGTAGACAACGGGTTGGGCAACGCTTTTATTCCAGAGCGGCGCCAGAAGCCGGAAGAGGACTGCGAACCCGGCCAGCTTGGGTCCGATGGAAAAGAATGCCGTGACGGGCGTCGGCGCTCCCTGGTAGACGTCGGGCGCCCACATGTGGAACGGAACCAGGGCGATCTTGAAGCCGAAGCCGGCAATAATCAGGGCCAGCCCGGCCCACCCGCCCGGCCCGAGGCTCCCGGCCCGGCCCATCAGGGCCGCCCGGATCCCGTTGAGTTCCAGGCTCGCGGCAGCGCCATAGACAAGGGCCAGGCCGAAGACCAGGAAGGCGCTGGCGAAGCTTCCCATCAGGAAATACTTGACCGCCGCCTCCGAGGATCCCGGGTCCTCCTTTTTCATTCCGGCCAGGGCGTAGCTCGAGACCGAAAGTATCTCGAGGCCCAGAAAGACGACGAGGATATTCGGCGACGAGGCCATGACCATCGCGCCGGAGAGAGCGAGAAGGAGGAGCGCGTAGTATTCCCCGTGGTTCATGTCCTCCCGGGCGATATATTTCAGGCTCATGAGCACGAGGAAAAAGCCGGCGGCCGCGAAGGTCAGGCAGAAGGCGACGGCCATCCGGTCGAGGGTCAGGCTCCCCCCGAAACAGGACAGATCGCGGCCCCACGACCGGATGCAGAAAAACCCGCTCAAGATGAGCGAAACCAGGGCGACATAACCGAGGTGATCCGTGTTTTTTTTCGGCAGGAAGGCCTCGAGAAGCATATCGACCAACGCCCCGGCGACGACCGACAGAAGAGGAGCCAAAGCCAAGAAGCTCATCATGGCCCTACTCACGCACTCTTTCAAAATGAGAGTGAACGCCGTTCACGGACTCATCCCGCACAGAGGGCGATAAACTCAATTCCGCCATTTTCTCTTGGACCTTCGCGACTTGCCTGACCTTATGGAGATATTGGGTGACCGAAGCGTCCATTTTTCGAAGGACGGTCCCCGGGAAAAGCCCCAGCCAGAACATGAGGATAACGACAGGCCCAAGAACCAGTCGCTCCCGCTTGTCCATATCCTTGAACTCGAGGATCTTGGGGTTCAGGATGGGACCATGCATCACCCGGCGGAAGAGCCAGAGGAGGTAGGCCGCCGACAGCACGGCCGTCGACACGGCGAGCGCGGCCAGGACCTTGTTCGCGGCGAAGATGCCGAAGAAGCACAGGATCTCGCCGACAAAGCCGTTGAGACCCGGAAGCCCCATCGAGGAAAGCATAGCGACGAGGAAGACGGCCGAAAATGCGGGCATCTGCCGGCTGACGCCGCCGTAGTCCCTGATCAACCGGGTGTGGGAACGCTCGTACAGGACCCCGACGCAGAGGAAGAGGCCGCCCGTGCTCAGGCCGTGGTTGAGCATCTGGTAAAGCGCGCCTTCCGTCGATTCCAGGTTCAGAGAAAACAGGGCCAGCATGATGAGCCCCATGTGGCTGACGCTCGAGTAGGCGACGAGCGACTTCATGTCCTTCTGGACGAGGGCCATGAACCCGCCGTAAATGATGCCGATGACGGCCAGGATCGAAAGCGCCGGGAGAAATGTCCGGGCCGCGTCGGGGAAGAGGGGGAGCCCCAGCCGCAGGAAGCCGTAGGCGCCCAACTTGAGGAGCACGGCCGCCAAGATGACGGACCCTGCGGTGGGCGCTTCGACATGGGCGTCGGGGAGCCAGGTATGGAGCGGGAAGAGGGGCACCTTGATAGCGAAGGCCAGGGCGAAGGCCAGGAACAGCCACGTTTGGAGCCCGGGCGACAGGGTCAGGCCGTAGAGATCCTGGAAGGCGAGAGATTGGCCCCCGGTCGCCTGATGATACCGCTCATAAAGGACGAAGATGGCGACGAGCATCAGGAGACTGCCGAACATGGTGAATAGGACGAATTTGAGCGTCGCATAAATCCGGCGCCGGCCGCCCCAGATTCCGATCAGGAAGTACATCGGGATGAGCATGGCCTCCCAAAAGACGTAGAACAGGAACAGATTCATCGAGACGAAGACGCCGATGATCCCGGTCTCGAGAAGGAGCATGAAAAACGAGAATTCCTTGACCCGCCCGTCGACGGCCTTCCAGGAGGAGAGGAGCGCGACGGGCGTGAGGAAAGTCGTGAGGAGGACGAGGAAGAGGCTGATGCCGTCGATCCCGACGTGGTAGTCAAGTCCGTAGCCGATCCAGCGGCCGCGCTCGACGAACTGGGCGGCCCCGGACCCGCCGTCGAAGCCGAAATAAAGGGCTAAGGAGACAAGGAAAGCCAAGAGGGCGACGGCCAGGGCAAAGGCGCGGGCCTCTCTCGTTCTCTCCCTGGGGAAGAAAATCAGGACGAGGCCGCCCGTAACGGGCAGGAACGTCACCAGACTCAGCAACGGCATGGTCATATCTTTAAAAACAGGATAAATCCCAGGAAAAGGACGACACCCAGGAGAAAGGCCAGGGCGTAGTCCTTGATCAGGCCTGTCTGGAGGCGGCTGAAGCCGAGCCCCGCGAGATTCGCGGCCGCGGCCGAGCCGTTGAGGGCTCCGTCGATGACTTTGAGGTCGAAGTGAGCGTAGACGAGCTCGGACCCCCGGACGGCGGGCCGGACGACGACCGCGTCATAGAACTCGTCCACGTAATACTTGCCGACGAGGACTCGATAGATCCGTGGGACCCGCGCGGCCAGCCGGCCCGGGACCAGGGGATACCGGATGTAGAAAAGATAGGCGATGAACAGTCCGCCCACGGCGGCGGCCGTGGAGACGAGGATCAGGTTCCATTCGACGGCCGCCGGGAACGGAGCCATGGCCGCCCGGACGACCGGCTCGAGGAAGCGGCCGAAAAGGTCGGCTTTTTCCCCAACGACCGCCGGAAGGCCGATGAACCCCGCCAGCGCGGAAAAAACAGCCAGGATGATGAGAGGGGTCGTCATGATCCCGGGGGGCTCATGGAGATGGCGTTTGGCCTCTTCGCCCAGCCTCGACTCGCCGAAGAAAGTCAGGAAAACCAGCCGGAACATGTAAAAGGCGGTCAGGCCCGCGCCCAGGAGCCCGAGGGCCCAGACGGCGTACTGCCCGCCCGCGAACGCGCTCGTCAGGATGGCGTCCTTGGAGAAAAAGCCCGAAAGGAAAGGGATGCCCGAGATCGCCAGGGCCGCGACCAGGAACGCGGGGAAAGTCCTCGGCAGGAACCTCCGAAGTCCTCCCATCTTCCGGATGTCCTGCTCGCCGGAAAGGGAGTGGATGACGCTCCCGGCCCCGAGGAAAAGGAGGCTTTTGAAGAAGGCGTGGGTCGTGAGGTGGAAGATCCCGGCCGCATAGGCCCCGACGCCGCAGCCGATGAACATGTATCCGATCTGTGAGATCGTGGAATAGGCCAGGACCTTCTTGATGTCCGTCTGGACGAGGGCCATGGACGCGGCGAAAACGGCGGTCACCGCCCCGATAAAGGCCACGATCGTCCCGGCGGCCGGGGATGCAGAATAGAGCCCGTTCAGCCTGGCCACCATGTAAACTCCGGCCGTGACCATGGTCGCGGCATGGATGAGGGCGCTGACCGGCGTCGGCCCTTCCATGGCGTCCGGGAGCCAGACATAGAGCGGGATCTGGGCGGACTTACCTGCTGCGCCGACGAAAAGCAGGATGGCCGCCAGGGTCACGAGTCCCGGGCTCAAAGCCCCGCCGGCGGCCGCCCCGTTGATCTTGGCGAATTCGGGACTGCCCACGTTCAAGACAAGAAAGAGAAGGCCCAGAATGAAGGCCGCATCCCCGATCCGGTTGACGATGAAGGCTTTCAGGCCGGCCTTGGCCGCGGCCGGGCGCTCGAACCAGAAGCCGATGAGGAGGTAGGAGCAGAGGCCGACGCCCTCCCAGCCGACGAACATCAGGACGATGTTCGAAGCCATGACGAGGACGAGCATGAAGAAGGTGAACAGGTTGAGGAGGCCGAAGTATCTGGCATAGGAGCGGTCTTCCGCCATGTAGCCCACGGAATAGATGTGGATCAGAAACCCGACCCCGGTGACGACGAGGCACATGACGGCCGTTAGAGGGTCGAAAAAGAACGTTACCGGTGCGGAAAAGGCGCCGCTCGAGATCCAGCCGAGGAGGGTTTTGGTGAGGCGGGCCGACTCCGGGGGCATTCTCACGAGATGAGCCAAGGCCGCGGAAGAGAGAATGAACGAAGCCAGAACCGCCAGGCAAGCCTGGAGCGAGATCGCCTTCCGGGAGATCCTTGAACCGAAGAGGACGACGACGAGAGAACTCAGCGCCGGGATGAGCGGTATCAGCCAGAAGATCCCGGCCATTTTATCCTTTCAGCCCGCTCACGTCCTCGGTCCGGATGGATTTCCGCTGTTTAAAAAAGTGAAGGACGATGGCCATCCCGACGACGGCTTCGGCCGCGGCCACAGTCAGGATAAAAAAGACGATGACCTGGGCTTCCGCTTTGCCGGAGGCTTTGGCCAGGGCCAGGAAGGCGAGGTTCCCGGCATTGAGCATGACCTCGACGGCCATGAACTGGGTCAGGAGGTCCCTCTTGATGAAAAAGGCCAGGACGCCGAGCACGAAAAGGACGATGGCCAGGACGAGGAAGGCGGACCCGGGGATCACGAAGACCCCTTTTTCCCGGCCAAGGTCAGGGCCCCGACAAGCGCGGCGATGAGGAGCAAGGACGTGAGCTCGAAAGGATACAGATAATCGGTGAACAGGAGATGCCCGAGCCCGGCGGGGTTCGCCCCTCCGGCAGGAGCGGCTTCCGCCCCGTGAAAAAAGGCCCTCCGGGCGACGATGAGGAACTCCGCGAAGAGGACGCACCCCAGGACCGCGGAGATCCCGAAAACGACCTTTTTTCTCTCGGGCGGCAGGCTTTCCTTGAGGTTGATCGTCATGATGGCGAAGAGGAAAAGGACCATGATGGCGCCGGCATAGATGATGACCTGGACGGCGGCGACGAAGGGAGCGTCGAGGAGGCCGAAGATCCCGCCGAGAGACGCGAACGAGAGGACCAGGAAAAGGGCGTCATGGGCCTGGTTCCTGGAAATGATCATGGCCACGACAGAGCCGACGCAGAGGAGGGAGAGGAAACCGAAAATGACCCAGGCCATGATGGATTGCGCCCCTATATTAAATTGACCCCGGGCTATAAAGTCAAGCCGGAATTTGCCGGGGGAGCAGGGGAGGGGAAGGGAACTTTGCCCCGGACAGAATATCTTTGACAAATGGGCGGGATTTGCTATAATAACGCCGGTACCGCGGGGTAGAGCAGCCTGGTAGCTCGTCGGGCTCATAACCCGGAGGTCGTTGGTTCAAATCCAACCCCCGCTACCATTTTTTTTGCCTTATTTCCCCTGTCTTCAGCGAGTTAGAATTTTTCTCGAACCTCTTTTCGCTTTCCGTCTGAGTCCGTAGGTTCAGCGCTTTTCAATCTAATCCGTCACAAAACGGTCACAAAACCGTCACAGGAATTTTGCGCCCTTCCCGGCGTTTGCAATTTAGTCTGGCACGCCACGGGCACACGGCTGTGACACGGCGGAGTGGTCTGCCTGCTTATCCAGGCCCTTTAGATGGACCCTAAGCGAGCCCTGCCTGGCCAACTGACCCGTTACCCCCATTCAAGGATAACGAAGAAGATAACCTGCTCAGAAATTTGCGATACCTTTTCAAGCATATAGACCATTGGACTCCGGATCCAAAGGTCGGAGGTTCGAATCCTCTTAGGCACGCCATTTTGTTTTTCTTAGAACCCTTTCCCCCTCCCCGAGCGTGAACAGGATGTCGAAGGGCTGCTTCCAGGAAACGAAGAGGTCGTCGCCCCTCAGGCTGGCGCTGTCGACGACCGCGCCGAGGATGGCGGCCTTGCCCTCGAGGTCGGCCGCCTGGTAGATGTCCTTGAAGCCGCTGAGGAGGTCGATGACGATCGATCCCTCCTCCTTGTATTTCCTGTTGACGCTGCCCAGCTTATCGATGTCGGCCTGGATCGCCCCCAGCTCCCGCTCCAGGGCCGCCTGCTTCTCCTTGTACTGCTCCTTCGTGATGGTGCCGTCCAGCCGGTCGTCGTAGATTAGGCCGAGCTGGTTCGTCTTCCGCGTGTATTCCGACTGGAGCCTCCTCAGCTCCCTCTTGTCGGCCCCTTCCTGCTCGCCGTGGGCCGATTTCAGCTGCTCCTTGATCTTGCCGGCGATGGCCCCGTCGATGTAGAGCTTCCCCAGGGCCTCGGCGAACATCCCGTCGACCTTTTCCTCGCGGAACATGCCCAGGGGACAGTTCCTGTCCTTGGAGTGGGTGCAGTGGTAGTAGACGTACGTGCCGCTCTTGTGCGCCCCCTCCTTCTCCTCGGCCGTTATACCGGCCTGGCAGTGCCCGCACCTCAGGAAGGGCTTGAAGGCGAAATGCTTCTTCGCGGCCGGCTTGGCGTAGCTGCAGTTCTCCCTGAGGCGGGCCTGGACCCGGTTGAACAGGTCCGCCGAGATCAGCGGTTCGTGCGTGCCCGGGAACACCTGCTTGCCCCACCTCACCATGCCGTAGTAGAAGGGGTTGCCGAGGATGACCTGGAGGCCGTAGATGCTTATCGGTGCGTTCGGGTTCTTCGACGTGGGCCTCTGCCGCAGGCCGCGGCGGTTGAGCTCGTCGCGGAGGGTCGCCAGGGAATGGCCGCCCCGGGCGTAGAGTTCGAAGGCCAGCCTGATCAGCGGGCCCCTTGCGGGATCGATAGCGACCGTCGGCCGTCTGCTTGACGGATCCGTGGGGTCGGGAACGTTCATGTAGCCGACCGGGACCCGGGACGGAAAGACGCCGCCTCGGGCCTTCTCCAGCATCCCCATTTTCACCCGCTCACCCCTCTGCATATTGTCGAGGTAGGCGATGTTCCCGAACATCATGAAGGTGAACTTGTCCACGGGAGGGGAGTCCCTGTTGATGACTTTGTTCTGGTTCACCAGTAGAACGCTGAGGCCGCCCCTGTCGATTAGGTTGTGGATGGCGTAGAGGTCGTCGGGGTTCCGCGTTATGCGGTCGATGGCTAGGGCGATCAGGTAATCGGGCTTGTGCTCGCCGATGAAGTCGACCAGCTCGCGGAACCTCCTCCTCGTCTCCGAGGTCTTTGCAGACTCGGCGACCTTGAATTCCCTGACGATGTCGATGGACCTCTGCTTGGCGGCCTCCCTGAGCGCCCTGAGTTGGGCGTCGGGGGAATAGCCGCGGGCCTGCTCGACCGACGAGACCCTGACCCAGATGACGCCGGTCATTTCTTGCTCCATTCGGCCTTCCCCAGGGCTCTGGCCAGATCAGCGAGATTGTCGAGCTCGACTGCCCGTTCCATCGCTTCTTCGAGGTCCGCCTTAGCGGCGTTGATGAGTTTCTTGTAGTCGGCCTTCGGGTCCGGCGACTTGAATAAGTCCTTCCTTTTCATCGCTACGTTTCTCCAACCGATATAATAACGTGTTCCCGCACAGCCGCACACGCTCTTGTTTAAGGTGTTGAGCGGGCCAGGGTCTGCAACCCCCGGCCCCCGCCCCGTGCGTTAGTTGGGTTTTTCTTGCATCCTCTTGAAATAGGCCTCGGCAACCGCCATCCAGGCCTCGTCGGTGACCCGGAGTTTCATTATGGCCTCGAATCTTGCTCGGCATTCACCGACCGTGACCTTCCTGATTTCCACGCCTTCCTTCAATACTCCCGTCGCAAACACCATGGCCAGGTCTAGAAGCCTGTCTATGATCTCCCCAGGCGGAAGCTTGGCCAGGGCCATTACCCTTACGAGTTCGGCGGCCTCAGGAGATTCGTTTGCGTTGCTCATGACCGGCCTCCTTCTGCCGCTGTTCTTCCTCAAACCGCCTGAAGCGTCTCCGCAGGCTCGCGCCGGCCGCGAGCAGCTCCTGGAGCTTCTTCGATTCGGGCTTCTGCATGGGTCCGTACAGCTCCTGGGCCTCCACGTAGCTCTCCGCTTCGATGTCCCAGATGAAGTAGACGGGGACATCATCGATGACGAGCTTGCCGTCCCGCGCACTGCATTTGAAGCATTCGAGGACCTCAGGAAATGGATCTTGCTCGCCGGCGGTCTGCGTTATCAACCAGCCGAGGTCCCCTGCGTACTTGTTCAGGCGGAGTTCGGCGCCGGCAGCGCACTGCTTCAGCTTGCAGAGGCGAGCGCCATGGATTTGGTGAAAAGACCGCCGGTGATCGGCTTTCTCTGACCCGCTTTGGGACGCTACCGTCCCGACATCCGTGTAGTTAACGTTCATTCTAGTTCTCCTTTTTTAATGTTTTTCGTGAGGCCGAATAAGACCGTGAGGCCGCCTAGGGGAGGCCCGGCGTTTGTCCGGGCCTCCCCACAGCGGTCACTTTCCGGCCTCCTTCCCCCGCCGTTGTTTCTCGAATTGCTCGTACCGCGCTTGCAGGGGCGCCCCGGCAGCGAGCATCTCCTGCAGCTTTCTGGACTCGGGGTTCCAGAGGGGCTCGTAGAGTTCCGGGGCCTCTACGTAGAGGCCTGATCCTGACTCCAGCTTGAAGTAGACCGGTTTCGCGTTCTTGAAGCACCTGGGACATTCCCCTGCGTAATCCACGCACTCCGCTACGATCAGGGCTCCTTCCTTGCTCTCGGCATAGGCCCTTAGGTTAAAACGGTGTTTTGCCAAGGCCTCTTCTTGCATGCTCCGGATGATATCGACGACGCTGTGCACGACGAACAAGTAGCAGGCGGCGCTACGAGGCAGCGTCTTCTTGCCGTTGGCCTTGCCAGTCCTGCCCTGGGACGTTGCCGTGCCGCCAACCGTGTTAGCGCTGATGTTATCCATCTCATTACTCCTTAGCTTAGATTTTGTGTCGCCCGAGGGCGCACATGTCGCGCCATTCCGTAAATGCTCTTGGCTGTCATGGGAACGCCCAGGTGAGGTAAGCGTCAAGTTCGAGCTTCCTGCCGTACCTCGGTCTAGTCTTGAGTTGGCCGATGCCCTTATGAGACTTCATAACCTGGTTCATTTTGTTCCTCACCCTAAATGCTGAAAATTCAGCAGAAATATTGGATTCACCGATATTTTTGAAGAGCGGCGGTGAGGAACTTATCGATTATGCGGGAGATATAAAATAATTAGTCTTTGAGTAAAAATTTGCGTATGAAGGCCTGATAATTCAGGCTGGGGAAGAGTCTGTTATTTTTCCACGAATATACTAAACGGCCTAAGCGTCTTTTTCATTCGCGATTACGTTGAACTTCGCTTTGTAGGCGTTTGCCTTATCGTAGGGAAAAAATGGATCTTCAGACAGAGCGAAAAGGGCTTTCAGCCTCTTTCGGAGGATTGATATGTTCTTTTGTAGCGTGAGTCTTATCCTCCCCGAATCGCTTCTGGTTTCCCACGAAATCTCCCCACATTTCAGGCCCAACAACCACAGAGTCTGCCATACTTGGTCTGGCCGTTTTGCTCTTTTGTCTTCAAACCCCAAGACCGCGAAATTCCATGCCCCCAGAGGTTTTCTCCCCGCCCTGATCTCCACGGATTCTCCGTCCAAGAAGCGGATTGATATATCGCCCCAAGACGAACCCTGAGGAACCTCTAAAGGTCCTATGCCCTTTGTTCTAGTCCGCTGGCCCTTTTTGCTTCCGATAAATGCCCGTAGCCGGTTGCCGAGATCTACGAGCACGACGTTATCGTAAAATCCCTGGAAAGCAAGTTCGAAAGCCTCGTCTGCCAGAGTTTCTAAAGACTGATTATTCAAATTCTCTATAACTTTTTCCTCGAAACGGCTGCAACTTTGCTCCTGTTCAAAAAGGCTTCTCTCGTGAATTTGCTTTAGGGCCTCCAGGTGGCGTTCCTCGACGCCTCCGGGCAATTCATCCAGAATTCGTTTTAAGTCCGCTTGGAAATCTTCTAACAGGCTCATCCAATATTGGACGTAGCGCTTGACTAAAACGGCTTCTTTCGAGAGCTCAGAGCCTTTTTCAACGTTCTTTTCAATTTTGTCTTTGATCTTCTTGAATTCAATGAGGTCCTTTTCAGTTTGAGCAGAACAATTCTCAAGCGCTTCAGTGATGTCGTCAAGACTGGCCAGTGTATAATCTGGAACGTCCAGAAAGCGTCTTCTTATCGCCATGCTAATAACGAAGGCTGGTTCCTAAGGATCTTGCGCCACCATTCTGTCGCCTAGCTTGGTCCTGACGAACAGTTGTACGCATCTCTCTCTCATCGAATATTGCATTCGGCCCTCGCCAAAATGTTTTTTTTCGGTTCAATATTCGGATTTGCCTTCACTGTTTTAGCATATCAAACATGTCGCTAATTATCACGTCTGTTCGTTTGAAATTAACATACCCTCTGTAATACTTTGTTAGTGCTTCCAAGAAATCTCTATTTTGGCAAGCAGCAAATCTCTGAGCCCTTTCGATGATTGAAACATTAACCTGCACAACGAATTCAGGAGGCATATCTCTTTTTATTGGTTGGTCAGTGTTTACTAAAAGTATTCTTCCGGAGACAGGAAAAACAAACTCATTAAGGCAATTTACGGGGTCATGGTCGTTATCGCCCTTGGTGATAATGGGATTGTCTCCTACGAGATACCAATTGGCGCTGTCTCCAGTATATAAAAATCTCCATTTTTCTATTCTTTCGCTCCAGTTGCCGTCATAGAACGGAGCGAATGGAAGCATTAGTTTTGAAGACTTTTTAAATGCAGCAGAGTTTCTAACAAGATCTAAAACTTCCTTGGGTACGTTTTCACCACTCTTACTCTTGAGCGTAAAGAAACAGAGATCATTATCAGCGACAAAGAAGTCCTTTGATAACTCCTCAACATACTTAATATTGCCCGGTAATCTCCAATGCAAAAATAGAAGAAAAAGAAAGAGGCGCATCTTATCCAACAACCGAATCTTTGTCTTGTTCGTAGAATTCCTAATATTATCTAATGGACCCCATGATTCATTTTCAATGAGTGCGTAAAGATTCTCTAAGTAATCCGATGACCCTCCCATAGGGAAAAATACTGTATTTAAGTTGTTCTCGAAGAAAGCGGCATCGGGGGTTAGGGGGTTGGGCAATATCTTGTCATTAAGTTTATCGTAAAGAAAAAAGCAGTTTCCACTATCGACGAATCCCCTTAAGTAGTGCCTAGGCAAATAATGATGCTTTTTGCTGCGATTGCCTTTCGGTCTTGTGGATAACCTCATCGGAAGATCCGTGTAGCAAATAGGTTTCGTCGTCCATTTGATGGAACCTTATTAAGGACGTTAGAATCCACTTTGGGATGTGTTTTTTGGGGGCCTGAAGCCCCATCGCTCAGACCGCCATAATTATCCATTAGCCAGGCAATGTAGCAAGATATTGATCGGTAATATATATAAGGCCAGTATCTGGCAGTTTGGGTAGTTCTATTTTATCAATAAAACCATGCGCTTGTGCTTCGGCGGCATGGTACGTTGTTGATTTTAAAAAGGCCTTCCGAATTATTGCGGCTGTAAGAGGTTTCGAAGCACGAGGGGTCGTTTCTTTCAGAATTATTTTTTGAGTATTATCATCTGTCGCTGATAAATTGGCCTTTGTCGTATCTAAATCAAAGACGTTAAAGTTATCAGGCAGCGCTGTGCGTGCAAGTGTTGTCTGATGAACCATAAAACTACAGTCCGGAACGCCAATTCTCGTTTGAAAACTCAAAAAGAAGGGGACGCCAGCTGAAGAAACGTTACCCATGTTATAAACGGTAGTCTTTTGTGGGATAGCCTTAACAAAATTATAGAGACTGATAGCAGAAAATGGACTGCCTCCAAGTGTGGCAAGATAAACTACATATTCAGAAATATTTGTACCCACCTGCGCTTGGCCGTTAATAAAGCCAGTGAAAACATCTTCCATCTTCTTACTGATCGTAACGCTACACCAAATATGCTGAACCTTCGGTACTTGAGCCTGTGTTTGTTCTAGTGCCATGCGGTCATCCCCCTCATCTAACTGAATTGTACATTACAAATTAGCGCAACATCAATACAAAGCCCCCCAAACAAAGTCTGGATCCGAAATAAAATGAGGAAAAACTGGGAAGATATGATAAAAGCCCCACCTAAACAATGGGGCTTGGCGTCCGACGGTCCCGACTTGCCTAGTCCTCCTTCCGCTCCTGCCTCGGGTGGATGAAGCGCTTGTCCAGCGTCATGGGGTGTTTCGCAGCGAGGCGCTCGGCGTACTTGCTTGAAAATCTCAATCCAGGGGTGATAAATTGAGCGGGGGTAGGTCAACAGCCGGGGTTGGGCATTACCGAGTTCAGAAATTAACGTGCCTTTTGGAATAATCAAGCTCTTGATGTGTCTGTATATATGAAGATGTATACCACGCATGAAAGGGCCGCCTCCCCGGATAGAGAACTTTTCGAAGAACTGCTGACCAATTCAGCCCTTGTCTTTCATATCTGCCTAGGATATTCGATCAACCTCTCGGATGCTGAGGAACTTTATCAGGACGTCTATTTGAAAGCTTGGCAAGATATCGGCTCAGTAAGAGTCCAGAATTCCGCTAGGCCTTGGCTCTTAAGAATAGCCCGGAATGTCTGCCTTAACCATCTACGGAAGAAGCGCCAGGATAGAAGGTTGTTCTACGATAATCAGTTACCCATGGTTGAACGAGATACCCCCGAAATGTCAATAATCCGCGGCGAACTTGGCCTGGTCCTGAAAGGAGCTGTGCAGAGTTTGCCCACTAGATTCCGCGACGTGTTTGTTATGCGGGAATATGGGCAGTTGTCCTATGAGGAAATATCTGAAACTCTTGGAATTAAGATTGGGACAGTGATGTCACGACTGAGCCGGGCACGCCGCTCGGTTATGGAGGAGCTTAAGGAGAACGGCTATGGGAGAGAAAATGGGAAGTGAGGAAGAGATCATTAACCGGCTTATACGTGAGGAGTTGGAGAGCGCTGACAAGAACTCCCCTGAATCGGCCTTAAAGGAACGTCTTCTGAAGGCAGTCGCTCCTAGTGCTACGAAACGGATAAGATCGTTCCCTTGGTACCTAAAGCCTGCCTACTTTATTGGTTTATTATTGCTCGTTATAATCACTATTTTTCTTTTCAGGAAGCCGTCTTCTTCGCCAAACCAGGCCCTCGGGCAGAGCAGATTTATCACCCAATACCTCATGAGCTTGCCGACAATTCAATCGATTTCTGAAGGGCAAAGCCACGTACTCCATTACTCCTCTCCGGGCCAACGTCCTGGAGGATTTGGTTCAACGTATGAACGAATATTCGAATCCGCGGTTCCCCCTGCGGAGCCGGAGAATGAGAAGGGAAATATTGCTCAGCCGGAAAAGAACTACACTCCGCTGGGTCTAAAAGAAACCATCCGCATTCTCTTTTTTGACAGGACTCTGGAAAAATGGCTTTTAGAATATTCAAGAAAATACCAGGAGGTCTAATATGGCAAAAAGAATATTTGTTTTTGGCTTGTTACTAATGTTTAGCCTTGGTCTCGCCGCTCAGGACAAAGACGGAAAGGTCCTGATTGATAAGCTGAACTTGATGTTCAAGAATGCGGCTGAACGACCGACTGTCAGTGAAGCCGAATACGCGGCCGGACTTGAAGCCCTCTACGCGGAGGCCATTAAAGAAAGAGATCAGAACCAAATAGATCCGCTTTTTTTCAAGAGATACCATCGGGTGTTGTTGGTGCTCAGGTTGTTTGTCATGCCGGGCAAGAAGGGAGTCCTGTCACCGGTCTTTGAAAAAGAGTTTGTGGGATTCGTCGAAGATGTTAATGGGTTGCGGATCAATATTGCTGATAGGGGGGCCATCGGCGAAGTCGCTGGCGCCGTGACTAATGAGATCATGAACCTCTACCTTTACCCTGACAGCATTAAAGCTCGGGCTAAGCTACTCAAAGAGTTCGAAAGTAAGTATGGGGTTAAAAAATAGAGAATTGGTTTTCTTTTCCTGAATGGCATTTTTCCGCTCCGGCCTGGGGTGGATGAAGCGCTTGTCGAGCGCCGCGACTACATGAAGTCTGAGCCGCTTAAGATTCAAGGGGGGGGTCAATGAACGCGAGGGAACCATGCTTGAACTCAGGGGAGTGACCAAGAAGTATTCGGCCATACCGGCTGTCCGGGACGTGAGTTTTGTCCTAAAGCCGGGTGAAATTACCGGGTATCTGGGTCCGAACGGAGCCGGGAAGAGCACAACGATTAAAATGATGGCTGGGTTGCTCGAACCAACTGAAGGTGAAATCCTATACCAAGGTCACCCGATCAGGCAAAACATGTTTGCTTATAAAAGTACCGTCGGATATGTCCCTGAGCAATCCGACGTTTACAAGCACATGAGTGCCTGGGATTATCTGTTCATGGTTGGCCGCCTCCGAGGGCTTTCGGATCTCCTTCTACAAACCAAGGTTACTGAACTCATGCAACTCCTCGGTTTGTCCTCAGAGATGGACATGGCCATGGCATCCTACTCCAAGGGAATGGTTCAGAAGGTCCTTTTAGCCTCAGCCCTCCTTCATGATCCTCGTGTCATTTTGATGGATGAACCTTTATCCGGTTTGGACGTTACCACGGCTCTCGTCGTCAAAGACCTTCTCGCTCTGCTCGCCCAGGAAGGCAAAATAATCATTTACTCGTCCCACGTCCTGGAGGTCGTCGAAAAAGTCTGCTCAAGGGTTATTATTATCGATAAAGGAATCATCGCAGCTGATGATTCTGTTGAGAACCTTAGCCACCTGATGAACCTCCCCTCCCTGGAAGAGATCTTCAGCCGCCTCGTGGTCAGTGAGAATCCGGAGATAACGGCCCGGGGCATTGCCGAGGCCATTAAACGGGGGAGTTAAGGAAAGTTGATTTCCATCCGGAACGCCTTGCATGCAGCTTCATTTGAAGCCCGACAATTCCGGATCCTTACCCGACACTTCTTTCTTCGGCTCTTCAGAAATGACCTCGTGGACTTCGAAGACCAGATGAAGGAACGCGTGATCGGGATACTCGCGACACTGGCGGTTTTTTCTGGTCTCGTCGCTTACGTGTTCCTGGGGAAGTATGACTTTACTCGCGACACTGGCCAATCCTGGTTAGAAAAAATGATCATCATTACGTTCTTCATGCTGATTATGGGTTTTATGGCTATCCTCGAGTGGGACTTCATATTTCTGGATCGGCGCGACTCTTCTAACCTCAACCCACTTCCCTTGAGAACGAGGACAATCCTGTCAGCGAAATTCGCCAGTTTGCTGCTCTTTGCCAGCCTGTTCGGTTTAGGTTTGAACCTGCTTTCCTCTCCTTTCTTCATCCTGCTCCTCCCTCGGTGGCGATCTCCCAGCGTGCTCTTCTTTTTCGGGCACGCCATCATCCATTTTTTGATAATGTTCTCGGCCTGTTTTTTTGGGTTTTTCTTTTATGTCGTCCTCTTCGGTCTGCTCCAGTGCCTATTGGGGTCTACGATTTTCACGAAAGTATCGACATATCTGCGTTCCCTCTTTGTGATCCTCCAATTATTTCTCATCCTAATCTATTTGAGGATTCTCGTTTACGGCCTTGAAAACTTGATCTCCACAAAACAGCTCGCATCGGATTCTTCAATAATGGGCCACTTCTTCAACTATTTTCCTCCCTTCTGGTTCACCGACCTATACGAGACAGCTTTGGGAAGCCCCCGGCTGCCTTTTCATGGGTATTATAAGTATGCGCTATTTGGCTTGGCCGTAATGGGTTTCGTATTCATCTTGACGATGGGGCTTAGCTATGGGCGTTCGCTCCGGAGAAGTCTTGCAGGCCATAGCTTGCGACTCCGAAAGATCCGCTGGTCCCTTGAAACTGCTTTTAACAGCATTCTGCTAAGAAACTCTACTCAACGGGCAATTTTTCACTTCTACAGAAAGACACTGAGAAGTAGCGTGTTCCATAGAATGCGCTTGGCCACATACTTTGCTTGCGGCGTGGCCCTTGTGCCCTTTCTTATAACGATGCGAACCGTCGAAAAGGGCAACCTTCTCAGTATCAATGCAACTTTGGTTTCCATTCCCTTGGTCCTGTCCTTTGCTCTTCTTTTAGGCCTGAGATCCGTTATGAATGTGCCAGTTTCCCTTGAGGCAAATTGGGTCTTTCGTTTGACGGAGAGGCCTCAGATCCTGGCCTACTTTACTGGCCTCAGGAAAGCTATCCTGCTTTTGAGACTTTGTCCCCTGTTCATTCTTATCTTTGCCGTCTACACAGTGCTTTGGGATCCCCAAACGGCGTTCTATCATTCTCTTTACGGATTAGCCGTATCGATCCTCGTTATGGAAATCCTCCTCATCCGCTCTCTTAAGATCCCCTTTACATGTTCCTATCTTCCAGGGAAAGAAAGAATCCAATTCTTCTGGCTCTTTTATCTGTTAGGGTTCATTGCTTATATCAACGTCATGAGCCGTCTAGAACTGGCACTCCTTCGGTCGCCTCTAGGCTTCATATATTTTTATGCGGGCGTTCTAGTGGCGGTTATCGGGATCAGAGCCTATCAAATCCATTTTCTCTACCGGCGAAACCGACTCCAGTATGAAGACGAACCGGAACCGCTAATGGTGGGCCTTGATTATAGGACTCCTCCGCACAAGAGCACTTTATAATCATCTCCATTCGTGCCCGAGAGACCTGTCCCCGAATTAATCGAACTGAGAATATAAAAAAGCCCCGCCTTCCAACGGGGCTTATAGACCGGCCGCCCTACTCCTCCCTCTTCTCCGGCCCGGGGTGGATGAACCGCCGATCCAGCGTCGCGGGGTGCTTGGCGGCGACGCGCTCGTTCTTGGGCGGGCGGCAAACTCTTCCAAGCCGCATAACAACTCCCAGCAGTTGCCCGGTCAGCCGGGGGGGAGTCTCGATGGGCAGGGTATGGTTCACTCCGGAACAGCTCATTTGCAAGTTATGTAAGGCGTCGGAGTGCCGAATGTGAACACGAGGGCCTTCGAAAAAACCGTAATGGAATAGCTTTGTCTGTTCGTTTTCCAGAGGAATACTGTAGAAACGCTTGATTTTCCGGGTCCCAGAGCTTATATTATATTCGGCATCAGGAGAGGCCCTCTAATGCAGGGCCCGGCAACCTGGGACGGACACCCAAGGTGCCACTCGCACGGAGCGAGGATGCGGTCGCTGAGAAAGCGGCAACAAAGTGTCCGGGCGATATGACCCGCTCTCCTGAGCCAGGAGAAGCGGGTTTTTTGTTGCCCGCCAATCCGCTTTCCGCTCCCCTCAGATACCCGGCCTCCTGACGCTGATAAGGAGGTTACAGTCATGCCCGGGAAAATGTGGCGTCCGCGTTGTAAGTGTTCTCCCCATGTCGTTGGCATGGGGACTCCCAATTGTAGGAATTGTGGACAACCTGGTGAGTACGATGGGTGGCATCTGGGCACGATCGAATGGATGAGTGCTTACCTAAGGCGGACGGGCTTTCAGCCCATGGGCCCGCACTGCCAGTTGGTCCACGAGTTGATCGGCCGTCGAACAGAGACTTGCCGAACCTGTAAGGGTCGCGGCGTCTTGGATGTTGATGAGGGACGAACGTGGAAAGAGTGTCCCGACTGTAAAGGGACTTGCTACCTTTTCAAGGGGACCCGGGAAGAATTTCTGGAAATTCGATCCCGGATACTGAGCCAGTACCCAAATGCAGGTCCTGTTTCCTTCAACCCCGTGATCCATGAAGCAGTTGAGAAGGGTGTCATGACTCGTGAACTTAAGGAGCAACATGTGACCGTCGAGAAGAAGCCAAAGGACGATGGCGTGCGATGGCTGAAGTTCAAGTACGACATCACGATTAAAGCGGGAATGGTTGTCCCAGCCGGGACTGTTGTTCTAGGTCGTCCGGGGCCCAGCCCGAGTTTGTGGGCTATTCTCTGGGATGGGCGTGGGGTTGGCTGGCGTGTAGAGTTTGATGATGGCTATTCCACCATTGTCCCCCTTGAAGTGGTCGAGGCGATAAAGCCCTTGGGACTGCCCGTGAAAAAGATCCCAAAGCGGGAAGAGACTTCCGGTCGATTGGAGACCGCATGTTGGATAACGCTCAAAACAGCCATTGAATTTTCGCCCGGTCTTGGCTATGGAGCTGGAACACGCGGTCTGGGTTTTCCGGTGTCGGAAGGCTGGATAATCGACCTTGTGGGCGACCAACACTCGCTCCTTATCCCGGACAGCGCGGTGGAAGTTGAAGAACCGTTCCGTAAACTCGATGACTTGCAATGGCTGGAGTGTAAGGTCAATGTTCCCCTCAGACATGGAAAGTTCATTCCGGCCGGGAAGTTCATTGTCGGCAGTCGCGTCGACACGGGATGGAAGGTCGGAGCCGAGTATTCGGAGTTTATAGAAGACACTTGGCGCACCCGCGAAAGAACCGGCGACGATAACAGCAACATAGTCAAGGTCGACGTCACGCCTTCGATGATCATTCCGGACAGCATGGTTAAAGCGGGGACCCGTGCTCGCTGGTTCAACAGTAGCCGGGCCGTAAATGCGACCCCGCCGGAGATAAGGGTTACGTGCGCGAAGTGGCCCGATGAGCTGCCGATGAGTCGCGTCTTAAAATTGGTTTACACGGGCTGGCGGCTGAAGCCGAAGGTCGACATCGTCGCCGAGAACGGAAAACGTTATCGCAAAGGAGAGAGCATCACCGGCATGCCGGTTTCTGAAGGCTGGGAAGTTCTGGCCGATAGCGAATGGAAACTTTGGGCCATTATTCCCAGGGACCTGGTGGAGACAACGAATTCCGTCTATTCGGAGAAGGAGGCGAAATCCCGTGATAAAGAGCGCCAATGAAAACAGCCGTTGTTCTGGAAGCAACGAGTCCCCGGCCGTCATCGCCTGCCCCGTGCCCGCGGTCGCGAATGCGGTGAAAGCGTCCTGACATGAGCATGATCTACAGTAGGAAGAAGCACGGCAAAGTCGGGCTTTGGTTGGTAGGAATCTGCAACAGATACTTCTCGTCCGGAGGCAAGTCGCTCAATAATTGTCGGTTTCACGACTGCGGCCGGTTGTATTGGGGAAGCCGTGCCGGGTACTGCTCAAAGCATAAGCCCATAGTGAAGGCGGGCTGGGCAAGATACGTCGAGACCAAGAGAAAGAACCGGGCAGCGTGGTGTGCGAAACTCACGTACGCCTGTTGCGTCAACTGGTTCATCCTTTCCACAGACTCGCGCGGGACCTTTTTCTATGTCGACACGAGGGAGTGGCCCGAGTGGAAGTCCCTGCCGGAAAGCGCGAAGAAAGAGACAGGCGCGACCGAAAAATACATGCTCCCCATCGCCAGGGAAAAATGGGCCAATCTCTGCAGTTGGCAATGGATAGGGTATGAGAAAGAATCTGAGGAGTTGAGATGGATAGCGGAACATCTGAGCACCCCTATTAAAACCCCGGATTTTGCGGGCGACTTGAAGAAGGTCAACAAGATGATAGACCAGGAACGAAGGAACGAGACGGCCAGGGTGCTGCACCCCGGGTCGGCCGCCAATGACGCGGGAGAGAGGGCCCTTGAAAAGATGCGGGCCGATTTCTTCGGCGACGTCTGTTGCGGCAATAAGACTTTCGCCAAGTTCCGAGCACACGCTTCCACTTGGAATGGACGCAATTGAGGACAACCTCTCTGGGGCGGGAATGGAATCAGTTTCACTTGGGCAATTCCAGAATGCAAAGGGAGCTTTCCGGGGAGATGGAATTGAATGCGGCGAAATAAGTTGACGCGCCCTTGGGAATCTGTGCTTAAATGACCTCGGGAACAGAGAAAGGCGGTGCGATGATGGAAATCTCCCTGCATAGGTCAAAGAACCTTCTGTACGTACTTTTTGATGATGACGAGCTCGTCGAAAAAGACCTCGAGGCCGGACCCTTCAGGCGCCGCTACGGATGTCCGGGGGGAGTGACATTCACATTCGAGAACGGCGAGAAGGGTTTTTCCCTTTACATCAGTTTTGACCGTTATAAAGATCCGGAGATCCTTGGCCGGGTCACCAAGGGCCAATCAGTAGAGGAGCTGCAGACGCTTTGGGAGTTGGCCCATCTGCCGTGCGCCAAAATATTCGGTTCAAACGTTCTGCTGGTTGACGGGCGCAGTGTTGAGCTTGTTGATACCATCGGATTTGAACTGCGGAAAGTCATGGACGGGCTTTGGGCGACTGGGGAGAGCGAATCGGAAGTCGATCGGCGCAACCGCCAGATGAGACTCAATAGGGTGAGAGACGGCGTGCCTCGAATATTCAGGGAAAGGGTCCCTGGCGCGATTGTCACAAGCCAAAACGAATCAACCAGGGGTGAGGTCATTTTCACCAACAAGAGAACTGAGAGCCAGCCTGGGACGCAGCGTAATGGGATGGGCCAGGCAGGCAAAGATCCAGCATCGGAGCGTGCGCTCGAAGCTAAGGAGCAAAAGGAGGCAGCGCCAGAGCGCACGTTCGACCCCAAGGAGCAGCCCGTTGACCCGCCGACGGAGGCAGAGCAGCGAGTCGACGCCCCGATCATCCGCGAAGAGCGGAACCCGAGCGAGATCGCGGAGTGCGACGGGTGTGAAAAATTGTATTGGGAGGGAGAATTGACCGAGGTAAGGCCGGGTCTCTTCCTCTGCTTGTACTGCCGGACGAACCCCCGGATCATTGCGGATCTCGCTCTCACTGACGCTGAGCTTATCGGCATTGACAACAGGATCTGCGATGGGTGCGGAACCATCACGTACAAGGACGATTTAACGGAGGTGACGCCGGGGGGTAAGTTCTGCGTTGTATGCCTATTATCGAAGGGATGGTTCGACCGCGACGGATGAAGTGACCCTATCAAGCGGTCATTTCTTAAATAACGTCGCCCCAATCGGCACGGCGCTTCTGGCGTCCGGCCTGTTCACTTTCCCTTCCGCTCCGGCCTGGGGTGGACGAAGCGCTTGTCCAGCGTCACGGGGTGCTTGGCCGCGACGCGCTCGGCGCGGGTGCTCGAAGATCTCACTTCAGAGGTGATACGTTGAGCGGGGAAAGTCACTCCCGGCAAGTTCTTTAATCGCGCTTCGCAACACGTTGGCGGGTCGGGATCACCGCAATCACTTTGCCGAAAATCCGTTCCCTAGATACTGGACCAAATGCACGTGAATCAAAGCTATTATCCCGGTTGTCACCCATCAGAAAGTACTCTCCGGGACCAAGCTGGACAGGCGGGGAACTCCGATACTGGTTCTTTCCGGGCGTGTAGGCGGCCCAGTGGCCGTCCTCCATCACGACCGTAGATCCTATGCGGTATGCCGTTGGCACCCAGCCGAAATCGATGTTGTCAAGCGACTGAACAGGTAGGGGCCGGCCATTGACAATGACACGATTCTCACGCACTTCAATCGTTTCGCCAGGTAACCCAAGAACACGCTTGATGTCAATTCCGATGCGGGCGGGGAGCTGGGCCTGGACTATGTCTCCACGCCGCAACGAACGCGTACGGAATAACGTAATGCGGGAATATGGTACTCGCAAATCGTACGCCGCGCGATTCACAACAAATCTGTCGCCACGTAGAATTGTCGGGGCTGCCGAACCCCCTGTGAGTGAATAGAGCCGCAAATAACTTGGCAGGACGACCAGCACGGCTGTGACCAACAGCAGGGTGCGCATATGTCTCTTGCGCCATAGATGCATGAATTAATCATAGCAATCCGCTTTACAATCCGCAACCGAGCAAGGTTAGTTCCCTGGCTAGAGAGCTTGGCGGGGATTCACACGTCTCTCTTCTTTGGCACAAGGACGTGGAATCTGGCCAAGTCGTTCTGACCTGCCCTCAATAAATCGAACTAAGAACATAAGAAAAGCCTCGCCTTCCAGGCGGGGCTTAATGACCAATGGGGCTGTGCGGACCTAGTCCTCCTCCTTCCGCTCCGGCCTGGCGTGGATGAAGCGCTTGTCGAGGGTCACCGGATGCTTGGCGGCGACGCGGGCGGCCTGCTTGCTTTTGGGCAGCCGGCCAGCCTTCCAGAGGACGATGTAGACGATCTCAGACCGGTCCCGGAAAGCACACAAGAATGTCCGTCAGCAAGCCGCAGATAACGGGCGGAATGCGGAAAACACTAATCCTACTGGGATCGTAGGCTATCGGGGTTTCGGGGAGGGGCGAATCCCTCTGGGCGCGCCCAAGTTTGACTTCCCGCTCATCCCTCTGTTAATCTGAGGCCTGCATAGAAAAGGGGGCCAGCAGTGGCCAACAAGTGCCCGACCTGTCATGCCGATAATCCTGATACCGTGAAGTTCTGCGGGGAGTGCGGCACGCAACTCCCTCCGTCCCAGGAACATCCTCCGGTCATGACAGAGACCCTTCAAACGCCGGTTCGTGAGCTCACCACAGGCTCCACGTTCGCCGGCCGGTACCAAGTGATCGAGGAGCTCGGCCACGGCGGCATGGGCCGGGTCTACAAAGTCCAAGACACTGACATCAAAGAGAAGGTCGCCCTCAAGCTCCTGCGGCCTGAGATCGCCCTGGACAAGGAGACGGTCGAACGCTTCTCAAATGAGCTAAAGCTCGCCCGGAAAATCAGCCATAGGAATGTCTGCCGGATGTTCGACCTGGGCAAGGCCGAGGGCACGACCTTCATCACGATGGAGTATGTTCCGGGCGAGGACTTGAAGAAACTCATCCGTAAGACCGGCCAGCTAGGAACCGGCAGGGCGGTCTCGATCGCGAAGCAGATCTGCGAAGGCCTGGCGGAGGCCCATCACCTCGGGATCGCCCATCGGGATTTGAAGCCCCAGAACATCATGGTGGACGAGGACGGGAACGCCCGGATCATGGACTTCGGGATCGCCCGGTCGCTTTCGGCCAAGAGCATCACGGGCGCCGGGGTGATGATCGGCACACCGGAATATATGAGCCCGGAGCAGGTCGAGGGCAAGGAGGTCGATCAGAGATCGGATATCTACTCGCTCGGGGTCATCCTTTTCGAGATGGTCACTGGCCGGGTCCCGTTCGAGGGCGATACGCCGTTAACTATCGCCGTCAAGCACAAGAGCGAGCGGCCGCGGAATCCACGGGAGCTCAACACCCAGATTCCTGAGGGCCTGAGCAGAGTGATCTTGAAGTGCCTGGAGAAGGACAAGGGGAAGCGTTATCAGACGGCAGAGGACCTGCACGCGGACCTGGAGCAGGTCGAGCAGGGATTGCCGACGACGGAGCGCATCGTCGCGAAACGCAGACCGATGACCTCCAGGCAGATCACGGTTACTTTTTCGGCGAAGAAATTGATCATCCCAGCCATTGCGCTACTCGCTCTGGTTGCAGTCGGCCTCCTCCTCTGGCGCATTATCCCTTCGAATAAGGCTGCTCCGTCTCCTACCGCGTCAGGTCAGCCGACGCTCGCTATCCTTTACTTTGAGAACAAGTCTGGAGATTCAAAGCTGGATTATTTACGTGAAGTGCTGGCAGAGCTGATCAACACGGACATCTCCCAGTCAAAGTACATCCGACGAGTCGTTACCAGTGAGGAAATCTACACAACCCTCAAGAAACTCGGCCTTACAGACGCCAGAAAATATTCCTCGGAAGATATCGAAAAGATCGCCGCCCAGACCCGGGCCAGCCATGTCCTGAGAGGGAGCTTCATCAAGGCCGGCGAAGGCTTCATCATCACCGCCGGCCTACAGAAGCCGGGCACTGCCGAGAGATCGACAGACCTCCGGCTTGAAGCCCGTGATGAGAAGGACATTATCGCCAAGGTTGATGAGTTAGTGCGGCAGGTCAAGGAAGGGCTTAACCTCACTGCGACTCAGATTGCCAGCGACGTCGAAAAAGAGGCGGGTAAGATCACCACCTCTTCTCCCGAAGCCCTCAAGTATTACATTGAAGGCAGGAGACACATTTACAAACTGGAATATGAACAGGCCATCGCCTACATGGAGAAAGCGGTGGAAATAGACCCCGAATTCGCCATGGCTTATCGATCACTTGCGATGGTACACAATAATCTCGGGCATGCCGCTGAAGCCCGGAAATACTTCAAGAAAGCTCTCGAGCTGAGCACGCGGCTTCCTGAAAACGAGCGGCTGCTCATCGAAGCTCAGGTCTTTAGTAACGACGAGGATTATGCGAAGGCCATCGAGATCTTAGAAAAACTGGTGAAGGCCTACCCCAGCGACGCCGTGGGCCATTCCGCTTTGGCTTTCACATATGATTTGGCCGGAGACATTGACAAGTCTATTCAACACTACGAAGTCGCGAATCAGAACCGAAGCAACGCCTTCATCGTCGGAGGCCTGGCGGGCGGTTATATGGCGAAAGGGTTATATCAAAAAGCAGAGAATCTGTGCCGTTCGTTCCTCCAGGACGTCGAAGATAATTCCTATGTTCGCTCTGCGTTGGTTTCTAGCTACTTATGCCGAAGGCTGTTCGACCTTGCTGTTAGCGAGGCGGAAAAAAACTATCTCCTCGACCCTGTTTGGTGGAAATACCAAATGGGTTGGGCCCTTCTCTCCAAAGACGATCTCGCCGGCGCGGAGAAGATCCTAGGTTATGATGCACTTCTTCTGAGCCGCGGAAAATTCAATGAGAACGTCAACCTGTGCCGACAGGATCTCGAGAAATCGAAAGGAGACAAAGAAAAGGAGGCAGGAGCATATGTGGATTTGGCAGTCGCGCTGGAAAAAGCCGGTCGCTATGAAGAAGCCTATCAGGCTTTTGGTCAGCATCTGAAGCTCTCGGCCGAGTATCGAAAATCAGCGGGTGAATCCGCACTGTCCTATTTACCAAGTCAGCAAAAAAGAGACCTTTTCGTCAAAGGAAGAATTCAGGCGAAGATGAAATCGTTCGATGAGGCAAGAAAGACCGCCGCGGAGCTGAAAGCTCTGATCGATACGGGCATCAACACAGAAGAGCTTCGGTTCTTTGAATACATACTGGGGCTGATAGAGCTTGGAAATGGGAACCATAAGAAGGCTTTAGACTTTTTTGGAAGGGCGTGCGCCCGACTGCGGTTCGAAAGCGATCCTGGTCGTGAGTTTGACCATGCTATCTACTTTTACGGTCTTGCCCTATCCCTATACAAGTCTGGGGATCTGGAGAAATCTTGCAAAGAATGTGAAAAAATCACACGGCTAACAATCGGAAGGGTTTGGCATGGCGACCTCTACGCCAATGCGTTCTACATGCTGGGGAAGATCGCCGAGCAGCAGGGAGACAAGACGCGAGCCATCACGAACTACCGCAAATTCCTCGACCTCTGGAAGGACGCCGACCCGGGCCTGCCCGAGGTTACGGACGCCAAGCGGAGGCTGGCCGGTCTTTAGGGTTGAAGGCCTTAATATAGGTTTTCAGTCCAAACAGGGAGGGAAGATGAAAAGCACTACTCTTGTGGTCAGCATAGCGGCCTTGGTCTTCGCGGTTTCGCTCTGGGCACAAACGCCAGGCCAGCCGTCGGTCGAGCTAAACCATGTTTACGTGACGCTTCAAAAGGGCACGATTGATTCGATCGCTAAGTCGGCGTTCATCTCCGAACAATTCAGTATGTTCGAGCAGGAAACCATCAAGACCGTCACCGAGAGTTGGACGGGAACCTACCTCATGGGCTGGCGCGCTTACCTGGAACTTTTCGCGCCGGGCGGCTCCGAGGGTCTCACGGACGGCTCATCAGGGATTGGTTTCAGCGCTTCAAGGCTGGGCAGCGGCGGAGCGATCAAAAGGAAACTGGACTCTTTGCCGGGTGAGAAAACGCTCTCCGATCTATCGAGGAAGGTCGAGGGGAAAGACAACATCCCTTGGTTCGACAGCATCCGCCTTCAGTCCCTCGACAAGGTGGCTTTCAGCACCTGGCTGATGGATTTCCGCAGCGACTACATCAAGTTCCGCAATATCGAACTCACGAAGGATGGCCTGTTTGATCGCCACGGCTACAACGCCTCTCGATACACGACATCTGAGGAGAAGAAAGCTTTTGAATCGAGGCTCTTCAATGATCTTTCGGAAGTGCATCTCGAGCTTGACGCATCCGAAAGCGTATCCTTCGATAAGTTCGTCACGGCGCTCGGATACAGCGTCTCCGAAGACCGCGGAAAGAAGGCATATCATGAGGGGACTTTCACGTTCTTCGTGAGCACGCTGCCGAACCCAACTTACCGGATCCGTAAGGTTGTCTGCACGCTGAAGAGAGCCGTCGAGCCGAGAACCGAATACAGGTTTGGACCGGACGCTCGTCTCACTGTAGAAGGGCACACGGCGATTTGGATATTCGGCAAGGACTGAGGGGGGGGCTTTGCTGGCCTTTAGAGTTAAAGCCGGAACCCGTGGGCCATCAGGATTTCAGGGAAGGGGTTTAGGGGTGTTTTAAGGGGACAGATTAGCGCCCAGGCTTGACTGGAATGCTGAGCCCCCCTTCAGTTTCGTTGATGTAGTCCATCATCTCTTTTTCGCAGTTCTCCAACCCTTCCTTTGCCGCCAGCTCCTTTTCGCGCTGCAGGTCTGGGTGCTCGTGCCTTTGGACGACGATTCCAGGCGTGGGCTGCCTGGACGCCATCCCCTTGCACACATGGTAGATCGCCCCGGCCGCAGCCGAGGCCACGTCGTCGTTGGCGTTCTTCGGGTGGTCGATCCTCTCGGCCCCGCTGGGCAGCGTCTGGAGCTCGAGCCGCTTCAGTTGGTCGGTCAGCTTCTTGTCATCCAAGAGGACCACGGCCCCTGCCTGGAGGAGCGCTTTCAACTTCAGATAGAATTCGGTGGCATTGGCCTTGCTCTGGTTCAGGGCGATCCTGTGCCACCTGAGCTGGCTCTCGAGCGAGGCGAACGCATACCTGTCGCCCCAGCATTCATGGATGCTATATTCTCGCAAGAGGTCTGCATATCCTTCGACAACTTTGACGAAGTCAAAGGGCGGCGCATTTTCGCGGACCAAGTCGAGATAGACCGTTTCCTCAAAGGCGTGGGCAATGGCCAGCGTCATGCTATCGTTCTTGCCCGCGGAGGCGTCGATGAAAGCCTGGTATCTCACGCCCTTCTCGGCCGGCCTTTCCTTTCCTGTCGCCGCGGCCTTTAGCTTCTCCCCGTCGAAGAGCGCTCCTGTGTCATCTCGGAACTCGGCCTCGTACTCTGCCCTGCACCTCTCTGGGTCCCGTTCCATGTCCCGGGCGATCTTCCTGTCCGAGAAAGTCGGGTTTAGGAGCTTAGTCGGTGCCTTGAAGACGAGCGTGTCGGCGTCGTCCCGCCCCCAAAACTTTTCGTATAGGGCCCAGAGCGAACCCGCCTTCCTGTTCGGGCTGGAGATGCCTATCAGCCGGCCGCCGGGGATGATCGAGGGCGTCAGCGCCGAGACGAGCTCGTCGACGTTGTCATTGGGGAAGAACCCCACTTCGTCGAGGACGACCAGGGCCAGCCGCCAGCCCCTGACCGACCTGAAGTCCGACGCCTTGACGGCGATGTGAGCCCCGTTGACGAGGTCGAGCTCGTCGTTCGTCTCGCGCCTGACGAGCCTCTGGAAGGGTTTAAGGAACCGCTTGATGTTGCCGAAGACGATGCCCGCCTGCTCCCTCGTGTCGGCCAGGCAGAAGATGTTCCATTGCTCGCCCGGGCCGACCTTCTTCTCCCAGCCGCCCAGGGCCGCCTCGTATGCGGCCACGAAGCCCATGGTCGTTGACTTCCCGCCCTGCCTCCCGGCGATGATGAAAACCTCCTCGTAGCCCCCTGGCCGAGGATGGGCCCTTCCGGTGCAGGCTCTGAAGATTTCAAGTTCTTGGGACGTCAGTTGAAGGCCATAGATCGTCTTTAGGCACACGACCCAGTTCGACCACGTCGCCGGGTCGTGGAACTGCTTCCCGAAGGCCCGCCTGTCGAACATGGCTTCGATAATGTCCCTAGGGCTGGTCTTCTCGCTGTGGCGGACGCAGAACGGCTCGCCCCGGAGGGCCTTCATGCCGCAGGGGCGGCCGTCAACACGGAGCGCCTGGCACTGGGCCATAAGCGAACTCAGTCTTCCTGGAGCTTCGCCCTTACATCAGGGGGCAGGGCAAAGGGCCGCATGACTTTGGCCCCCACGAGCTCGTCCAGCCGGGCCTTGATCGCCAGGAGGTCACGTTTCGGCCGCAGTTCCCTGACGGAGACGACCCGCCGCTGCTCCTTCAGGTAGCCCGGGTGGCAGCCGTCCTGCATCCTCTCGACGGCCTCCTTGATGATCAGCCTCTGCACCCAAACGAGGGGGTCGTCGATGTCGACGGGCGCAAGCCTGGGGATTCCCCGGTACGCCGAGACGCTCTCCTGGTTTATTCTCATCGTTTGGTGCTCATAGGCCTCGTTCACGATCTCCAGGACCCAGCGGCCTTCCCACGACGGGGGAGGGGCCCATTTCGGGTTGACCTTGTGGCTCACGCTGCCGTCCTTCTCGAAGACGATCCGGCTGTAGCGGGCATAGCTCGTCGTGGGCGCGATCGAATGGATCCGCTTCGTTTCGCCCGGGCCGAGCCTCAGCATCTCCTTCCTGTACTCCAGGACGATCTTTTCGCCGTCGGTCTTGTTTATAAGTTCCGTTTCAAACAAATCATTGGGGTTGATTTTCATTTGTACCTCCTAAAAGGGAATGGAGGGCGGGGCGGGAGCACGTTCCGTCAGGAGCAAACCCGGACACCCCCGTCCCGCCGCATTCTTTCGTTGCACCGGGCGATTTGAGGAGAGGAGCAGTTCGAATGAAGTCAGCTTCTGTCCCTTCATCTGTCGCTTCCCGTCTCTGCCAGAATCTCGTCAAGCCTCTTAAGGTCTGCCTCGTCGCGCTCGATCCAGGTGTCCTTGAGGCGTTCGCTCTTGTAGGCGTAGCCTCGGAAAGTTCTCGACTCGACCCATTCCGCGGTTACCGCGATGCGGAGCTCCTTGTAGGCGGCGAGCGGGGAGTCGGGCGGGCAGAACACCACTACCGGGATGCCGCGGGGGACGTGGACCTCGCCGATGCCCTCGAGCTCCCTGGTCTCCACGTCCCCGCCGTCGATGTTCCTGAGGACGATGGGCCACTCCCCGGCGGCTGCCTGAGGCATCTCGAAGCCGGGGCGCGGGGTCAGGACGACGCCCCCGTCGGGCGCCCACTCGACGCGCGAATATCGGCTGTAGAGGGTACGGGGCGAGACGCTCTCTAGGATTCGCTTATTGCCTGGAAGAACAGCGAAAAGGGGCGGGCCAGTCGCGTCCCAGACGGTGATCGGCCTGCTCGACGAATTTATCAGCTCGGTTTCGTATGTCATCTTCATTCCCTCCGCCCAACCTAGGCAGAATGAATTCAGTTTCCGGGAGATATGCTAAATAGTTGGGGGTTCAAATCACCTCACTCATCCCAAGTGTGGTATCATGGCCGCATGAATTCACGAAGTGTCCGCATCTGCGTTACCGGATTGACAGCTCTCATGTTCATGGCCGCAGACGCCCCCTCACCCTCAGATCAGGCCGCCATCGCCGATACCCGAACCTACCTCCAGCGTCTGGAGAAACTCGGGTTTGCCGGCGTCGTCCTTATCGCGCGCGGCGAATCACCCCTCTTCGCCGAAGGCTTCGGCCTGGCCGACCGTGAGCGCAACCTCCGCTGGACGCCGGGCACCGTGTCCGATATCGGCTCGATCACCAAGCAATTCACCGCCGCCGCCATCCTCAAGCTCGAGGAAGAAGGGCGCCTTCACGTCACCGACCCCATCTCCCGCTATTTCCTCGACGTCCCCGCCGACAAGGCCGCGATCGCTCTCCATCAGCTGCTGACCCATTCCTCAGGCCTCACCGACCCCGACGACGTCGACGACTACGACCCCGTCCCGCTCGCCGATTACCTGCGCAAGGTCTTCGCGCGTCCCCTTCGCTTCACGCCCGGCGCCGGCTATTCCTACGAGAACGCGAACTTCAGCCTCCTCGGTGCGATCATCGAAAAGCTCTCGGGCGAAAGCTACGAGTCTTTCGTCCGCGAGCGCCTGTTCCTCCCGAACGGCATGTACGAAACGGGCTACAAGCTCCCGCTTTGGGGCGAAGGCCGCCTGGCGAAGGGCTACCTCTCGGGCAAGCTCTGGGGCACGATTCTCGAACGCCCCATGGCCGCCGACGGTCCGCACTGGGCGCTCCGCGCCAACGGCGGAATCCACATGACGGCCTACGACATGCTCCGTTGGGCCCGTGCGCTGCTCGCGGGGCGCGTCCTCACGCCGGAGTCCATGAAAAAACTTTGGGCGCCGCACGTAAGCGAGGGCGGCGGCACGTCCTACGGCTACGGCTGGTCTATCGCCACGGCCCCCGACGGGAAAAAGATCGTCACGCATAATGGCGGGAACGGGATCTATTTCGCCGACTTGGCCATCGTCCCCGACACCGGGCTCGTCGTCTTCTTCATGACCAACGTGATCTCCGAGAACCGCTCCGCGAATTCCCTGCTCCGCGAGCTCGGCATGCGGTTCCATGCGGGCGTGCCTTATCCGGCGATCCCCGAGATTGTGGACCTCGGCGAAGCGGCCCTTGCGACGCTTGCCGGAACCTATCGCCTGCCCGGCCAAGACGCGGGCGGCTATCGCTTGACAACCGAGGGTAACGCCCTTTTCATCGAGGCGGAGGGCAGGAAGGCGTTCGCGGCCCTCAATTCCGTCAGCGAGGCCGAGCCGGGGCGCCTCGACAAGCTCAGCAGTCTCACGGAGCAGATCATCGCGGGCAACGTGAAGGGCGATTTCGCGCCGCTCTTCAAGGCGTATGGCGGTCAAGTGCCGATCGAACGCCTTAAGGCCAGCTGGACGGATTCGTATCAAACGATCGAGAAGGACCACGACAAGGTCCTTCGCCATGAAGTCCTCGGCACGGCCAGAACGCAGGACCGGGACGAGACGGTTGTCCGGTTTACCTGCGAGAAGGGCCATGTCGATATGACCTACGTCTGGGACATCAAGGTGGAGGGCAGGCTCCTGGGCAGGTCCGTACGCGGCCTGAATGTGCGGCTGCGCCTCTACCCCTCGGGCGAGCGGGATTTCTTCACGTGGGACGAGGGGATCCGGCCGCCCAAACTTGTCCGGTTCGAAGCCGCCGAGGGCGGCAAGCTCACCGTCCGAATCGGAGCGGAGAAAAGGCCCGGCGCAGCCCGGCTGGAGTAACAAATGAGAAAATCTTCGCCCCGGTGCGTCGGAATAGTTGACTTCGACGAATTGACAGGCCTTTCTAACTAAGTGTACATCTGAAGTGAACAGCACGACCGGCCGCGCCGTGCCTGGTGCGGGAGGGCCAATTGGAAGCATCCGTCCTCGACCTCAGGCGGCGAATGAAAAACGTCCCGGGAGCGCTCCATCGATATGAACCTGTGACTCTTCTGCACCGCGGGAAAGTCGTCGGCGTCATCTGACCTGCCTCCCTAAAATCGGTCCAGATATAATGAGAGAAAACCCGGTGATGAACCTACCCCCGATTAGCGTGCCTGAGAGGATTCGAACCTCCGACCTTTAGATTTGGAGTCCAGGGCTTTGCTATGTTGAATTCCCGCGGCCTTGAATTATCCCCTAATTTCTGTTATTCAAAAATGAGAAACGCGGGGAGGTCATGAATATTGAATCGAGGACTTTGGGGGATGTTGTCGTTTTCGATATCGTTGGGGCCTATACGAAGGAAACCCGCTTGATTCCGACGCTCGAAGAACTCATAAAGGCCAGATTGAAAATAGGCGAAAGGAAAATTATTTTTAATTTGGAAAAGGCCGAAATCAATAGCGATGTTGGTATGGGAGATATCCTCGCCTCTTACGTTTCGATAGCGGACGCCGGAGGACAACTAAAATTGGTATCAGGATCTCCAAAAACACTCGGCTTTTTCAGGGCCTGCAGGATAGACACAATCCTAGAGATATATGACAACGTTGAGTCTGCGTTGGAGAGCTGGAATAAGCATGGACCACATGCTTGAATTAGTGGCATAGATAACATTATCATCCGGTGCCCCGACGCCGACACCTACTATAGACGAGAGAAGGCCGGCCGTCTGCCGAAATAGGGTGAATCCGAAAACTCAGGCGAGATGTGGCGTGCCTAAGGGGAATCAAATCTCGGTCTGATGGCTAAAGTGGATCAGTCTGGACGAATGTTCTTGTTCGCCCGGGCGTCGATGACTTTTGAGGTCTTCAGGCGGACATCATCTTCCCGCTTGGCCAGTTCTGCCTCGGCTTCCGCCCACAATTCGTCCACCTGGGCCTCGGTCACGGGCTCCGGCGGGGCCTCGCGCTTGAGCATGGAGATGGAGGCCTGGGACAGGCCGAATATCTCGGCCAGCTCCTTCCCTTCAAAGGTGCCCGTGATGCCGGTCCGCAGGAGCCGCCGGATTAGGACGCGCCTCTGGTCCTTCAGGCTGGGGAGGGTCAGCTTGCGGTCGGCGTTCTCGAGGGTGACGGCAGCGAAGAACAGTTCGATGGCCCGGTCGGCCGTCATCCGACCGGCCTCCACTTCGCAGAAGAGGCGTTTCAAGAAGCGCATCTCTTTGGGCCCTCGGGCCTCAATCCAGCCCTTGGCCAGGGGAAGGGCCGGGGTATGGGTTTCGGTGGCCTCTAGGCCCCTCTCTTGGGCCTCCAGCGGGGCTTCGGGGTTCATGTCGGTGCCCCTTCCAAGCGGAACGCCCTCCGGATAGGCCTCCTCGTTTCCCTCGTTATCTGCTTTGAGCCTGATCTGGCTGGCCCAGCAGACCGGCGACTCGTTCTCATTCAATCGCCGGTATTTTATGGCCTGGAGGTAGCTCCTCCAGTCGCCCTTGCTTTCGGGCCAGCCGTGCCACCGGCCCGAGGCGACGAAGTCCTGAATGAAGTCATCGGCCTCGTAGAGCCCGTTGTTGGACGTTAGGCAGTCCCTTAGGCCTCTGAAGACCTCGAATGCCATGGCGTTCATGGCTCGCCTGGCCTCGGGGGACGGCCCCTCAATTGTTATCGGTCTGTTTTGGGTTTCCATTTAAATCCTCAAAGAAATTTTGCTGACCGCCGTTCCATTTCCCTTTCATGTTCGGCGGAATTCATGTCCGATAAATACCTCTCTGAACTTGCCACGTTCTTGTGCCTGAGCCACCGGGCGATCTGGACGAGCGAGTCGCCCTTGGCCGCCATCTGGCTCGCGCAGGTGTGGCGGAGGTCGTGGGGGCTGTGGGGGTTCGCCAGGCCCGCCTTTCTGCACGTCGATTGAAACAGCTTCCACCCCGACTCCTGGGTCATGTGACCGGTCCTGGGCAGTACTTTCGAGGGGAATAGGTGGGGGTTCTCCTCCGCGTAGGCCCTCCCGGCCCTCTCCTTCAGCCACGCCTTGAGTTTCCTCTCGAGCTTCTCCGGGATGTCGTAGGTCCTTGAGAGCCCGCCCTTCTCCGCCCTGACCGTGATCTGGTGGGCGTCGAGGCCGACGTCCTCCAGCCGGAGGGAGACGGCCTCGCCGATCCTCATCGCGAAGAAGTAGACGAGCGACCAGAGGCAGTCCCACTTCCTCCCGTGCCGGCGGGCCGCCCTCATGAACCGCGCGAGCTCGTCATCGGTGAAGTACCGGGCCCGATTGATTGTCGTGCCTTTTGGTCTTCCCGCCACGTCAGTTCTCCCATCCGTCGTCGGGGATTTTGTCCCAGTGTCTCTTGTCGATTTCGATGTCGCCCTCTGGGTCGTCGTTCCAGCCGAACCGGGACGGGGACGGCTTGAATTTCGGCTTGCCCATTTTGGCCTCGATGCGGTCCATCAGACTGTCGGCCCGCTTGAGGGTTTCAATCGTCTCAGCGGAACGGTCGCCCTGTTGGAACTTGCCTGCGGCAAGGGCGCGAGGGCCAGCCACCTTCGCCATGCGGCCGATGAGGTTGTGCTCCCGCTTGGCCTCCCGCTCTTTCTCCCTGCGGCCCATTTCCCTGAGGTCTTGGACGAAGCGGTCGTTGGCCTCCTTCTTCACGGCAGGCGAGGCGTTGTCCGTCGCCCAGCCCTGCCCAGCGTCGTCGCCGTTCCCCTCCCTGACCATGAGGCACTTGTCGAGCCACGTGTTCGAGAGCCAGAAGCGGCGCCCGTTCCGCCAGCGGACAAAGGATATGTGATCCTCCTGCGCCTTGATTCGCCCGATGCCGCCGGCCTTGATCCTGGGCTCGGGCTCGCCGTCGAACTGGATGTCCTCGCAGGCGATAACAATGTCCCCGGTCCGCGCCCAAACGATAGGCAGCCGCTTCGGTTCGGGCTTGATTCCGTTGCCCTTGGCTTCTTTCATTGATGTACCCTCCTTTAGCACCCAAGAATATATGTACCGTGAAAAAGCGGGCTTGCACATAGCCTAACTAAAAAATTTGCAACTTTTGCTTGCTCCCAAGATATGGCCGGCCCGGGAGGGGGTGCCCAAAATCGGGGCAAAAATTTGCCTGGGGCCGCCAAAAGGGCCTTCGGGGCGCCAAAAGGGCCGCGCATCGCCCTGTACGGCGGCCGCCGGACGGCCCCCGTTCGCCCCAGGTCGCGTCCGGACGGCCCGGGCAAGCATAGGGCAAGGGGCTGCCCCGCCTTGGGCCCCTCGGGCAATCCGGGGACAGGCGTGCGGGCAGGGAGTTATGCCCAGGGGCCTTTCGGGCAGCCATAGTCTTGGTTGCAGGCCGATCTGTGGCCATTGAGAAGTCGCATTCAAGGGGGATTAGGAGGTGATTGGGAAAGGCGTTAGCAATTCCTAGTGAAGACCCTTGAGGTCCTAAGCTGGAATCAACTGCTTTTTCTTACCTAGCAATTTAATCCAATCGGCAAAAAAGACCTCTATTCTTTTTATGTCGTTCTTATCGAGGGGGTTATGATGCGCGACAATATTCCTGGGATTTTCCAATTCAGTAAGCTTTTGGGCGATCCATTCTAGGTCCATAAAAATAGGCTTAAAATCCGCTGCATTTGCCCTGATTATGCTCTTTAAGTCTTTAAAATCGGAATAAAAAATCTCATGCTGCCCGCGTTTGCCTGTCCAAGGTTTTTTATCCTCTTCGCTTTTTCTAGAGGCGACATTTCTTTTTGGGTCAACCGGAACTTTCTTCTCCCACCAATCGGACCCATATTTTCTTTCAAGAATTCTTATTATTACCACTCGAAGTGAGTTTTCCAGGACGTAATACGTAGGGTATATTCCAGACATTTTTCTCGCGTCTTCAACCAGGGAAGTTGACAGCAGCGCGTCAACCCTTGGCAACTCATTGTTGAGTTTAATTAGGGCTGTTTTTTTGGATCGCCTAATAGGTATTGGAGGAGGAGCTGGGCTATGAGTTTTGCGGCTGAGGATGGCGCGAACTTGGGCCATTGTTTCTTGGCCAATATATTTTGACAAATCCAATCCTTGTTCATGGGCGACTATATAAACACCCTCTTTGGTAGAAAACGGCCCAATGTGTTTCCTGATCGTGGAGATCCTTTGAGAAAGGGCCTGAGGCGAACATTTAAGGCGTTTTAGTAGTTCGGCCCTTAATTTTCGATAGGCTGTCATAATAGGAATATTATTCTTTATTTTGTTTCAGTGAATTTCTTTATCTTTTTGCCTTGAAGCATCCTGCTGACCGCACTTTGGTCTATCCCAAGCGCGGCCCCGATTTCGTCTTGAGTGGCTCCGGCCTTCATTAGCCAGAGGACCAACAGTTTCCTTATATAGCTCAGTTCTTTTTCCAATGAAATTGTTGAAGAGGCGTCTTGCTTTCCTTGGTTAGGCTTATTCACTTAGGCCTCCTTCTCATTTTTGGAACGAAAACACTGACCAATTAGAATTTTAACTCTATGGGTATAAAAAGACAACCGAACTTTTTGAGAATCCCACCCTCTAACCATCGTCTATTCCTTTTGAGGCCAACACCCGCCTAATGTGCCCCGCGTCCATAAACGGTGATTATTCTTTTTATACGAGCGACACAATGATTTGGCCTTCTCTTAAGTGCACATTCCCAAAGCCTTATAATCTTCCAACCTTTATTCTTGAGTTCCCTGTTTATTTCCTTGTCCCGCTTACGATTCCTTTCAATTTTCATTCTCCAATAATTCGCGTTGCTCTTAGGCGGTTTGTAACATTTTGGACACCCATGCCAAAAACATCCATCCGCAAAGATAGATAATTTATGCTTTCTGAAGATTATGTCTGGCTTCCCTGGAAGGTTCGGGTGGCGCCTCCATCCCGTTATCTTGTTAATGCGAAGTAACCTAATTAGTGCTAATTCTGTATTTTTGTTCCCTCTGCTGCGGATTCGCGACATCACGAACGATCGTTTTTCTTTAGAGAACACGTCTGCCATGATTTTGTAATATAAACTCTTTTTTGCTTGATTGTAAGTGTCCTTGCATATATCCTTTAGTTACTTATGTCTGCTAATAAATTTGTTGGCGATTTTGTCTCTCTTGAAATAACCGATTCAACAATATTGGTGAAAATAACTAAAAAAGCCTGTGCCGATGATTTTGCCAGAATGGAATTCCACTCGCGTCTATTGCATTCTTTGGCTCCAGATTCAAATTCTTTTTGGAGACTCCGCCCTAGGCTTAATTGCCATATAAAAGGCTGGCCAAGGTCCATTCAATGGCGAAGGAACTCAACAACGGATTTTACGGGGACTATTTCTTCTGGCAGTCAAATTGCGGCCGATCGATACGGCCCAGAGTTAAACGAGGCGTTGCGCGGAATAAGGCAAGGCGAGCCCTCTCCGTACGGAAGTTCTAAGTTCATAGTTTTTGAGATAGGTGACGGAGATAAGTATCTAAAATATAAATTCCTTTCTAAAGCAAGAACCATTGCAGTCCTCTGCGTTTTGTATGACCTAAAACCGCACGGGCGAAACGTCTTGGAAATTAATATCCCGAATAATCTGCGGCCGCAACTAGCCATCCCCTTTAAGTTCAGTGATTCGACCATAAAAAGGCACTACGGCGATCCAAGCAAAACCGCAGATGTACTCAGAAACGAAGGTTGGCCTCGCCAGGGCGAAGAGGCCGGGATGAAAGTATTTCGGAAGAATGTTCAGGGTTCTCAACAGCAAATGTATCAACTATTGAAAAGAGAACAAAACCTAAGTTCACAAGTTCAACGTACAAATATATCGCAACGCTGGAGGAATGAACTATATAAGCAGCATAATTATACATGCCAGATTTGCCACTTTGTTTATCCAGAATATGACCTGGCGCCTGACCACAGAATTCCTGTCATCTTCCAAGCAGATAGCTTGACAGAACAAAACTATAAGCAAAAACTAATGGCCTTGTGCCGCTTCTGCAATCAACAAAAGCGAGAGTTCTGTAAAAGAATTCCTCATGGTTATGATTGGGCAACGAGCCCCTGGGCTTACCCTGAGAAATTTGAACTGGGCAAACTTGCTAATGAAATAAAAACTTACGCAGCAACAAACAAATTATCAATTAGTGAAACTCTAAAGACAATTGCTGACTGTCTTTCCCGGAAGTAGCTCCTCGATTCTTTTCGGATTGGGTTCCAAGTCCTTTTCGATTAGTCATGATATGCTTATAGATCCTCTCCGCTACTGCCCTAGCCAGGGGAGGAGGCACAGCATTACCTATTTGTCTATAAACAGAAGTCATTGTTCCACAAAACTCATAATCAAGTGGAAAACCTTGAATACATGCTGCTTCCCTGCATGATAGTCTTCGTTTATTCGATGGGTGATGCATAACCATCGCGCCGCCTTTTCCATCCCCACGGGCTGTAAAAGTTGGCGACGGCTTCTTTGGATCCGTAAACCTATGGCAGATATAACCATTGAACTTTAACTTAAATCTCGAATATTCATGGTTCTTTAGTATGTGTTCTTCATCTGGCTCTGGAATGTTTTCTAGGGCTTCTCCGACAGATATGTGCCTGTTAGCGTGTGTTGGACGCGGGGGGAAATCAATCAGAGGATTAAGGTCAGACCTTATGCCCAAGATAAAGACCCTTTCTCTGATTTGTGGCACTCCATAATCAGCCGCATTTAACAGCGCGTACGAACAGTTATAGCCGGCGTTTGTGAAATCGTTTAATATGCACCTAAAAATGGCACCTTTAGCAAGGTTTAGAATTCCTTTTACATTTTCTGCCAAGAAATATTGGGGTTGTTTCTTATTGACAATCTCTACAAACTTCCTATACATCAAGTTTCTGCTGTCATCTAAGTGTCTATTCATATTGGCTATCGAAAAACCCTGACACGGGAAGCCCCCAATCACTATGTCGGCATCAGGAATTTCTTTTACTTTGATATCTTTAATATCGCTTGGGATGATGTTGCCAAGATTTTTCTTATATGTCTCTGTTGCATCCTTAAAATTATCATTTGCCCAGACTATATCAAATCCTGCTTGTTTAAATCCCAGGTCCATTCCCCCCGCTCCAGAAAATAATGAAACGACCTTGGGCTGGAGTCCGATCTTGTTGCCGGACTTCGCTTTTATTGCATCCCTTTTCAACGCCGTCTTGAACTGTTTTGCTAACAGATAAGAATACTTCACTGGCACGGCATTGCCTATTTGCCTATAGGCAGAATTAGTTGAGCCTACAAATTCAAAGTCACAAGGGAAGGTCTGCATCCATGCGGATTCACGGACATTCAACCTGCGTTTGCCATTAGGATGAGGCACAGCGTTTACGCCGCCTCCCCCATCTCCCCGTGCAGTTATTGTCGGGCTAGGTTTGGAACCGTCGGTTTTTCTATGCCCCGAATAATCTCTATATGAAACTCCGTATCTTGAACCATCCAAATTTAGTGTGGGCCTTAAATCGCGAAGTTCCCTTAGCGCCTCACTTATTGATTTCCATTTGATATGATTCTTGCCGTCTTTTGAATGTGTTTGAGCTGGAAAATCTACTCTTATGTGTGCAATGTCGTTCCTAGTTCCGATAATAATCACTCTTATGCGAGTTTGAGGCACTCCGTAATCTGCCATGTTAACAATTCTATGGCTAATTTGGTAACCTGCACTCTTAAAGGCGTCGACAATCTTGATAAAGAAATTACCATTGTCGAGGTTTAGGATTCCCCTTACGTTTTCTGCAACAAACCATTTTGGCTGTTTGTCGCGTATAATCCGCAGCATTTCTTGATAGAGATTGTTCCTTCCATCTCCTCCTGAACGGAACTTGTTCGCGACAGAAAACCCTTGGCAGGGAAGTCCGGCGATGATTACATCGGCAGTCGGTATTTCTGCCGATCTAATTTTTTCAATATTCTCACAAATAATGTGATTGCCTATGTTCTTCTCGTAAGTACCTGCGCTGTCTATGTCATTATCTACTGCCCAAACTACTTCATGACCTGCTTGAATAAAACCCAGATCTAAACCTCCGGCTCCTGAGAATAGTGAAACAACTGATAATTTGTTTCTTGCGACCCTCTGCTTGGCTTTAGATCTCATCATTTCCCTCTTGATTAATTTATCTTGCCTAGTGATCTTACAACTACTCCCTGTACAATAAAGTCACGATGCAAGACGATTGGGGTATGGCTATTGTTCCTGGAAAATGGCTTTAGTATGAGAAGTTCTTTTTCTTTAAAGACGTATTTGATTGTCGTTTCAGAGTCAATCAGAGCAACGACAATGTCTCCGTTTTTTGCAGTAGGCTGTTGTCTAACCAGAATTATATCACCGTCTTCTATTCCCGCTTTGTCCATCGAATCGCCTCTCGCACGTAATAAAAAGTACCGATGTGGAGGAGTGGCCAACTCGGTTGAAACAGGAATCATAGCCAGGATATGTTCTTCGGCTAGAAGTGGAAATCCGCAAGAGGCCTCGCCGACAAGCGGAACATTAATTGTAAGAGCATTATATTGGGTCTTCTCAGGCTCATTGGCAATGGCCAACCCCCTTGACCCGTGTTTTTTTATCACACCTTTGTCAATTAGGCGCCGCAATAATACCGTCACAGATCTGGGAGACTTATATCCCATCGTCTTTTGCATATCTCTTATGGATGGGCTACGACCTGATTGCATGATTGCGTTTCTAATATGACGTAGCAACTCAATTTCTTTTTGGGAATAGTTGTCCTTTTTGCTCGTGGCCATTGCACACATAATGTATACTGGCGTGGGCATAATAATCAAGTAGTATTTTTAGCTTGTCAAGGCATAGTGAATAGTTCCGGTTCTACCATGGATGCCCAGCTCTGAAGGTCAGATGCCGCCAGGGATGGGTCGGCGGAGGGGTGTAATTTGGGGGCTTTGACCTCGGCCTGATCGGAGGCGGCTCAGTCTTCTTCGGCCCGGGTTCCCCGACTTCCTGATACTCCAGATCCTCGCCCTTGAACCGGAAAGATACCCGGCCACCGAACCGTTCCAGCACCACGATCTTCTGACGTCGAAGAGTCAGAGACGGCCGCACTGGCACGAACCTCCGGCCTCGCCACCTCACCAGATATCCCGAGTTAACCGTCCTCAGCCGCTTGATGCACAGGACGTCATCCAGGACAACCGTCTTCGGCAGCGAACGGTGAAGATCTCCCGGCTCTAACACCTCCAGTTAAATAGGGCGCCCGGGCCGACTGGCTGCTGACCGACCGCCGGCAAAACCGGGGGAGGGTACATCTTTTTGGGGACCAAGGTCCTCTATCAAAGGGAGAATAGTGAATATAGTGAATTTAAAATAGCGCTTTTAATAACGTGTATATAATTGTGTCATAAAAACAGCACATTTTCCCTAAAGGAATATTTCGCAACCTCACCACATTCACTACATTCACTAAGGCGCTCCAAAGAGGGTAAGAAAACAAACTGCCCATCGTCGTCCTTTAGGTGTGAGGCCAAACATCCGCCCAACCAGCGCCCTTTCAACAGGAATGGGGGAGCGCCCGGGTCCCCACCCGGCCTCCCCGCCGGCCTTATAGTCTAGGCAGCGATATTATTCATTGCGCAGTCGGGATTGGCGTTATAGGATAACGGGGGGAGTAAAAGGCAATGGGAAGGGCCCAGATTCGATTCGATCTGAATTTTATTCCGGCTTCGATAATCGCAGAACAATGGTATTGTGAAAAGGCGGTAGAACTGCAGTATAGGCATCCAGGGATCGAATTCACTTCACCTGAATTAACCTATGGGACATCGATACATGAACTGTTCGCAAGTGAAACTGAAGAACTAACGGAAAAAGAAATTAAAGAACTCATTAAGAGCGGGAAACCGGCGTCTTTTAGGGAAATCCGTTTTGAAGGCGTCTATCGAGGCGTCAGAATCAAGGGCATACCAGACTATTTCTCAATTAAGGGCGGGAAAGCTCTTTTTTTATTGGACTATAAGTTCTCTAAGCATAAACGTATCTTTCCGTCGCATCGAATCCAAGTAGACACTTACGGCTTCCTATTGCACAAAAACTACCTTGATACAAATAATCTGATTTGCGGGATTGTTATCGTTGAACCAGAAATGAAGGAACTTGAAGATGTTTGCGACGATATCACTCCTCTCTTGCAAGCAGAAGCGCTCAAAATGCGCCAAAGAAGATTAGAAAGAACGAACATTGAAGGGCGTGGGCTGTATGGGCAACTTTATTCTTATTCGCTGGACAATACGAAAAAGAATCTCGACTGGGCTATTGGGTATTGGAAAAAACAGAGGGCTGCTCTCCCGACCAGGAAGGCACATAAGTGCGAAGCGTGCCAATTTAACGCAGTAGGATTATGCAAGTCCGCTTTGACGGCGGCGAGTACTAAAAAAAAGTGGTAATCGGACCCATATCGGTTTCTATACGGAAGCAAAACGGGTGGGACAAATAAGAGACTTCTCAGACGAACGTAATAAAATATTCTGCCCTTATTGCGGACGGACCACAGAACCAAAGAACAGAGACCACGTGCCTTCCAAAGTGCTGCTTGATGAACCTTACCCGAAGAACCTGCCGACTATCCACCCCTGCCAGAAATGCAATTCTGATTTTTCCAAGGACGAAGAATATGTGCCTTGCTTAATCGAGTGGGCCCGGGCGGGCTCGGCCTCTATCGACGGCATAAACCGCAAGAAAATAAGGAAGATTCTGTCGAGTAAGCCCGGAATTGCATCCAAACTGGGTGATGCTTCGGAGCGGATACGTGGATGGTTATTGCTTGAAGAAGATAGCAGTAGAATCGCAAGCCTTATGCACAAGTTAGGCCAAGGCCATGTGGCTTATGAGCTTGGCGAGCCCATTCTCTCTAGCCCAGATTCGCTTATGTTTCGCCCGTTGGCTGCCTTAAGCAGCGGCGAACTCGACCTGTTTGAGACACCCCCAAGATTCTCATTATTGGCAGAAACGGGGAGCCGGGCGCTCACAAGGCAAGTCCAATCTCGCACTGGGGCCGCGGATTGGATCGTGGTGCAACCTGGCAGGTACCGGTATTTAACCTTCCTCGACGACGTTATCCTCGTTCGCTTGGTAATAAGCGAGTTCCTTGCTTGCGAAATTACCTGGAACCGCCCATAAAGTCTCTTCCTGGGCGTGACCAGACAGGCTAGAGCATCACCCAGGCGGCCCCGCCTTGCCGATTAATCCTGATCTGATGTTTCGTCTGCCTGTTCCCCGTCCTCCTTATTCCCGAGTCCTGCCTGACGTTCTTTTTCTTCTCTATCCCAGCGTTTTAAATCGGCGGCTTCTAGCTCCTCGGCTGATTGGAGTTTGAAGTTGGGATCCTTAGCGCGGAGTTCGGCGGCCCTCCGTACGACTTCGGTTAGGATCACTTCGTCTGTTGGCCGTTCGATGCTTTTGCGCGCCGGCGTCTCGACAGCTTCGGTTGTTTCCTCGGGGACGGATTGGTCGCCTCCAATGGCCTTGAAGCTGTATAATTTCCTCCTCCCGCCCTTTTCGATGATATCGACCACGAATTTCTGCCGCAGTTCGCTGACGATGTTGGCCAGGTGCTTGGCCATTGATCTGGCGTTCCTGTAGTGCTTGGCGAAGCCCTCCATCTTCATGCCCTCGGAGGTCTCGACCAATCTCGAGTACAGCTCCTGGGCGGAGAGATCCCGGACGGTTTGATCGCCTTCGTAAATGGCGTAATTCAGGACCTGGTAGAGTTGATCATCCTCCAGGACGAATTCGTCCTTCGTCTGGTTCATGGATTGGATGGTCGATGTGAACTTGTCCCTCGTCGAGGGGCAGCAGATCTTTCTGCCGAACGTCTCCCAGTCGGCCAGGCGCGAATAGCACGGGGTCGGACGCCAGCTTTTTCCCGCGCAGAGTTTGCGGTCCTCCTGGAGGAGGAGGATCTTGACGATCGAGTTGAGGTTCGCCAGGGCCTCGGCCATGATCGCCGAGCGGTTCTGTAGCAACGAATCGATCAGCTCCGAGCGGGAGAGGGGGTTGTCGATCTTCTGCATGTTGAACACCAGGAGCCGGCTGACGAAATCGTCCCGCGTGAACTTGGGCTCCCTCGACGTGATCGCCAGAAAGCACCGAGGGGTGAACCAGATCATATCGTTGTCCGTGTAAAGCGCCCGGTTGGCCTCCGTGACGCCGGTCGCGACCGCGCACAGAAGGTTCAGCATCTCGCTCTTGAGGTAGCTGTCGAGGTTGTCGATGACCAGGTAGGGCCTCTTCTCCATGACCACGGCCAGGTCGTGGGGCGACTTGGGCAGGCCCGTGCTTTCGTACCTGTCCCCGAAGAATATCTTCCCTATGGACGAGGCGAGAAACGACTTCCCGCTCTCCTTGGTCCCTATGAAGCAGGCCACGGGTTTCTCCCGCATCATGGACTCGAAGAAGAGGGAATAGAAGTAGACGACCAGGAGCAGCCTGTGCGCTTCCGGCGAAAGGCGACTGCCCGCGTCTTGGGTGAAGGAGGCCCTGTCGATCAGGAACCGTCTCAGGAGGTTGTCGCTCCCGTCGAACCGCTCGAGGTCCAGCCCCAGATCGTCCAGCTCGATGCTCCCCCTCTTGGCGGGGGACTCGAAATAGTTGACCGCCGGCAGGTCTCGGTTGAAGGTGAAGGGCAAAAGGGAAGGGTCGTACTCGAAAAAGACGCCGTCGACGCCGTTGTCGCAGAGCTCGATCTTCATCCCGTCCAGCTTATGGACGCCGTTGGCGTTGTCGCTGACGTAGAGGGTGAACTCGTCCTGGCTCCAATAAGCGAACCGCCTGGGGACGACCGAGCTCTTGGAGGTCCAGATGGCGGCCATGACGGCGTCCCTGTATTCCTCGAAGTCCTTGTTGGCGAGGCCGAACCGCTCCCGCATGAAGCAGTAAAAATCGGTTCCCGTAAGGGCCATGAGCATCTTCTCTTCCTTGTCGAAAAAGTAATAGGCCCCTGTGTCCTGGTCCTTGAATCCCCGGCCTGCGGCCTCGGGGCCGGTCAGCAGGTCCTGCACGATGAAGGCCCCGATCTCCTGGCGCTTCTGGTCGACGGTCATGTACTTGGTGGACTTGATCGCGGCTATCTGCATGCTCTGCGGGGTGCCCTTGCTCCTCCGTTTCTGAACCCTCTTCAAGGCCGATTGGACGTCCCATTTGAGGGCCTTCTCGCCGTTGCCCTCTTGCGTTATCCTGTTCGAGCAGCCGAGGAAGGGATTGAAGAAGACGCTGTGGATGGTCTGGTAATCGTAGTCCCAGTAGATAAGGGAGCAGATGATGGAAAAGTCCCTTCCCGACCTGGTCCTGTCCGCTCCCTTCTCCCGCAGCAGGGACCCGGTGAGGATGAGGTTCTTGGTCTTGGAGGAGATCTCGAGTCCTTCCACGTCCGCCTTTGCGGATTGCGCATCATCCAGGCTGATTGATTTCGTCTTGGACCCGAAGGCGGGGAGGGGCTCGTCCGCCCCGGCGGGCTCCTGGTAGCCAGCGTCTTCGAACCGCTCGAAATCCTCCAGCCCGTATACCTGGTCCGTGAGGGCCAGAATTCGGCATGCGATGGGCCCTCCTTCCTTGATGTTCAGGGTGCCAGGAAGCCTGAGGCAGGAGTCGAGGTTCACCCTGCTGCGGTCGCCCCCCAGTTCCTTCACGAGCCCGGCGAGGATCCGCTTGAACCGGAGACGCTGTTCGCCGGCCAGGCCGATGATCGGTTCGGCTAGCATCCAGTAGCAGTGACAGCCGTGACCCGAGTCGGCCACGATGGACGGGGCGATTGGGAATCCCCGCGCGCGCCGCAGTGCCTCTTCCTTGCCCCCCTCGAAGTCTTTCCCGTCGACGTCGGCCCAGAGGCAGACGACGTCCACGATGTCGTCCTGCTTTTTGGCTCTGCTCAGGGGGCGGGGGTTCACCCCGAAATAGACATGATAAGACGCGTTGAGCCGCTCGATTTCGGCCCAGTCGTTTTCCCCGATCTCGCCCTTGGAGTAGAATTTCGACCCGGTGTCCTGGCCGATGAGTCGCAGCTCAACGTGGCCGTCGTGGTCCTTGAAGTAACGGGAAAATAAGGCTTCGATAAACTGTTTTGTTTCCGATAGGTTGTTTGTCGTGTTAGGCATTGATTTTCTCCCTTGTTAATATTCGCCGTCCGATACCTCGATATAGGCATCGTCGGCGTTTTCTTCCGAGAGCGCCTGGAGCAACTCTAGGGCCTTGCCGGCGAATCGCTCGCGCTCCCCCGGGCTGAACGGTTCAGGACCGGTGCCCCTCTCTCTGCGCTCGGCTTGGATGTCCGATAGGAGGGCCTTGATGTTTTCGATGGCCCTCCCCGCATCGGGGGCAAAGAACTCCCCGACATTTCGATCCGTGAGATTAGACATGCTTCCCCCTTATGCCGCCTCGGGGCAGAGTTTCCCCCGGGCTTCCCTTAAGATTTTGATTTGGTCCTCGAGACTATTGTGTTTGAGGTGGGTTATATAATCGTATATTAATGTACGGCATTAATTTGCCCCTGTTGCCCCGAGAAAATCAACGATCTACCCGACAATCTGCCTTCCGAGGTTCCGGGCCTCCGGATTTCGAGTTCTTGACACAAATCTGCAACCGGCGATATCATCGGCTCAAGTGGGGAGCATCCCTTCAAGATCTCATGTTGACGTATGCGCGCGCTGGGGAAAGGGATTCCTGACCATAGGGAATAAAAGGAGGCAGACGTGAGCAGATCAAGAACGATGGCTGTCGGTCGAATAGCTTTCTTTGGGTTTTGTGCCATCATGCTTGTTACTCCTCAATCGGCCCTGGCCCAGAACGACGCGGAAACTCACTACCAGCCGGATAAAGTCGGAAAGTGGCGTCCCGGAGCGATCGACATGAATGACGAGGCGGCCTCTGGCCTGACCGAACAAGAACGCAGTATCTTCATCCAGAAATTGCAGAAACTGGTTGCGATCTTTCGAGAAGCGAAAACCCTCAACCCGCCGGTGGGCGTCGAAGCGAGCCACGGGGGGGACGTCGACTGGGGCTTTCCCTGGGGCTGGGAGGAAATGAACCCTCGTCCATTTTGGCCGGTCCATGGCAATGTGTGCATCAAGCTCGCGCCCTATATCATCAATACCGCGGGCCAGCCCGATGTCGATGAGCCGGATGAGTTATGGATATTCATCAATGAGCTCAATCCTATCTTCACCGGGATCCGCGAGACGGGCAAGGAAGTCTATGAGGACGGGGGGGCGGAGACGAACACAAGGCACATGGAGGACGAACTAGGGACATTCTTCTATACGCCAAAAGCCGTCGGCGTCCTCCAGGGCCGGCCCTTGTACGAATGCGACGCCGTGGTCTTTACGAAAATTCAAAAGCCATCATGGATTCCCGTAACCCGCGAGCGTTTCCTCCGTCATGCGATGGACTGGGCGCAGAAAGCCGCCAAGGCGGAGCAAGAGAGTCTTAATGAATCGCAACAGAACCTCGCCCGGCTCGATAAGGCGGACCGCGAGGAAGCAGAAAAGAACGCACAAGGAGTTGGCCTCCAGATAAAAAAGGATGCCGCTGAGCATCCCGGCTGGTTGCGCTTCATCCCGGGCGAATACCTGAAAGCACTTCAAGCGGAGCTCGCTTCCCTGACACCCCAGGAGCGAGCCTCACAGGCCTACTTCGGGGACTGGAAGACGAGCCTGCGCGCCTCGGGCCTGGTGGAACCGAACGAGGCCGGGGCCCGGCCTCTCGTTTCCCCCAATCCGGAATTTTTCAACAAATCCTTGCCCCGGACGGCCCTTCAGTCGATCGTGATTATCGGGCTGCGCTCGGCTGAGGAGGCTCGCCGCCACCCGGAAAATCCCGACCCTGCTCAACTCCGGATCCTGGAACTCAGGGATACACTCGACTGGAACAAGGTCATGGCCCTGTTCGATTGAAGACCAGGAGTTCTTGTCGACATTTTCCTATAGGAGAGATGCCATGCACGATCGGCTTCGACGTTGTCGCGGCTCGTCATTGATGAAAAAGACTCTCATCATTCTGAAGCTGAGTCTGCTCGCCCTGGCCTGCGTATTCATTCTCCAGACGCGGGCATCAACGACACAAGGCCGGCGCGCTCATGGCCTGCCCTGTTCGGTTGAGGATTCGTCTGATGCCGGGCCGACACAGGAAATCATTAAGAAGGGCGAGCAGCCTCAGGAGGGAGAGCCCTGTCCTCCGAAGTCGAAGCTCGCTGGAATGCCGAATCGGCCGCCCACATCCGACGAGTATGCGAGCCTGCTGCAAGACCTGGTCCGGGAGTACGGCAACCGTTTGGCGAAGACTCGGCCGGAGATAGACCGAGGCTTGGAGAGTGCCCCGCAAGAGACGGACGGGCCCAACTTGGGCGCGCTCCTGGCCGGCATGGGCGCCGGTTCAGCTTCCGTATACGTGTTGGCCCAGAGTGCCCTGAAGAAGCCCGGAGATGCCCTGACGGCTAATAACCTCGGTGTTGCGCTTCTCGGGGTGAACGATTATGCCCGGGCCTGTCTCGTCCTCCTCTATGCAGACAAGCTGAGACCCGGAGTCTCCCTGGTGATCCTCAACCTGGCCTGGCTTTTCTACGATATCGGCGACTCGCAGAACGCCAAGACCTATTTTGAAAGAGCCGAGGGGCTGGCCCCCGGCCTCTCAGGTCCAAAACTTGGCCTGGGCCTCATCGCAAGGTGCAAGGGCAATCATGTCCTTGCCGCCTCCTATCTGCGCCAATCGCTGAGGATCCGTTTCTCCCCTGTGGGCGCGTCCGCCCTCATGGAGTCCGAGCAGGCCGCTAAGGATGCCGGAAACACGCTCACCGATTCCCAGCCGGTCGCCATAGGACAAGAAACGCCCTGCGACTACCAGCTTCCTGAGCTTCCAATAGGCCGCCAGCCGGGCGGCACCGATGAGGACCTTGAGGCCGTCGGGAATCTGACGCAGAAGGTCGGAGAAGAGTTGACACAGCGCGTTCAAGCCGTAAATCCACTGGCCCAGTCCTCGTTCGGCCAGGCTGAACCGACGGTCCAGAGGAGCGCGCGGTCCGTCATTTACCCCAGGACCTACGAGAAAGAGCTCTTCATGCTGGACGATATCTATCAAATTTTCCTCGGTGACCGGGGTTACTTAAAAAGATACGGGGACGGCCTGAATGACTGGAATGAGATCGCCCAGTCTGGAATCCAGGCGTTTGGCAATCAAGAAATGGCCTATAATCAGCGAATGCAAGCCCTGAACCAGGAGCTATTGGCGTGCGGCGATAACCAGGCCTGCATCGACAGGGTCCTGCAGAAGGAGAAAGAGGAGGAATACCAGCATTGCCTCCAGAAAAAGAAATACCTTGCAGATCAATACGCGGCGATTTACAAGCTGTTTAAAGATAATTGGGACGACTATCGGCAGGTAGTCACCGATTATGTCTGCTTTACCGACCCTATTCTCGCCAGGATCCATCGTCCCGACTTGAACAAGTTCGAAAATAACGAACGTCGGATGAACGTTCTTAATCCTTATCTCAATATCCTCGGCTGGGCCCAGCGCGCCCTGGCCACAGGCAAAGCCTATTCAGATTTGGAGTGTATCCCGCCGCCCCCCCCGACTCCGCAGCAGATCGAAGATCCCTCTCCCCAGGACAAGGCTGGCCGATGCCCGGAAGAGCGTCACTGGGGACTCTCCCCAGGCTTCGACTTGACGCTGTCCTGCGAGTCCGTAAAATTCGAGGCCGGGGAGGGTCTCATGGCCTCGGTGGAGTATAATCGGAAAAAGGGAGAAACGACCGTCTGGGTGGGGGGGGGAGCAAAGTTTGCTGTTGCGGAAGGCCCGATACCGCGCGCCGAGTTAGAAGCCAAGACTGGCTGGTCAGTGACGGTGGATAAAAACGGATATCAAGACATGGCCCTCGAGACGGATGTCAATCTAAAGTTTGGGGTAGGGCCGGGATTCTCCGAACACGGCATCCAGAGCCGGATCGCCCTCGAAGGCGGTCCGAGCTTTGTATTTAAATAGTTTCGGTGAGCAGTATGAGCCTTGACCCCTCATCGTCTTTCCGTCCGAAACCGTAATCTTCCGGCGTTTTCAACCTAATCTGGCACGCCACCGGCACACGGCTGGCACACGGGGAGAGTCCCAACCCTGGCCGCTAATTAACCGGCTTTTCGGGCAAAAACTTAACTTGGTTAACTTGAATTGGCTCACACGCGGCAAGAGCCGTCCCGGACACTGTTGTGACGGCGACATCTAAGTGGCCTCCGTCAACCCAAGCGCTCGGA
>JBEKXF010000001.1:0-244809 GCA_049512315.1 Candidatus Aminicenantales bacterium | reverse complement strand
TCGAGGAACGCCTTGCTCCACTTGTAGTACATCGTGGGATGGATGTCTTCCTTCCGGCAGAGGTCCGAGATGCCGGCCTCGCCCCGCAGGCCCTCGAGGACGATCCGGATCTTTTCCTCGGCCGTGAACTTCCGGCGGGTCTGTCGCTTGATCTCCCGGACAATCGATTCGGGTAAGCTTCCCTGTTTCCCTGTCATTCATTCCTCCTCGTATGGTTTTGTTATTGGAAACCATAGCTTAGGAGAAATCAATCCCTGTCCGAATCTCGCTGACGTCAAGCACCCCCGCTACTATTTTTTTTGCCCCAACAATCCCCTCCTCAACGAACAAGACTCTCGGCCATAGGATCGCGGTCTTGCCCTATCTATCCCACGATGTCCCGGAGGCCGCTCGACGCCGTGTAGAGCGTTCCCACGCCGGACAGGTGATAGGCGACCCGGAGGGCTTCCGCGATTTCCTCTTTTGTGGCGCCTTCTTTCATCGCCGCCAGGGCCAGGGCTCTGACGCCGAGATCCGCACCGTGGGCCGCGTCAAAGGCCATGGCCATGAGCAGCTTGACCTTCTTCGGGAGCGCGCCGGAGCAATAGATGAGCTCGTTCATGTCCTTCAGGTGGTCCATCATTTTCGGATCAATTTTCTGGAGCGTCGCCAGGGGATGTTCCGCCATTTTAAACCTCCTAAAAAAGATGAACGAATGATATCACTCCAGGCAACGAAATTATGGCATTATTTTGGCGAATTCTCTGGCCAAAGAAAACGCCCTGGCGGAGGGTTGCAGCGTGCCGGCCGGCCTCGGATCTTATTGAGGATTGGCGCCGTCCCAGCAGAAGGTACAGACCTTTTCCTTGGGCAGGCCGATCGCCGCGATGAGGTCCTCGAGCTTCTGGTACTTGAGGGACGTCAGGTTGAGCCGCTTGGCGATGGACTTGACCATGGCCTGGTATTTTTCCGACCCGGCCCGGGTGTATTCGGTGACATCCCCGGGTTCCGGACCTTCGAGCTCCCGGATGGCTTTCCGGGCGGCAAGGTCAAGCTCGGACTTCGACCTCGAGAAATTGAGGAACGGACAGGCGAAGACGAGCGGGGGACAGGCCGGCCTCATGTGGACCTCAAGCGCGCCGAAATCGTAGAGCCGCTGGATGGTGTCCTTGAGCTGCGTGCCTCGCACGATCGAATCCTCGCAGAACAGAAGCCGCTGACCGGCGATATTCTCCCGGATGGGGATGAGCTTCATCCGGGCCACGAGGTCCCGCACGGTCTGGTTCTGAGGCATGAAGCTGCGGGCCCAGGTCGGTGTGTACTTGACGAATGGCCGCCGGAACGGGATCTTGGCCGCGGCGGCGTAGCCCAGGCCGTGCCCGATCCCCGAGTCCGGGATCCCGGCCACGATGTCGACCCGGGCGTCGTCGTTTTTCGCCAGCATGGCCCCGCACCGGTTGCGGGCCGACTCGACGTTGATACCTTCATAGCTCGAGGCCGGATAGCCGTAGTAAACCCAGAGGAAGCCGCAGATCTGGGACTGCGGGAGCGGCGGCGCCAAGGGCTTGACGCCTTCGGCCGTGATGCGGACGATTTCCCCGGGCCCGAGGTCCCGGACGGTCTCGAAATCCAGGTTGGGGAAGGCACATGTTTCCATGGCGGCGGCGAAGGATCCGGCCTTCTTCCCGATGATGACGGGAGTCCGGCCTTTTTTGTCGCGGGCGGCGATGACCCCCTCGTCGGTCAAAAGCAGCATGGAACAGGAGCCGACGATATTCGACCCGGCGTTCCGGATGCCGTCCTCGAACGTTTCTTCCTGGTTGATGAGGGCGGCGACGACCTCGGTGGGGTTGATCTCCCCGCCGCGCATCTCGGAAAAGTGGAGGCGGTTCCGGCGGAAGGCCTTCTGGACGAGCTGGTCGATATTCTTGATGACGCCCACCGTGACGATGGCGAAATTCCCCAGGTGGGAGCGGATGAGCAGAGGCTGGTCTTCGTAGTCGCTGATGACCCCAATGCCCCTCGTCCCGTGGAGCTTCTGGACATCTTCCTCGAATTTCGACCGGAACTGGGCGTTCTCGATGTTATGGATGTAGCGGAGGATTCCGTCGCTGTTGGACACGGCGAGGCCGCCTCTTTTTGTCCCCAGATGGGAATGATAGTCCGTCCCGTAAAAAAGGTCCTGAACGCAGTCATCCTTTGAGGCAACGCCAAAAAATCCGCCCAATTCATCCCTCCACGGTCAGGATTCCGCCGGACCCGCGCTCGAACCCGGCTCCGGTCTCCCGTCCAAAATAACTTTTCCGGAGCGTCTTGACAAGCCTTTTCTTCTGGCACCGTCATCTCCCCCCCGATGTTCGTTCGGAGACGACCGGGGTTGAACGGGCCCCGGATATCTGTTATACCATTCCTTAAGCCAAACGAGGAGGCGACATGTTCAAAGAAACGACTTACATCCAGAGGCGAAAGCTGCTCAAAAAGCAGGTCCCGTCGGGGCTCCTTCTTTTCTTCGGCAACGAGGAAAGTCCGATGAACTACGCGGCCAACACTTATGATTTCCGCCAGGACAGCACCTTTCTTTATTTCTTCGGTCTGGATTCGCCCGGCCTCGCGGCGATCGTCGATATCGACGACAACAAGGATTGGCTTTTCGGCGACGACATCGGCCTGGAGGACATCATCTGGATGGGCGAACTGCCTAAGCTCAAGGACCGGGCATCCCAGGTCGGGGTCCGGCATTCCGCCCCGAAGAAGGCCTTCGACGAATATGTGGCCAGGGCCGTGGCCGCGGGGAGGAAGGTCCACTACCTTCCGCCCTACAGGTCCGACACGGCCCTTGCGATCTCGGCCCTCCTCGGGATCCCCCTCGGGGACGTGAAGGCCAAGGCCTGCCGGGACTTCATCAAGGCCGTGGTCGACCAGCGGCTGATCAAGTCGAAGGAGGAAGTCAGGGAGATCGAGAGCGCGCTGGACGTCTCGGCGGAGATGTATCGCGCGGCGATGAAGCTGGCCAAGCCCGGCCGCTTCGAATGGGAGGTCGTCGGGGCCATGGAGGGGATCGTCAACGCTCTCGGCTGCCGGATGGCGTTCCCCCCGATCGTGACCATCAACGGACAGACCCTCCACATGCACAGCCATGCCAACGAGCTCCGCAAGGGCCGGATGCTGGTCATGGACGCGGGCGCGGAATCCTGGCTCCATTACGCGTCCGACATCACCCGGACCGTGCCGGTCGGCGGGAAGTTCAGCCGAAGGCAGAAGGACATCTACGAGATCGTCCTCGAGGGCCAGGAAACGGCTATCCGCTCGATCAAGCCCGGCGTCATGTATAAGGAGGTCCATCTGAAGGCGGCGCGGGTCATGGCTTCCGGTCTAAAGGACCTCGGCCTGATGAAGGGGAACACCGACGACGCCGTCGCCCGGGGCGCCCACGCCATGTTCTTCCCCCACGGCCTCGGGCACAACCTGGGCCTCGACGTCCACGACATGGAGGACCTGGGTGAGGACCATGTCGGTTATGATAAGACCGTCCAGCGCAGCGGCCAGTTCGGCCTGGCCTATCTGAGGATGGCCCGGGAGCTCCGGCCGGGGCACGTCCTGACCGTCGAGCCCGGCCTCTATTTCATCCCCGCCCTCATGGCTCTCTGGAAGAAGGAAAAGAAACACAAGGACTTCATCGTCTACGACAAGGCGGAAGCGTTCCTGGATTTCGGCGGGGTCCGGATCGAGGACAACGTCCTGGTCACGGAGAAGGGACGCCGGGTCCTGGGGACGCCCATCCCGAAGACCGTGGCCGAGGTCGAGAAAGCCTGCCGGTAGAACACGGAGCGGCGGCCGGGCGCCGCACGCGGCCGGCCGTCTCTAGGAAGCTCGGGCTCACGGAGGATCCGATCAAGGACTGACCATGCTCAGCTGGTACGTCATCAACACCAAACCGAAAAAGGAAGCCCAGGTGGAGAAGCTCTTTGAGGAGGGAGGCTTCACGGTCTATTGCCCGAAACACCGAAGCGAAAGCCAGGTCAAGCCATTTTTCCCCGGCTACGCCTTTCTTTCCTTCGAGTTCCCGGAGCAGTATCAGATGGTGAAATACACGCGGGGGGTCAAGCGCATCATCGGCAACGACGAAGGTCCGATCCCCATTCCGGAGGCGGTCGTCCAGGGCCTCAGGGCGCGGGAAAAGGACGGGCTGATCTTCCTCGAAAAATACGGGGCGAAGCCCGGTCTCGGCGACGAGATCGAGGTCATGGAGGGGCCGCTCAAGGGCCTGAAGGGCGTGTTCAAGAAGGAGGCCGGCGACAAGGAGCGGGTGATGATCCTCCTGAATTACGTCTCCTATCAGGGGATGCTGCTCATCGAAAAAAGGAAGCTCAAGAAGATCTGAACCCGGACCGCCGCCCGCCGCGCTGATCCCGCCCCGCTATTTCGCCGCCTTGAGCTTTTCGAGGAAGGGCTCGTTCAGGCTGCTGGACGAGAAAAAGATCACCCCGTCGGCGCCCAAGGACCGGCTGATCTTCATCTGCTCGACCATCCCCTCCGGGGTGTTCTGGTTGTGGGACGTGCCGATCCCGATCCCGGGGCAGACTCGGCAGTGGCCCCGCCCATATTCCAGGGCCTGCCTCGTGAGCTTCTCGAAAAACTGGGCCTCGTCTGTGTACAGCATGGGACAGAGCATGTCCACGAGCCCGTCCCTGGCCCAGGCCGCCCAGTCCTGGCCGATGAGGACTTTGGCATTCTCGGCGTTGGGAAAGACGGCGGCGCTGATCCCGACCTTGCGGCCGGTGGCCTTGAGCGATTCCCTGAGCTCCCGGACGAATTGGGTCACCTGATCCCGATTCCAGTCCAGCCACTCGTTCCAGACGATGTTTCCGGAGTCGCGGGCTTTCACGCTCGCCATGTCGAGTCCGGAATATTCTTTGAAGAGCCGAACGGTCTCCGGGTCGAAGCTGAAGTAGGGCTCCGCCGGCTCGCAGGGGAATCGGATGTAGTCGAGATGGATCCAGTCCGTCTCGTAACGGGCTGCGACCTCCATCATCAGGCTCCGTTCGTATTCTCTGACCGCCGGAAGGGCGGGGTTGACCGAACCCACGAGCTCCCGCCTCGAGCTCTGAACGAGCCACTCCGGGTGCTCCCGGACCCGGCCGAGGATGCTCGTCTCATGAAAAACGCAGAACCAGGGGTGGACCTGCATGTCCCGCTTGCGGGCCTCGGCCAGGAACTCGCCGAAGAAGTCCCAGTTCCAGCGAGGGTCGGCGACGCCGTTCCGGCTCTTGAAATAGACATATCCCGACGTGTCTTTGACCAGAATGATGAGGGTGTTGATCCCGGCCTTCCGGTACTCGTCGAGCGTCGTCCTGATCTTTTCGAGGGCGGCGCTCTTTTCGGGGCCGAAGAAGCCCGGGTGCAGCCAGACGCCGCGGACGGGAACGGGCGGCGAAGCCTCGCTCCCTGATTGGGAGAGCGCGGGAACGGACAAGACCGTCGTCAGCAAGAGCAAGAATGCCGGGATCTTCTTGATCATAGCCATCCCTCCAGTCGAATGTCGGCCCCGTTATACCAGAAGGGAGCGGGGCGAGTCAAAAGAGCTCAGCCCCGCGGCCGGCCGTACCCGCCACCGCCGGGCGTTTCGACTCGGAGGACGTCTCCGGGCCTGAGCTTGATGTTGACCTTCGAGCCCAGGGCTTTTTTCCGGCCGCGGGAGATGAGGGTGTTCTTCCCTTTCGCGCCGGGCCGGCCGCCGCGGAGGCCGTAGGGAGCGAGCTTCCGCCTTTCCGACATGATCGTCAGGGCCGCGGGGACGAGGAACTCATATTCCCGGATGATCCCCTCGCCGCCGGCGCGGGCGCCCTTGCCTCCTGAGCCCTTCCTCAGACCGTACCGCTTGATCTTGAGCGGGAGGTAGTTCTCAAGCGCCTCCAGGGGGGTGTTGAGCGAGTTCGTCATGTGGGTATGGACGCCGCTCAGCCCGGCCGCCGATAGGCCTGCCCCCATCCCGCCCCCGATCGTCTCATAATAGGCGAACGGTCTGTTTTTCTCCGGGTCGTGACCGCCGAAGGCGACATTGTTCATCGTCCCCTGGCTCGCCGCAGGGATCCTGTCCGGGATCGCTCGGGCCAAGGCCCCAAGAAGGACGTCGACGATCCTCTGCGACGTCTCGACGTTGCCCGCGGCGCAGGCCGCCGGGAACTCGGCGTTAACGATGGAGCCCTTGGGGGCGACAATCGTGAGCGGTCTCATCAATCCCGTGTTGAACGGGATGTCCTCTTCAACGAGGGCCCGGAAGACATAAAGGACGGCCGAGCAGGTGACGGCAAAGTTGGCGTTGATCCCGCCCTCCACCTGCCGGGCCGAGCGGCTGAAATCGACGACCGCCCGGTCGCCACGGACCGTCATGTCGACGGCGATCCGGACCGGCCGCGGAGTGATGCCGTCGTCGTCCATGGCATCCTCGAAGCTGTAGGTCCCATCGGGGATGCCTCTGATGGTCGATCTCAGGAACCTCTCGGTGTAATCCTGGACAAGCCCGGCGTAGGTCAGGATCCGCCCGAGTCCGAAACGGCTGATGGCCTCGAGGAGTCGCAGCCGGCCGACCTCGTTCGCCGCGACCTGGGCCAGCAGGTCGCCCCGCCGTTCGTCCGGCGTCCGGACGTTGGACAGGATCAGGCTGAAGACATCCTCGTTCCGGCGGCCCCTCGACACGAGTTTGAGCGGCGGGATGATCAGGCCTTCCTGGAACAGCTCGGTCGCCAAGGGCATGGACCCAGGCGACATACCACCGACATCGGCATGATGGGCCCGGTTGGCGGCGAAGAAGCGCAGCTTTCCCTTGACAAAGATGGGGGAGATGCAGGTGATGTCGGGGAGGTGGGTCCCGCCGCGATAGGGGTCGTTCAGGATGACCAGGTCGCCCGGCTCGAACGGGACCGACCGGACGGCGGCCTGGACCGAAAGAGGCATGGCCCCCAGATGGACGGGGATGTGCGACCCCTGGGCCAGGGTGCCGCCTTGGGCGTCAAACAGGGCGCAGGAATAGTCCTTCCGCTCCTTGATATTGGGCGAGAGGGCCGTGCGGCCGAGGACGGCCGCCATCTCTTCCGAGATCGAGATGAAGACGTTTTTGAAAAGCTCGAGCTCGATGGGATCGATATCGTGTTTCATACGCGCCTCGCCGGCCGGATGATGAGGTTCAGGAACCCGTCGACGCGCGCGGAATGCCCGGGCGGGAGATAGGACGTGGCTTCCGGATCGATGACGAGCGAGGGGCCGGCGACGGCGTTCCCCGGGGATAGTCGCGACCGGTCGTAGACCCTCCCCTCGACCCGGCCACGGGCCGTGATGATCGGTTGTCTTTTGACGACGGCCCGCGGGTCAAGAGAAGCACGCGCCCGCTCCTTGACCAGGGGGATTTTCGGCGTCACGGCGACGGCCTTGATCCGGAGGTTGACGATCTCGACCGGCCTTTCGGCGTGGTGGTAGGTATAGAGTTTTTGATGCCGCCTGTGGAAGTCCTCGAGGAAAGCTTGGCCGGCGGTCCGGGCTCTCCGGAAGGGAACGGCGATCTCGTAGGACTGACCGAGATAACGGCAGTCCAAGGACCGCTCGATCTGGACATCCGCGTCCTTGAAGCCATCCTCCCTCATGTCGCGACGACCCGCAATTTCGAGCTTCGCGAATTCCCTTTCAAGATCCGCCACCGAGATCCCGGCCGCCGTTCTCATCAGGGACCTGGTGTAATCCTTGATCGAGTCGGCCATGAGGAGCCCGAAGGCGGACAGCACGCCGGCGTTCCGGGGGACGACGACCGTGGGCATCCGCAGATGCGCGGCCATCTCGACGGCGTGCATGCCGCCCGCCCCGCCGAACGAAAAGAGGGCGAAATTCCGGGGGTCGTATCCGCGCTCGACCGAGATGATCCGGATCGCCTTCTCCATGTTGGCGTTGGCGATGTCGACGACCCCCAGGGCCGTTTCCTGTGGCGTCTTGCCGAGCGACCGGGCAAGGCGTCCGATGGCGTCCCGGCTCCGCCCAGGGTGGATCTTCATCGTGCCGCCCAGGAAAAATCCAGGGTCCAGACGGCCGAGAAAAAGATCGGCGTCCGTGACGGTGGGGATGTCACCTTTGCCGTAACAGGCCGGGCCCGGGCTGGCGCCCGCGCTCTGAGGCCCAACCCTCATCGAACCCCCACGGTCGCGGACAGCGACAGACCCGCCCCCCGCGCCGACAGAGTGGATGTCGATGATGGGCAGGCGTATCGGGAAATCGCCGATCCGACTTTCGTGGGTCCGTCGGACGGCGCCTTCGATCAGGGACACGTCCGTCGAGGTCCCGCCCATGTCGAAGCTGATGACGTTTTCGAAGCCGGCGGCCTTGGCCAGATGGCGCGCCCCGACGGCGCCTCCGGCGGGGCCCGAAAGGGCGGTTTTGATGGGCTCCAGGCGGGCTTTGGCCGGCGAGATATAGCCTTCGTTGGACTGCATGATCCGGAGCTCGGCTTTGCCGATCCTCCGGTCAACTTCCGACAAGTAGCGGTCCATGACCGGCATCAAGTAGGCGTTGATGGCCGTCGTCGTCATCCTCTCGTACTCGCGGTACTCGGGGAGGAGACGGCTCGAGACCGAGGCCATGATCCCGGCCCGCTCGAGCTCCCGGGCCATGACGCTCTCGTTCCGGGGATTGGCATAGGAGTGAAGGAAACAGACGGCCACGGCTTCGGCCCCGGACTCCCGGACCTTCCGGAGGACCCTCCGGGCCTCTTCGCTGGAGACGAGCCTCTCGGCGCGGCCCGAAGCCAGCGTCCGCTCGTGGACGCCGAATGAGCGTTCTCCGGGGAGGAGGAAGAAGCGTTCCTCGGGCTGAAGGCTGTAGAGCTTCCGTCTGGTCTGACGGCCGATGAAGAGGACGTCCTCGAAACCGGCGGTCGTGACCAGGGCGATCCGCCCGCCCTTCCTCTCAAGGAGGGCATTGGTGGCCACGGTCGTCCCGTGGACGATGAAGATCGGGTTATCTAGGCCGAGGAGACCGGCCAAGCCGTCGAAGATGGCCAGGGAAGGATCCTGGGGCGTCGAAAGGACTTTCCTGTTGAAGATCCGGCCTTCTTTCCAGATGACGAAATCGGTGAAAGTGCCGCCCGTGTCGATCCCCATCCGGACCTCCGGGAGCGGCCTGGGACGACCGGATTTTTTCGTCCTTCCCTCGGGTGTTTTTCCCATTGTCGAGCCCTATTAAATCGTCATTGCACGGGCCATGTCAAGACAAGGGAAGAGCCCGATTAACATCTATGTTTATAGAATGAAGCGAGATGGGTGACCCAATGCGAGAAAATGGCTGAGCGGAATGGCCGGAACGTGATAGAGCGGTTTAGCCTTCCCGAGGCCATGAAAACAGACGCACCGGGCCAGGACCCATAATTCCTTGTTATCATCGCAAGATTTGAAAGCTGGGCTCAGTGGCAGGTGCTACAGGACTTCGTCGAGCAGGACGCGCAGCTCGACGACGAGGCCTTCAGGCGGCTCGAGGCGCCGCCGATGCCGAACGGAGACAGGAGCTTCTCGGCGCCCGCGGCGCCGCACCCCGGGCAGGCCGCTTCTCTTTCCTTGCCCATGGGGACGAGGCATTCGAATCGGCGGCCGCACTTCTTGCAAAGGAGCTCGTAGATCGGCATGGCCGAATATTTTTCTATCTTCTATTGGGCCAGGGCGATGGCCTCGATCTCGATCTTGACGTCCCGGGGGAGTCGGGCGACCTGGACCGCGGCCCGGGCGGGGCAGGGCGCCTTGAAAAATTCGGCGTAAACCGCGTTCATTTTGCCGAAATCGTTCATGTCCTGGAGAAACACCGTGGCCTTGACGACGCTCTCATAGGAGCTCCCCGCCGCCTCGAGGACCGCGCCCACGTTCTTGAGGACCTGACGCGCCTGATCCTCGATGGTCCCGGTGTTCAGGTCGCCTGTCGCCGGGTCGATGGGGATCTGGCCCGAAACGAAGACGAAGCCATTGGCGACGATGCCCTGGGAATAGGGCCCGATGGCCTTGGGGGCCTTATCGGTCTGAACTTGTTTCTTCATGTGTTCACTCCTTGCGGTTTTGGGGATAACCCGGGAAGCGAGGACGCCCAAGGACCCCAAGATGAGGAAGAATCTCCTTCGGTTCATCTCAAGTTCCCGCTGTCGGTGTCGTCCTGGGGCGGGGCTGCCAACGGGCCGGGCCTTAGGCCAGCCCGGCCAGCACGGCGGTCAGGAACTGCCAGAACTTTTCCACCGAGCCGATATGGACACGCTCGTCCGGGGAATGCGGATGTTCCATCGTCGGACCGATCGAGATCATGTCCATTCCGTGGAACTTCTCCCCGATGATCCCGCACTCCAGGCCGGCGTGGACCGCTCCGACCTTGGCCTCGCGCCCGAATTCTTTTGCGTACAGCTCCTTCATGGTCGCGAGAAGAGGGGACTGGAGGTTGGGCATCCAGCCCGGGTAGCCGTACTTCGGATTGATCTTGGCCCCGGCCATCTCCGTGACCGCTTTGAGGATAAGCCGAGTCGCCTCCAGGGCCGAAGCGACGGAGCTCCGGGTGCTGCAGATGATATCGACCTGGGTCTTGCCCGTCCGGATGATGGCCAGATTGGTCGAGGTCTCCACGAGGTCCTTCATCTCCGGATTCATGGCGATCACCCCGTTGGGAATAGCCAGGACGTAGTTCAGAAGCCCGCGCTGGCAGTCCGCAGTCAGGGCGAAGGCCTTGGTCTCCTCGCTCCGCTCGAAGGAGGACTTGGCTTCCGTCTCGACGGCCTTATACTCGATGGCGATCCTTTCGAACGATCTCTTAAACGCGGATGAGAGGGCCTTCAGTTGGCCCGGAGCGCAGGCCAGGCTCGCCCAAGCCTCACGCGGGATGGCGTTCCGCTTGTTCCCGCCCTCCATGCTGATGAGCTCGAAACGGATCGAGTCCTGAGCCTCCCGGAGCATCCGGGCGAGGATCTTGATGGCATTCGCCCGCCCCTGGTTGATCTCGAGCCCCGAATGACCTCCCCTCAAGCCGTAGATTTTTAGCCGGAAGATGTTCTTGGAGGCTGTTTTTTTCCGGACGACGGGGGAGGCGATCTCCGAGTCTGCGCCGCCCGCGCAGCCGATGGTGAAGATCCCCTCCTCCTCGCTGTCCAGGTTGATGAGTCGGGTCCCCTTGAGAGAGCCTTTCTGGATCTTGTTCGCGCCCGTCAGCCCGGTTTCCTCGTCGACGGTGAACAGGAACTCGAGGGGTCCGTGGACGAGGGAAGCATCTTCCATGACCGCCAGGCAGGCCGAGACGCCGATCCCGTTGTCGGCGCCGAGCGTCGTGCCCTTGGCCTGGACCCATTCGCCTTTGATCTCCGCCTGGATCGGGTCCTTGCAGAAGTCGTGGACCACGTCGGAATTTTTCTCGCAAACCATGTCCAGGTGTCCTTGGAGGATGACGCCGGGGGCGCCCTCGTGGCCCGGGGTCGCGGGCTTGCTGACGAGGACATTCCCGACCCGTTCCCGCTGGGCGGCCAGCTTGAGGCCCTGGGCGACCGAAAGGACGTAATCGCCAAATGCCTTTTCATCCCCGGAACAGTGGGGGATGGTCAGGATCTTGGCGAAGTGCTTCCAGAGGTGGGAGGGCTGGAGTTCGGTCAAAGAGGATGGCATGTCACATCTCCTTTTGAAAACGTCTCAATCTGTTATGATGCCATAAAAATCGGATGGATACAAGGGGAAGAACCGCGTATAATGGGGCGTAATCTTCCATGAAAAAAGCCGGCTGCGCGCTCGTTTTCGCCCTCTTCGCGGTCTTGGCGGGGCCGGCCTTCTGTGCCGGCAGCATCAGGATTCTGACGAGCATTTTTCCCTTGAGGGAATTCGCCGCTGCGGTCGTCGGCGAGAGGGGAGAGGCTTCGCTCCTCCTTCCTCCCGGGGCCGGGGTCCATACCTGGCAGCCTCGCCCAAGCGACATTCTGAGGCTGGCCGCCTCGGACCTGTTCATCTCCGTAGGGTCGGGGCTAGAGCCCTGGCTCCCCGCCATTGTCAAGACCGTCCCCGGCGGAAAGCTCCATCTCCTCGAGGTCAGCCGCGGTCTGGCCCTTCTCCCAGCCATGGCCGACCAGCCGGAGCCGGCCGGAGCCGGGCACGATCATGGTCCCCTCGACCCTCATATCTGGCTCGATTTCGGGCTGGACGCCTCGGTCATCGACCGGATCGTCGAAGCCCTCTCTGCGATCGATCCCGCCGGCGCCGGATATTTCCGTCAGAACGGGGAATCCTATAAGGTCCGGCTCCGCGAGCTCGACTCCCGCTTCCGGGAGGCCCTCAAGAACTGCGCCGGAAGGCAGATGGTCGTCGCCGGGCATGCCGCCTTCGGCTATCTGGCCAAAAATTACGGACTCGTGCAGACGGCCCTTTACGGACTGAGCCCGGATTCCCAGCCCCGGCCCAAGCAGATGATGAAAGTCGTCGACCTTTGCCGCCGGGAAAATATCCGGACGATATTTTTCGAGGCCTCGGTCCCGCCCGACTTAGCCCGGACGCTCGCCGCCGAGATCCACGGCCGGATCCTCGTCCTCCACGCGGGGCATAATCTGACGAGGGAACAGGTGATGAAAGGCGTCAGCTTCTTTGATATCATGGAGGAAAACCTGAGGAGCCTCCGGGAAGGCCTGGGTTGCCGGTGAGGCCATGGACCTGATCAAAGCGAGCCATATCACCTTCGCCTATGATAAGACCCCCGTTCTTCTGGACGTCAGCCTGTCCATCCGGGCCGGGGATTTCCTGGCCATCATCGGGCCGAACGGGTCGGGCAAGACGACCCTCATCAAAATTCTGCTGGGGCTTCTGCGGCCGTCGGCGGGCCGCGTCGAGATCATGGGCAAGCCGCTCGACGAGTTCACGGAGTGGCGGACGATCGGCTACGTCCCCCAAAAAGCCACCCATTTCGACCCGTTCTTCCCGGCTTCGGTCGAGGAGGTCGTCGGGATGGCCCTTCTTTCGAACAGGCAGATTCTCGGCCCCGTCCGCACCCGCCGCTCGGAACGCATCGTCCGGGCCCTGCGCGAGGTCGGCCTGGAGCCTTTCAGGGACTGGCAGGTCGGCCGGCTCTCCGGCGGCCAGCAGCAGCGCGTTTTCATTGCCCGGGCCCTGGTGACGGGTCCGCGCATCCTTTTCCTCGACGAGCCGACGACAGGTGTCGACGCCGCGACCCAGGGCTATTTTTACGATCTGCTCGACCATCTCAACAAGGACGAGGGGATCACCATCGTCCTCGTCACCCACGATATCGGGATCGTCAACAAGCACGTGACCCAGGTGGCCTGCCTGAACCAGAGGATGGTCTACCACGGGAGCCACGAAGAGTTCTGCCGTTCCGAGGTCTTCCGGGATATGGTCACCCGAGGAGACCACCTGATCTCCCACGAGCACTGAGGGACGGATGGGGATGGCCGCACTCCTTCACTACGGTTTCCTCCAGAGGGCCGTCCTCGCCGGTGTCTTCATCGCCGTGGCCTGCGCCGTGCTGGGCGTTTTCCTCGTCCTGAGGAAGGACGCGATGATCGGCCACGGCCTGTCGCACATCGCCTTCGCCGGCGTGGCCCTCGGCCTTTTCCTGAACGTCCTTCCCCTGGTGGCGGCCCTGGCGGTCTCTGTCGTGGCGGCCCTCGGCATCCTGCGGCTCAAGGATAAAGCCGGCCTCCACGGAGACACGGCCATCGGGATCTTTTCGAGCCTCGGGCTGGCCATCGGCATCCTCCTTGCGACCCTCGCCGGTAGCTTCAACGTCGACCTCATGGCCTACCTGTTCGGCGACGTCCTGGCCATCGAGCCCCTCGAGGTCTGGCTGTCTGTGGGCTTGGCCGCGGCGGTCCTCGTGGCCGTGGCTCTGAATTATGCCAAGCTGCTGTTTATGACCTTCGACCGGGAGTCGGCGCGCGTCTCGGGGGTGAAGATCGGCCGCCTCGACGCCCTCCTGATGGCCCTCACCGCGGTCACGATCGTCCTGGGAATGAAGGTTGCGGGGATCCTTCTCGTAGCGGCCCTCATCGTCATCCCGGCGGCGGCGGGCCTTCAACTGGCCTCGAACTTCCGGATGGCGATCGTGCTCGCGGCCGGCGTCGCGATATTGTCCGTGGTGGCTGGCCTGGCGGTCGCCCTCGAACTGGACATCCCGGCCTCGGCGGCCATCGTCATCTTCTGTTTTCTCGTCTTCGCGGCCTTCTCTTTGGTCAAGAAAAAAAGGTTTTTCCACGGCCGGTAGACGGACCGGCCCGCGGCCGCCCGGGAGTCGGGGTCAGGCCTTCGGCCTTTCGAGCTCCCGCTCGATGACCTTCCTGATCACCCGGACTGTCCGGTCCATCTCCGCTTTCAGCCCGTCTGCCTGCCGCCGGACCCGGGCCCTGAACTTTTCGTCACGGATGGTCGGAAGGTTGATCAGGATGTTGAGGTAGGCCCCCTCTCCGGCCGCGGCTGCGATCAGGCCGCCCACCCCGGCGTCGCTGAGGGAGTTCCTGTAACCGTTCGAGGCCGCCAGCCCCGCCAGATGGACGGCCTCCCCGCACCTCTCCATGACTTCCAAGGGGACCAGGGTCGCTTCCTTAGTGGCCTCTTCGAGGGCCTTTTCTTTTTCCAGAGCCTGCTCGGGCGTTGTTTTCGGGAGCCCGAGGGCCTCCATGACCTTGTTGAAGGCCAGGGTATCCCGGTCCACCGCTCTGAGGAGGTCGTCCTTGACGGCCTGGGCCCGGACCGCGACGGATCTCATCTCGGTCTCGGCCCCTTCGTATCCTTTCTTGCCTACAGTCAGGTTCGAGACCATCGAAGACAAGGCCGCCGAAAGCGCCCCGCAGAGGGCGGCGACGCTCCCTCCGCCGGGGGTCGGTGAATCCATGGAGAGCTCATCGACGAATTCCCGGAGGCTCATCGAGATAAGACGCCGGCCGGAATCCTTGAACTGGTTCTCGATGATCTTTTTGTCCGGGTCGAAGGGGGCCACGTCGCTGAGCCCCAGCGAGATGACGGCGGTCCGGACGAGTTCCTCTTCGGGGACCCCGGCGCTCTTGCCCTGCTTTTCAAGATAGTAGCGCCCCGCCATGAGGAGGGCTTCTTTCGGGATGAGGCCGACCAATTCGCTGCCCGTCACCCGGAGCCCCAGCTTCGCCGCCAGCCTTGAAGCCTCGTCGAAGACCAGGTGGGGCGGGGAGATCCTGTAATTCGTGAAATTGACCGAGATCTGGGCCCGGCCATAATCCTCGATGTACCAGCCGACGGCCTTGACCTCCTTGAACTTGCCCGGGATCTTGGCCGGATTTCCTTTGGCATCCTTGACGATATCGCCGTTCCTGTCCCTCTTGGCCCGGCCGCTCTCCCGCAAGCTCAGGGCAATCTCGTTGGCCAGTTTCCGGTCGCGGGTGTTCAGGTTGATATTGTAGGCAATGAGGAATTCCCTCGCCCCGATCACGGTGGCTCCGGACTTGGCGTTGAAGACGGGGGCGCCGTAGTCGGGGGCCCAGGCCGGGTCGTTGAGTTTTTCGGGCAGGCCTTCGTATTCGCCGGCCCTGACCGTGGCCAAGTTCCTCCGTTCGGGCTTCTGGGCGGCCGCTTCGTAGAGATAGACCGGGATCCCGAGCTCTTGGGCCACACGGGCGCCCAGCTCCTGGGCCAGGCGGACGCAATCCTCCATGGTCACGCCAGAAACCGGGACAAAGGGACAGACATCGGTGGCCCCGATCCGGCTGTGGGCCCCCTTGTGGGCCCGCATGTCGATGACTTCCGCGGCCTTGGCGATGGCCCGGAAAGCCGCTTCCCGGACGGCCTCCGGAGGCCCGATGAACGTCACGACCGTCCGGTTGGTCGATTCGCCGGGGTCCACGTCCAGGAGTCGGACCTCCGGGACGGCTTCAATCTCGCGGACGATGACCTGAATCTTTTCCCTGTCCCGGCCTTCGCTGAAATTCGGGACGCATTCGACAAGCTTCATTTTTCCACTCCTTGGCGAAGGATCGTTTTGAAAGCGCCCGTGCTGTCATAGATCTCGACGGCATCGAAATCCTTGAGGGCCGCGCCGGCCCATTCCATTTTTCCCACGATGACGACAACGGGGGTCATGGGGAGATACTTCTGGGCGGCTTCGATGACCTTCTCCGCGTTGACCAGCATGAGGTTGTCCGAAGCCCGGTTCCAGTGGCCGGCGTCCAACCCCAGAGCGACGACCCAGGCCAGCCGGTCGGCATAGCGGTCCGGGGATTCGAACTTCAGCGGGAGCTGCCCGACAAGGAACGATTTAGCCTCTTCGATCTCGGCGGGGACGACCTTCTCCGACGAGAAGGCCTTGAATTCCTTGATGATCTCCTGGACGGCGGCATGGATCATTTCGGGAGCGACCCTGGCCTTGGCCCAAAAAACCCCGCAAGCCCGGAAGAATTCAGCCTCGCTGAAGGCGGCATAGGCGAACCCTTTCGATTCCCTGAGGCTCATGAAAAGACGGCTGTTCATCGTCCCGCCCAGGGCCTGGTTGAGGACGAGGAAAGGATAATAATCCGATGCCGACGGCGGCATGACCAGGTTCCCCACGAAGATCACGGCGTCTTCCGAGCCCGGGTGGTCGAGGAAACAGACTCTCTCTTTGGTATTGGGCGTCGGGGCGGGAGGAGCGGCGGGCCTGTCGATAAGCCGGCGGGGCCAGGCGGCGAATCGTTGGCCGATCTTCCGGGCGATCGCGGGGCCGTCGACGTCTCCCGCGACAACGAAGACCGTGTTGTTGGGAGCGTAGAACCTGTTGTAGAAAGCATGGGCGTCTTTCAAGGTGACATACTTGAGCACATCCTCGCCCCAGGTCGCCGTCTGGTAGGGGTTGTTCTCGAAAAGGATCCGCAGGAGGTGGCGGTGCCCCACGAATTCGGGATTCTTATTACGGTCCTGGAGTTCGTAGAAAAAGGTCCTCCGGGTGGACGCAAACTCCAGGTCTCTGAATTCCGGCTCCAGGACCATCAGCCTCAGGGTGTCCAGTGCTCTGTCCAGGTACTCCGCGAGGACCTGAAGGGTCAGGACGGTATAATCCATGGAGACCGTCACCGAGAGATCACCGCCGATGGACTCGACTATGTTCTCCATGTCATCTGCCGACAGCTCTTTCGTGCCGCGATCCATCATCCGGGCCGCAAGCGTCGCCGTGTACGGAAGGTCCCGGGGCGAGTCGCTCTCGCCGGCCCGGATCACGACCTGAAGCGTGAGGAGAGGAGAGCCGGGCTGGGGAGTGACGGCTACGGTCAGGCCGTTGGCCATCGGGATCGATTGGATCTCGGGGAGCTTGAGTTCGCGGAAGGAGTCAGGGATCGGCGGCGTCCGCCGGAACCTTCCCTGGGCGGCGGCGGGGACCGTCAGACTGCCGACCAGAGCGGCCGCGAGCGCGATGACCGCGACGATCGGGAAAGGCCGGGACTGTGGTCTCATCTGATCCTTATGTTCAGGACGACTTTGTTGCCCGGGACAAAAAGCCTGTTCACGAGGAGGTTCAGGCTTTGGGAGCTGACCTTCATGTATTTCTCGAGCTCGGACGGAAGGGCCTGGAGGGGGATTTCGGCGAAAGCGGCATCGGCGAGATACAGGGCCCTGTCCAGGCCGGTCGAAAGCCTCTGGAGATAGTCCAATTTGAAAAGGCGCCGGGCCTTGTTGAGCTCATCCTCGGAGACGAGTCCGACCTTGAGTTTCTCGAACTCCGAGAGCAGCGCCTTCTGACAGCGCTCGGCCATGACATCGGTAGTGTTGAGGGCGAAAATCTTCAGGGCCAGGACCCCCCGGCGATTTTCGAGACCTCCCCAGAAGTAATAGGCCGTCAGATCCCTTTTCATGATCCGCGTGTACAGCCGGGACGTCCGGCCGCGGAACAGCAGGTCTTCGAGGATCTTCAACGTGTAGGCGTCGCCCGTCTGGGGCGGGAAGAGCCGGTAGCCAAGGTGAAACCCCGGTGACGGAAGGGAGGCATCCTGCATCATCTGGACGACTTCCCGGGGCTGTTCAAAATTGGGCCGGGGAGGAGGGGAAACCGCGCTCCCTGGGGGGATAGGATCGAAATACTTAGTGACGAGCTCTTTTGTCCTGGCGATCTGGATGTCCCCGACGATCGTGAGCACGGCGTTGTTGGGGATATAGCAGCCGGCGTAGAAGGCTTTGATGTCGGCCTCGGTCAGGCTTTCGAGATCCCCGCCGGTGCCGATCAACGGATGGCCGTAAGGGAAGTCGGGATAAAGGGATGCGTCGAAAACCGAATAGCTCTCGAGGTAGGGCTCTGTGGCCAGGCGGCGCCGGTGTTCGGCGAGGATCTCCTCCCGCCTCTTCTCAAGGCTCCCCGCCGTGATCTGGAGCGATCTCATCCGGTCGGATTCGAGCCAGAGAGCCAGGGCCAGCTGGTTCGAGGGGAGAGTTTGATAATACACGGCTTTGTCAAGAGTCGTATCGGCGTTGACGATCCCCCCGGTCCTCTGGATGTAGCTGAGATGCTGAAGAGGGCCGATGTTCTCGGACCCTTGGAACATCAGGTTCTCCATGAGATAGGCCAGGCCGGCCTGGCCCTGTTGCTCCCGGATCGAGCCCGCCCCGTAGGCCAGGACGACAGACACCAAAGGAAGGGTTTCGTCCGCGGACAGGATGACCCGCAGGCCGTTGTTCAGCCGGTATTCTTCGATCGGGAATCTCCAGCCGGACGAGACGGCTTTCTGCGGCCAGGCGGATGGCGGCCCCGCCGCGAGGAGCAGGGTCGCGGTCAGCAGCAAGGTGGTTGCTTTGCTCATGCCTCTCTTTTGGGCCGGCGAGCCGTAAGACAGACAACAATAGCACAAACAAAAACGAAATATCAAATGGGGCGGCGGATTGAAAACCTCTCCGGATTGTGCTATTTATGGGCTGCCCGAGAGGGTCAATTCGCGCGGAGGGTCGCTGATGAGTCAAGGCGGCAAGCACCTGTTCTCGTCGGAATCCGTGACCGAAGGTCACCCGGACAAGGTCTGCGACCAGATCTCGGACGCTGTCCTGGACGACCTCGTCCGGCAGGACCCCCGGAGCCGGGTAGCCTGCGAAACCCTGACCACGACCGGGCTCGTTCTGATCGCGGGAGAGATCACGACTCTGGGCTACTGCGATTTCCAGAAGGTCGTTCGGAACAAGGTCCGGGAGATTGGTTACACCAAGGCCAACTACGGGTTCGACTACAAGACCTGCTGCGTCCTTTCCTCCATTCATGAGCAGTCGACCGACATCGCCCTCGGCGTCGATGACAAGCCCGACCACGAACAGGGTGCCGGCGACCAGGGTGTCATGTTCGGCTTCGCCTGCCGGGAGACGCCCGAGCTCATGCCCCTGCCCATCATGCTGGCCCACAAGATGGCCCGCCGGCTGGCCGATGTCCGCAGGAACAAGCTCCTGCCTTACCTCAGGCCCGATGGGAAGACCCAGGTGACGGTCGAATACGATGGAACGAAGCCCGTCCGGGTGGAGGCCGTCATCCTTGCCGCCCAGCACAACGCGTCTGTTGACATGGAGGACCTGCGCGGGGACCTCCGCGAAGCCGTCATCCGGGAGGTCATCCCGGAGGAGCTCATGGACAAGAGGTCCTGGAAGAACGTCTTCATCAACGGGACCGGCCGTTTCGAGCAGGGCGGACCCTTCGCCGACACGGGCATCACGGGACGGAAGATCATCGTCGACACCTATGGCGGCGTCGGCAGCCACGGCGGCGGCTGTTTCTCGGGCAAGGACCCGTCCAAGGTCGACCGCTCCGGCTCCTACATGGCCCGGTACATCGCCAAGAACATCGTGGCCGCCGGCATCGCGGACCGGCTGGAGATCCAGATCGCCTACTGTATCGGAATCCCGGGGCCTATCTCCGTCATGGTGGAGTCGTTCGGGACGGCGAAGATCCCGGAAGACACCATCAAGGACATGATCCGAGCCCATTTCCCGCTGACGCCCAAGGGCATGATCCGGCACCTCGACCTTCTCCGGCCAATCTTCCAGAAGACTGCCGCCTACGGCCATTTCGGCCGGACCGAAGAGGAATTCACCTGGGAAAGGACCGACAAGGCCCTCACGCTCCGGAAAGAGGCCGGGCTCTCCTGAAGGCCGCCCCCGGGGGCCTCGGCGGGACCCGTCGACCGCGAAATTCGCAAGGAGAACGAGAACATGGACTATGACGTGAAAGACATGGCCCTGGCCGCAAAGGGCCGGCTCCGGATGGAATGGGCGGAACGCTCCATGCCGGTCCTCCGTCTGATCAAAAAAAGCTTTGCCAAGGACAAGCCCCTGCGGGGGATCCGCGTCTCGGCCTGTCTCCACGTGACGAGCGAGACGGCCAACCTCATGGAGGCCCTGAAGCTTGGGGGCGCCGACGTCCGTCTCTGCGCTTCGAACCCGCTCAGCACCCAGGACGACATCCCGGCCGCCCTCGTGAAATATCACAAGATCCCGGTCTTCGCCCGGAAGGGGGAGGACCAAAAGACCTACTACCGCCATATCCTCCAGACCCTCGACCACGGCCCCACCTTGACCATGGACGACGGCGCGGACCTCGTCTCGACGATCCATTCGCGGCGCAAGGACCTTCTGCCGGGGATTCTGGGCGGGACCGAAGAGACGACGACCGGAGTCATCCGCCTCAGGAGCATGGCCAGAGCCAAGGTCCTCCGCTATCCCATCATCGCCGTCAACGATGCCCAGACCAAACACCTGTTCGACAACCGTTACGGGACGGGCCAGAGCACCCTCGACGGGATCCTCCGGGCCACCAACGTCCTGCTCGCCGGCTTGAACTTCGTGGTCGCCGGCTACGGGATGTGCGGCAAGGGCGTCGCGATGAGGGCCCGGGGGGCCGGCTCCCGCGTCATCGTAACCGAGGTCAACCCGATCCGGGCCATCGAGGCCGTGATGGACGGCTTCGAGGTCATGCCGATGGCGGAGGCCGCGAGCCGCGGCGATATTTTCCTGACGGTGACCGGCAACAAGTCCGTCGTCCGGCGCGAGCACTTCCTCCGCATGAAGGACGGGGCCATCGTCGCCAACGCCGGCCATTTCAACGTCGAGGTCGACATCCCGGCCCTGGAAAGCCTGGCGAAATCCAAGAGGCGCATCCGGGATTCCGTCGACGAATACAAGCTCCGGGACGGGCGCAGGATCCACCTCCTCGGGGAGGGACGACTGATCAACCTCGCCGCGGCGGAGGGACACCCGGCCATGGTCATGGACATGAGCTTCGCCAACCAGGCCCAGAGCGCGCTTTACCTGGCCGGCCACGGCCGACAGCTCGAGAACAAGGTTTACCCCGTGCCGGTGGAGATCGACGAGAAGATCGCGGCCCTCAAGCTGAGGTCCATGGGCTCGGCCATCGACAGGCTGACGCCCGCCCAAAAAAGGTACCTGGCCGACTGGAAAGAAGGGACCTGACGGACCGGGGGTTCCCTCAGGGATGCGGGCACTTCTTCTTGTCGATATCTTTCAGGAACTGGTCGATCCTTGTTTTCATGCCCGGGTCGGTGACCCTGGGGGAGATCCTCAGGAAAATGTCTTTCGCCTTGGCCGTTTCGCCCGTCCCCAGATAAGCGGCCCCAAGGTTGAAGCTGAACTGGAGGTCGTCGGGGACGATCTTGACCGCCCGCTCATAAGCCGCCACGGCGTCATCGGGCTTGTTCTGCTTTTCGAGAATCATCCCCATCAGGTTGTGAGCCATGGCCAGACGGGGCTTGGCCTGGAGGGCCTTCTGCACGTTCTCGTAGGCCAGATCGAGCCGGTTCTGGCCAAGATAGAGGCGGGCCAGGTTGCAGTAGGCGACCTCGCGAGTTTGATAGGTTAGGTCGGCGATGACCTTCTGGAACTCCGCCTCCGCCTTGTCCAATTGGTTAAGTTCCGAGTAAATGATCCCCAGGTTGTTGTGGGCCTCCGTGAACTCGGGATGGATCTCCAGGCAGTTCTCGTACGCTTTGGCGGACTCCACGAGGTTGCCCTTCAGGGACTGGGCGAGGCCGATAGCGTTCCAGGCCAGGTAGTACCGAGTGTCGAGGGCCAGGGCCTTGACGAAATACTTGATGGCCTCGTCGATGTTCTTGGGGTCGAGGTTGCTCTGGTTGAGGTAGACAAGCCCGAGGTTGTACTGGTACTTGGGATCCTTGGCCCTGGATTGCTGCAATTTCTGCTGGGAGGTCGCGCAGAATGTCAAGCTCACGGAGAAGAAAAGGACGATAACGCTCTTGGCTCGCATGGCATCTCTCCTTTGGCCGGAGCGGACCCCCGCTTCCGGTCCCGTCTATTCCTCCCGCAACGCCCGGGACATGAGGTCCTGAAGGGCCTTCCGGGGAGGCTTGTTCCGATAGAGGACTTGGTAGACCTGCTGGGTGATGGGCATTTCGACGCCCCGGGCCCGGGCCAGACGGCGGGCCGAGTGCGTCGTATGGACTCCCTCAGCTACCATCTTCATCCGCGACAGGATGGCCTCCAGGGATTTTCCCTTGCCCAGCTGATACCCGACATAATGGTTGCGGCTCAACTCTCCCGTGCAGGTCAGGACGAGGTCTCCGATCCCGGCCAGCCCCGAAAAGGTCTTTTTCTGGGCGCCGAGCGCGAGGCCGATCTTGGTGATCTCGACGAGCCCCCGGGTGATGAGCGCGGCCCTCGAGTTCAGGCCGAAATCCATGGCGTCGACGATGCCCGCGGCGATGGCGATGACGTTCTTGAGGGCCCCCGCGATCTCGACGCCCGTTACGTCCGGACTCGTGTAGACACGGATCGTCAGGCTGGAGATGAGGTGCTGGACGGTTCTGGCCGTGTCGGGATCTCTTGAGGCCACGACGAGGGCCGTAGGATGCCCCGCCGCCACGTCCCGGGCGAAGCTCGGCCCCGAAAGGACGGCCAGGTGGGGCCGGGCGTGAGGCCGGAAGGTCTCTTCCATCACCTGGCTCATCCGCTTGAGCGACTTCTGGTCGATGCCCTTGGTCAGGCTGACGACGATCTGGCCATCCTCAAGGAACGGGGCGATCCTGGCGTACACGGACCGGCAGAACTGGGAAGGGACGGCGATGAAAAGGATGTCTCCGAAGAGAACGGTTTCCTTGATGTTGGTGGAAAACGTTACGGGAGTGGGGAAGGTAAAGCCTGGCAGGAACGTCCGGTTTTCACGGGTCTTGACGAGATCCCCGTAGATGTCTTCCTCCCGGACCCAGAGACGGGCCGGGATCTTGATCTGGCCGAGGTAGCGGGCGAAGGCCGACCCCCAGCTGCCGGCGCCGATGACGGAGGCTTTCATGGCGTTTTTTCTCCCAGCTTCCTCTCCGTCCCGCCGAGGAGGCGACCGATATTGTCCTTGTGCTTGAAGAGGACGAGGGCGGCGATCGCCAGGCTCCAGATGAAGGCGGACCGCGGGCCGTGGAGAAGGAGGAGGAAGAAGGGGAACGAGGCCGCGGCCAGGATCGATCCGAGCGAGATGAAGCGGGTCGCCGCTACGGTCAGGACAAAGAGGGCCAGGCTGGCGAAAAAGGGCGGCAGGGCCAGAGCGGCGTAGGCCCCCATGGATGTGGCCATTCCCTTTCCGCCCTTGAAGCCGATCGAAAACGGGAAACAGTGTCCGAACGCGGCCAGGAAGCCGAAGAAAGCGGCCAGAGCGGGGTCGTGGAAGATCCTGATCCCGAAGAAAACCGGAAGAAAGCCCTTGGCGACGTCAGCGACCACGACGGGGATGGCAAATCTCAGCCCCTTGACCCGGAGAACGTTCGTGGCCCCCGTGCTCCGGCTGCCGGACCGGCGGATGTCGCTCCGGTCCGTCGCCCGGACGAGGAGATAGCCCGTAGGGATCGATCCCAGGAGATAGGAGGCGACGGCAAAGAGGGTCTTCATGCGAATTCGAACCCCGAAACCGCCCTGTATTCGACTCCCTGGGGCTTGAGGATGCTCTCAAATAGGGTGAGCTTGCTGGCGGTCATTTCCCCAAATAAGGCCCCCCGGTATTCCCCGAGCTCGAGCAGGGCTTCCCGGATGTGGGACGGGCTCTTGACCCGGCCGAGGGTCAGATGGGGATGGAACTCCCTCTCTTCCCGCGGAAAGCCCTCCCGCTCAAGGCCGTCCTCGACCGCCTTCTGGAGGGCGAGAAGCGCCGGCGCCTCCTTGAACCCGGCCCAGATGACCCGGGGACTTTCCTCCCCCGGAAAAGTCCCCGTCCCCTGGAGGACAAGCGGAAAGCTCGGGCTCGCGGCCGCTGCCCCTCTCAGAACGCTCTCGACGGCGGGGACCCGGTCCTCTTCGATGTCGCCGAGGAATTTCAAGGTCAGGTGCATCCCCTGGGAACTGACCCAGCGGATGTCCGCACCCGTTCGCTTGAGCTTCAGGATGAGGTTCTGGAGCGACCGCTTGAGCTCCGGGTCGAGGTCGATGGCGATGAATGTCCTCATCGGGCACTTCCGGCCCTATTGTATTTTTTTGGGGGGATTTTGATAAGGTCTTTTCTCAGGATGTCCAGGGCTTTTTGAGACGACTGGAACTTGACCTGCTCGCGCCCGCCCCAAAAGATGTTCTTCTCGACGCTCACTCCGGCGGCCCGGGCCAGGGCGACATAGACGAGGCCGACGGGTTTGTGCGCCGTCCCCCCGTCGGGCCCGGCGATGCCCGTGATCGCCAAGCCGTAATCGGAGGCGGCCGTCCGCCTGATGCCGCCGGCCATGGCTCTGGCCACCTGGACGCTGACGGCCCCGTGTTCCTCGATCAGGGACCGGGGCACTCCCAGCCGTCGGACCTTCGCCCGGTTTGCGTAGACGACGGCGGACTCCAGGAAGTAGGTCGAGCTCCCCGGGGTGTTGGTCAGGCGGTGGGCGAGGAGCCCTCCCGTGCACGATTCCGCGCAGGCCAAGGTCAGCCCTTTTCCTTTCAACAGCGTCCCGACGACGGACTCGAGGCTCCCCCCATCCGTGGAATAGATCCATGGCCCGAGCCGGGAGGCGATCCTCTTCTGGAGGGTGTCCAGAAGAGGGGCTGCCACTGAAGCCGGGGCATTCCCCTGATAGACGAGGTGGATGGCCAGATCGCCCGGGCTCGCCAGCGTCGTGACCGTGACGCCGGGAGGCAGCCCGCCATAAACGTCTTTGATCCGGCTCTCCATCAGGGATTCACCGATCCCCGTCAGCCTCATGGTCCGGCGTATGGTGCTGCCTTTCACGAAGGACCTCAGCCGGGGCAGGACGTGATGGTCGAACATGGGCTTGAGCTCGTGGGGAGGGCCCGGCAAAAGGGCGATCCGGCGGGCCGGTGTTTCGATCCAGAGGCCGGGCGCCGTCCCGTTCGGGTTCTCCAGAACCTCCGCGCCTTCGATCACGTAACTCTGCTTGCGGTTTGTCGCGGACATACGAAGGCCGCGGCGCTTGAAGCGCTGCCTGATCCCGGCCAGGATCCGGGCGTTAAAGACGAGCTTCCGGCCGAGGGCTCGGGCAAAGGCTTCGCGAGTCCGGTCGTCCTCGGTCGGGCCCAGGCCGCCCATGGCGATGATGAGGGTCGACCGGCCGAGCGCCGTCCTGATGGCCTGCCGAAGGTCGCTATCGTTGTCACCGACCAGGGTCTTGAACGACACGCCCAAGCCGAGGTCGTTCAGGCGCTCGGTCAAAAAAAGGGAGTTCGTGTCCTGGAAAAAAGGGGTCAGGAGCTCGCTACCGACGGCGATGATCTCGGTTCTCATGGCCCCGAATGACCTCAGATCCAGATCAGGAGAAGATGGACGAGAACTCCTGCGGCGAGCCCCGCTCCGGCGTCATCGGCCATGATCCCCCAGCCCCCCGGGAACTTCTCTAGCCTCCGGATCGGACCGGGCTTGATGATATCAAAAAAGCGAAAAAAAACAAACGCCAGGACGATTGGCAGCCATCGCGAAGGAACGAGGAAGAGGGCCAGGAACTGCCCGAAGGCCTCGTCGATGACGATCCGCTGCGGGTCATCCTGGCCGAGCTCGGCGGCAGAAGCCGTAGAAACCGCGTGCCCGACGACAAAGAGGGCCGAAAGGAAAAGAAGATACCAGGGCCAAGGAAGACCGTGGACGGCCAACCTATAAATGATGACGGCCGCCGCGCTCGCGGCCGTTCCGGGCGCCTTGGGAAAGAACCCGATGCCGAAGAATGTCGACAGGATTCTGCTGAGAATTTTCATGAAACGAGCCTTCCTTCGAGATCGTAGGGCCCGGCCGACCGAATCTTTGCCTTGACGATGGGGGCCGGGGCCGAGGTCCCGAAACCGCGGCGGGGGAGGGAGACGAGGACCCGGCCGTCGACCTCAGGAGCCTGGAAGCGCGCCCTGGCGGCTAGGACGCGACGGCGCGGCCCGGCCGGGCCCTCGACCAGAACGTCCAAGACCTTGCCGACGTACGCCCTGTTCCTCTCCAAGGACATCTCCGCCTGGAGGGACATAATCTCGGCCCGCCGCTTTTCTTTCTCTTCGGGGCCGGCTGTTTCGGGAAGACGGTCCGAGTCCGTCCCTTTCTCCGGAGAATACGTGAACACGCCGAGATGGTCGAACCGGGCTTCTTCGACGAACCGTTCGAGGGAGCGGAACTCCTTCCGCCCTTCGCCGGGAAACCCGACGATGAGGGACGTCCTGACCGCGACGCCCGGGACCCGGGCCCGGATCTTCGCCAAAAGGCGAAGGGCCCTCCCCCCGTCCAGGCCCCTTTTCATGGCCTTGACCAGCGCCGGATCGGAGTGCTGGAAGGGGATGTCCAGGTACCGGCAGACCTTTTTTTCGTTCATGATGTCGAGCAGGGCATCCGTGACCTCTTCGGGATAGCCATAGAGGAAGCGGACCCACTCGATCCCGTCCACCCGGATGAGGCGCTCGAGGAGCTTCACTAGCCCGTTCCGGGTCCCGCGGTCCCGGCCGTAGAAGGTCGTGTCGTGCGAGACGAGGTCGATCTCCTTGACGCCGAGACCGGCCAGGGCCCGGACCTCCCGGAGGATGGAGGCCATGCTCCGGGAGACATAGGGGCCCTTGATCAGGGGGATGGAGCAGAACCCGCAACGGTGGGAACAGCCTTCCGAGACTTTGACATAGGCCCACGTCCCGGGCGTGGTGACGACGCGCGGGGACGTGTCGGAATAGAGGAATGTCCGGTCAGGGCGCGGACCCGGGCATCCCTCAAGCACCTCCGTGATCCGGTCGAAGCTCCGGACGCCCATCCAGGCGTCGACGTCCGGGAAGCGCCGGCGGAGGCGGGCTTCGTCCCTTTCGACGTAGCACCCGGCCGCCACGATCCTTTTCCTCGGGTCCTTCCGCTTGAGACGGAGAGCGTTCTCGAGGGCCTCCTCGGCCTCGTCGCGGGCCGGCCTGATGAAGCCGCAGGTGTTGACGACGATGATATCCGCCGACCCGGGGCGGTTGACGAATGAGTAGCCCGATCTTTTGAGGACGCCCAGCATGACCTCGCTGTCCACCAGGTTCTTGGCGCAGCCGAGGCTGATGAGGGCGACCTTTTTCATGGGAAGAGGAGAAGCCGGTCCTTCGGCGGCGCGGCGGTCACGGGTAGATCCGGTAGAGGAGGCGGGGGAAGGGGATGGTCTCGCGGATGTGTTTGGTCTTGCAGAGCCAGGACACCGTCCGTTCGAGTCCCATCCCGAACCCGGAATGGGGGACGGAGCCGTATCTCCTCAGGTCCAGGTACCACTCATAGGCCTCCCGGGGCAGGTTGTGCTCCTTGAGCCGCTGCTCGAGGAGGGCGAGATCGTGAATGCGCTGCCCTCCGCCGATGATCTCGCCGTAGCCTTCCGAGGCCAGAAAATCCACGCCGAGAACGACGTCCGGCCTGTCCGGGGCCGGCTGCATGTAGAAGGCCTTGATGGCCGCCGGAAAATGCGTGACGCAGACCGGCGAATCGTAGATCTCGGAGATGATGGTCTCCTCGGGCGCGCCGAAATCGCCGCCCCATTCGATGGTCGAGCCCTTTTCCCGGAGGATGGGGACGGCCTGGTCATAGGTCAGACGCGGGAAGGGCTTCCGGATCGTTTCGAGCGGCTTCGTGTCGCGCTCGAGGACCTCGAATTCCTGCTTCCGTTTCGTCAGGACGCGCTCGATGATGAAGAGGACGAGGTCTTCGCCGAGCTCGATGGTATCGGCGAGAGTGGCGAAAGCGACCTCGGGCTCAACCATCCAGAATTCGATGAGATGGCGCCTCGTCTTGGACTTCTCGGCCCGGAAGGTCGGCCCGAAGCAATAAACCTTCCCGAAGGCCATGGCCGTCGCCTCGTTGTAGAGCTGGCCGCTCTGGCTGAGGTAAGCTTTCTGGTCGAAGTACTCGGTCTCGAAGAGCGTTGTCGTCCCCTCGCAGGCGCTGGGGGTGAGGATCGGGGTGTCCATCACCCGGAACCCGCGGTCGTCAAAGAAATCGCGGATAGCCTTGATGACCTCGGACCGGACCCTCAGAATGGCGTGCTGCTTTTCGGAGCGGAGCCAGAGGTGGCGGTGCTCCATGAGGAAGGGTGTGCTGTGCTCCTTGGGCGTGATGGGATAGTCCCGGGCGACCTGGACGACCTCGATGTCCGAAAGGCCGAGCTCGAATCCTCCGGGCGCCCGCTGGTCTTCCCGGACCCGACCCCGGATGATGACTGAGGATTCCTGGGTCAGCTCGTCGAATTTGCGGAATAGGGGATGGTCTTTCTCGGCACTGAAGACCGTGGACTGGATGATGCCGGTGCCGTCACGAACGAGGAGGAAGCGGACCTTCCCCGAGGAGCGCTTGTGGTAGACCCAGCCCCGCACCTCGACGTCCTGGCCATCGTACCGGGCGATGTCTTCGACGTAGACCCATTTCATAATGCGCCAATTATAAGAGAATACGGCTATTTAATCAATTTCGATCCATTCCCGCCCCCAGACCTGGAGGTCGCGGGCTCGAGGGGAGTTGTGGCTTCCTGTGCGGTCAGGGATGTGCTATAAGATCTACGAAGGGAAGATATGGCCCTGCCGAAGTCTTTTGCGCCGGTCAAGCTCGTCTGCGGAGTCATCTACGGGGACGAATCGATCTATGGCCGCGCGAAGACGCTTCTCGTCGAGGCCTTCGGGCCGGATGACCTCGAGAGCCCGGCCTTCGATTTCGACTTCACGGACTATTACGAAAAAGAGATGGGCCCCGGGCTGAGACGGCGTTTTATGAGCTTCGCCAAGCTGACCATCCCGGAGAAGCTGGCCGCGATCAAGATCGAGACCACCGGCTTCGAGGACATGTTCCGGGACGAGGCAGGCAAAGGGCTCCGGGCGGTCAACATCGATCCCGGCTATCTCACGGCCTCGGCCCTGATCATGGCTACGGCCAAAGATTTCTCCCACCGGATCCCCCTCGCCCTCGGAATCTACGCCCACCTCGAGCTCCTCTTCACGAAGACGGACGCGAGATTCCTGGAATGGACCTATCCGGACATGAGACGAGACGGCTGCAAGCGCTTTTTCCTCGATGTCCGGAGAACGTATCTCACCCAGCTCAGGGGTTTAGCAGGATGACGCTTCGGCATCCCCGGGAGGGGCAGCAAGACCCTGATGCCATCGATGACTTGGGGGCATGAGGGTCCGCGCCGGGCGAAGGAAGGGAGAGGGCCGGGGCTCAGTCCTCCGGATTGAAAGCCGTGATCTTCCTCAATTTTTCGATGATCTCGGGGAGCTCCCGGAGCACCGTAGCCACGTCTTCATCGCTGTTCAAACGGCCGAGGGACATCCGGATCGACGACCGGGCGATCTCAGGCCGCAGGCCTATGGCCGTGAGGACGTGGGAGACCTCTTCGGACTCCTCGCTGCAGGCCGACCCGGTCGAGACATAGATCTCCTTGGTGGCCAGCGAGAGGAGAATGGCCTCGGCCTCGAGGCCGGGAAAAGCGAAGTTGAGCGTGCTCCTGACGCGGTTCGTGGGGTGTCCGTTGAAACGGATCCGGGGGATTTTCTCCTCGACGCCCTTCTTGAGGGCTTCGGCCAGCCTTTCGATGCGAGGCCTGTCCCTTCTTCCCCTGTCCTCGAGGACCCGAACGGCCTCGCCGAAACCCACGATCCCGGCCGTGTTCTCCGTCCCGGCCCTCAGGCGCCGTTCCTGGTGCCCGCCGTGCAGGTAAGGGTCAATGTTCGTCCCTTTCCTTATATAGAGAGCGCCGACGCCCTTCGGGCCGTAGACCTTGTGGGCCGAGACCGTGAGAAGGTCGACGCTCAGCTTCCGGACGTCGACGTCGATCTTGCCGAAGGTCTGGACCGCGTCGGTGTGGACCGGGACGCCCTTTTCGTGGGCGATCTCCGCAATCCTCTCGATGGGTTGGATCGTCCCGATCTCGTTGCTGGCGTGCATGACCGAAACGAGGGCCGTCCGGGGGGTCAGGGCATCGCGCAGGGCGTCCAAATCCACCGTCCCGTAAGAATCCACGGGAAGATATGTGACCCTGACGTCCTTCTTTTCCAGGTACCTGGCGGATTCCAGGACGGCCGGATGCTCGATCGCCGAGACGATGAGCTCGTTGCGCTCCGGGAGGGCGTTCAGAATCCCGAAGACGGCGAAGTTGTCGGCCTCGGTGCCGGAGCCCGTGAAAAAGATCTCCCCACGCCCGGCGCCGAGGGCCCCCGCGACCCGCTCCCTGGCTTCGTTCAGGATCTCCCTGACTTTTCGGCCGATGGGATAGAGGGAGGACGGGTTCCCGAAATACTCCTTCAGGAACCAATACATTTTATCGGCGACGGCCGGGTCGACCGGAGTCGTGGCGTTGTGGTCGAGATAAATCATAAACCTATTTTAGCAGAACTTGGCCTTCTGTAAAAGAACGGCCTGAGCTCCCGTATGGCTCATTGCTTGCAGATCGTCTTTTATGTCGATCAGCGGACGCAGGAGGATGTCCCGGAGAAAACATTGAGCGCGACGCGGGCACGGATGGAAAAGTAGGGATAATCCCTGGAGAAATGCGGCTCCGAGCCGCTCCGCCACACCTCTGCCAGCCGCTCCTCCGAATCCGCTCCCTGCCGGAGGGCCTCCCCCCGAGTCCGCAACCTCATATAGGAAACGAGGACGGAGCCGCTAGCCGAGTTTTTCCTTAAGGATCCTGACGACCTCCAGCCCGGCCCTCCTCTGGCCTTCGATGGACGACGCCCCGAGATGGGGGATAGGGGTCACGTTCGGGTGGTCGACCAGCGAAAAGTCCTCAGGAGGCTCCTTGTCGTAGACGTCCAGGGCTGCGGCCCGGACCTTGCCCGAATTGAGGCCGTTGAGCAGGGCCTTCTCATCGACGACGCCGCCCCGGGCCACGTTGATGATGATGACGCCGTCCTTCATCTTCTTGAACTCGGCTTCTCCAAGGATCGGCTTGGGCTGCTTGGGCACGTGGACGGTGATGAGGTCGGCCGCCGCCAGAAGCTCGTCGAGCGGGACCTGTTTGACCGCCAGGTCGGTCTTGATCGGGATGACGTCGTAGGCCACGACCTTCATCCCGAAGGCGATGGCCCGCCGGGCGACCTCGATCCCGATCCGGCCGCAGCCGATGATCCCGAGCGTCTTGCCGAAGAGCTCCGTCCCCTCCAGGCTTTTTTTGTCCCACTTGTGCTGCTTCATGGAAAGGACGGCCTTGCCGTGGTTGCGGACGACCCCGAGCATGAGCCCGAAGGTGTGCTCGGCCACGGAGATCGACGTCGCAGCCGGCGTGTTGGCCACGGCGATCCCTTTCTCCTTGGCCGCGGCGCCGTCGATATTGTCGAGGCCGATGCCGGCCCGGACGAGGAGCTTGAGGTCTTTGCCGGCCTCGATGACGGGCCGCGTCACCTTCGTCGCGCTCCGGACGACGATCGCCTGGAATCCAGGCACGAGCTGGACGAGATCGGCCTCGCCCAGGCCCGTTTTCACGGTGACATCAAAGCCGGGAATGGCCCTCATCGCGTCGAGGGCCTCTTTGTCCATGGAATCGGCGACCAGAATCTTCGTCATTGCCATCTCTCCTTGAGGACGGCCTGGGCGGCCTTGACGCCGCTCCCGGCCTCGAATTTGTAGCCGAGCTCCGCCAGCGTCATCTCCAATGCGGACAGGGCCGTGATGATGTCGAACCCGCCCATGTAGCCGAGGTGGGCGATGCGGAAGAACTTGCCTTTTTGCGGGTCCTGGGCCCCGGCGATGTAGGCCATATACTTGGACTGCATCGTCTTGACGATCTTGCCGCCCTCGATTCCCGCGGGGGTCTTGACGGCGGTCAGGATGTTGCCCGGCTTCTGGGCCAGGAGCTCCAGCCCGAGGGCCTTGACCCCGGCCCGGGTGGCATCGCCCAGGATCCGGTGATGCTCGTAGAGCATTTCGAGACCCATGCCCCGGATGATGTCGAGGGCCTTTTTCTGCTGGATGACGAGCGAGATGGCCGGGGTCCAGGGGGTCGTCTTGTCGGCCAGGTTCTTGCGGGCTTTCTTGAGGTCGAAATAGAACTTGGGGCACTTGGCCGTTTCAACGAGCTTCCAGGCCTTAGGGCCGACGGCGATGTACGCCAGTCCGGGCGGGATCATGAAGGACTTCTGGGACCCGGAAACCATGACGTCGACCTTCCACTCGTCCATCGGGCAGGGCGTCGCACCCGTCCCAGAGATGCCGTCGACGACGAGGGCGGCTTCGGTCCGGGAGACGACCTCGCCGAAGCCCCGGACATCGAAGATGGCCCCCGTGGAGGTCTCGGACAGCTGGCAGAAGACCGCCTTGACGCCAGGGGTGGCCTTGATTGCGGCCTCGAGCTCCTCCTTGGTGTAGTCCTTGCCCCACTCGACGATGATCTCCTTGTGGGCGATGCCGTAGGCCTTGCAGATATTCCCCCAACGCTCGCCGAACTTGCCAGCGTTGATGGTCAGGGCCTTGTCGCCGGGGGACAGGAGGTTGGCCACGGCGGCCTCCATGGCCCCCGTGCCCGAGGACGTCAGGATATAGACGTCCTCCTTGGTCTCGAAGACGTACTTGAGGCCCTCGGTCGTCTCCATGAAGATCTTGGAGAACTCGGGCGTCCGGTGATGGATGATCGGCTCGGCCGCGACGGAGAGGACAGTCTCCGGCACGGGAGTCGGTCCGGGCGAGAGAAGATAGTATTTCTTGATCATGATTCCTCCTTGGAATGGGATGCGGATATCCAGAAAAAAGGACATGCCGCCAGCGCGGATGGCATCATAAAACCCCGAAGGTTATAACTTAACAGAATATCCGTCATCGGATCAATCACAGGTCCGTCAAAAGCCTGGTCAGGAGGGCCGTGCGCTCGACGAGCGAGGCGAGGAGAATATGCTCGTGCCCGGCATGAATCCCGTCGCCGTCGGGCCCCAGCCCGTCAAGGGTCGGGATCCCCAGGCCGGCGGCGATCGAAGCGTCTGAGCCGCCGCCCGTCTTCCCTCCCTTCAGGGACAGGCCGATCGAGGCGGCGATCTCGCCGGCTTCGCCGAAGAGACGGGCCGAGGCCTTAGTTTTTTCCATGGGCGGCGTCGTGCTCTCGACCGAGAACTTGAGATGGGCCCCCCGGAGGGCGGGCTTCATCTCCCTGACGGTCCTCATGACCCTCTCCCGGTCCAAGGCTTTCCAGAAGCGGATGTCCAGGACGGCCCAGGCGCTTTCGGCGACGACGTTGGCCTTTTCCCCGCCGCCGGCCTGTCCGATATTGACGGTCGTTTCGCCGGTCCTCAATTTTTTCAGCCGCTGGAGCTGCGTCGCGAGCTCCTCGATGGCATTGACCCCTTTTTCCGGAGTCCCGCCGTGGGCCGCCCGGCCGCGGACGTCCAGCCTGAGGACGAGCCGGCCCTTCCGCTCGAGCTTCAGGGCTCCCCCCGGAAGGGCGGGTTCGAGGCAGAGGACAAGGGAGGCCCGCTTGGCCATCCGGCGGATGACCTCGTGGGCGGCGCCGTGGCCGGTCTCTTCCGCGGAGTTGATGAAGATGTTGATCCGCTTGCGCGGCCTGAGGCTCAGGCTCCTCATGGTGGCCAGGGCGAAAACGAGCATGACCAGGCCGGATTTCATGTCCAGGACGCCCGGGCCGAAAAGCTTGTTCCCGGAGATGTAGAAGGGCATCCTGGCGATCTTCCCCACCGGCCAGACCGTGTCGATGTGGGTCAGGACCAGGATCTCGTCGTCGGCATCCTTGACCCGGCCGGGCGAGTATTCGATCGTGGTGAGGTCGCCGATGTCCTTTTGGGGAAGGGTCGCAACCTTGCAGCCGAGCTTGCGGAATTGCCCGGCCGCGAAGGCCGAGCAGGCGTCGACCGCCTTCTTGTCGTCCGTCGGGGACTCCAGGGACGTGAGCTGTTTCAGGAGATGGACCATCTCCCCCTGCCTGGACCGGAAATAGAGCGGAAAATCCATCGTGGCCCTCCAGCCGGATTGAGAAATATTAATTTATCACAGCTCGGCGGAAATTTCACGAAAATTCGAGAGTCCGCGGCGGCGGGGGTCCGCCACCGAGGGCCGCGCCGTCCTTGATTTCGGCTGCGGTTTCCCTTAAATTACGTATGGCGGGTCCGGCCGGCCCGGGCCTGGACAAAATGATCAGAAGAGTTGCACTTGTCGGGATTCTCTTCCTGCTCCTTGCCCCAAGCCTGAAGCCGGAAGTTCTCTACCCCTGGAAGGAGACCTACATCGGCGCCCTCGAAGGCGCGGCCTGGCCCGGGCTCGTCATTATCCCGGACCAGGAGACGGCGTTCGCCTTCGTCCTCAAGGTGGAGAAGGGCGGGCAGACCGCCGAGCGCGGCGATTTCTACTACCTCGCGTCCCAGGTCGGACCCCACTCTCCCGACGGTCAGTACGCCCGGGTCAAGTTCGATCTCGGCCTCCCGTTCAAAAAAGCCGGAGACACGCCCGTCCTGCTCAAGCCCCCGCGGAGGAAACAGACGCTGACCATCGAATGGTCGCGCCGCGATGAGAAGACGGTCATCGGCCGCATCCTGTGTCCGCCCGATCTCCAGGTGACGGTCGTCCACTATTTCCCCTGGGATTTTTCAGGGGATTACTCGCTTCTGCCGGACAACCAGGTCCAAGGCCTGGGCGGAAAGGCCCACCAGCAACATTACCTGTTCTGGGCGAACCGGCCTGGCACACCCGCCCCCGGAGGACAGGGCGAGCTGGGCCTCGCGTTTTCCACGGCCGACGACCGGAGCATTTACTTCGTGGCCGGAGCCGGGGACGACCCGCGCGAACTGAGCAACCGGATCTACCGCTACAAGAATGCCATGGCCATCGACGATCTCATCGACGAGGAGGCCCGCGCGTACGAGCAGAAACGGGTCAAGATCCGGGGCCTCTATGAAGGGGTCCCGGAAGCCATCACGAACAACCTTCACTGGATGGTCCTTTACCAGCCGGGCGGCCATCGTCTGTACACCCCGGCCGGACGGGGTTGGGTCTTTCCCCGGCCGGGCGGCGGCGAAGAGCACTGGACGATCTTCGAATGGGACTCCTTCTTCAACAGCCTCGAGCTTTCAATCGAGAGCTCGAAGCTGGCCATCGACGCCGTCAAGGCCGTCCTCGAGACCCAGTATCCCAACGGCAACATCCCGAACTGGCGGGGGCGCTTCGGCGGGACGGCGGACAGGTCCCAGCCTCCCGTCGGGGCCTACGTCGTCCTGAAACTCTTCCAGAAGCTGGGGGACATGGAGCTTCTCCGTTTCGCCTACCCTTACCTCCAGAAATGGCACGATTTCTGGACAGCCAAGAAAGCCAACGGCCTCGCCCGCAGGGACGGCAACGGCGACGGCCTCCTCGAATGGGGGTCGGACGTCGAGCATCTCGCAAAAGACGTCCCTTCCTGGGAAAAGAACGCTCCGGGACGGATTCGGGCCGCCTGGGAATCGGGCCAGGACGACCTTCCCAACTGGGATGACGTCCCTTTCAGCGAGGAGAGCGGGACGCTGATGATGAACTGCGTCGACCTCAACTCTCTCTATGCCCTCGACTCCTGGTGCCTGTCTCAGATCGCCGCGATCCTCGGGCTGAGCCGCGACGCCGAGGGATACGTCGCCCAGTACGAGAAGATGAAATCCCTCGTCAACAGCCAGCTCTGGGATGAAAAGCGAGGCTTCTACTTCGACAGGCTCTGGGACGGGAGGTTCTCAGCTCACCAATCCGCTTCGGGCTTCTTCCCTCTGATCGCCCGGATCCCCGACGAGAAGAGGGCCCAGGGCATGCTCAAGCAGCTCCTCGACCCGAAGAAGTTCTGGGGCGATTATGTCCTTCCGACCATCTCCCGCGACGACCCGGCGTTCAAGCCGGAAACCCAGCAATACTGGCGGGGAACGATCTGGCCCCCGACGAACTATCTTGTCTATCAGGGGCTCAAGGCCTACGGCTTCGACGCCGTGGCCTCGGAATTCGCCAAGAAGAGCGCGGAGATGTTCCTCCGGACCTGGACCAATTTCCAGATCTGCCCGGAGAACTTCGATTGTCTGAGCGGCGAGCCCGGCGGCCAGCGCTACCAGAGCTGGGGCCCCCTGTTCGCCCTACCAGCCGTCGAGGAGTACCTGGACTTTACGCCGTGGGAGGGCTTCCGGATCGGCATGCTCAAGCCCGACCACAGCGGGACCCTCTCGCGCGTTTCGATCCAAGGGCGGCAATATGAGGTCAGGGTCTCCGATTCAGGGACGGCCCTCCGGGAGGAAGGCGAAGAGATCCTCTCGGGGGACGGGGGAGCGGTCTTCCGCCATTTCCTCTACAACGAGTCCGAGGTCTCCTTCGAGATCAAGACCCTGAAGAGGCGGGTCCTCAAGCTGCGGTTCCTGGCCAAAGGGAAGTATCAGCTCCTCATCGACGGCCGGGAGGTGGACGTTTTCAAGGGAGACTCCCTGAAGTTCGAAGTCCCGGAAGGCGACCACACGGTCCTCGTCCAGCTCCTGGAGAGTCTGTCGAAACAGGGCCCTCCCCGCTGACCCGTCGCGCTTTCCTTCCTTCCTCCCTTCCTTCCAGCTCATGCCCGAAAGGGGCGCAGGTCGGTCCGGAGACAGCCGGCCGACGGAAAGAGCTCAGAGGGCCTCTCCCCGGGTGGACGCAGGCAACCTTCCCGGGAGGCAATAATAAAGGAAGCACGACGCGGCCAGGACGGCCGCGAGGAGGAACGGCGCCCTGATCCCGAAACGGTCGGACAGGACGCCCGCCAGAAGACTCACCAGGGCGCCGGCCAGGATCTGGATGTTCGACACCCAGCTGAAAGCCTGGGTCTGGTCCCCATGGGGGACGCTGCTTCCCACGAAGGTGTGGAGGGAGGGATAGGTCATCAGGAGGAAGAAGCCGAATATTAAAAGCCCCAAGACGGCCACGGTCCGGCTCGGCGCGAAGCCGATGGCCGCCAGGCTCAGGGCCGCGACGCCGATGCTCATGAGGAAGACGGTCCTCCGGCCGAGGCAGCGGCTGATATGACCGTATCCATATCCCGAAACCGTGCCCAGCGCGATCCACAAGGACAGGTAAAGCCCCGTCTGCCCGATGGGGACGGAGAACTGATGGTTGAGCAGGGACGGCGCGTAAAAGATGGTCACGGACCAGCCCATACCGCCGAAGATAAAGCCCGGCACGAGGTGGCGGATCCGGCCGAGGACCCTCAGCCACGAAGGCACATGGAGCGACGGCTTGATATTGCTCTTTGAAGAGATCCCCTTGATGACGAGATAGCCCAGAGCTCCCACGGCCAGTCCGAAAACGGACCAGGCAAAGAGGGGCATTTTCCAGTCCCACTTCTGGGCCAGATAACCCACCGAGAGAAAAGCCAGGAGGACGCCGATGTTCCCGGACCCGGACTGGATGCCCATCGCCTGGTCGAGGCCGTGGGCGGGCTGCGACTTGGAGATCCAGGCGATCATGACCGGATGGTAGAAGCCCGTGACCGCACGCATGAAGAGGAAAAAAGCGAGGAGCGTCAGAAAAGAGGTCGCGAGGGGGACCAGGGCCAGGGACAGGCAGATCCCGATAAAGCTCCAGAGCATCAGCGTCTTGTACTCGACATGGAAAGAGAGTTTGACCACCAGGAACTGGACAACCAGGGTCGTCAGCAGCCCCAGGTTGGACAGGAGGCCGATCTGGGAATAGCTCGTGAGGAGCGGACTCCGGCCGTAGAGAAGGGGGAAGACCATGGGCACGACGACCGTCGTCGCGTCGTTGAGGGCGTGGAAGAGCGAGCCGGAAAGGAGGATCCTATTTTTCATGATAAAAGAGGCCTATCTTAGATAAGGCTCCCGCCATTGTCAATTTCCTCGAACCTCTATCTAAGGAAAGGGGACGGCTTCCGCAAGCAAATAGGGATGATTGCTTCTTTGCCGGAAATCCGTTAGGTTATGCTCGATGGCGGATGACGATTAAAGGAGGACAATCACATGTCCAGATACTCACGACGGGAGTTCATCAAGACCGGTGTGGGGATCGGGGTGGCGACGCTCGTTGCCGGCGGGCGAGTCCAGGCCCATCCCGGACCTTCGGAAAGGGGCCTGATGCGCGCTGTCTCCAGCGGGAACGGGCTCCGGGCGACGGAAAAGGCCATGGAGGTCCTCAAGGCCGGGGGAGATCCGCTGGACGCCGTTATCGCCGGGGTCAATATCGTCGAAGACGACCCTGAAGACATGTCCGTGGGATACGGAGGTCTGCCGAACGCCGAAGGGGTCGTCGAGCTCGACGCCTCCGTCATGTACGGGCCCACCCACGCGGCCGGCGCCGTGGCCTCTCTCCAGAATATCAAGAACCCCTCCAAGGTCGCCAGGTCTGTCATGGAAAAAACGCCCCACGTTCTTCTCGTCGGCGAGGGGGCCCTGAAGTTCGCCCTGGCCCAGGGATTCAAGAAAGAAAACCTCCTGACCGAAAAGGCCCGCGAGATCTGGCTCCGCTGGAAAAAGGAGCAGGGGGGGAAGGGTGACTGGCCGCCGTCGGAGGCGAGCGGGCATCCGGAAGAGCTCCGGACCGCCCTGACGACCTACGGGACCATCAACTGCATCGCCCTGGACGCGGCGGGCCGGCTGGCTGGCGTCACGACGACGAGCGGCCTCTCCTGGAAGCTCCCGGGCCGGGTGGGTGATTCGCCGATCATCGGCGCCGGGCTCTACGTGGACAATAATATCGGGGCCGCTGGTTCGACGGGCCTGGGCGAGGCCAACCTCCGGACCTGCGCCAGTTTCAAGATCGTAGACCTCATGGGTCGGGGAGTATCGCCGGAGCAGGCCTGCTTGAAGGTCTGCGAGGAGGTCTCCCGGAAGATGACTCTCGCGCCCCGCTGGCGCGACGCTGACGGTCTGCCCAATTTCGGGCTCCATTTTTACGCCCTGAACAAGAAAGGCGCGTTCGGTTCCGCCGGGATCTATGAAGGGGGAAAGTACGCGGCCCACGACGGGGTCGAGAACAAACTCAAGGACTGCGCCGGGCTCTATAAAAAAAAGAAATAGACACGCCGCGAAGCCCGCTCATTCCTCCATCAGGATGACGGGAAAGCCATCGTCCGCCAGCCGACGGGCCGTCTGGAGCGCCTCGTCCCTGTCCTTGGCCCTGATCCGGACCCGGAAATAGGTGCGGTTCGGCGTTTTGAAGGTCGTGACAAAAACCCCTTCGTAGCGCGCCTCGAGCTGCCGTCTGAGGACGTAGGCGTTCTCCTGGACGGCGAACGCGCCGACCTGGACGGAGAACCGGGCTGCCGGCACGGCTGCGGCGTAGCCCTCGAGGACTTCCAGGCGGATCCTGGCCGTTCCGGGTCCGATCATCCCCAGGACACGGGCCGCGGCATAGGACACGTCAATGATCCGACCCCCGACGAAAGGCCCCCGGTCGTTGACCCGGACGACAGCCGTGCGCTGGTTGTCCAGATTGGTCACCATGAGGGTCGTCCCAAAGGGCAGCGTGGGGTGGGCCGCCGTCATGTCGTTCATGTTGTAGATCTCCCGGTTCGAGGTCGGGTGGCCGTGGAATTCCCGCCCGTACCATGAGGCGAGGCCGACCTCGACCCCGCCCCGGGGACCGGGCGGAGGCCGATAGCTCAGACGCGAGCACGCCGGCCCAGCCAGGGCCAGGAGGACAAGAGCAAGCCAGGGGAGGGCCCTCCTCATCCGGAACCCCCCCTCTCCGGAGAACACGGGCCCGCCCTTCATTTCAGGAATACCGAGAACCGCTTCTTCAGAAAATTGAAGGCTTCCGGGGGAGAGGAGCAGAACGTGAAGAGCGAAAGGTCCTCGGCACAGATCGCCTTCATTTTGACCAGGCTTTCAAAATTGATCACCTGGCGCCAGTACTCTTCACCGTAAAGGATAAGAGTCACCTCTTTCTTTGAGATCTTGCTCGTCTGGAGCAGGGTGATGATCTCGAAGAACTCATCGAGCGTTCCATAGCCGCCGGGACAGATGACGACGGCCCTGGCCTTGTAAACCAGCCAGAACTTCCGCATGAAGAAATAATGGAAGGTGAACGACAGGTCCGGCGTGATGTAGGGATTGGGTTCCTGAGCCTGGGGGAGGGCGATGTTCATGCCGATCGTCTCCCCTCCGGCCCGGGCCGCGCCCCGGTTGGCCGCTTCCATCATGCCCGGCCCCGCGCCCGTGCAGACGACGAAATCCTTGTTTTTCGTTTTTTTCAGGCCGATGGCCCACTTGGCGAGAAGGTAGGCGAGTTCCTCGACCTCCCAATAATAACGGTGGAGAACGGAATCCGGATCGCCGGGGTTGGCCTTGGCCGAACCGAGGAAAAGGATGGTGCTGTTGATCTTGTGCTTGTCCAGCGTGGTCATGGGCCCCAGGTATTCGCTCAGGATCCTGAGGGTCCGCCCCTCCAAGGATTCAAGGAAGGCCGGGTCACGATAATATTCATCGGGATGGAAGAGTTTGGCCATTGGTTTCCTCACGGCTGGATTTGACGAGGGACTCTCAAAGCGGCCCGATTTTAGCAGATTCGGACAGCCGTCACAAGCCGGACGTCGCCTCTTTGACATCCCGGCGCTGCCTGTGCTATCAATAGGGATTCGAGGACCACCCCATGAGCCCAACGCCAGGAATTCTTTCGACGTTCGAATACCCGGGACGTCTCATATCGCTGGGGACGGCGCCCGGCGGGAACAAGGTCGTGATCATCTATGCCATCACGGGCCGGTCGCCGTCGAGCCAGGCCCGGAAGCTCGTTTTCCGGGACGCAGGCGTCTGGGTCCAGCCGACCGACGAGGACCTCCTTCAAAAAGGCAACGTCGACCTCCTCGTTTATCCCGCCGTCCTCTTCCACGAGAGAGGGATTGCCGTCTCCAACGGCAAGCAGACGACAGTCATCCGGGACCGGCTGGCCAGAGAGGGGAACCCCGTTTCCGTCCTCGCCGGGGCCCTGGAGGGCTGGGATTACGAGCCCGATCCTCCCATCTTCACACCCCGGATTAGCGGCTGCGTCCGGGCCGGCGCCGCCGGGTTGAGCCTTGTCCGCCGCGGACCGGGGGGGGTAACGCTCCGGAGCTTTTTCGAAGTGCCTATCCGTCCGGGCAAGGCCGGCCTGATCTCGACCTATCAGGGGCAGAACAGCGATCCGCTCCCTTGCTTCGAAGGGGAGCCCCGGGAGATGCTCCTCGAAGAGACGACGCCGCGGGAAACGGCCAAAAGCGTCTACGAGGCGCTTGGGCCGCGGGCCCCGGAGAAGGACTTCCGGGTGGCCGTGGCCTGCGTCTTCGTTTCCCTGGCCGACCCCGCGGCCCACGATCTCCACGTCATCAACAGGCATGAAAGGACCTGAAAGAATGGACAAGCCTGAACACACCGCGCGAACCCAGTATCGGACCAAGGTCAAGGAGGATTTTCCGGAAGTCCTGCCTTTCGGCGAGACCCGGTTCGTCAAGAAATTCCCGATGCGCTACGGCGAGAACCCTGGCTATCCGGCGGCCTTTTATCAGGAAGCCGGGGCCTCCGGGCCGAACATGGGGAATATCGAGCTCCTTCAGGAAGGGACCAAGGGACTGAGTTACATCAACGTCGGCGACATGGACCTCGGCCAGAGACTGGCCAGGAAGCTCACCGAGGTGTTCAAGGGCCGCAAGGCCTGCGTCCTGATCAAACACGAAATGCCGAGCGGCGTCGCCCTCGGCGACGACGAGGTCGGGACATTCGAGAAGGCCTGGAAGTGCGATTCCCTGTCGAACTTCGGCAGCGTCGGCGTTTTCAACTACCCGGTGACCGAGCCCCTGGCCCGGTTGCTCGTCGAGAGCCCGCGGAACGTCGAGGTCGTCTACGCACCGGGATTCGTCCCCCAGGCCCTCGAGGTCCTGGCCGCGAGGAAAGTCCTCCGCATCGTCCGGATGGGGACTTCCCTCGAGGCGGCATCGGTGGATAACGGCCTCGAGATCAAGCGGGTGGCCGGCGGCCTCCTCGTCCAGAAGCGATTCGATTCGAAGATCGTCTCGCCCGAATCTGTGGACGTCGTCTCAGCCCGGAGGCCGAGCGACGAAGAAGTCCGGGCCGCGATCTTCAATTGGACCGTGGCCACGTTCACCCGCTCCAACGCCGTCGTGATCGGCCAGGCCGACAAGACCCACGGCATCGGGTCGGGGCAGAGGAGCCGCATCGATTCGACCGAGGACGCCATCCGGCTGTCGCGCCGCGGCTACGGGCCGGAAGGATGCGTCCTGGCCTCCGACGCCTTCATGCCGTTTCCCGACGTCGTGGAACTCGCGGCCAAGAACGGGATCACGGCCGTCATCTACCCGCTCGGCTCCATCAAAGACCAGGAGGTCATCGACCGGGCCAACGAGCTGGGGCTGGCTATGATCGCTACCCGGAGGCCCGGCGAGGTCGATTGCGAGAGGTGTTTCCTCCACCGCTGAGCTTTCTGAGCCAGGACGGCTTCAAGGGAGACCCGCCGTGAGCCTCAAAGAATATCAAGAGAAGCGGGACTTCGGCCGGACCTCCGAGCCTCCGGAATCGCGGGCCGGGAAAACCGGAGGGGGGCTGGTTTATGTCGTCCAGAAACATCAGGCCTCGCGCCTTCATTACGATCTGAGGCTTGAGGAACGGGGTGTGCTGAAGAGCTGGGCCGTTCCCAAAGTCCCCGTCAACAGGGAAGGGGTCAAGCGCCTGGCCGTCCAGACCGAGGACCATCCCCTCGGATACGAAGATTTCGAAGGGACGATCCCGGAACCCGAGTACGGCGCCGGGACCGTCGAGATCTGGGACCGGGGTGAATATCGTCCGCTCGAAACGACGCCGGACAAGATGATCGTGGAGATCTCGGGGCGGCGGCTTCGCGGGCGGTTCGCCCTGATCCGGATCAAGGCCAGGGAAGGCGGGGACAAGAACTGGCTTTTCTTCAAGCTCAAGGACCAAACCTAGGCAAGGGGGACATCCCCCTGCGTCCGCTAATCTATCTACTCTATCTAAGAACGATTCGGGAAGGCTACTCCCGGCTAAATGTCGCTTCGGCCATTCCTGGCTAACCAGCATAACATCCGCCTTGACAGGGACTCGCAGTTTATTGGATAAATTGGAGTTGCTTCTCATGAAAAGAATAACTTCAAGCGCTGCTCGCCGAAAACCTCAGGCCGCCGGGCTTCCGGCCGTCCTCGCCGGCCTCGTTTTTGGCCTGGCCATGATCTCTTGCGCCAGGGACCAGTCTCTTTCCCATTACGGAATGGTCGCGGACAAGATCCGCAAGATGGGGTTGACGGATGAAAAGGCCTACGAGTTCCTGCGCCGGATCACGGACGTCGGCCCCCGGCTGACGGCCTCGCCGGAAGCGGCCGCGGCGGTCGACCTGACCCGGAAGATGATGGAGGGGATGGGCTTCGACAATGTCCACCTGGAACCCATCACCGTCAACCGGTGGGTCAGGGGGGCCAAGGAAGAAGCCAAGATCATCTGTTCGGGCGAGCCCGGGGCGATCTCCCTATCGGTCACGGCGCTCGGGGGAAGCATCGGGACGCCCGGGTCGGGGATCACGGCCCCTGTGGTCGAAGTCAGGTCCTTTGAGGAGCTCGATCGTCTCGGGACCGGGGCCAGAGGGAAGCTCGTTTTTTTCAACAGGCCCATGGACAGGACGCAGGTCGACCCCTTCGCGGCCTATGGCGGGGCCGCCGACCAGAGGGTCAGCGGGGCGGTCCACGCGGCCCGGCTGGGCGCGGCGGCCGTCCTGGTCCGGTCGTTGACCTTCCGTATCGATGATGAGCCGCATACCGGCGTGATGAGTTATTCCTCCGATGTCCCGAAGATCCCGGCAGCCGCGGTCAGCACCACCGGCGCCGAAACGCTGAGCGCTCTTTTGAAAAACGGAAAATCGGTCTCCGTTTTTCTCAAGATGAGCTGCGAAAACCTTCCTCCAGTTCCATCCGCCAATGTCGTCGGCGAGATCACGGGCTCGGAATCCCCTCATGACATCATCCTCGTCGGCGGACATCTGGACAGCTGGGACCTCGGCACGGGGGCCCACGATGACGGGGCCGGCTGCGCCGCCAGCCTGGAGGCGCTTCGCCTGCTCAAGGACCTCGGGCTCCGGCCGAAGCGGACCATCCGGGCCGTGCTCTTCATGGACGAGGAGTTCGGCGGAACGGGCGGCCGGTTCTACGTCTTCGCTTCCCAGAGAAAGGGCGAAAGACACCTGGTCGCCATGGAATCCGACAGGGGCGGCTTCCTTCCGGTCGGGATCGCGGCCGACAGGACAGGCGGAAGAGTCCTGCGCCGGCTCCGAGCCTGCGCTGACCTTTTCCGGCCGCTGGGGATCACGAGCATCGGCCCCGGAGGCGGCGGGGTGGACGTCGGGCCTCTTGTCAAGCAGGGGGCCGTGCCGGTCGCCGTCATCCGGAACGCCCAGCCATATTTCGACGTCCATCATTCGGCCCTCGATGTCCTTTCGAGAGTCCATCCCCGGGAGCTCGAGATCCAGGCGATCATCCTCGCGACCTTAGCCTATGTCCTGGCCCAGGTGGGGATCTGAACATGGACCTTTCGTTCGTCTGGCACCTCCGCCAGCCCGACAACGGCAAAGAGGTCTTCGACGAGCTCTTCCGAGCCTGCCTCCGAAAGGCCCACAGGGTCGCGGGGACCAAGGAGCCCTCATGAAGGAACTCCGTTTTCTCTTCGCCGTCCACAACCATCAGCCGGTCGGCAATTTCGAACGCGTCGTGGACAGGGCCTTCAAGGATTGCTACCGTCCGTTCCTCGAGCATCTCGAAAAACACCCCGGGTTCAAGTTCTCTCTCCATTTTTCCGGCCCGCTCTGGGAACACATGGAAAAAAAGGAGCGGGCGAGCTGGGACCTGGTGAAGGCCATGGCCGGCCGCGGCCAAATCGAGCTTCTCAGCGGGGGCTTTTACGAGCCCATCCTGTCCATCATCCCGGAGGAGGACCGTGTCGGGCAGGTCCGGCTGATGAACGACTTCATCGCGGCGAACTTCGGCCAGACGCCTCGCGGTCTCTGGCTGACGGAGCGGGTCTGGGAGCCCCAACTGCCGAAGTCGATCGCCGCGGCGGGGATCGAGTACACCCTGCTCGACGAAGAGCACTTCCACTATGCCGGCGTCCGGAACCTCTATACCACGTATCTCACCGAGGACGAGGGCCGGCCCCTGCGGATTTTCCCCATCGACAAGAAGCTCCGTTACATGATCCCCTTCCATTCCCTCGATAAGGTCGAGGAGTACCTCAGGGGGATCCAGTCCTCGGGCGGAACGGCCATCCTGGGCGATGACGGAGAGAAGTTCGGGGTCTGGCCCGGGACGAAGAAATGGGTTTATGACGACGGCTGGCTCGAAAAGTTCCTGGCCTTCGTCGAGGACCGGGGCATCCGGATGATGACCTGCTCGGAATACCTGGACGCCTTCCCGCCGGCCGGGCGAGCCTACCTACCTCCCGCCTCCTACGAGGAGATGATGGAATGGGTCCTCGAGCCGGCCGAATCCCGCGCTTATGAAGAGATCCGGGCCATGATTCCTGAGGCCAGCCGGCGATTCCTCCGGGGCGGCTTCTTCCGGGATTTCTTCCTGAAATATGTCGAGAGCAACCACCTCCACAAGAGGATGATCATGATCTCCCGGGAGGTCCACGGCGCGCCCGGGGATGCGGAGGCTCTGCGCGAGCTCTACCGGGGCCAATGTAATGACCCGTACTGGCACGGCGTTTTCGGGGGCCTCTATCTCCCTCACCTCCGGGAGGCCGTCTACCATCATCTTCTCGAGGCAGAGAAACGGACCCCGCGTCCCGGGGACTGGGCGACTCTCGATTACGACCTCGACGGCCGGGAGGAGCTCTTCTGGCGCGGGGAGACGTTCAACCTTCTCGTTAAGCCGTCCTTCGGAGGCGGCCTGGTCGAGGTCGACCATGTGCCCTGGGCCAGGAATCTCTCCGATGTCCTCTCCCGCCGGCCCGAGTCTTACCATTTCCCGCGCGGCGAGGAGTCCGACGAAGGGAAGAGCATCCACGAGATCGAGAAAAAACTGCCGCCCCGGGCCAAGGATCTCATGCGCTACGACTGGCATCCCCGCTACTCGCTCCTCGACCACTTCATTCATGCCGATTCCACGGAGGAGGACTTCCGAAAAGTCAACTACGGCGAGCAGGGGGATTTCGTCAACCAGCCGTACGAGGCTTCGGTCCGAGACGGCGGCCTCGAGCTCGAGAGAAGGGGATGGGTTTGGGTGGACGGGGAACGGCTCCCGGTCCTCGTCCGAAAACGGATCGAGCCCGGATCAAGCCTGATCAGGGTTGTCTACGACGTCGAGAACCTTTCCGAGAGGAGCCTCCGGCTTCGCTTCGGTTCGGAATGGAACTTCCTGGCCTTCCCCGAGGAGGTCGAGTTCCACCGCCGCGGCTGGGTCATCCTTTACGGGGGGCGGCTCGCCCTGGAGCCGCAAAACCCAGTGGAACTCTGGACGATGCCCCTCGAGACACTCTCCCAATCCGAGGAGGGATTTGATATAATACACCAGGGTTTCAGCTTCATGCCGTTGTGGTCCCTCTCTCTGGCCGGGAAAAAAAGGGAAAGACTCGAGATCCTCTTGAAGGAAAGAAATGGCCGATAAATATTTCTCCCTCGTCCTCCACAGCCACATCCCGTACGTCCTCGACCACGGCAGCTGGCCTCACGGGATGGACTGGCTGTATGAAGCCGCCGCCGAAACTTATCTCCCTCTCCTCGGCGTCTTCGAGCGGCTGGCGGCGGAGGGCGTCCCTCCCCGGGTGAATATCGGCTTCACGCCGGTCCTCATGGCCCAACTCAAGGACCCGGATTTCGTCCGGGGCTTCGACGGGTACCTGCGGATGAAGATCGAGGTCGCCGACCGCGACGGGGCCTCGTTCCGGGCGACCGGGCACCCCCTCCTGTCCCTCACGGTCTATTGGGGGGACTGGTATCGAAAGCTCCTCCACGACTTCCACGAGAGATACCACGGCGACATCATCGAAGGCTTCCGGTTGCTCCAGGACCGGGGGCAGATTGAGGTCCTGACGTCGGCGGCCACCCATGGCTATTTCCCCCTCCTCAAGAAAGACGCCAGCATCCGCCATCAGATCCGGCAGGGGCGTCACGTCTACCGGCGGTATTTCGGACGAGAGGCCAGAGGTTTTTGGATCCCCGAGTGCGCCTATCGTCCGGCCTATGCCTGGAAGCCGCCCTTCGGTGAGAGTCAAGCCGCCCCCCGGCTCGGAGTGGACGAGATCCTGAGCCAGGAGGGGATCGGCTACTTTTTCGTCGACGGCCACCTCCTCAAGGGCGGCGAAGCCAAGGGCGTCTACCTCGACCGGTTCCCGAGCCTGAAGCTCCTCTGGGAAAAATCCCGAAAGGAATACCGGCCAGCCGACGAGATCAAGCGCGACCCTTATTCGGCCTATCTGGCGTATCCCTCGAATCTCCCGTTCTTCGTCCGCGACGAGGTTTCGGGCTCCCAGGTCTGGAGCCGCCAAATGGGCTATCCGGGAGACGGCTGCTACCTCGAATTCCACAAAAAGCACTTCCCCGGCGGCATGCGCTACTGGCGGATCACCTCGAACGACCCCGACCTGGCGCTCAAAGAGGCCTATGACCCGGCCGCGGCCGCGGGCCGGATAGAGGACCACGCTTCGCACTTCGTCTCCGTCCTCGAGTCGGCCCTCAAGGACAAGGAGTCGGGGGTCGTCGCCGCCCTCTACGACACCGAGCTTTTCGGACACTGGTGGTTCGAGGGCCCCGAGTGGCTCTACCGCATGATCAAGAAGCTCGCTCGGAGTCCGGTCCAGCCCCTGACAGCGGGCGAGTGCCTGGAAAAACTGCCTCCGACGGCGATCATCTCTCTGCCCGAAGGCTCATGGGGGCAGGGCGGATTCCACTGGATCTGGCTCAACGAGGAGACGGCCTGGATCTGGAAAGACATCTACCGGATCGAGGAGGCCGAAGAGGAGATCCGTCCCCGCGCGGCCGTCCTCGACAAGCTCGTCCTGAGGCAGTTCTACCGGGAGAAATTTCTTCTCGAAAGCTCGGACTGGCCGTTCCTCATCTCGACATGGACGGCCCGGGACTACGCCGAAAACCGGGCCGCCGAGCACTTTACGAGGGCCCTGGAGCTGGCCGGCTGGCTTCGGAGCGGACGCGTCCTCACGGCCGCCGAGGAGGCCCTCCTCCAAGTCTATGAAAAAGAGGACGGCCTTTTCGACGAGGTCGTTTTGCCCGATGGAACTGTCATCTAAGAAAACGCTGGTCATGGTCCTGTGCGGGGGGAAGGGGGAGAGGCTTTACCCCCTCACCCGGGACCGGGCCAAGCCCTCCGTCCCGTTCCTCGGCGCTTACCGGATCATCGATTTCAGCCTCTCGAACGCCCTCAACTCGGGGCTCCGGAAGATTGCCCTGGTCACCCAGTACAAATCCCTGTCCCTCGAGCGGCACATCATCAACGGCTGGAACATCTTCCACGCCGAGAGCGGCGACTTCATCCTGTCCATTCCGGCCCAGGGCCGGGTCGGCGACCGCTGGTACGAGGGCACGGCCGACGCCGTCTTCCAGAATATCTACACCATCCAGCAGGAGGCCCCGGAACACGTCCTCGTTCTCTCGGGCGACCACATCTACAAGGCGGACTACCGGAAGCTTCTCCTCTTTTCGGGGGAGCGGGACGCCGACGCGGTGATCATGACGAGGGTCATCCCGGCCCGGGAGGCGTCCCGGTTCGGCGTCCTCGGGATCGACGAGGACCGCCGGATCATCGAGTTCATGGAAAAGCCAAAGAAAGCCTCAGCGACGCCTTGGGATCCAGGGAGGAGCCTGATCTCCATGGGCGTCTACCTCTTCAAGACTCCGGTCCTGATCAAGGCCCTGTTCAAGGACGCCCGGCGCTCCGCGAGCGCCCACGACTTCGGGAAGGACATCATCCCCAGCCTGATCCATGACCACCGGACCTTCGCCTACCTCTTCGATGACTACTGGGAAGACATCGGGACGATCGACGCCTACTGGGAAGCCAATATGGCCTTCCTGGCCGACCCCTCACCGGCCATTCTCCGCGACCCGGACTGGCCTTTCAGGACCTACAAGCCCCAGTACCCGCCGGCCTATATCGAGGGAGGCACGATCCGGAATTCGATCCTCAGCCCGGGGGTCACCCTGTCCGGGGGGCGGGTCGAGAATTCGATCATCTCTCCGGGTGTCCGGATCTGCGACAGGGCCGAGGTCTATGATTCAATCCTCCTCGAAGGGGTCAAGGTCGGCCGAGGGGCCAAGCTCAAGAAAGTCATTGTCGACAAGTTCAGCGTCATCCCCGAGCGCTTCGAGATCGGCATCGACGCGGAAAAGGACGGCCGGAATTTCAAGATCAGCAAGTCCGGCGTCCGGGTCGTCCCCAAAGGCTGGAAGGACGAATGATCGAGAAGTACAACTTCCTGGCTTCGGATTTCGAGAAGAACGCCCCCAAGGAGATGATGCTTCTGTCCATCATCTCCCAGAGCTTCTTCCAGCCTTTTTCCCTGGAGGACAACCTCCTCGTCATCATGACCGCCCTGACCTCCGGCTCCGGGGTCGGCTTCAACCGGGCCATGCTCTTCCTCCGAGACGGAGACTGCCTCCGGGGCGAGACCTGGCTTGGGCCGCGGACTCCGGAGGAGGCCGGGTACATCTGGGAGGTCCTCTCGACGCCGGGGATCGGCTACGTCGAGATCATCGAGCACAACCGGACCCTCGTCAGCAAGAACGAGGACACCCTCAGCCGCCGCATCAAGAATCTCGTTTTTACCATGGACGAGGAGACCTGCGCTTTGATTCCGGCCTATGCGGCCTGCAACAAGGAGACCTACCTCGTCCGCGAGGCTTCGAAGGACCCGATGGTGGACAAGGAGTTCCTCGAGCTCATCCAGGTCGACGAGTTCCTCTGCATCCCGCTCCTCGCCCGGGACGAGGTCTTCGGCGAAATCATCCTGGACAACGCTTTCACCCGCGTCCCCATCAGCCCGGGGGACGTCAAGCTCGCCAGCCTCTGCGGCCTGATCGCCAGCAATTATATCTATTCGGCCACGCTTCACGAGCGGCTTCTCGAAGCGGAAAAGATGGCCGCCATGGGCGAGATGGCCATGTTCGTCACCCACCAACTCAGGAATCCGCTGGTGACCATCGGCGGATTCACCGACCAGCTCCTCCAGCCGGGGGTTTCCGAGGACAAGAGGGAGCGGAACCTGAGGATCATCCGGGACGAGATCCGGCGCCTGGAGAATATCGTTTACCAGATGGGCCACTTCCTCAAGGTCAGCCTGAAGGAACCGGTCTACTTCGATGTCGGGCCGGCGATCGAATCCGTCCTCCGCAGCCCCGAGGTCCTGGCCAAAGGCCAGGGCACCACCCTCAACGTCAAGATCGAGGACTGCCTGCCCCAGGTCCTCTGCGACCCGACCTTATTCGGGGAGGTCCTGCGAAACCTCCTCGACAACGCGTTCGACGCAACGCCGGAGGAAGGAACGGTTTCCGTGCGGGCCTACCGGAAGAACAAGACGTCATTCATCCTTTCGGTGAGGGACACGGGCCAGGGCATCTCCAACCCGGACAAGGGCCAGCTCTTCAGGCCCTTTTTCACCACCAAGGAGAAGGGGATGGGCCTGGGCTTGTCGTTCATCAAGAGGGTCATGGACACCTGCGGCGGGAAGATCGAGGTCCAGAGCCGGGCCGGGAAGGGGGCCCTGTTCAAGCTCATTTTTCAAAGCCGGGAAAGGGGGTAATTGGCCATGAAGAAGATCCTCGTCGTCGAAGATGAGAAGGCACTCTGTCTGCTGTACGGGGAGGAGCTCGGCAAGGCCGGCTACGCCGTCACGACGGCCTACGATGCCGACGCCGCCTTGAGGGAGCTCAAGAAAACGACCTTCGACCTCATCATTACCGACATCCGGATGCCGGGGAAGAACGGGATCGAGCTCATCACCCAGATCATGGGGCTCCGCAAGGATATCCCCATCATCATCAACTCGGCCTACCAGAGCCACAAGGAGGATTTCATGACCTGGGCTGCCGACGCCTACGTCGTGAAATCGTCCTCGCTCGATGAGCTCAAGCTCAAGATCAAGGAACTCATTGGTGAATAATGTCTGAACTCAGAAAAGACCTGATCAGCGGAGGCTGGGTCATCATCGCCACGGAGCGGAGCAAGCGGCCGGACGATTTCCGGCCGGCCGGCGGTCCGGCGCCGGCCGGGGAACCCAGGGGATTCTGCCCTTTTTGCGAGGGAAACGAGGGGAAGACCCCGCCCGAGGTTTTCGCCCTGAGGGAGGGCGGAACGTTGCCGGACGCGCCGGGATGGCGGGTCCGGGTCGTCCCCAACAAGTTCCCCGCTCTGAACCGCGGGACGACGCCTCCCAAGCACACCAAGGGCGTTTTCGAATGGATGGAAGGCATCGGGGTCCACGAAGTCGTCATCGAAAACCCCGACCACGACAAGGAGCTCGGCGACCTCCCCCCCGGCCATGTCCGGGACGTCCTCGAGGTCTGCCAGCAGAGGATCCGGGCCATCGAGGAGGAGCTTCATTACCAGTACGTCCAGCTGTTCAAGAACAAGGGGAAGGAGGCCGGCGCGTCCCTCAGCCACCCGCACTCTCAGCTCATAGCAACCCCCATCGTCCCGAAGCGGGTCAAGGAGGAGATCTACGGGGCCGAGCGCCTGTTCCGGAGCCTCAAGGAATGCGCCTTCTGCCGGATCATCCGCGAGGAACAGGCCATGGGCGAAAGGCTCGTCTTTGAGAACCGGCATTTCGCCGCCATCACCCCTTTCGCTTCGCGTTTCCCTTTCGAAATGGCCATCTACCCGCTCCGCCATTCGCCGTTCTTCACGGCCCTGCGGGGGGAGGAGCTCGAGGCGATGGCCGAGACCATCAAGGCCGTCCTGACCAGGTTGAAGACGACGCTCGGCGACCCCGCCTTCAACATGGTCCTCCATCAGGCGCCCAGCCCGGCTCTCTCTCTCAAGAACTGGCCGGGGATCGACCACAACTACCATTGGCACATCGAGATCCTCCCAATCCTGACAAAGGTAGCGGGTTTCGAGTTGGGGACGGGTTACTACATCAATCCGGTCCCGCCGGAAACGGCGGCCGTATTCCTCAGAAAAGGATAGGGACTATCGCCGGGGGGATTGCCCCTCTGAGCGATCTCGTCACCGAACCCGTGAGGGCTCCCGACTCTAAGAGAGTCCCGTGATCTTCCTGTAGAGCCCGAGATACTCTCCGGCAGACCTCGTCCAAGAGAAATCGGAGGCCATGGCGTTCCGCACGAGGGCCCCCCAGAGATCCTTCCGGGAATAGGTGTCGAGCGCCCTGCGGAGAGAGGCCAAGAGGGCCTCGGGCGACGCGTCCTCGAACTTGAATCCGTTCCCCGAAGCCGAGCCCGGCGTGAACTCCTGGATCGTGTCGTCGAGCCCGCCCGTGGCCCGGACGACCGGGACGGTCCCGTACTTGAGGGCGTACATCTGGGTCAGGCCGCACGGCTCATAGCGTGAGGGGATCAGGAAGAGGTCACTTCCGGCGTAGATCGTGTGGGCCGCCTTCTCATCGAAGGCGATCATCAGGCCGAAGCGGCCGGCGTATTTTTTCTTGGCGTCCTTCAGGAAGTCCTGGATCTTCTGGTCGCCGGTCCCGAGGATGACGACCGTGACCCCGAGGCGGAAGATCTCGTCGAGGGCGTCGCAGACGATATCGACGCCCTTCTGGCCGGCCAATCGCGTGACCATCCCGGCGACCGGGGCGCCGGGAGCCTTCTCGAGCCCGAACATATCGAGCAACACCGCCTTCGACCGGGCCTTTCCGGAAAGGTCGCCCGGGGAGAAGTGGGCCGGGATCAGCCGGTCCGTCGCCGGGTCCCAGTCGGCGTAGTCGACGCCGTTCAGGATGCCGGAGAGGGCATAGGAGCGCCACCTCAGGAGGCCGTCCAGGCCGCAGCCGAACTCCGGTGTCTGGATCTCGCGGCTGTAGCGGGGACTCACGGTATTCACGGCCGTCGCATAGAGGATGCCGGCCTTCATAGAGTTGACCTTGCCGAAGAACTCGAGGTCGTTCATGTTGAAAAGATGCCCGGGAAGGCCGACCGCCGCCAGGACCTCTTTCTCGAAAAGCCCCTGATAGGCGAGGTTGTGGACCGTGAAAAGGGACTTGGTGTCCTTGAAGAACGGGTCGTCGGCGTAGATGAACTTCAGGTAGGCGAAAGCGGAGGCCGCCTGCCAATCGTGGCCGTGGACGACGTCGGGGGAGAAGCCGAGGGTTTTCATCGATTCGAGCGAGGCCCGGGCGAAAAAGGCGAAGCGCTCGCCATTGTCGGGATAATCGCCCGCCGGGGTCCCGTAAAGACAGTTCCGGTCGAAATACCCGTCCCGGACGATGAAGTTCACGGAAAACCCGTCTGCCCGGTGTTCGAGGACGGAAAAGCCGGTCCTGGCGCCGGCCCAATCCAGGGAGATGTTTTCGATGACCTTCCGCAGAGGGAGGTTTTTTTCCCGTACTTCCCGATAAAAAGGCAGGAAGACCCGGGCGTCGGCCCCGAGCTGGGACAGGAACTTCGGCAGGGCGCCGGCTACGTCGGCCAGGCCGCCGGTCTTGGCATAGGGGATGGCTTCTGAGGCGAGGAGTGCGATTCTCATGGTTGGGCTATTCTAGCACAATCCGGCGTTTTCAGGGAGGCTTGTGAATGCTCCCCGCTTAGAATAAGATGAGACCGGGGAAAAGCCGATGAAAAAAAAGAACGGAATGGAGGCCCTGCCCAAGGTCGTGGCCGCGATCATCGAGCGGGACGGGAAGGTCCTCGTCGCCCGCCGCCGGAAAGACATCCGTTTCGGCGGCCTCTGGGAGTTCCCGGGCGGCAAGCTCGAGGACGGCGAGGATCCCGAGAGCGGGCTCGAGCGCGAGCTCCTCGAAGAGCTCGGCATCCAAGTACGGATCGAGGGGTTCTTCTGCTCCGTCCCGTACCGGGGTCCGGTCCTGTCGATCGAGCTTCTGGCTTACACAGTGGCCCATGTCTCGGGCGAGCTCAACCCGACCGACCACGACGAGGTCCGCTGGGTGGAGCCGGCCGGGCTGGATGAATCGGCCTTCACCGAGCCCGACCGTCCTGTGGTCCGGCTACTCAAGGCCGGCGATGCGCGTCCGGGTCCGGGGAGCCCGGACCCCGACGGGTGAGCGCGGTCTCTCAAGGAGCCGGCATGGACGGCGTCATTCTCAAGCCGGGGAAGGACAAAGCGGTCCGGAACCGGCATCATTGGATCTTTTCCGGCGCGATCCGGACGATGCCGGATTTCGACAACGGGAGCATCCTCCCGGTCAGGAGCGCCGACGGTGACCTCCTCGGCCACGCCTATTTCAACCGGAACTCGTCGATCACCGGCCGGATGGTCAGCTTCGGGAAATCGGCCCCCGAGGATGCCATGCGGCAGAGCATCGAGCAGGCGGTCCGCCTCCGCCGGCGGCTCTTCGACCCGGCTGCGACCAACGCCTTCCGCCTGGTCAACGCCGAGGGGGATCTCGTGCCTGGGCTGGTCGCCGACCTCTACGGGGACGTCCTCGTCCTCCAGGTCACAACGCTCGGCATGGAAAAGCTCAAAGCCTTCGTCCTCGACATCCTCGTCGCCACGATCAAGCCCCGGAGCGTCTACGAGAGGTCGGACCTCCCGGCGCGACGGGAAGAGGGCCTGGCGGATCTCGAAGGGACGATTTTCGGCGAGCCCGTGGAGAGGGTCCGGATCCTCGAGGAGGGCCTCCCATTCGAAGTCAGTCTGGCCCGCTCCCAGAAAACGGGGTTCTACCTCGACCAGCGGGAGATGCGGAAGCTCGTCAGGGCCTCCGCCCGCGGCCGCCACGTCCTCAACGCGTTCGCCTACACCGGGGCTTTTTCCGTCTATGCCCTCAAGGGAGGCGCGGTCCGGGCCGACTCCGTGGACTCTTCCGAAAGCGCCATCGCCCTGGCCCAGGAGAATTTCGAGATCAACACCCTGCCGGCGGATTCCGGCGTCTTCTTCACGGCCGATGTCTTCGAGTTCCTGCGGGAGCCCGGCCTCGCCTACGACTTCATCATCCTTGACCCGCCCGCCTTCGCCAAGAAGAAAATGGACGTCGTCCAGGCCTGCCGCGGCTATAAGGACATCAACCGCCTGGCCATCCAGAAGGTCAAGGCACAGGGCCTGGTCCTGACCTTTTCCTGCTCCCATTTCGTAGACGAGAAACTTTTCCAGCAGGTTGTTTTCCAGGCCGCACAGGAAGCTGGCCGGCGGGTCAAGATCCTCCAGCGCCACCGCCAGGCCTTCGATCATCCGGTCAACATCTTCCATCCGGAAACCGAATACCTCAAAGGCTTCTTGCTCTACGTCGACTGAGCGGAAGCGGCCTTCAGTGCTTGAGGATCCAGGCCGCGATGTCCCCGATGACGTAGGGCGCGACGCTGCCGTGGACCTGGACGTACTCGGTGGGCATGATCAGACCCTTGCCTTCGAAGAAAAAGTGGTTCAGCTTGGGATAGAGGTGGAGCTCGACATCCTGGCGCGATCCCAGGGCAGCCTTCCAGTTCTCGAAATCCTCGGTCGTCACCTGATAATCGCGGCTGCCTTGCAGGATGAGCATGGGCTTTGTTACCGACTTGGCCAGCTCAGGAGGATTGTAGCCGCGGAGGTCCAGCCAATAGGTCGGCATCGCGCCCAGGAGCTTGATCGTGGACATTTTGTCGGCGTCCGTCAGGGCCTTGATCTTCCTGACCGCGCCTTCGATCTCCTCGAGCCTCTTTTTGTCCGCCTCGGACGCTGCCCCCCCCGACAGGCCGGAGAGGTATTTCAACTGGCGGAGGATCGTGTCTTCTAGGGGTCGGGTCAGGCCGGCCAGGCTGATGAACCCGGCCACCCCAAGAGGTTTCGCCGCGAGGGCTATCCTGGGCATGAGGAAGCCGCCCAGGCTGTGGCCCAGGATGAAGACCCTGCCTTTATCGACGGCCTCGGTTTTTTGGAGCATGGCCGCGGCGGCCAAGGCGTCATCGATCGTCTCGTCCTTGACCGTCATGGTCGCTTCGAGCTTGGGGTCGGCGACGATCCTGGCCCCGTAGACCCTGCTGCGCTTGTCGTAGCGGAGGACGGCGATGCCGCGCATCGCCAGTCCCCAGGCCAAGTCCCGGAAAGGCTTGTTGGGGCCGAGCGATTCGTCCCTGTCATTCGGGCCGGAGCCGTGGACGACGACGAGCCCCGGAAAAGGCCCGGATCCTTTGGGCAGGGTCAGGGTTCCCGGCAGCTTCCATTCTCCCGTCCCGATCACGAGCTCTTTTTCTTCGAAACGCGCCGGGTCGGCATAGCCGGGCGCTTCGTACTTGGCAGGCGGACCCGACGGAACGAATCCGAAGCCGGCGATCTTTCCGGTTTTATCGAAAACGACACGGGCGTCCACGGTGGCTTTTTCGAACTCGCAGGTGACGAGAGCGATCTCGTAGGCTCCCAACTGCTCGCGCCGCGCGGAAGTCTGTTTTTTAAAAGCCCCCAGCTGTTTCGGGAGCTGCTCTTTCCACAGTGTTTCGAGCTTGTCGGGGCCGGAGACCTTGGCCATCGTTTCGTCGAAGTCCCGGGCGGCCAGGGTGAAATCGCCCTTCCCGAGAGCGGCCAGGAACTCGCGGGCCTTAACGGTCAGCTCGTCTTCCGCTTGAACGGGAGGCTGGGCCCGCAGGAAGGGAGTCCCCGCGGCCAGGAAGCACAATCCCAGGATCGTCAGAAACCAGTTTTTCACCATGATATGACCTCACACGCGGCCTTCGGACGGGCGCTCCGGGTCAGTATAATTCACTCCCCGCCGGGAGACAATTGCGCGGCCCCCCGGAAATACATATAATCGTTCTCTTCGGGGTCGGTCCACGACCGGCCAGCCCGCGGAAGGAGGCTGAAATGGACATCCAGGACGAGCTCCGGCGGCACCTCAGAACCCTTTCCCTGATCGGCGTTTCCATCGTCACGAGCCTCCTCATTTACCTCGGCCTCGAGGAGTTCATCCGGGCCCGTTTCAAGCCGTTCTACGGGTTCGCCGGGATTGCCGACCGCCAACCGCTCCGCTACGGCTTTTTTGCCCTGGCCGCCGTGGCCCTGGCCCTGATCCTGGTCCTCCGCCAAGCCCTCCTGAAGAAGACCCCCCGGGACGACAGGAAAACGGCCCTCCACAGGCTCGAGCGGGCCACCCTCTTGACTCTCGTCCTGGCGGAGGTCCCGGCCCTCCTCGGCCTTGTCCTCTTCATTCTCGGCGGGCTCAAAGCCGATTTTTACATCCTCCTCGCCACGTCCATTCTCCTGGTCATCATGTTCTTTCCACGCCGCTCGGGCTGGGAAGAGTGGCTGTCTTGATCCCTGTCGGAGGTGTCTCATGAGGAACCGTCTCGGAATCCTATTCCTGTGCGCGGCCTGGGGCCTTTTTCCCCGTCCCGCCGCGGCGGCGGCCCAGGCGCCCGCGGATCCCGTCCCGAAGGCGCCCGTGCTTCGCTACGAGATCTGGGTCGAGCTCGACGACGCGGCGAAAACGCTCCGGGGCAAGGAGGACATCGTCTGGACCAATCGCACCCGGGACACCGTGCCCGACATGCTCTTTCACCTGTACTGGAACGCCTTCAAGAATTCGACGAGCACGTTCCTCCGCGAGGCGGCCGAGGAGACCTTCGCCGCCCGCGGGACCGAGCCCGAGGGCGGCGATTGGGGCTGGGTCGACGTCACGGACATCCGTCTGGCCGACGGCCGGGACCTCGGCCCGACCAAGGAGTTCGTCAGGCGGGACGAGCCGGTTCACGGGGGAGATGAGACCGTCATCCGGGTCCGCTTCGCCGAGCCCGTCAAGCCCGGGGACAACGTCCGGCTCCGCCTGGAATTCCGGAGCAAGATCCCGCGGACCGTGGCCCGCTCGGGCTATTATCAAACCTCCTATTTCATCGGCCAGTGGTTCCCCAAGCCCGGCGTCTACGAGGAGGGGAAGGGCTGGAACTGCCATGAGTACCATCAGAGCTCCGAATTCTTCTCCGATTTCGCCGACTTTGTCGTCCACATCACCGTCCCTGAGAAGTTTGTCGTCGGGGCGTCGGGCCGGGAGACGGGCCTCGAAACCGGGTCCGCGCCGGGCCGGGTCACCCACACGTTCCGCCAGACGATGATCCACGATTTTGCCTGGACGGCCGACCCGCGCTATCTCAAGGTCGAGCGGGTCTTCATCGCCTCGAAGGAAGTGAGCCCCCGTGAATACGAGGAGACGGCCGCCCTCCTCGGCCTCCCGGTCGAAGAGGTGAGGCTCCCCGACGTCAAGATGACCCTGCTCATCGCCCCCGAGCACAAGGGTCAGATCGACCGCCACTTCAAGGCCCTCGTCGCGGCCATCAAGTATTACGGACTCTGGTACGGCCCATATCCGTACGAAACCGTCACCATGGTCGACCCTCCCTTTCGGACCGCGAGCGGGGGCATGGAATACCCCACGCTCTTCACCGCGGGCACCCGAGTGATGGCCAGCGCGGACGTGCTCTCGCCCGAGGGCGTCATCGTCCACGAGTTCGGTCACGGCTACTGGTACGGGCTCGTCGCCAACAACGAGTTCGAGGAGGCCTGGCTCGACGAGGGCATCAACACCTATTCGACCGGTCGCGTCCTCGCCCACGCCTACGGGCCGGGAGCGTTCTCCCTCGACGTCCTGGGAATCCCCCTGGCCTCGGTCTTCAGGATGCCGAAGGTTCTCGATGAGGACACCGACCGGGCAGTCGCCATCAACACCGTCCGGTACGACCCCGTCCCCACTTTCTCCTGGCGCTTCTATAACAGGGGGAGCTACGGGGCGAACGTGTACATGCGGGCATCGACCTGCCTCAACACGCTCGAACGGCTCCTCGGTGAGCCCACGATGGCCCGGGTCATGCGGACCTTCCAGGGACGCTACCGGTTCAAGCACCCGAGGACCGAAGATTTCGTCCAGGTCGTCAACCAGGTATCCGGTCGGGATATGACCTGGTTCTTCGACGAGCTGATGCGGAACACGCTGAACTTCGACTACGGGATCGCCTCGGTCGTTTCCCGGGAAACGCCGAAGAACCCGAGGGGCGTCTTTGACGTCGGCGGGAAAAAGGAGGAGATGACGTCGGCGAGGGTCCGCGAGCTCAACTCCAAGGCGAAACACAAACCCCGGGGCGAGGAGGCGGCGGAGAAAAAAGAATTCCTGACGACCGTGACCCTCCGGCGCTACGGCGAGGCCCGGGTGAGGGGAGATGCCCGGGTCAATCTCGTCGTGGCCTTCGAGGACGGGACCCGGGAAACCGCCTTCTGGGACGGCCAGGACCGCTGGGCCCGGCTCGTCTTCGTGAAGCCTTCCAAAGCGGTGTGGGCCAAGGTCGACCCCGACGGCGTCTGGCTCATCGACTCGAATTTCGCCAACAACTCGTTCCTCGTCCAACCCGCCCGGCGGGGCCTCATCAAGCTCCTCTCGCGGCTCCTCTGGGCGGTCCAGAACATCCTGCAGCTGGCGAGCTCGTTCAGCTGAGGAAGGAGGAGATCGTCATGGCTGTCTTCAAAGCGCTCGGAAACGGGGTCGGAACGGCGACCCGCCGCCCCAGGCTCCTCATCGACCTGTGGGTCATCAACATGGTCTACGCCCTCCTCATCGCGGCGCCGCTCTATGCGCTCTTCAAGGCGGACCTCGGCCATTCCCTGCTCGGGCGTAACCTCCAGCCCCTGGACTTCATCTGGCTGGGAGACTTCATCTACAAGTACCAGGACATGGCCCCGGCTGCCCTGGGCCTGATCCTGGTTCCCCTGCTCCTCTACCCGGTCCTCTATGTCTTCCTCAACGGGGGGATCATCGGCCGCCTTCTCGACAGGGAAGGGCGGACGACTCCCCAGGCATTTTTCGCGGACTGCGGACGGTACTTCTGGCGGTTCGCCAGGCTTTTCCTGATCTCTCTCCTTTTCTATGCCCTGACCTTCGGGGTCATCCTGGGAGCCCTTTCGGCCCTCTTCAAGCCCGTCCTGGAAAACGCCCGGACGGAATGGACGCTTTTCTGGATCTCCGACTTCAGGACCGTGGTCGCCCTCCTCCTTCTCAGCCTCGTCCACATGGTTTTCGATTACGCGAGGATCATCGTGGTGGCCGGGGACGAGAAGAGAGCCCTCCAGGCGTTGAAGGGGGCCTTCGCGTTCATCGGGAAGCGCTTTTTCCGGGCCTGGTCCCTTTACCTCCTTATCGGGATAGGCTTCCTAGCCGGGACGGCCGTTTTCTTCCTTGTCCGGGGGCATCTTCCGGACTCGGGCCTTTTCTGGCTCGGGCTCGGCCTCCTCTGGGAACAGGCCTTTATCGTCTTCCGTCTGTGGACGAAAATGACCTATTTCGCCGCCCAGGCCGAATTTTATCGGATGAGCCATTATTGACGGCCATGAAGATCACCTTCTTGGGTGCGGCGGGCCAGGTGACGGGGTCCTGCTCCTTCCTCGAAGCCGGCGGGATGAAGGTGCTCATCGACTGCGGACTCTACCAGGAACGGCCGTTTCTCAAAAGGAATTGGGATCCGTTTCCCGTTCCTCCGGAAGAGCTCGACCTGCTGCTTCTGACCCATGCCCATCTGGACCATTCGGGCCTCATCCCGAAGATCGTCCGCGAGGGTTTTTCGGGGACGATCCTGACCACGGAAGCCACCGCCGATCTCCTGTCCATCGCCCTCCTGGATTCGGCCCGGATCCAGGAAGAAGACGCAGCCTTTAAGCAGAAGCGTCACAAGAAGGAAGGGCGGCCCGGGTCCCACCCTGAGGTGCCGCTCTATACCATCGAGGACGTCCAGCGGGCCATGCCCCTCGTCGAGGAGATCCCCTACGAAACCGACCTCCCCCTCTCCGATGGCCTCACCGCCCGGTTCAGGGACGCGGGCCACATCCTTGGCTCGGCCATGATCGAATTGACCGGCCGGCAGGACGGCGGATCGAAGAGCATCGTTTTCTCGGGTGATATAGGCCAGTGGGACAAGCCGTTCGTCCGCGACCCCTCCGTCTTTGACCGGGCCGATTACGTGGTGATGGAATCCACTTATGCGGACCACGACCACGAGGACCCCAAGGCCGTGGACGAGATCCTCCGCGAGACGATCGTGGAGGCCGCCCAGGCCGGCGGGAACATCGTCATCCCCACCTTCGCCATCGAACGGGCCCAGGAGCTCATGTTCTATCTCAGCCGTCTCGTCCGGGCCAAGGCCATCCCCGCGCTTCCAATTTACCTGGACAGCCCCATGGCCCGTGAAGTCACCGAGGTGTTCCGCCGCCATCCAACCGACCTCGACGAGGACGCCCGGGCGCTCTTTGAAGCCGGAACGAGCCCTTTCGATTTCCCCGGGCTCGTCATCGTCCGGACCATCGAGGAGTCCAAGGCCATCAACTCCGTCCGGGGTCCGGTCATCATCATGGCTGGGTCTGGGATGTGCACGGGCGGCCGGATCAAGCACCATCTCCGCTATAACATCAGCCGGCCTGAATCGACCATCCTCTTCGTGGGATACCAGGCGCGGGAAACGCTCGGCCGCCAGATCCTCGAGAAACAAGCCCAAGTCCGGATCTTAGGACAGGTTTACCCCGTCCGGGCCCGGGTAGTCAAGATCAACGGGTTCTCGGCCCACGCCGATAGGAAAGCCCTGGGCCGCTGGCTTGACGCCTTCCAAGCGCCGCCCCGCCGGCTGTTCGTCAACCATGGAGACGCGCAGGTCGCTCTCCGCTTCGCCGAAAGGATCCGCCGGGAGCGGGGCTGGACGGCGGAGGCCCCGGAGTACCTCGGTTCCCTCGTCCTCGATTAGAGGCCCGTCTTCGGCAGGGTTCCAAGTCCCTGGGACCGGGCGTAGCCGGTCATGATCCTTTCCAGCTCTTTCCGTAAACCATCGGGAAGCGGAGGGAGGGTATATTTCCTGATCCTGTCCGTCACGTCCTTGTGGGCCTTGTCAAGGACGGTCTTGCGGCCGGCCATGACCCAAGCCTCGTAAGGGTCCCTGTCCATGAGTGCCGGCATCGTGTGTTCTTTTCTGTACCACTGGCGCGTGTGGGGATGGGACAGGAACTGGAAATCGGCCTTGAAGCCCTCGAATTTGTCGAGGGCGATCGGGTCTTCCCGCTGGGCGATGCCAGCGACCAGCCGGTAGACCATACCGCAGATCTCGTTGTCGATGGCCAGCTTCTCGAGGCTCTGGCAGCTCTCGAAGTCCAGCATGCCCGGGCCCGAGATGACGTTGATCCCGGAGAGTGCCGCTAGGGCCGCTCCCAGGGCCGTCTCGATCCCGCTCTGGGCGTCGTTGACCTTGGAGTCGCTCAGGGCCATATACGCATGGGTCGGGAGCCTCAGGTTTTTCCCGATCTGGGCATAGGCCGAGTCGATCATCATGGTCTCGATGGCCCCCATCGGCGTCGTCCCCTTCCTCATGTCGAAGCTCGAGGGCGATCCCCCGAAGATGACCGGGGCGCCACGCCGGGCCAGCTGGCAGATGACGAGGCCGCAGAGGTTCTCGGCCACGTGCTGGACCAGGGTCCCCGAGATGGTGGCGAGGGACGTCGCGCCCGTCATGCCCATCGAGATGAGCTCCGAGGGGATGCCGGCCCGGGCCGAGTCGATCAGACTCTGGGTCGTCAGGTTGCTCCATTTGAGGGGAGGGGAGGGGCAGGCGTCGAAGATCGCCAGGGGCTTGCGGGCGAGCTCGGCCTCGCCGCCCCGGACGCCCACGAGAAGATCCTTCATGGGCTTGAAGCTCTCGACCCGGAACGTCCCCGTGACGATGGGCTTGGACGAGAGGAGAAGTCCCAGGTACAGCCGGTAACAGTCGGCGATCGCGGCCGGGACATCCGAGGAGATCAGTCCCGTGCTCTGGAAATGGATGTGCTCGAGCGTCTCCACGAGCCGGCAGAACGCCACGAGATCCCGCGTCACGGCCTTCCTCTCCTCCTGGGTCTCGTGGTCGAGGAGGGAGACGGCCGCCGAGCCCGGGTCGAAATGGATCTCGTCGCCTCCGACGAGGTAAGACTTTTCGCCGCCCCGGTCGTACATCGTGATCGTGGCCGGTGTCGACGACAGGCAGTCCAGGACGAGTTTTCTGTCGAGCCGGGCCCTCTCAGTGCCCGTGTCGACAAGGGCGCCGGCCGCGGCCAGGAGCTTCAAAGCCTCCTGGTTCTCGACGAAGACCCCTTGCTTCTCGAGGAGCACAAGACCCTCGTCGACGATTTTTTCGACTAACTCGGGGCTCAGCAGCTCGATCTTCGGTCTTTTTGTCTCGATCATGGTCTGTCTCCCGTCATCTCTTCGGGGCCAGGCTCTTCGCCAGCTTGACGGCGGCCACCGCGTTCTCAGCATAGCCGTCGGCACCCGCCTCGTCGGCCCACCTTTGGCTAGCCGGTGCCCCTCCCACGAGGACCTTGTATCTGTCCCTGAGGTTTCTCTCCCTGAGGAGCGCGACCAACCGCTTCTGGTTGACCATCGTCGTCGTCAGCAGGGCGGACAGGCAGATGAAATCCGCGCCGACGGACTCGGCCTTTTCAATGAACCTTTCGAGCTTGACGTCGGCGCCGAGGTCGAAGACCTCGAAGCCGCCGGCCTGGAGCATGGAGGACACGAGGTTCTTGCCGATGTCGTGGATGTCCCCCTCGATCGTCCCGATGACCACTTTTCCGGCCGTCCTGGCCTGAAGACGGGAGCGCTGGAGCTCGGGATTGAGGACGGCCATGGCCGCCTTCATGGCCTCGGCGCTGGAGATGAGCTCGGGCAGGAAATACTCTCCCTGCTCCCACAGCTCGCCGACCTTCTGGATCCCTGGAACATAGCCTTTTTCAATGACTTCGAGAAGGTCCAGGCCCGCCTTGACGGCCTCGCCGGCCAGCCGCCCGGCCCCGGCGCCGTCGCCCTCGACGATCGCCTTCTTCATCTGCAGATAGAGATCTTCCTTTTTCATGCGGTCCTCCTTGAGATCGATTCGGCCATGGCCCTGATGTAGGCGGGGCTCGTGCCGCAGCAGCCGCCGACAATATTGGCCCCGGCCCGGATGAGGTCTGGAACGAACCTGACGTAGTCTTCGAGCCCCTGAGAATAGGACACGCGGCCGTCGCTCCCGAGGACGGGCTGGCCCGCGTTGGCCTGGGCGATCAGAGGCAAGCGTGTCTCCTGGCGCATGGCTTTGACGAGACCCGTCATCTGCTCGCTGTTGAGAGTGCAGTTGGCTCCCACGGCCCGGGCGCCTTCCTTTTCGAGTTCCTGCATGCACCGGGCGACGGTATCGCCCATGAGCGTGAAATACCCCCGCGGGACGGCGTTGAAGGTCATGGTGACGAAGACCGACAGGGGAGAGCTCCGCCGGGCGCCGCGGAGGGCGCAGAGGGCTTCCCGGAGGTCGTACTGGGTTTCGATGAGAAGCACGTCCGCCCCGCCGTCGGCGAGAGCCCGGGCCTGTTCGGCGAAAACGGCCTCGAATTCCCCTTCCGCGAATTCGCCTTGGGGCTTGAGGAATTTTCCGGTCGGGCCCATGCTCCCGGCCACATATCTGCCCGCGGGCGTGACGACCCTTGCCAGACGCGCCGCCGCAAGATTTAGTTCGGCGGTCCGGCCTTCCAAGCCGTGGCCGGCAAGCTTGATCCGGCTGCCGCCAAAGCTGTTCGTGGAGACCACATCGGAGCCGGCCTCGAAATATCTCCGGTGGATCTCCTCGACGACCGCGGGCTTCTCGACGTTCCATGATTCGGGGCATGTCCCTTGGGGCAGCCCGCGGGCCATGAGCTCCGTGCCCATGGCCCCGTCCAGGAGAACGGTCCTTTGACGGACCAAGTCCAATATCGAACGGCTCATCATCCACCTCCGGGCAGGGGCCCGAATTCCAGGCAGCGGACGAATTCATCCTGGAAATCCGGCCTCGTGGCCAGCGAGACATGCACGATGCTCTTCGCCAGGGACTCGGCGGCCGCCCGCGCGGGGGCCGAGAGAAGGAGCTTGCGCGCCCCGGCCAACGACGAGTTCCCGACGAAGGCGATCTTTTGATCCGGGATCCCGGGCAGAAGGCCCAAGGCCTGGGCGTTACGGATATCGAGCGAGTTGCCGAAGGCGCCGGCGATGTACACGGCGTCGAGGTCCTTCAGCGGCACCTGGAATTCCCGGAGCATCAGCCGGATGCCGGTCTTGATCGCAGCCGCGGCCAGTTGGACCTCCCGGATATCGTTCTGGGTCAGGCTGAGCCTGTCGCCCAGCCGGAGCTTTTTCTCCGGGCCCGCGATCTTGCCGTCGCGGCCGATGAGGCCGCGGGCCAGGCCAACAGCCAGGACGTCGATAAGCCCCGTACCGCAGAGGCCGCGTGGCGTCCCTCCGCCCATCGTCTGGAGACGGAAGCCGTCCCGCCATTCGGCCCGGTGGACGGCGCCCTCGACGGCCAGCATGCCGCAGCTGATGCTCATCCCCTCGAAGGCCGGCCCGGCGGCCGTTGAGGTGGCCATGAACTGCTGGCCTTTCTTGAGGACGATCTCGCCGTTGGTCCCGATGTCGATGAAGAGCGCGTGGCCCGGCTTCTCGGCCAGGGCACAGGCGGCCAGCCCGGCCGTGATGTCCCCGCCGACGAAACTCTTGATGTTGGGGACGATGTAAACCCGGGCCGCCGGGTTGAGCTCGAGGCCGATCTCGGCGGCGGGGAAGGGTGGAAGGGCCGCGAAGACCGCGTGGAAGGGGGACAAGGCCAGCGGATCCACGCTCACGCCGCAAAGGAAGTGGTTCATGGCCGTGTTTCCGGCGACGACAGCCTCGTAGACGCGCTCCCTCGGGACGGCGCTTTTTTCCAACAATTCGCCGGCCAGGGTGTTCAGGAGATGGGCAATGGACTTCTTCAGGCGCTTGAGATTGTCCGGTTCCTGGAAAGCATAGGCGATCCTCGAGACGACGTCGGCGCCGTAGGAGGCCTGGCTGTTGAGGGCCGAAGCCCGGCCGGCGCATTTTCCCGTGACCAGGTCGACGAGCTCGACGACGACCGTGCTCGTGCCGATGTCGACCGCCAGGCCGAAGGCCCGCCCGGAGGTATCGCCGGGCTCGACATCAACAACCTCCCGCTCGCCGTAGAGGACGGCCGTGACCGTCCGGGGGGACCCAGAGTCCAGACCCTTGAGGCCCCTCAGGGCTGGAAGAGGGAAGCCCAGGCCGGGCGTCCGGAGGAGGGATTCCAGGCTCTCCGTCACGGCCGCCGGGGCGGATAGAGGCGGCTTTCCCAGGGTCACGGCGAGCTTCTTGATTTGGGGGTCGAGGGTGACGGGGGCGGAAAGGCCGGTCTCGAGGACGGCCACCTTGCCCAGGCGCGATTCCGGGAGGATTTCCACGGCCATATCGCCCCGGACGGCGAACCGGCAGGCGAGCCGGTGGTCGGGGCTGAGGCCTCGTTTTTCGAGGACGGCCTTCTCCGGGGCCTCGAGAAGGGGAAGGAGCCCCGCCCGGATCCGGACGGCGCATTTCCCGCAGACGCCCCGCTTGTGGCAATAGAGGCTGAGAGGGATGCCGACCCTCGTCAGGGCGTCGGCCAGGAGCTCCCCGGCCCGGACCCGGACCTTGGTCCCGTCAGGGAGGATCTCGAGGGAATACGTCACGTCCGTCATCTTCCGCAGCCAGCCACGAGAAGCCTCATTTTAAACCAAATCTCCGGCCTTGCCTATCATTTTTTGAGGTTCCCGCCATCCGCCGGACGGCGCCTCCGCCAGATCAGAAAGGCCGGCAGGCCGGCCCCGAGCAGGGCCAGGCCCGCTGCGGACTTCAGGGGTTGGGCAAGGAGAATGTTGATGAAGATCGCCAGGCAAATTACTACAAATATCATAGGAATAATAGGATATCCCCACGTCCGGTAGGGGCGGCTGGCTTCGGGTCGCCGGCGGCGGAGGACAATGACGGCCAGGCCCGTCGCCGCGAAGAAGACGAGCAGGGCGAAGACCATGTACTCGTACAGGGCCTGGTAGGTCCCCGACAGGCAGAGCACGGCGGACCAGGCGGCCTGGCCCCAGAGGGCGCGCGTCGGGACTCTGGTGCGCGGGCTGAGGCGGGCCATGGACCGGAAAAAGCTCCCGTCCTTGGCCATGGCGTAATAGACCCGCGGCCCGAAAAGCAGGTTGGCGTTCAGGCAGCCGAAGACCGAGACCATGATCACGGCCGCGATCGCCGCTCCCGCGCCGCCGCCGAAAAGGGCCGTCGTGACGAGTTCCCCGACCCGCACGACCCCCTTCAGCTTCTCCAGCGGAAGGGCCAGAAGGTAGACGAGATTGACCGAGACATATAAGACCGTGACCCCGGCGACGCCGAGGGCCAGCCCCCGGGGAATATTTTTCTCCGGGTCCCGGATCTCTTCGGCTGTGCAGTTGACGGAATACCAGCCGTCATAGGTCCAGAAAACCGCGACCAGGGCCAGGCCGAGCGGTTTCAGGAGGCCGGGGAATTCCAACCCTCCGGGGAAGAGCGGGTGGAAGTTCGTCCCGCCCGACTTGGTCCCAAAAACGAGCCCCAGGACAACGAGCGCCCCGACCGCCCCGATCCGGAAGACGGTCAGGAGGTTCTGGACGGCGACGCCCGCCCGGATCCCGAACGAGTTGATGACGGTCAAGAGGACGATAGAGGCGGCGGCGACCAGCTGCCCGGCCGATAGCGAATAGGAAAAACCTAAGGCCGAAAAATGGGCGATCTCGACCCCCGTGGACAGGCGGGGAACGAAGGAGCCGAAGAATTCGGCGAAGCCGACGGCCAGGGCCGCCAGGCCGCCACACATGATGAACCCGAAAAAGCCCCAGCCGAAAAGGAAGGCGGCGCCAGGTCCGTACGCTTCGCGGAGATAGACGTACTGGCCCCCGGCCTGCGGGTACATCGCCCCGAGCTCGGCGAAGGAGAGTGCCCCGCAGAGAGTGACCAGGCCTCCGGCCAGCCAAACGACGAGCAGGAGGCCGGGGGAGGGGACGCCGGCGGCGATCAGGCCCGGCGTCATGAAGATCCCCGACCCGATGACGGCACCGACGACGAGGAAGGCCGTGTCCATGAGGTTCAGCCGCCTGAGAAATTTTGGTTCGGATGTTTCCGGGCTCATGCTCTCGGCCAGGCCTCATTGTACGGGATTTTCGGGATAAAGCGTGAGGAATATTTTCCGAGCTCCGCAAAAACGCGACAGCCCTTGGCGCCGAGCGGCATCATGGACGCCAACCCGTGCTTGACGTCCGCCCAAACCTCCCTCCGGAACGACGCATTGAGCTTCCCGAGCTATCTCTCCTGACTCTCTTGTCCAGCCGGTGTGACATCTTAGTATATTATTTATTATCAGCTAGATAAGAGATTATTAATTCATCACCTCCATTCGAAATCTAATTTTACGCAATCGCTATTCCTTATAGAATTGTCATCGAGCCGTCTCCCCGGCTTACCCTTTTCGATTGTCTATCCGCCTATCAAGCCTAACGGGCAATGGGCAACCCGGTTATGCCGACGCAAGATCACCAGCTTTAAAAAGAGGGGAGGGCAGGCTCAGTTTGATCGAGATTTCGCACCTTTGAATTCATATCACGGGTCTTGAGCCGCCTTTTTTTCGGCCCGTCTTCACATGACAGAAGCAAGCCCTACCATCGACCGACGCCGGACAGCCTTTGCCGATTTCGGCAAATCAACCGTCGCCAAACGCCCGATCTTATTCAGCCACGTTTTTCTTCTTTTCCTAATTCACCCCCGCCCACGAAACCAATCCGTCAGCTACCACTAATTCTACCGTTATTTAGCCGCGACCTCGCCCGGTCGCAAAAAGGCCGGACCAAGACTTCCGACCGGATTCTGGACATTTGTTTTACTCATTTATATTCAAATATTTACAATAAATGTCGGCGTGCCGACATTTTCCTGTCCAAGAACTAGAATTCGCTTGCATTCCAAGTCCTCTTTTATTATAAATGTAATCTTGTTTCAATCCGTCGTGGAGGGAGAGAGGCTCTTGATCATCGCTATCACGAACCAGAAAGGCGGCGTAGGGAAAACCACGACATCCATCAACATTTCATCTGCCCTGGCTTTGATGGGGAAGAAGGTCCTCCTCATAGACATGGACCCTCAGGCCCACAGCACGATCTCGACCGTGGCCGACCCGTCGAGCTATGAAAAATCGCTCTACGATGTCCTAATGAACAAACACGAGAAGATGGATAACATTATCGTCCGTTCAACGGTTCCTGGCCTGGACATGGCGATGGCCAAGATCTCCATGGCCAAGCTGGAGCCATCCCTTCTCGGCGAGATCGACGCTCATTTCCGCCTGAAGGACGCCCTCGAATCCATCAAGCACAAATACCAGTTCATCTTCATCGACACCCCGCCGACCCTGGGCTTGATCACCATGAACGCCCTCGTCGCCGCGTCGGCCATCCTGATCCCGATCCAATCCTCATATCTGGCTCTCGAGGGCACGGATGACCTCCTAGAGACCATCGAGAAAGTCCGCCGGATCGCCAACCCCGGCCTGAAGATCATCGGGGTCCTGGTCACTCTTCACGACAGGAGGACGAACCTCGGGCGGGATGTCGTGCAGAGGATCCGCCGCGTCTTCGGAAAGAAGGTCTTCAAGACATTTATCTCGAAGAGCGTCAAGCTCGAAGAGAGCCCGGCCTACAAGGAATCGATCTTCACATATGCTCCCGAATCCGTCGGGGCGGAGCAATACCGAAAAGTCGCCGAGGAGATATTGGAACGTGCAAAAAGCTAAGCGATCCGGTCTTCCTGAAACCGTCACGATGAGGCATGATGGCCACTTTGTCGACCTGCTTTCGTCCAGGTCGCTCGGACCCCGCATCCGGATGATCCCGCTCGAGCATATCGACCCGAACCCCCATCAGGCCCGGAGCGAGCTCGGCAACATCCAGGAGCTCATGGAATCCATCCGGAGCAAGGGTGTCCTCGAGCCCATCCTTGTCCGCTCCAAAGGGAACAGGTTTGAGATCATCGCCGGCGAGCGGCGGTTTCTGGCCTCGAGGAATATCGGGCTCAAGGAGATCCCGTGCATCGAGATGGACGTCGAGGAAAACGAGGCCATGGAGATCGCCCTGATCGAGAACCTTCAGCGGAAAGACCTTGACCTCTTCGAGGAATCCGACGGCCTCCAATCCCTGATCGACCTTTACGGGTACAACCACCAACAGGTCTCCGAAAAGATCGGGAAAGCCCGTTCGACGATCACCGAAATACTCTCGATCTCGAGGATCCCGGCGTCTGTCCGGGAGATCATCAAGTCCTCCGGAGCATTCAGCCGGGGCACGATCATCGAGATCGCCAAACAGAAGACCGACGAAGACATGCTCAAGCTCGTCAAGGAGATCGCCGAGCGCCATCTGACCCGAGAAGATACCCGCGACCTTTCTAAGCACCTCAAGGGGAAGCTGAAAAAGCTCAAATATTACGTCTATAATTTCGTCCCCGAAGACACGGACAGGTTCAGACTTAGGCTGGAGTTCAAGAAGCAATCTATTTCCCAAAGCGAGATTATCGAAGTCCTCGAGGACATCATCCGCAGACTGAAAGCCAAAGAAGGGTAAGGTCGTAAGGTCCAGCTCCGGGAAGGTTTTTCATTACAAATCTCACCCCCCAAGGAACCCTCGCGCAAGCCTTCATATGGGGAAAAGCGGCCGATCGGCGGGCCATTTGTTGCCTCTGGGCAGATCCTGATATTAGTTGACATAATAATCCTTATGCGACTCATTATTCCAGCCCACTTTATCTATTTCTATTACATTCACTTAGAATTCTTCACAGCCTGTGAATATCCCCGCTGACCAATCCTTGTGCAAATGTGGAAATTCTTTGCCCCTCTATAAAGAATGTCCCTTGCAACCGCTTCATGACTTTTCCCATTATCGTCCGCTTTCTGAACCGATCCTTCTTCAAGGCGATCCCAAAAACTACTCCGACGCCCGCGTCTATATCGCTTTTTGGCCAAAAAAAGAGGCCGGCGCGGCTTAGGCCGCCCGGCCTCGTTCCCCGTCTCTGGCTCTTTTACAGGGCCTTGCTCATGGCGCTCATGAACTCCTGGTTGGTCTTCGTCTTGCTCAGCTTGTCGATCAAGAGTTCCACGGCCTCGACCTCGTTCATCTGGCTGAGGACCTTCCGTAGGACCCAGATCCGGTTGAGGTCCGCCTCCTCGATCAGGAGCTCCTCTTTCCGGGTCCCGGACCGGCTGATGTCGATGGCCGGGAAAACCCTCTTGTCGACGAGCCTCCGGTCGAGGTTGATCTCCATGTTGCCCGTCCCCTTGAACTCCTCGAAAATAACCTCGTCCATCCGGCTTCCCGTGTCCACCAGGGCCGTGGCCAGGATGGTCAGGCTCCCGCCTTCCTCGACCTTGCGGGCCGACCCGAAGAACTTCTTCGGCTTGTGAAGGGCGTTGGCGTCGATGCCGCCCGATAGGACCTTCCCCGAGGGCGGGACGATCGCGTTGTGGGCCCTGGCCAGCCGGGTGATCGAGTCGAGCAGGATAACGACGTCCCGCTTGATCTCGACGAGCCTCTTGGCCTTCTCGAGGACGATGTTCGCGACCTGGGCGTTCCGGGTCGGCGGCTCGTCGAACGTCGAGGCGACGACCTCCCCGTTGACGCTCCTCTTGAAATCCGTCACTTCCTCCGGCCGCTCGGCAACCAGGAGGACGATCAGGAAGATCTCGGGGTGGTTTTTCTCGATGGACTTGGCGATCGTCTTGAGAATGGTCGTTTTGCCGGCCCTCGGCGGCGACACGATGAGCCCGCGCTGGCCTTTGCCGATGGGCGTCAGGAGCTCCATGACCCGGGCGTTCATGTTCTTCGGGTTCCCGTCCTGGAGCTTGATCATCTCGAATGGATAGAGCGGCGTCAGGCTTTCGAAGATGACGTTCCGCCTTTCCTCGATGATGACGTCCGGGTGCATGAAGTTGACGGCCTCGATCTTGATCAGGGCGAAGTATTTTTCCCCGTTTTTCGGGGCCCGGACGTGGCCCGAGATCGTGTCCCCGGTCCGGAGCTGGAATTTCCGGATCTGGGAAGGCGAAACATAGATGTCGTCCTGGCTCGGCAGGTAGCTGAACTCCGGGGCCCTCAGGAACCCGAAGCCGTCCTCGAGGCACTCGAGAACGCCTTCCGAGAACAGCATTCCCTGCCTCTTGGCCTGGGCCTCGAGGACCTTAAAGATCAGCTGGTGCTTGCTGGTTTCCTCGATTTCGGGCTCCTCGATCCCCATGCTGACCGCGAGCTTCTTCAGGGCGGAGAGCTCTTTTTCCTCCAGCTCGACCAGATTGTACTCTTTCATCATTGACCTCACTGTAAAGTATTTATTTACAACAAGTTAATTGGTTTTCGGCTCGGACCGGCGGCAACGCCGCTCATCGTGGGAGCCCGTTCGGGCTCAGTTCGTCAGGGGCGGCTCCTTGGGCGCCTCCTCCTCCCCTGCCCGGGCTTTCCGTTCAGCCTCGGCGGCTTTCGCCTCTGGGCTTTCGGGCTTTTGGGGAAGCTCCCTGGTCAGGGCGATCTTGAGGACCTCGTCCATCGTCTCGACGAGGTGGATGACCATATGCAGCCTCAGGACTTTCGGCAGGTCCTTCAGGTCGGGCTTGTTGTCCAAAGGCAGGACGGCCTCCCGGATCCCTTCCCGGTAGGCCGCGAGGAGCTTTTCCTTGATCCCGCCCACGGGCAGGACCTTGCCTTTCAGGGTGATCTCCCCGCTCATGGCCACCTTCTTGCTCGCCGGGATATCGGTCAGGAGGGAGATGATGGCCGTGGCGATGGTGATGCCCGCTGAAGGGCCTTCCTTGGGGGTCGAGCCCTCCGGGACGTGGACGTGGATGTCGAAGTTGCGATGGAGGTCCCGAGCGATATCGAGCTCGTAGATCTTGCCGCGGACAAAGCTGAAGGCCGCCTGGGCCGACTCCTGCATGATCTCGCCCAGCTGTCCGGTCAGGGTGAAGTTCCCCTTGCCGTGGATCTTGTTGGCCTCGAACCTCAGGAGTTCGCCGCCGAACTCCGTCCAGGCCATCCCGGTCGATACGCCCACCTCGTCCCTCGTGTCGAATTCGGAGCGCCGGAACTTGGGGACTCCGAGGAAAGACTCCAGGTTCCTGGGCGTGACCTTCTCGGAATGGTCCTTGCCTTTCTGGACGACCCGCTTTACGACTTTGCGGCAGATCGTCGTGATCTCCCGCTCCAGGCTCCGGACGCCGGCCTCCCGGGTGTAGCTGCGGATGAGCTTGAGAAGGGACTGGTCGGAGATCTTCAGGTTGACCTGGCTCAGACCGTGGGCGCCCATCTGCTTGGGCAGGAGGAAGCGCTTGGCGATCTGGAGCTTTTCGTCCTCCGTATAGCCGGGGAGCCGGATGATCTCCATCCGGTCGAGCAGGGGCCTCGGGATGGGGTCGAGCATGTTCGCCGTGACGATGAACATGACCTGGGAGAGGTCGAAATCGGTGTCGATGTAATGGTCCAGGAAGGTGCCATTTTGTTCAGGGTCAAGAACTTCCATTAGGGCCGAGGCCGGGTCGCCGCGGAAATCCATGCTCATTTTGTCGACTTCGTCGAGGAGGAAGACGGGGTTTTTCGTCCCGGCCCGCTTGATCATCTGGATGATGCGTCCAGGGTAGGCGCCGATGTAGGTCCGGCGGTGGCCCCGGATCTCGGCCTCGTCCCGGACCCCGCCGAGCGATAGGCGGACGAACTTCCGCCCGGTCGCCCGGGCGATGGACTTGCCCAGGGAGCTCTTGCCCACTCCCGGGGGGCCGATGAAGCCCAGGATGACCCCGCGCGGGTTCTTGACGAGCTGCCGGATGGACAGGTACTCGAGGATGCGCTCCTTGACCTTTTCCAGGCCGTGATGGTCCTCGTTGAGGATCCTCTCGGCCTCTTTGAGCTCCCGCTTCTCGCGGGATTTCTTGACCCAGGGGAGGGAGATGAGCCAGTCCAGGTAATTCCGGCTGACCGTCGCCTCGGCCGACATGGGGGGCATAGCCTCCAGGCGCTCGATCTCCTTGTAGGATTTCTCCTCGGCGTCCGGAGGCATCTTGGCTTTGACGACCTTCTGGCGGAGCTCCTCGATCTCGTTCGGCTGGTCTTCCTTCCGGAAATTGGGGGACCCGGGCGGGAAGGCCTTCTGCCCCTGTTCCTTCAGGCTCACCCGCCGCCGGTTGGCCCTCTGGGGGTCCTTCTGGTAGGAGGCGTGAATCTTCAGGATCTCGTTCTCCAGGACGTAGTTCAGGCGGCGGAGCCGCTCGAGGCTGTTGGCCGTTTCGAGGAGGTTCTGCTTCTCCTCAAGCGGCATGTAGACATGGGACGCGATGATGTCCGTGATCCGGTCAGGGGTGTTCTCCCTGAGGGCCGGGATGATCGAATCGAGGTTGGCGTTCTGGATGAGCTTGAGGTAGTCCTCGAAGAGGGCCAGCACCCTTTTCAGGAGGTCTTTGGACTCCGGCAAGTGCTCGTCCACCTCCTTGATCACCTTGGCCAGGATCTGGTAATAAGGGTAGGTGCTGAGGTATTCGACGATCCGGGCCCGGCTCTTGCCCTCGACGATGACCTTCATGTTCTTCTCGTCGGACTTGATGGTCCGGATGATCTTGGCCGTGACTCCCACCGAATAAATGTCCTTGGCCGTCGGATTGTCGATCGAGGCGTCCATCTGGGCGGCGAGGAAGATCATCTTGTCCTTTTCCGCGGCCTTTTCCAGGGCCTGAATGGAGGAGGAGCGCCCGACGATGAAGGGCACCAGGGTCGCGGGAAAGACCACGAGGTCTCTCAGGGGGATAAGAGGGATGTTCCTGAGGACCTCGGAATGCTCGCTGGAATCCTGCATGATTTACGCTCCGGGCCCGCAGGGACCCCCGACCGCCTCTGATGCGGGGCTCAGGAGATAAGATTGGAGCCCGCTTTTATTGTTTATCTGTTGAGCTCAAGGGAAATCTGAGCATATGAACGATCAAGTCATTTAATTATAGCGTTTTTCACCAAAAAGTCAACTGTTTTGCGGAAGAGCAGGGTTTCCTGGATCTCCTCGCGGCGGTTCTCCCTGGCGATCATATCCGCCAGGTACTTCTCGGGGACCCCGTTGGCCTGGGCTAGGGTCTTGATCTCCGCCTGGATCTCCTCGTCGGAAACCTCGAAACCCTCCTGGCGGGCGATCTTTTCCAGGATGAGGTGGTTCGTCAGGTTCTCGCCGGCCTGGTTTCTGGCCTGGGCCTTGAGCCCCTCCAGGGCGTCGGCGGGGATCCGGGGCTGCCGGACGGCGTTCAGCATCCGCTTGAGGACGCTCAGGGTTTCATGTTCGACGACGGACTCGGGGAGTTCCAGAGGCACTTTCTTGGCGATCTCCCGGAGGACGGCCGAGGCGGTGGCGTTCCGGCCGGCCCGCTCCCGGGCTTCCAAGAGCTCCTTGCGGACCTTCTCCCTGAGGTCGTTGAGGTCGGCATAGTCGCCCGCGGCCTTGGCGAATTCGTCGTTGAGCTCCGGGATCTTCTTCTCCTTGATCTCGCTGACCTTCAGGGTGTATTTGATCTCTCTCCCGGCCACGCGCTTATTGGCATGGTCCTTTCCGTGGGAGACCAGGAAAACACGCTCTTCCCCGGGCTTCTGGCCCTTGATGGCTTCGTTCAGGGCCGGCTCGTTATCAGAGTGGCCGGCCAGGACGACGGCTTTCTCCACAGGCAGGAACCGTTTGGTCTTGAGGTCCTTACCGTGGATCTCGGCCGCCACATAATCCCCGTCCGCCACTCCCCTGCCCGCTACCGAGATGTACTCCGCCGCCCTGGCCTGGAGCTGCTCCAGGGCCTTCTCGAGCTCGGCCTCGTCGACGGCGGCCGCGTGTTCCGGGACCTGGACGCTCCGGTAATCGGGGAGATCGAAATCGGGCAGGACCTCAAAGGCCACCGTGCAGCGCAGGGGCTGACCGTGTTCGTGGCGGAGGTCATGGATCGCGGGGACGTTGACCGGATTCAGGTTGTGGGCCTTGAGCTCCTCGCCGAGGACCTTGGGGATGAGCTCGTCGTAGACGTCATGGAGGATGTCATGGTCAAAAAGGTTCCTGACCATGTCCTTGGGGGCATGCCCTTTCCGGAAGCCCGGGAGCTTGACCCGGCCGGCGTAGTCGCAGAGGACCTTGGCGTATTCCCTCTCGACCTCCTCGGACGGGATCTCGAGCTCGATCTCCTTGCTGCTCGGGCTCTTGTCGAGGAGGCGGTTCTTCTTGTCCTGTTCGCTCATGGCTGCTCTCTTTCACGGTCCACAGCTGCCGGAGAGGGCCCCGAAAAGCCGACCGGCCCTCCGGGGGCGCCAAGAATAGGCAGGGCGGGAATCGAACCCGCACTCCTTCATCAGGAACTAGGTCCTAAGCCTAGCGCGTCTGCCAATTCCGCCACCTGCCCTTCATCAGTAATTATCTCATTTTAAATAAATTAAAGGTCATCCGGCGCCGAATCCGGAATTCGACCACTCCCCAGGCGGGAGGGGTTTAAGTGTGGTAGTCCGAGCCTCTTTTTTAGCACAGCCGGCCCGTCCTGTCAATTTCCGGGCCGGATCGAAGCTCCCTCGAAGAGCCTTCCGGGCGACCGTCGGAAAGCGGAAAGCGAAGCGGATTCCCCCTGCCACGGGAAGCGAATTCTGAGGAGCGACCAGCAGAAGTGCTGTGGAGCAACTCGGAGCTGCAGTTCTGATAAATATCTGAAACGAGTCTTCGATCTCCAAAATCTAGCGGAGATACTTCCTCAGCTTATCGGCCAGGGCCGGGTCCAGGGTCGTGAGCCTCTTGTGGATCTCCCTGGCACTGAGATAATCCTTGAGGTTGATATAGACGATGGCCAAGTTGAACTGGGCGTTAGCATTGTCCGGCCTAAGGTCCACCGCTTTTTTTATGGGCTCGAGGGCCGCTTCGAAATTCTTCAGGTACATGTAACAAATGCCCATGCTGAGCCACCCGCCGGGCTCGTCCGGGGATAGCGCGGTGAACTTCTTGAAGGCGTCGATGGCCTCCTTGTACATTTTCTCGTTAAGGTAGGCGCTGCCGATCTGGAACCAGGCGTTAGGCAGGTCCGGTTTGATGGCCAGGCACTGCTTGAAGGCCGCGATGGCCTCGTTGTAGTTCTTGAGCTGAAAATACATCAGGCCCAGGTTATAGACATTCATCTCATTCTTGGGGTCGAGGTCGACGATTTTCTTGGCCGGCCCGACGGCCTTGTCGTATCTCCCCGCGGTGTTATATATCCGCAGGGCCTGGGCGTAATAGGACCGGGCCTCGGCCGGGTTGATCTGGGCAAGGTTGTTATAGACATCTTCCGCTTTTTCGATCTGGCCGGCCTTTTCATAGGCTTCCGCCAAGCTGAAATTGACCTTCAAGTCCTTGGGTTGGCTTTTCTGGGCCTCGAGGAAGGCGGAGATGGCGGCGTCGTACTGCTGCAACTGGCTCCGGCAGGCCCCCAGGCGCAGATATCCGTTCCAGGTCACCTCCGGCTTGAGGGCCAGGTATTTCTCATAGGCGTCGGCCGCCTTGGCCCAGTTCTGGAGCGCCTCATAGGTGTCCCCGAGCTCGAAATAGATCTCTTTATTGGCGATATTCATGGAGATCGCCTTTTCATAGGCCTCCACGGCTTCCTGGTACTTCGTCGTCCTTTTCAGGACATTCCCCAGGCCGAAAAAGGCGTCGGCGCCCGCCCCCTCCTGGGCCGTGACCTGGCGATAGGCCTCGATCGCGGCCGAATAGTCCCTCTGCTTGTCGTAAACGGCGGCCAGGAGCCGGTAGCCTTCCTTGAAGGCGGGGTTCAATTTCACGGCCTTCTCAAGGTGCATCCGGGCGGCCATCTGCTCGTCCAGGCCGGCCGCCACCCGGCCGGCGAAAGAGGCCCCCTCGAAGAGGCCGAAATAATCCTCCCGGGTCCAGGTCTTGAATTCGGCGACTTTCCCCGTCCGGGAAACCTTCTGGAGGACGTCGACCGGGAGGGCGACCTTGACTCCCGGGCCGATGATGATCATCATGCCCACGACCTGGCCTCCGATGTCGAGGACTGGACCGCCCGAGAACTGGTCGGGGGTCGTGAGCGAGACCTCCATGACCTTCTCCCCGGGCTCGATCTCGACGAACCGGCGAAGGGTCCCTTCGGAAACGATGACCTGGCCCGATTCGTTCGACCCGAGGGCGAAAAGCCGGGCCCCCTCGGCCAAGCCTTCATGACCGGCGACGCTGACGTTCAGGGGCTGGACCTTGCCCTTCAGCTTCAGCAGGGCGACGTCATGGGCCTTGTCGATCGCGATGATCCCGTCGACCTTGATCTTCTTTCCCTTGATGGTGAGGACCTCGACGTCATAGGCCTGGCTGATGACATGGTAGGCCGTGGCCAGGATGTCCTCCGCCAGGGCCATGGCCGAGCCCTTGGCGACCTCGGCCTTATCGGCCCCGTAGATCACGAGCGACAGCGCCCCGCCGTTCGCCTGGGTCAGGATCTTGTTGGCGTCTTCGGTCTGGCCGAAGGCCGACGCGGAAACGAGCAATAAGATCGTAACCAGGGTCGGGGAAGCTTTGCGGAATGCGATCATCGTGCCCTCCTCCATCAAGGATGTTCCGATGAATGCGGCTTAGCCATAATGTACAGAAGGACCGGCCGACCTGTCAAATCAAATATGAAAGCCGCGGGACGCCGCTGAGGGTGACGGATGACAGGAAAAAAAGAAAGGACTAAAATACGGCTTCCGGGTCGAAGTCCATGAGAGAGAGGATCCCCCCGACATCGGAGGCCGCTGTCCGCCGGGCCGTCATCCCCGTTTTCGCCCTCACCCTGGCGGGGACGCTGGCCTGGCTCTCGGCCATCTTTCTCGCTCCCTGCCTCAAGAGCCGGTCCCCGGCCGCGGCCGCCTTTCTCTATTCCTTCTTCTCCCCCGTCTGCCACCAGATCCCCGGCCGCTCGTTCACCTTTGACGGCTATCCGCTGGCCGTTTGCGGGCGGTGCCTGGGGATCTACGCCGGCTTTCTGGCCGGCCTCGTCATCTATCCCTTCGCCCGGGGGTTTTCGAGGATCTCCCTGCCCCCGGCACGCCTCTTCCTTCTTCTCTCGGTCCCGGTCGGGCTCGATTTCGCCGGTGGATTCGTCCGGATCTGGGCCTCCCCCATCGGCCTCCGGTTCGCCGTCGGGGCCCTCTGGGGCATCCTCCTTCCCTTTTATTTCATCACCGGGGTTTCGGAGCTCGTCCTTTGGCGTTCCAGCCGCAAAAAGGGGCCCGAACCATCCCCCCGGATTGATGAGCCGGCCCTTGATTCTCCCCGGAGAAAAAACATAGAATAGGGAATCATGAACGAACCAGGAGCCGCCATGAATAACCGGAAGCCGGAATACCTCGTTCCCGCGCTCATCGCCGGGGCCGTCTCCGGCGCCCTCTCCGGAATCCCGTTCGTCAACTGCCTGTGCTGCCTGTGGATCATCGGCGGGGCCGTGTTGGCCTCATTCCTCCTCGCCAGGAACACGGCCGGGCCCCTGACGGCGGGTGACGGAGCGATCGTCGGCGCCCTGACCGGCATCGTCGCCGCCGTGATCGACAGCCTGATCAGCGTCCCCCTCCGGCCCGTCAACGCGGTCTTTCTCCGAAGGATCATGGACAGCCTGGCCCGGTTCTCCGATCAGATGCCCGCCCAATGGCAGGAACTGATGCAGCGAAACTCCGCTGGCGGCTTTTCCGTGTCCGGATTCCTCTTCGGCCTGTTTTTCTCGGCTGCGATCTTCGCCGTCCTGGGCGTCCTCGGCGGTGTCATCGGCGTTTCCATCTTCGGCCGGAAAAAGACCCCGGCCTCTCCCCTACCCTCGCAAGGACCGCCGGATGCGACGGCTTAAGACCCACATCATCGTCAATCCCGAGTCGAATCAGGGCCGGACCCGGAAGCGCTGGGGAGACATCCGTGACGCCCTGAAGAATTTCATCCGCGAGTACAAGTTCGAGTTCACGGAGAAGCCCTGTCACGCCACGGAGATCACCCGCCAGGTCATCAAGGACGGGGCCGAGTTGGTCATTGGCGTCGGCGGCGACGGGACCATGAACGAGATCGCCAACGGCTTCTTCGAGGACCGGATGATGATCAATCCCGAGGCCACCCTCGGCATCGTCCCCGCCGGCACCGGCTGCGACCTGACCAAGAGCTTGAACATCCCGCCGGGACTGACGGGCGCGCTCAAGGTCATCACGGAAGCCCCGTCCGTCCGGATGGACGTGGGCAAGGTCCGGTACAAGAACCACTCGGGCGTGGACGAGGAGCGCTTTTTCCTGAATGTTGCCGATTTCGGCCTGGGGGGTGAGGTCGTCCGGAAGGTCAGCGAGCGCCGCCTCGAACGCAAGGCCTCGTCCTACGTCCGTTGCCTCGTGGAGACCATGGTCCAGTACCGGAGCAAGAGGGTCCGGATCCGGGTGGACGGCGAGGACATCCCTCAGGGAGAATACCTGATCGGGGCCGTGGCCAACGGCCGCATCTTCGGCAAGGGGATGAAGATCGCGCCTGGAGCCCGGCTCGACGACGGCCTCTTCGACAACGTCCTCGTCCGGAGCCTGAGGTTCCTCGAGTTCTGCCTCCACGGCTGGAAGCTCATCAACGGCAGCCACCTCTCCCACCCGAAGATCTCGTTCATCCGCGGGCGGAAGGTCGAGGCGGTCCCGGACGGAACCGACGATGTCCTTCTCGAGCTCGACGGGGAGTCCCTCGGGCGGTTGCCGGCGACGTTCGAGATCTTCCCGCGGAACCTGGCGATCAAGGGATTTCTCGAACAGGTCCGCTGACGGCCGGGAAAAGCCGGCCCCCCGCAGAGCCTGCGTCCGTCAAAAGTCCTTTTTCTGGCCGGCGAGCTCCGGGTCGTTCGTCAGGACGGTGCGGCCTGACGCATCGCGGATCTTGACGACCGCGTGCGCGGAGCGGACCTCGGCTTTGTTGTATCTGGTCATGATCCGGCTGATGTAGTCCCGGGTCTCCTGATAGGGCGGGATCTTTCCGCCGTATTTTTTGACGGCTTCCTGGCCGGCGTTGTAGGCGGCGAGCACGAGCTTGGTCTTGCCGTTGTAGAGCCGGATCAGGTCTTTCAGGTATTTCGTCCCGCCTTCGATGTTCTGGGCGGCGTCAAAGACGTTCCGGACCCCGTACTGGGTGGCCGTATCCGGCATCAGCTGCATGAGCCCCATCGCGCCCTTTTCCGAGAGGGCGAAGCTGTCATAATCGGATTCGGCCCGGATGATGGCGTGGATGAGCTCCGGGTCCACCCTGTGCTTGTCGGCAACCCGCTGGACGATGGGGTTGTAGAGCTTCTTGAGGTCGGCGGAAGAGGCCCCAAAAAGAGCCGGGGTCCAGAGAACGATGGCCAGGGCCGCCCATCCTCTTTTCCAGGCGTTCATCGGAGCTCCATATCCCATCATGGCCGGGGCGCTCTCGTTTGACAATCCCCCCGGGGGGTGAATCGAGGGGTCAGGCCAGGAGCTTCTCGACAATTCCCGGCATCATCTCGAGGAGCTTGCCGAGCTCCCCCGGCCGGTTGCCCCCGGCCTGGGCAAAATCGGCCCGGCCCCCGCCTCCGCCTCCGACGACGGGAGCGGCCTCCTTGATCAGCGCTCCGGCCTGGATCCGTGCCGTGAGGTCCTTGCTGACGGAAGCCACCAGGGAGACCTTTTCCCCGTCGGTCGCTCCGAGCACGACGACGCCGGTCCCCATTTTCTGCTTCAACGCGTCCGCCATGTCGCGGAGCTCGGCCACCGATAACCCCTCCACTCTCTGGACATGAACGGAGATACCCTTGATGTTCCTGATGACCGTCCCTTTCCCCGCCACCGGGGATTTTGCTTCGGCAGTCCCGGTCGCCAAGACCATCCTCTTGCGGAGGGCCTTGTTCTCCTTTTCCAGAGACTCCAGCCCGTCCTTGAGCTTCTCGATCTTAGCCAGGAGCTCCTTCCGAGAGGCGCCCAGGGTCTTTTCGACGCCGGCCACGATGTCCTCGAGGTCCCGGAGATAGCGGAAGGCCTCCTCGCCGGTGACCGCCTCGATCCGGCGCATCCCCGAGGCGATGCTCGATTCCGAGAGGATCTTGAACAGCCCGATCCGGCCCGTCGACTGGACATGGACGCCGCCGCAAAGCTCCTTGCTGAAATCGCCGATCTCGATGACCGTGACCTTTTCGCCGTACTTTTCCTCGAAGATGGCCGTGGCTCCTTCCCGGATCCCTTCCTCGAGCGTCGTGACCCTGGTCCCCACGGGAATATCCTCCCGGATCTTCTCGTTCACCAAGGACTCGACCCTGTGGATTTCCTCCTTGGAGAGATGCGAGAAATGGGTGAAGTCAAAGCGAAGCCGAGTCGCGGACACCAGCGACCCGGCCTGGCGGACATGGTCGCCGAGGACCTGCCGGAGGGCCGCGTGAAGGAGATGGGTGGCCGTGTGGTTGTTAGAGACGGCCTGGCGCCGGACGAGGTCCACGGCCGCGTCGGCCGTGTCGCCCGCCCTCAGCTCTCCCGCGAGGACCCTGATCCTGTGAGCCGGGAGCTCCGGTGCAAGATAATACGTCCCTTCCACGAGGGCGGAGAACCGGGCTCCCTTCAAAGAACCGGTGTCGCCCACCTGACCGCCGGCTTCGGCGTAAAAGGGCGTCTCGCTCAGGACGGCCTCCCCGGTTTCTCCCGGCCCGAGGATATCCGTTCTCCGGCCATCCTTGAGCAGGGCCTGGATCTTCACGTCGCTGAGCTCGGCCGCCTCGTAGACGCGGGAGATGACCTTGACGTCCTTGAGCTCTTCCTGGACTTTCTTTTCCTTCTGGTCGAGTCCGCCCTTCCACGTGAGCCGGGCCCTCTGCCTTTGCTCCTCGAGCTCCTTCGCGAATCCGGCTTCGTCCACGTCGAGGCCCTTCTCCCGGGCCAGCTCCTGGGAGAGATCCAGGGGAAAGCCGAAGGTGTCGTAGAGCTTGAAGATCCTGGCCCCGGCGAGGACCGTCCGGCTTTCGTTGAGGGTCTCCCGGACGGCCTGGTCGAAGAAGCGCAGTCCTGAGGCGAGGGTGGCCGCGAACCGCTCTTCTTCGGCCAGGCAGACCTTGGAAACGTAGTGGATCGAGGCCAGGAGCTCGGGATAGGCGTCCTTCATGATGTCGGCGACCCGGCCGACGAGCTCGAACAGGAAGGGACGGTCGATCCCCAGGAGGTTTCCCTTGCGGTAGGCCCGGCGGATGAGCCGTCGCAGGACGTAGCCGCGGCCGACGTTGGCCGGCGTCACGCCGTCCCCGACGAGAAAGGAGACCGCCCGGACGTGGTCGGCGATGATCCTCACGGAAACGTCGCCTTCGTCACCCGCGGGGTATTCACGACGGGCCAGCTCGGCGACAGCCTCGATGAGGGGGACGAAGAGATCGGTCTCGAAATTGCTCCTCTTTCCCTGGAGGACCGCGGCCATCCGCTCGAGCCCCATGCCCGTGTCGATCGAGGGGGCGGGGAGCGGCCTGAGGACGCCGCTCTCGTCCCGGTCGAACTCCATGAAGACGAGGTTCCAGAGCTCGAGGAAGCGGTCGCTGCCCTTCTCGATGAGGGCGCCCGGCGTCCCGGCCTCGAGGTCCTCGCCCAGGTCAAAGTGGAGCTCTGAGCAGGGGCCGCACGGGCCCGTGTCACCCATGGCCCAGAAATTGTCTTTCTTGCCGTAGCGGAAGATCCTCGTCGGAGGGACCCCGATCTCGTCCGCCCAGATACGATAAGCCTGGCCGTCGTCGAGGTAGGCCGTCGCGTACAGCTTGTCCTTGGGCAGGCCGAAGACGCCGGTGACGAGCTCCCAGGCGAACCCGATGGCCTCTCTCTTGAAGTAATCGCCGAAGGAGAAATTGCCGAGCATCTCGAAGAAGGTGTGGTGCTTGGTTGTCCGGCCCACCGTCTCCAGGTCGTTGTGCTTGCCGCTGACCCGCAGGCACTTCTGGACGGTCGCCGCCCGCTTGTAGCTTCGCGTCTCGAGCCCGAGGAAGAGGCTTTTGAACTGGTTCATCCCCGCGTTCGTGAACAGGATGGTCGGGTCGTCCTTGGGCAGGAGCGGCGAGCTCTTGACGACCTTGTGGCCTCTCGCCGCGAAATACTGGAGGAACGTTTCGCGGATCTCGGAGGACTTCATTTGGGCTCTTCTTCAGCCCCTCCCTCGACGCGCTCCACCTTGCCCATCCCTTTCTCCATCTCTTCCGTGGCGATGTCCAGGGTGGACTGGATGCCCATGACGCGGAGCTTGAAATTGTCCGGATTGGAAGAGAATTTCATCCCCTGCTCGAAGGAGATATAGCCGTCCCGGTAGAGCTGGTAGATGGACTGGTCGAAGGTCTGCATCCCGTACTGGGAGACGCCCGCCGAGATGGCGTCCTTGATCATTCCCGACTTGTCCTTGTCGGCGATACACTCCTGGAGGTAGGGGGTCATGATCATGACCTCGACGGCCGGCACCCGGCCCTGCCCGTCCATCCTCGGGATGAGGCGCATGGAGATGATGGCCTTGAGGATGCTGGAGAGCTGGAGGCGGATCTGCCTCTGGTGGTGGGGGGCGAAAACGGAGATGATGCGGTTGATGCTCTCCGGGGCATCGAGCGTGTGGAGGGTGCTGAGGACGAGGTGGCCCGTCTCGGCCGCGAGCAGCGCCGTCTCGATCGTGTCCAGGTCGCGCATTTCGCCCACGAGGATGATATCGGGGTCCTCGCGGAGGCAGGCCCGCAGGCCACGGGAGAAGCTCGTGACGTCCATCCCGACTTCCCGCTGGCTGATGGTGCTTTTCTTGTCCTTGTGGAGGTACTCGATCGGGTCCTCGATCGTGATGATGTTCTCCCGGCGGAAGGTGTTGATGTATTCGATCATGGCCGCCAAAGTCGTGGTCTTGCCGCTGCCGGTCGTCCCGGTTACGAGGACGAGGCCCCTCTGGTAGAAGGCGATCTTCTCCAGGACCTCGGGCAGGAGGAGCTGCCGGATCGTTTTGACCTCCAGGGGGATGATGCGCAGAGCGATGGCCAGCGATCCCCGCTGATAATAGATGCTGCCGCGGAAGCGGCCGAAGCCCGGGAGGCTGTAGGCCAGGTCGATGTCGAATTCCTCCCGGAGCCTTTTCTTCTGGAAATCCGTCATCATCTGGTTGGCCAGCTCCTCGCAGTCGGCGGTCGCCAGGCGCGGGAACCCGGTCAGGGGCGTCAACGTCCCGTGGACGCGGATCATCGGATGGTTGCCGGCCTTGAAGTGAAGGTCCGAAGCGTCACGTTCGATGCCGATTTTCAAGAATTCATCAATAACCATGAGGCTCTCCTCCCGTGAAATTAGGCCACATACGTAAGCCAGTCATAAGTGTCATCCCGCGTCCCGTTGAGATAGGCAAAAAACGCCTCCTGGACCTTCCGGGTGACGGGCCCCCGCTTTCCGCTCCCGATGACGATCTTGTCGATCGAGCGGATCGGAGTGATCTCGGCCGCGGAGCCGGTGAAGAACACCTCGTCCGAAATGTAGAGGATCTCCCGCGGGATGGTCTCTTCGACGACCCGGACGCCCATCTCCTTGAGAAGCGTCATGACCGAGTCCCGGGTGATGCCGGGCAGGACCGACGAGGATAGGGGCGGCGTATAGGCCGTCCCCTCCCGGACCAGGAAGAGGTTCTCTCCGCTCCCCTCGCTGATGTGCCCGCGGATGTTGAGGGCAATGCCCTCGGCGTAGCCGTCCAACTTGGCCTCCATCTTGATGAGCTGGGAGTTCATGTAGTTGGCGCCCGACTTGGCCAGGGCCGGGAATGTGTTCGGGGCCATGCGCCACCAGGACGAGATACAGACGTCCACGCCGCCCTCCAGGGCTTCCGGGCCCAGGTACTGTCCCCATTCCCAGACGAGGATGGCGCAATCGACGGGATTCGGAAAGGGATCGACGCCGAGGGTTTTGTACCCCCGGTAGACGATGGGACGGACATAGCAGGCCTTCAGCTGATTGACCTTGATCGTCTCGAGGACGGCCCGGTTGAACTCCTCCTGGGTGTACGGGACCTCAATGCGGTAGATCTTGCATGAATTGTACAGCCGCCGGGTGTGATCCTGCAGGCGGAAGACGGCGGTCCCTTTGGGCGTGTCGTACGCCCTGAAGCCTTCGAAGATGGAGCTCCCGTAGTGGACGACGTGGGAAGCGATATGGATATGGGCGTCTTTCCAAGGGACGAACCGCCCGTTCATCCAGACAAAACCGGTCTCCAGGAAGGCGCTCATCGACGACTCCTTCGTTCGATCGTTCGTTCGAGGTTCCTCTCCCGGCGGAGCGAACCTCACGGCTTTTCGAGGCCTCATGTTATATCAATCCCCGGCGGGAAGTCAAACCCCCAAGACAGGGCTCAGGTGGCGTCCCCGGCCCTCAGACGTTCTCCCCGCAGTGGGGGCAGTTGCGGGACTTCGGCGGCAGAGGCCGGCGACAGTTCCAGCACTGGCCAGAAGCCTTCTGCTCCCGGGCCTTGATCCGGAGCATGATGTCGTCGATCTCCGACGTTCTGGGGGTTTTGCCCTTGTAAAGCGACAGGTCCCGGACGATCTCTGCGGCGCTCTGGTAACGGTCCTCGACCTTGGGGGCCAGGGCCTTCATGATGATGACGTCGATCTCCTTGGGGACCTTGTTGTTGCGGATCCGCGGCGGCGTGATCTTGCCCTGCTGGGCCTTTTCCAGGATCTTGAACGGGTCCGGGTCGAAGATCGGGGGCCGGCCGATGATCATCTCATAGAAGATGCAGCCGATCGAATAGATATCCGACGCGTAGCTGGCCTTGCCCAGGAACTGCTCCGGGGCCATGTAGGGCGGAGACCCGATCCTCGTCGAGGCGTACGGTACGGAGTTGAGCCAGGCCGACGTCCCGAAGTCGGTGATCTTGGCCGTCCCGTCCTCCGAGATGATGATATTCGACGGTCTCAGGTCCCGGTGGATGATCTTGTTTTTGTGGGCGTGGTCGATGCCGTAGGCGACCTGCTTGACGTAGTCCAGGGCCTGCTCGCAGCCGAGGACCCGCTCCTTCTCCAGGATTTTCTCCAGAGTCGGACCTTTGACATACTCCATGACCATGAAAAAAATGTTCTTCTCTTTTTCGGCGGCCAGCATCCGGACGATGTTCGGATGGCTGAGGGCGGCCTGCAGCCGCGGCTCCTTCAGGAGCTTGTAGAGCTCGGCGGACTGCTTGTGGGGGACCTTGATGGCGACCTTGATGTCAAGCCAGGTGTCCTTGGCCAGATAGACGGAGCCGAAGCCACCGCTGCCGAGCGAGCGGAGGATCTCGTATTTTCCGACCTTCTGGCCCTGGAGAAACATGTCAATCGTTCCAAAAGTGGGCGATCATCGCGAGCCCGGCGATCGCCGCCGTCTCGGCTTTGAGGATCCGGCGCCCGAGACTGGCGGCCTCGCAGCCGGCCTCCTTGAAGGCCCGTTCTTCGGTTTCGGTCCACCCTCCTTTCGGCCCGACGAAGATCGTGACCGCCGGAGCCGGCAGCCCTCCCTTGCTTTCCGCCTCGAGGTGAAATCTCTTGAGGGGCTGTCCTCCGTTTTCGCTGAGAAAAAGCCTCAGTCCCTCTCCGGGGCGGGCGAGAACGTCTTTCAGGCGTTCGGCCGGATGAACGGTTGGAGCGGCCCAGCCCTTGCTCTGCTTGGTGCCCTCTCTGGCAATCCTCGCCCAGCGTTCCGCCTGCATGGATTTCCCGCCTGCGGAAGCCTTCAACGAACGGGCGGTCTGAACCGGAATGAAATCGGAGATCCCGATCTCCGACGCTTTCTGCAGGATCAACTCCATTTTATCGGGCTGCAGGAGACCCTGGGCCAGGGCCAGCCTGACGCGGGACACCCCCGGTTCTAATCGCGGAATGTAAAACTGGTTCGACGTCAAATCCATCCCTTGGCCTAATGGAGAATGTTCTTGACCTTGTGGATGACGCTCTGGTCGACGGCCTCGGTCGTTTCACCCCTGAGCTCGGCCAGTTTGGCCAGGAGCGTTCTCTGCTCCTTGGACAGCCCCTCCGGCGTCTTGACCTGGACCCTGACAAAGAGGTCCCCCCTCCTCCGGCCTGAGATATCGGGGACACCCTTGCCCTTGAGCTTGAAGGTTTCTCCCGGCTGGGTCCCGGCGGGAATTTTCAAGACTTCGCTCCCGTCGAGGGTCGGGATCTCGATCCTGGCTCCGAGCGCCGCTTGGGTCGACGAGATCCCGATCTGGCAAATCAGGTCGTTCCCTTCCCGCTCGAAAAACGGATGCTTGCGGACCCGAGTCACGACATAAAGATCGCCTCCCGGCATCCCCTCGTCTCCGGCTTCCCCTTCCCCGACAAGCCTCAACCGGGAGCCGTCGCTGACCCCGGCCGGGATCCGGACCCGGAGGGCCCGCTTTTCCTTGACGTGGCCTTTGCCCTCGCAGCTTTCGCACGGCGAGGCAATGACCTGGCCGCGGCCCTGGCACCTCGGGCATGTCCTGGCCACCGTGAAGAAGCCCTGCTGGTAACGCATCTGGCCCTTTCCGCCGCATAACGGGCAGGTGGAGGGGGCCGTCCCGGGCTTGCTTTTAGACCCGTGACAGGTCGGACAGACCTCGGACCGGTTCAGCTTGATCTCCCTGTCGACTCCGGCCGCGGCTTCCGCGAGGCTGACCTCGACCTCAAGGGCCAGGTCACGGCCTCTCTCACCCTCGGGGCCGCCCCGGCGCCGGCCGCCGCCGAAAAAATCCCCGAAGCTGAAACCGAAGAAATTCCCGAGGATATCCTCGAAGTCCTCGAAGACGGTCGAATCGAATCCGGAGAAGCCCTGGAATCCTTCGCCGCGCAGCCCGTCCTGGCCGTAGCGGTCATAGATCGATCGCTTCTCGACGTCGATCAGGACGCTGTAGGCTTCGGCGGCCTCCTTGAACCTCTCCTCGGCTTCTTTGTTCCCGGGGTTGCGGTCAGGATGGTGCCTCAGCGCCATCTGGCGGTAGGCCTTCTTGATCTCCTCGGCCGGGGCGGTCCGCGGAATCCCGAGGATCTCATAATAATCCCGCTTAGCCATTCGGGTTCGACCTCACCCCCTCGCCCTTCTGCCTCTCGATGATCGCCGCGATCTCGTTCGGCGCAAGACCGGAAGAGGGCCGGACCTCGATCTTCTGCTGCAGCCCCGTCGCGATGTCCCTGGCCGAGACCTTGACGAGGCCGTCGGCGTTGATCTCGAAGGTCACGTCGATCTGGGGCACGCCGGCGGGAGCGGGCTCGATGCCCACGAGCTCGAACACGGCCAGCGATTTGTTCAGCGAAGCGAGCGGGTTTTCGCCCTGGAGGACGTGGAGCCTGACCCGGCGCTGGTTGTGGTCGACGGTCGTGAAGGCCTTGGTCTTCCGCAGGGGGATCGTCGAGTTCTTCTCGATGACCGTTTCGTAGCCATCGTTCTCCGTCTCGATCCCGAGGGAAAAGGGAGTGACATCGAGGAGAAGAATAAGGCCACGGACCTGACCCTGCAGGATGCCGGACTGGATGGCCGCCCCCATGGCCACGATCTCCTCAGGATTGATGTACTCGGCCGGCTTTTTCTCAAAGAACTCCGTCAGCCTCTTCTTGACGAGCGGCATCCGGGTCTGCCCGCCGACGAGGATGATATCGTCGATCTTGTCGGGGTCCAGGCGGGCCTCGCCGAAAGCTTCTTCGACCAGGGGGATCGTCCGCTCGACGAGGTCGAAGGTCAACTCCTCGAGACTCTGACGGGTCAGGATCTTCCTGAGGTGCTTGGAACTGGTCTGGTCCGAGCAGATGAACGGCAGGTTGATCTCGGTCTCCAGAGTGAAGGATAGCTCCCGCTTGGCCCTTTCCGCGGCCTCCTTGATCCTCTGCAGAGCCAGCTTATCGTGATGGAGGTCGATCCCCATCTCCTTGCGGAAATCCTCGACCAGCCACTCGATGATCCTGTTGTCGAAATCCTCGCCGCCGAGGTAGGAATCGCCGTTCGTGGCGAGGACGTTGAAAACGCCGTCTCGGATCTCCATCAGGGTGATATCGAAGGTCCCGCCGCCGAGGTCGAAGACCGCCGCGATCCCGTTTTTCTTGCTGTTGAGACCGTAGGCCAGGCCGGCGGCCGTCGGCTCGTTGATGACCCGCTGGACGTTGAAGCCGCTGATCAGGGCGGCGTCCTTCGTCGCCTGCCTCTGGTGGTCGTTGAAATGGGCGGGGACCGTGATGACGACGTCCGAGACCTTTTCGCCGAAAAAGGACTCCGCACAGCCCTTGAGGTAGGACAGGATCATGGCCGAGAGCTCCTGGGGAGTAAAAGCTCTCGAGTCCACGGCCACGAGCACATCCCCGTTCTTGGCTTCGCTCAGCCTGTAGGGCAACCTGGCCCGGGCCGACGAGATCTCATCGGAATCGAATTTCCGGCCGATGAGCCGCTTGACGGCGAAAATGGTGTTCTGGGGATTGGTGATGGCCTGCCTCAGAGCCAGTGTCCCGACCAGCCTTTCCCCCGCCGAAGTGAACGAGACGACGGAGGGCGTCGTCGGCAGGCCTTCCAGGTTGGGAAGGACGACGGGGCTGCCCCCTTCGAGATAGGCGATGCAGGAATAGGTCGTGCCGAGGTCGATTCCGATGATGCGGTCCATAGCGTCAATCCTTCTTGGGAATGATGACCTTGACCAGGGACGGGCGGAGAAGCCGGTTGTGGAGCATGTATCCTTTCTGGAGCTCCTCCGTGACGCGGGGCTCCTGGACCTCCGCCGACTCCTCCACGGCCATGGCCTGCTGGAGGGCCGGGTCGAAATGACCGTCTTTGATCTCGATCGGCCGGACGCCCCGCTTGAGAAGGAGGTTCATGGACATCCTGTAGATAAGGTCGATCCCCTCCCGGAACGTCTTTCCGTCCGCGTCCCGGCCCGAGGCCTGAAGGGCCCGCTCGAAATTGTCCAGGATGCCCAGGAACTCGAGCAGGACCTCGCTCAAGGCGAACTGGAAGTAATCGTTCTTCTCCCGCTCGAGCCTTTTCCGGAGGTTCTCGACGTCGGCGAGTTTTCTCAGGTACTGGTCCTTGAGGTCCTCCGCCTCTTTCTTGAGGTTCTTGATCTCGGCCTCACGCTTCTTGAGCTTCTCCTTCAGATGCTTGATCGCCTGGGACGGCTCTTTTTCCTGGGCGGCGGGCTCCGTTTTCTCCGGTTCGGCGGCCGCCGGCTCCTTCTCCTTCGGTCTGACTTCCCCGGGGGCACCGGGCTCCGCAATGTATTCGATCTCTTCGGTTGGCTTTTTTTTATCATCGTCCGTCATAACGAGACCTCTCTCCCGTAGATGGTGATGGCCTGGCTCAGCCGCTTGGCGACCCGGTCGACGAGCGGGATGATCTTCGCATAAGGGATCCTCTTGGGACCGATGATGCCCAGGGAGCCGAGGACCTGGTGGCTCGTCCCATAATGGGACAGGACCAGGGAGCAGTCCTGGACGTTGGGGAAATTGACCTCGGCCCCGATCAGGACCTTGACCCGGTCCAAGCTGATGAAATCAGCCAGAAGCCTGACCAGGCCGGCCTTTTCCTCGAAGTTCTCGAACAGGGACCTCAGCTTGCCCATGTCGGACAGCTCGGCCTTGCCGAGGAGCCGGGACGAGCCCTGGATGAAGATCCGGTTCTCGTCCTCCTCGCGGTTGATGACGGCCCGGACAAGCTCGGGGAGCTTGTTGATGATGTCCTCGTATCTCATCCGGTACTTGGGAAGATCCTGGAGCAGGGCGTCACGGACGAAGATCAGCGTCTTCCCACGGAAATTCTGGTTGATGAACTGGGAGGCTCGGTCGAGCTCGGCCTGGGAAAGGGAAAGCGGGGTCTCCAGGGTTTCGGTCAGGACCATCTGGAACGGCGTCACCAGGATGGCCATGGTCCTTTGCGGGGAGATCCTGATAAACCGGAGGTGCTCGAACTGGACCCGGGAGACCTGTGGCGAGATCACGAAACCTAGGTTGTCGGAATAGTCGGCCAGGAGACGGGAAGCCTGGATCAGGAGGGAATCGAGATCCGCCGTCTTGGCCGTGAATTCGTCCTGAATCAGGGGAAAATCGTCCCGGGCGAAGGTCTTTTCCGAGAGGAGGCTGTTGACGTAATACTTCAATCCCTTGTCGGTCGGCACCCGGCCGGCCGACGTGTGGGGCTGGGATAGGTATCCCTGCTCCTCGAGCTTGACCATGATATTCCGGATGGTCGCCGGCGAGCCGTCGAACTTCCTCGTCTGGGCGATCGAGCCCGAGCTGACGGGATGGCCGCCTCGGACATAGCCCTCGACGACGAGGTACAGGACCTTCTTGTCTTTATCGCGCAGGGCAGACTTGGCCATCGACCTTCTTTCCCGAATTTTATAGCACTAAAGGAGGATTATTGTCAAATGACTGAGAGTTAAGGGGCGCCCTCTAAACGATCCTAATTCCCGCATATCCAACAACTTGGGCGAAGTCCCCGGTCGTCTCGCCCGAAGTCTGATATTTGATGAGCTCGGCCTCGGCCGCACCCAATTCCCGGCTGGCGACAATGGCCGACGTCGTGGGCTGGTAGCCGCACATGGAGATCCCTTCCCCCCGAACCGTATCGAAAAGGCCGCGGGCGTCGAGGTCGAGAATCTTCCGGATGGCCAGTGAGTCTTTTTTTTCCGCCGTCTTCTGGCTGACGTAATGGCTCATGTCGGTGCTCGACACAATCAGGACAGGCCGGCCATAGGCCCGGACCGCCGCAGCCACGCCCCGCCCCAGGGATTCCAGGTCGTCGTATTCCGCCTCATAGGAAACGCATATCGGGACGAGGGCGGCCTTTTTTTCGAAATACTGGATGAACGGTAACTCAACTTCGAGGGAGTGCTCCCAAAGATGGGCCCGGTCGTCCTCGGTGACCAGCCGGCAATGGCCCATGATCAGCGCGGCGAGGTCCGCCTCGATCGGGGTTTCGCCCAGAGGAGTCAGCCAGCTGCCCTCTTTCTGGATGGCGAAAAGCGACCCGATCTCCCGGTGTCCGGGGCCCAAGACGATGACGGTCCGGGGCACCTTGACGGAAGAAAACACGGCGCCGGCGACCGGGCCTGAGTATTCGTACCCGGCGTGAGGGGCAACCACGGCCACGGCCTGTTTTTTCTCGGCTTTCGGGTCGGTCAGCCTCCCGAGCGTATCGAGGAGATTGTCCTTCTGGCCGGGATAGAAGGTACCGGCGACGCACGGTTTTCTTTTCATCTGGCCCTCCCCTCTCAACAATAGGCGCGGGCCCGGCGAAAGTCAAACAGGGATGGTCACAATGGCTGTCGCGTCTCTTTGAACCGGATGCCGAGCCGGGCGTGCTCGTCGAGGATAGGGTTGTAGATATCCGGAGTGACGGGGACATGGACTCCGGTTCCCTGGATCTTGCCTTCCAGGATGAAGCGGGCGCCGATGGCCGCCGTCAGCCCGACCGTCCGGGACATCGAGGAGTCTCCGCCGGGGATCCCGAAGTCGATGAGCGTCGATATGATTTTCTCCCGGCGGCCGTTCCGGTCCTCCGCCACGAATTCATGCTGGAGGATGACCATGTCCCTCTCGCCTTCGGCATACTTGAGCCGCTCGACCATCCTCGCCGCCAGGATGTCGAGGGCTGAGCCTTTTTGGATTGGGAGCCGTTCGGCTTCGAACAGGCCCAGCCATTCCAGGCGCCCGATGATGTCCGAACCGGCGTCGAGCCCCAAGCGGGCGGCGACAGCCGTCTTGAGGTCCGCTCCGGCCGGGGCCTCGGCGAGGCCAGCCATAAAGTCGCGATACGTGCGCCCCGTCCAATCTTTGACGCTTGTGTCGTCCAGAAGCCCCAGGTCCCCGATCTTTTTCAAGGTCCGGCACCAGCCCGGATACCGGAGGGTCCCCCTCAGGACATTCCTGGCTTCCGGGATCCCGTAGATCTCCCGGTAGGATACTGAATCCCTGTTGGGATACGCTTCGAATTCACCGAGGCCGGGAAATGAGATCATTTCCGGGCTATCGAAGAGCTGTTCCGCGGGGATGAGAACGACCTTCCCGTCTTTGAGATACTTGGCCGAATTCTTGGAGGCCAGCAGAACACCCCTGGGACTCCACGAAAATTTGTATCCGAAGGGGTTGGTGTTGGCTTCCGGGGCCGGCAACCCTCCGCAATAAGACATGAAACCCAGGACGCGGCCGCCTTCGCCATGGACCTTGTGGATGACCCTCATGGCCTCCATGTGGTCGATCCCTGGGTCGAGCCCGAGCTCGTTGAGGACGATGACCCCCTTCTCCCGGGCCCGGCCGTCGAGCTCCCTCATGGCCGGGCTCGCGTAAGAAGCCGTCACGACGCTCTTGCCGGAATCGATCGCGGCTGCCGCGACGACCGGATGGAAGACATACGGAAGCATGCTGATGACCAGGTCGGCCTTTTCGATCGCGGCCTTCACGGCCGCCCGGTCCTCGATGGAAAGGACCATCGCCTCGCCCCGCGGATGGCCGGAAACGAGCCGGGCCGCCCGGCCGGGCTCGACGTCCGCCACGGCCACGTGGAAGTCCGGCCGGTCGAGGAGGTATTTCACCAGGGGTCCCGCGACCAGTCCTGCGCCGAAGACGAGGATCTTTTTCATGACGCCCTCCTGATAGGTTTTATTGGATGAAACCGCTGAGGTAGGCGTAGCCGGGGGGGAACTCCCCGCGATAGAGAATGACCGCCCGGCGGAGGACGTCCGGCAGCCCGCAGCGGGCGAAGCTTGCCCGGAAATCCGCACTGGCGATGGCCGGGACATGCTCCTTCAGGCCGCCGCTGAAATACGTGGAGGCCTCGAGCGGGAGCTCCGCGGGAAGATTGTAGACGGCCAGGACCACGGGGCCCGGGCCCTCGAACCCAAGAAGAACTTTGTCTTTTAAGGGATCGTAGACATACACCGGGTTCTCGGAGTCGGTGGCCTCGACCGTGCATTCGACCGACCCGTCAATGTCGCAAGTGATGTCGCCGATGACACGGAGGCGCGGCCGGGAACCGCCGCCGTAGAGCTTTTTCAGAAAGGTCTTGGTCACGAACTTGGGGTATTTCGGCGTCCAGTAGATGCCGTTGACGAGGGCCGTCAGGTAAGGGACCAGCCCTTCGACGACCGGCTTGTAGCTCTGGGGGTTCTGATAATAATCCTGAAGCTCGAACGGCCGGCCAGGGACGACCGGCTCCACCATGTCCTCTTCCTTGAAGACGACCTTGTACATCGTCCGGGGCGATTCCCGACCGCTCTCGAAGAGCCGGGGAAGGTCGCGCGGCCGGATCGTCTCCACGGGGAGGATATCGAAGATCTCCTGGGCCCCCTGGGACACGTGGCCGTAGCCGAAGAAGCCGACAACCAGGGGATCGAGCTCCCGCGGCAGGCCTTCCCGGATGATCTTCCAGGCCACTTCGCCGACGGCCTCCTTGACATCCACGAGGTTCCTGTATTGGTGGGCCGGATGGAGGACGGTGAACGGGTTCGGGATACCCTCCAGGGCCAGCCGCCGGCCCAGGGCCCAGAGCGTGTCGACCATCCCCGCGTGTCCCGCGTAATTTCCGAAATACAGGACGCGCTGGCCCTTGTCGTTGACCATTCTCTCATAATCGATGATGGAACAGCCCATCTCCATCATCTTCTTGAGCATGGGCATGTTGTGGCTCTGGCCCTTGGCCGTATGGGAGAAAAAGACATAGACCTTGTCTTTTTCCAGGCGCTCGATGGGGATCTCCTTGAGGGCCAGGACGATGTCGCACGGCGAGAGGTTTTCATTGACGGGAATCCCAGAGAGGCGGTAGTCGTCGTCCGTGAAGACGCGGATGTCGGACGGCTGAATGCGGATCTCGATGGGATATTTCCCGACGAGCTCCCGGGCGTGCGAAGGGATGAGAGGGACGCGCTTTTCCCACTTGTTGATGTCTTCTCTCCGGATGCCGATCTTTGTGTTCATGATGACTGCCCTCGTGAGATCGAAAATCAATTATTTCACAAAAAGCTATCAGGGGTCAACCTCCTTGGAGGGGGAATCCGCTCCGTCTTACCCCTTCCCTAAGCCCCGAGGGCCGTCCCCTCTCATCGGGCCAATCCCGCTTGATTCTCCATTCCATGACACTTGACGAAGGCGCGCGCCGTCCTTTTCATGATGGGGGCCGTAAAATCGGTTGACTCGAGGCCTGGGAATTTTCATAATGACCCTGATGATCCGCTTCCACAACACGCTCTCCGGCTCGGTCGAGCCTTTCATCCCCATCCGTCCCGGGGAGGTCAAACTCTACACCTGCGGCCCAACGGTGTACGATTTTCCTCATATCGGCAACTGGCGGGCCTACGTCTTCGAGGACCTGCTCAAGCGCTTTCTGCTGTTCAGCGGTTTCAAGGTCACCCACGTCATGAACCTGACCGACGTCGACGACAAGACGATCCGCGGCGCCAAGGCCCGGGGCCTCACGCTCGACGAGTACACCAGGCCGTTCATCGAATCCTTTTATGCAGACCGGGACCGCCTGAACATCCTTCCGGCCGACCGGTACCCCCGGGCCACGGAGCACATCCCCGAAATGGTCGGCATCGTCAAGCTCCTCCTCGACAAGGGGTTTGCCTACAAAAAGGACGGCTCCATCTATTTCAGCATCGCCAAGTTCCCGACCTACGGCCGGCTGTCCAAGATCAACCTCGAGAACCTCAAGCCGGGCCAGCGCGGCGACTCGGACGAATATGAGAAGGAGAGCGTCCACGATTTCGCCCTCTGGAAGGCGAAAAAGGAGGGCGAGCCGTTCTGGGAAACCGAACTCGGCCCCGGCCGGCCCGGCTGGCACCTCGAGTGCTCGGCCATGAGCTCCAAGTACCTCGGCCCGACGTTCGACATCCACTGCGGCGGCGTCGACAACATTTTTCCCCACCACGAGAACGAGATCGCCCAGTCCGAGGCCGCCAACGGCGTCAAGTTCGTGAATTATTGGCTCCACTGCCACCACCTGGTCGCGGACGGTGAGAAGATGGCCAAGTCCAAGGGGAATTTCTACCTCTTGAACGACGTCCTGGCCAAGGGCTATGACCCGAGGGAGGTTCGCTTCCTTCTCCTCGCGACCCATTACCGGAAGATGCTCAATTTCACCTTCGAGGCGCTGGACCAGGCCCGGGCGAGCCGGAACCGGATCCGTGATTTTCTTGTCGATATCAGAGGGATCAAGCGCGAAGGCGGGACGGATCCGGAGGTGTCCCGCTTGATCGAGCAGGCCCGAGCGGAATTCGTGGCCGGGCTTGAGGATGACCTGAATATCTCGGAGGCTCTCGCCGCGCTCTTCACCCTTATTGAGCAGGCGAACAGCCTCATTGCCAAAGACAGAATATCGCAAGCGGACGCGCTGGCTTTGAAGAGTTTTGTCATCGAAATCGACGAGAAGATCCTTATGATCGAGCCGACATCCGTCTATCTGAAGGTCGATTCAGCAAAAATAGCATTAACATCTGATAACGTTGTGCTCAAGGCCGACGTCTCTGGCGAACTCGATTCCGCCATCCAAAAGAAGGTCGAAGAACGTCAGAGAGCCCGCGCCGAGAGGAATTTCAAACTCGCCGACGAAATAAGGAAAGAGCTCCTGGACCAGGGCATCCTCCTCGAGGACACGAAGGACGGTGTCCGCTGGAAGAGGGTCCAACCCCCAAAGTCTTGAGCGGCAGTCCCGGCGAATCCGGAGGGGCTGCATGATCCCGGCGGAATCGAGAGCCCAGTGAGGGGTATTCAGAACAGCACCCAGACTGTCGGCCGATTCGGAGAAGAACTCGCCTTAAGATACCTTCGCCGCAAAAAGTACGAGATCGTCGAAACCGGGTTCCGCTTCGCCCGCGGCGAGATCGACATCATCGCCCGCGACCGGAAAAGCCTCGTTTTCATCGAGGTCAAGATGCGGACGAGCGGGGCCTATGGCCGTCCGGAGGAAGCGGTGACCCCGGGGAAACAGCGGCAGATCAGGAAAGTGGCCCAGGGCTATCTCTTCAAGCGCCGGCTCGGGGACGTGGCCTGCCGGTTCGATGTCATCGCCATCAGGCCGACGGATGACGCCGGGTTTACCATCGACCATTACGTGGATGCTTTCTGAGGCCCAGGGGGCCGGGCCGCAGGCCGTCATTTTCGGAAGGGCCGAAGTTCATCTTTGAAGACGGCTGAAGCGTCCCGCGACTCACCCGCGAGCTTGCTGAACGTTTTCTTCAGGACCGGATGAACGGCCCGGGGGGCGATTTCCTTCAAGGGGACCAGCACGAAATTGCGCCAGGTGAGACGAGGATGCGGGATGGTCAGCCCGGGCGTGTCAATGACCGTATCTTCGGCCAGGAGGATGTCGATATCGATCGTCCGCGGGCCCTTGTCGACCGTCGGGATCCGCCTCATCTTTTTTTCGATGGACTTGGCCATCTCCAGGAGCTCCCGCGGACTGAGGTTTGACCTGACCTTGAGGACCTGATTGAGAAACCAGGGTTGGTCCGGGACGCCGACAGGCTCGGTCATGTAGATCGACGACGCTCTGAGGACCGCGACGCCGGCTTTCTCGAGCGATAGCCGGGCCAAGGCCAGGTTCCGTCTCCGTCGGCCGAGGTTGCTCCCCAATCCAAGAAAGAAGATCATCGGTCTTTTCTCAGGTCCTGTCGCGAAATTCCTGCCCTTCCCGAGCCTCCATTGTAGCCCATTTCCTTGAGGTTTCCATGGAACCGTCACTCGCGTCCCTTCGCGCCCGGAATTTGATTTTCACAATTCCTTTGATTAGTATAAGACCTCGCTGCTGCAGAAACAAAGCCGTTTCGACGCTGGAGGTTTTCATGAGCAAGCTGATCTTCCTGGATAACGGGGCGACGTCCTTCCCGAAACCCGAAGAGGTCTACACCTTCATGGACCACTTCTACAGGAATTTCGGAGTCAACCCGGGGCGATCCGGATATGACCTCTGTTTGGAGGCCGGCGAAGTCGTCGAGGCGACGCGGAAGATGATGACGCAGTTCTTCAACGGCACGGACCCCAACCGGCTCTGCTTCTCCTACAACTCCACGGACGCCCTCAACCTCATCATCTTCGGAATGCTCAAGCCCGGCGAACACGCCATCACGACGATGATCGAGCACAATTCCGTTCTCCGTCCCCTCTATCACCAGTCACTCGCGGGAGTCGCGGTCGACCACGTTCCGTTTGACGGCGCGGGCTTCGTCGACCCCGCGGAGATCCGGAAAAGGTTCCGGACGACGACCCGCCTGGTCATCGTCAACCATGCCTCGAATGTCATCGGGACCGTCCAGCCGATCCGTGAGATCGGAAGGCTCTGCCGGGAAGCCGGGATCCCCTTCGCCATTGACGCGTCGCAGTCCGCGGGCAAGGTCCCGATCGACATGGAAGACCAGTTCCTGGACGTCGTCGCTTTCACCGGCCACAAGTCGCTTCTCGGCCCCACCGGCATCGGCGGTCTCTACGTCCGGGAGGGGATCGAGGTCCGGCACACGAGGGCCGGCGGGACGGGCGTCCGGTCCGCGGTCCGGACCCATCTCGAGGAATATCCGTACCGGCTCGAATACGGGACTCCGAATATTATGGGAATCGCCGGATTGAACGCGGGTTTGAAGTGGATCCTGGCCAAGGGCCTGAAAACCCTCCAAGAGCATGAAATGGGGCTTGCGCGCAAGCTCCGCGACGGGCTGCGGGAGATCCCTGGGGTGACGCTCTACTGCCTGGAAGACCTCGCCGATCACATCAGCGTCCTGGCCTTCAACGTCGACGGCATGGTCGCCGCCGACGTGGGCACGATGCTCGACGTCGACTACAACATCGCCGCCCGGACGGGGCTCCATTGCGCCCCCCTGGTCCACGAGCAGCTGGGCATCGCCGGGATCCACGGCGCCGTGAGGTTCGGCATCGGCCCCTTCAACACCGAGGAGCACATCGCGGCCGCCGTCCGGGCCGTCGGCGAAATCGCCGGGCTGAAAAAGAAAAAGGGATAATCCTGAACGTCAGACGCAGCCGTCGGGCTTAGGAAGCCCGGCCACCTTGCAGGCCCCCTTGGCCGGCCCCGACGGAAACAGCTCATAGATGTGCTTGAGCGGAAAGCCCGTGGTCTGGCAGATCTTGCGGACCATGGGAGCCAGCCCTTTTTCAAGGTAGTAGCCCCGGATATAATTCACGACGGCCCAATGTTCGGCAGTCATTTCGTCGAGGCCCTCCTCGATTTTCGCCAGGATGCCGGCCGCCTGCTCATCCCATTCGCCGGGGCGGGCCAGGAATCCTTCTTCGTTGACTTCGATCTTCTTGCCATCCTTTTCGATAAACGGCATATCGCTCTCCTCCGAATATTTTCTCGTCGTCCGTTGCCCCGATTTCTACTCCGGGATCACGAGGGCGTTCGAGACCAGGTCCAAGACCTGGACGACTTTCATCTCCAGCTTGTAATGCTTGATGACATCCGTCAGCCCGTCGATGCAGTTGTGACACATCGTGCAGACGAGCTTGGCTCCCGTGGCCTTGAGCTGCTCGGCCTTGATCTTGGCGACCTCAAGCCGGAGGGGCCTGTATTCCGCCATGGAGAGAAGGCCTCCCCCGCCCGTGCAGCATAAATTCTCCCGGCGATTGGGATGCATCTCGCGGAAATCCGTGACAACCCGTCGGAGGACCCATCGGGGCTCTTCGACGAGATCTCCCGAGCGGGCGATGTTGCAGGAATCATGAAAGGTCACGGGATCGGGATTTCTGGCGGGATCGACCCGGATGCGGCCTTCCCGGAGATATCGCTGGAGGGTCACGACCACCGATTCGGTCGGGACCTTCTGGTCGTATCCAGCCCAGTTATAACCCTCCCATCGGGTAGACCGGTAGCCGTGCCCGCACTCGGAAATGACGATTCTCTTGGCGCGGAGCCGTTCCGCGGCTTCGTAGACATTTCGGGCCACATAGGCCCCGAGCTTGTCGTCCCCGGAAAAGAGGCCGAAGTTCGTCTGGTCCCAGCCCCATTTCGGCAGGGTCCATTTCTCCCCGGCGACAAAGAAAACCCTGGCCGCATTGGCGATGGACCGCGGGTCGAACTTGACCTCCCGGGGATTGATCGTGTAAAGGACATCGCAGTCCGGGCGGTCGACGGGGATGTCCACCTCCGGCGTCCCGAACTCGGTCCGGAGCTCGTCCTCCATCCACTGAAGGGTCTCCAGATATTCTTCCTCCGTGACCGCCATCTGGTTTCCCGTCTCCCATTGGTCCCGGCTGACGTTGAAAACGCCTTCCGGGACGATCCCCACCTCGGTCAAGAGTCCCCGCGTGAACCGGACAAGGAGCCCCGTATCCACTCCCATGGGACAGTTGAGTGTGCAACGGCGGCAGGCGCTGCAGGTACCGAACACGATATTCTTCAGACGGTTGAGATCTTCGTCATTTCGAGGCGAGCCCGCGTGGACCCACCAGGGGACGACCCGGCCCGTCCAGTCCAGATGTCTTTTGAAGATGCGACGGATCTGGTCGGCCTTGTAGACAGGAGTCATGGTCGGATCGTCTGGCCTGGCCAGGAAATAGTGGCACGAGTCGGCACACAGCCCGCAATGGACACAGGCGGTCAGGGACACGGCCAGGGGCCGGGTGATCCGTTCGCCCAGCAAGCGGAGAAACCTCCCGACGTTGTCGGCGCTTGCATCGTACGTTTGGAGACGGTCGGGGGCGAGCGAAGGGATCCTGTCCAGGCGGGCCCTTTCCTGGGATCTAGTATCCAGTGGGGCGTCCGCGATCCCCGAGACTGCAGCTTTCCTTCGTTTCATCGCGATCCCCCTCCGTCGGGGCTGGAGGGAAGGCAAGTGCGCTTACCTTTCATCCCGGGAGGCATCGCCCCCCGATGACCCAGGGTCCGCCCCAAGAAATAGCGGCTGAAGGGATAATAGAGATAGTGGCAGATCTTGGAGAAAGGAACGTAGATGAGGAAAAATGCGGTGAGGCCGAAGAAAATGGCAATGGGCCACTCCGCTTTCCGGTATTCGTTCGGGACGGCCAGAACGCCGGCGGCGAAGAACAGGATCATCAAAGCCAGCGAGAGATAATCATCGGCCGTGCTGATGAGCCGGAGAGTCGGGTTCCTCAGCCGCCGGATGAAGCGGAGGAGGCCAACGAGGCAGGCGGCGCCGATGATGACCTGGAACAGCCGGACAACGGCCTTGACCTTAAATAGGGCCGGGGCATAGGGAATGATGAACGTGGCGGTGATGGCGGCCACGACTCCGAGGTGGAAGATCACGAATTGGGCGTAAAACCAAGGCCTCTTCCGTGTCGACTCCATGGCCCACGGCATGGCGACGTTCATTAGAGAATAACTGATCCCGGCCGCCTCGCTTCCCGCCGCGGTGGTCCGCTCCCGGCCGGATTTGAACCTAAAAATCCAGATCAGGCGGAGCGTGTAGACGACGGTCATGAACAGAAGAGCGCCGATTTGCACCTCATTCTCGAGGGCGCTCAGGAGCTTACTCATGGGAGGTCTTTCAATTCCTGATGATTACGGGCTTGCCGGAATCCAAAAATTCGGGCGGCCTGAAAATATTTATTATACCAGAGCTGTTCCGGCTGTCAAAAAGCCGCGGCCCACACTGGGATCAGGAGAGAGGAAGCCAGACGGTGAACGTCGTCCCTTCGCCGAGGCGGCTTTTGGCCGCGATCGTCCCCTGGTGAGCCATGACGATATGCTTGGCGATGGACAGGCCGAGCCCCGTCCCCCCAAGCTTCTTGGACCGCGATTTGTCGACGACGTAGAACCTCTCGAAAACATGGGGCAGGTCTTCCGTGTCGATCCCGATGCCCGTGTCCGCGACCTCGACCGTGAACCTGTCTCCGGCGGCCGCAAGCCGGAGCGTCACCCGCCCTTTTTCCGTGTACTTGACGGCGTTGTCAACGAGGTTAATGAGCAGCCGTTCGATCTCGTACGGATCGGCCATGACGGCGGGCAGACTCTGAGCCGCTTCCAGAACCAGGCTCAATCCTTTTTCGCCGGCCGGCTTTTCGAAGATCATGACGACGTTCTCGGCCACGGCGCGCACGTCGACCCTTTCCTTCACTAGCTTCGTCCCCTTTTCCTCGAGCTCCGAGAGGGCCAGGAGGTCGCCGACGATCGCGATCATGCGTTCCGTGTTTCTCTTGATGATCTCCAGGTAGGAGTGGTTTTCCGGCCCGGCCGTGGGTTCCATCGTCTCGACAAAGCCCTTGATCGCAGTCAGGGGCGTCTTGAGCTCATGGGAGACATTGACGACAAAGTCCTTCTTGACCTTCTCGAGATTCTTGAACTCGGTCACGTCATGGAGCATCACCACGTACCGCTCGCGGGTCGGCAGGTAAGAGACGTTGCAGGAGTAGACCCTGTCGGTCAAGGATAGCTCCTCCTCGACCCCGCTCCGGGACGCGCCCGCTTTCTTGATGATTTCGGCGAATTTCGAGCTCCGGACGACCTCCCAGTAAGGCTTGCCCTCCGGCCGGTCGTTCTGGACGATCCGCCGGAAGCTCGCGTTGCTGAGGACGATCCGGGCTTCATCGTCGAGAACGCAGAGCCCTTCCTTGATGGACGCCAGGATGCTGTCGAGCTCCTCGGTCTTGAGCCGGGTTTCCAGGAAAAGATTCTTCAGCTCCGACGTCATCGTGTTGAAACTCCGGGCGAAGGTCCTGAACTCACTCCCCCGCTGCCTCGCGGATACCTTGGCGTCGAAATCGCCCGCCGCGACCCTGGCCGAAGCATCGACAAATTCCCTGACCGGCCGGGCAATGCTTCGGGTGAAGAAGAAGGCCGCCGCGAGGGCCAGGACGGTCACGAGGCCAAGCGTTTTGAGGAGGTCGGCCCGGAGCCGGTCGAAAAGCAGGTCAAGCTCCGCCATGAACAGACTCAGGCGGATGGCCCCCACGACCTTTCCTCCCGAGACAAGGGGCAAGCTCATGTACATCATGTCCTGGTTGAGCGTCGAGCTGCGGCGGACCGACATCTGCTTCCGCCCCTGGAGGGCCTCGAAGATCTCCGGCCGGTAGAAATGGTTTTCCATGTCCTTCGGCTCTTTCTCGGAGTCGGCCAGGACCTGGCCGTCACGGCTGATGACGGTAATCCGGGTCGCCGTCTTCTTGCCGATGGACGTGACATAATCTTCGAGGTTCCCCTTCCCTTCTCCGAGAAGATAGGGCAGGACGGGCTCTTCGAGGAGGACGCCGAGATGTTCGAGGGTCGCGGCCTGCTCCTGGATGTGGTGCTTCCGCATCAAGCCCGGGGCGAAGAGGGCGATGCCGCCCGCCAAGAAGACGATGACGACCGCATAGCCAAGGAAGACCCTCAGAAAAAGCGATGGTTTCATTCTTCGATCTTGTACCCTACGCCACGGATATTCTTGATGAGCGACGCCGCGGTCCCCAGCTTCTCACGGAGATTCCGGATATGGACATCGATGGTTCGGTCTACGACCGCCTTTTCATGGCCCCAAAGGTGGTCCAGGATCTGATCCCTGGTGAAGACGCGGCCGCGGCGGGACGCCAGGATGAGCAGGATATTGAACTCCGTGGCCGTCAGATCAATGGCAGTGCCGGCCACCGTCACCTTGTGCCTGCCGGGGTCGATGGTGAGCGCCCCCAGGACAACTGGACGACCGTCAGGAGTCTGATCGCCGCGCCTCAGGACGGAGTGGATGCGGGCGATGAGCTCCTTGACGGAAAACGGCTTGGTGACATAATCGTCGGCTCCCAACTCGAGCCCGACGATCTTGTCCGTCTCCTGATCCTTAGCCGTCAGCATGATCACCGGGATGCGGGCCAGGCCTTCGCTTTGCCGCAGGTGCCGGCAGACGTCAAGTCCGTCCATGTCGGGCAGCATGAGGTCGAGGAGGATGAGGTCCGGCGCCTCCCTCTGGAGGAAGCGGTAGAGTCCCTCGGCTTCCTGGAAGCCCTCGAACCGGAATCCGGCTTTCCTGAGGTTGACCCTGAGCAGCTCGAGGATGTCGGATTCATCATCCAGAGCGGCGATCAGTGGCGACATCTTCTGGCCCGTTTCGGCCATCATGGCCGGACATATTATAAAAGAAATCGCCCCCGGCGGCCTAGAGAATTTTTCGAGCCGGATGCCGGGTCCGGTTGCCCGCGCTTCCGCAGAAGAATATAATAGAGATCTCAATCGGAGGGTTTAAATCATGAACAAATTTGTCCTAGTTGTTCTTGTCCTGGGCCTGGGTCTCGCGGGCCTTGCCGCGGCCATGGGAAAATTCGAAGAAGACACGATCCACACATCGAAGGGAAATTTGGTCCTGACCTTTCTCGGTCACGGTTCGCTGATGATGGGCTTCGGCGGAAAAGTCATCCAGGTCGACCCCTTCGGTCAGGTGGCGGACTACAGCCAGCTGCCCAAGGCCGACCTCGTCCTCATCACCCATGATCATTACGACCATCTGGACCCGAAGGCGCTCCAGGCCATTCTCAAGCCGGGGACGACCGTGGTCGTTTCCAGGGTCTGTGCCGGGAAGGTCAAGGACGCCATCATCATGAACAACGGGGATTCCCGGACGGTCCTCGGGCTGGCCATTGATGCCGTCCCGGCCTACAACATCGTCAACAAACGTCCGGACGGGAATCCGTTCCATCCGAAGGGCGCCGGAAACGGGTATATCGTCACCTTCGGCGACAAGCGCGTCTACATCGCCGGGGACACGGAGAACACACCGGAAATGAAGACCCTGAAGAATATCGACGTCGCCTTCCTCCCCATGAACCTGCCCTACACCATGACCCCCGAGATGGTCGCCGATGCGGCAAAAACCTTCAAGCCCAGGATCCTCTACCCCTACCATTTCGGGGAAACGGACACATCCAAGCTCGTGAGGCTCCTGCAAGCGGAAAAGGAGATCGAAGTCCGGGTCCGGAAGATGAGCTGAGGGTCCGGTCGCGGCTCGGCCGGCTATTCTTTCCCAGGGCAGCCCTTGAGTCCCGTGAACCGGCCTTCCTCGATGTGGTGCTTGATGGTCTTCCCTTTGACCATGTAGATCACGTCCTCGCCGATGTTCGTGGCATGGTCGGCGATCCTCTCGAGGTGACGGCCGACAAGGATCAGGTCCACCGCCCGGGGGATGGTCGTCTGGTCGGCCATCATGAACGTCAGGAGCTCCCGAAAAATCTGGCCGTTGAGCTGGTCCACCTGGTCGTCCCGCTGGCAGACGTTTTTCGCCAGGTCGGCGTCGCCGTTGACAAAGGCGTTGAGGACGTCCCGGACCATTCCCTGGGCCAGAGAGGCCATCCGGGGGATGTCGATGAGCGGTTTGAGCGGGGGAACCTTGAGGAGGTCGAGAGTTCGTTCGGCGATGTTGACGGCCAGGTCGCCGATCCGCTCGAGATCGCTCCCGATCTTCATCGCCGAGGTGATGAACCGGAGGTCCGTCGCCATGGGCTGCCGGAGGGCCAGGAGCCGCATGGCCATCTCGTCGATCTCGATGTCGAGGCGGTTGACGTCCTGTTCTTTATCCAGAACCTCGCAGGCCATTTCCTCCTTCCGGTCCTTGAGCCCCCGGACGGCCAAGCCGATCTGCTCTTCAGCCCGCGACGCCATCTCTAAAAGTTTTTCCTTGAGGTCCTTGAGCTCCTCATCGAAGGGGCGTTCTGTTTTTGACATGGATCCTCCCTGGCGCCGCGGGAATCCGCGTTATCCAAACCGGCCGGTGATGTAATCCTCGGTCAACTTGCTCGCCGGGTTCGTGAACACTTTTTCCGTGGCGTCGAACTCGATGAGCTCCCCGAGCATCATGAAGGCCGTGAAGTCCGAAACGCGGGCCGCCTGCTGCATGTTGTGGGTCACGATGACGACAGTGTAGCTTTTTTTGAGCGTTTGAATCAAGTCCTCGATCTTGGCCGTGGCGATGGGGTCGATGGCCGAACATGGCTCGTCAAAGAGGATGACCTCCGGCTCGACGGCCAGGGCCCGGGCGATGCACAGCCGCTGCTGCTGCCCGCCCGACAGGGCGAAAGCGTTCTCGTTCAGCCGGTCCTTCACCTCATCCCAGAGCGCCGAACCCCGGAGGCTCTTCTCGACGACCTCTTCCAGTTTCCGTCGCTCCCTCATGCCGTTGATCCGAAGGCCGTAGGCGATGTTGTCGAAGATGGACTTGGGGAACGGGTTGGGTTTCTGGAAGACCATGCCCACGCGGCGGCGGAGTTCCACGACGTCCACGTCCGGATCGTGGATGTTCTTCCCATCGAGGAGGATCGTCCCTTCCATCCGTATCCCAGGGATCACGTCGTTCATCCGGTTGAGAGTCCGGATGAAGGTCGACTTGCCGCATCCCGAGGGGCCGATGATGGCCGTGACACGGTTCGCGGCGCAGGCGATGCTGACCTTGTTCAGGGCCCGCGCGGGACCGTAGTAAAAATTCAGGTCCTCGGTTTCGATCTTCGGGGGCATCGTTCCGTCGCTCATCGGCGTTTCCTTCTCAGCCTGAACCTGATGACGACGGCCGTCATGTTCATGCCCAGAACCAGGACGATCAAGACCAGCGCTGTCCCGTAAGCCAGCGGCCGGACCTGCTCGATCTGATGATGCTGAGTGGCCATGATATAGAGATGGTACGGGAGCGCCATGAACTGGTCTCCCAAGGATTTCGGAAGATAGGGCAGGAAGAAGGCCGCGCCAGTGAAGAGGATGGGCGCCGTCTCCCCGGCCGCCCTGGCCAGGCCGAGGACGGTCCCCGTCAGCATGCCGGGCACGGCGTAGGGCAGGACGTTGGTCCGGATCGACTGCCATTTGGTCGCACCGAGCGCCAACGCGCCTTCGCGGTAGGAATTGGGGACCGTTTTCAGGGCCTCCTCGCTGGCCGTGATGGTCCAAGGGAGCGTCATGAGTCCCAGGGTGAGGCCGGCGGAGAGGACGGACGTCCCGAAGCGCATGATGTTGACGAACAGGATGACGCCGAAAAGGCCATAAACGATGGACGGCACGCCGGACAGGTTCCGGATGGACAGCCGGATGAGGCGGGTCAGGTGGCCCTGCCTAGCGTACTCGTTGAGGTAGATCGCGGCGCACATGCCCAAGGGCACGGCCAGGATCGCCGTGATGAGAGTCACGAGGAAGGTCCCGAAGATGGCCGGGAATATCCCGCCTTGCGTCATCCCTTTTCGCGGAACCTGGGTCAGGAACTCCCAGCTGATCGCGCCCCCGCCTTTCCGCCCGATGTCGTAGAGGAAAAGAAGCAGGACGGCCAGGACGAGGTAGAGGCAGGCACGGAGCAGGAAAAAGCCAAGGAACTGGGTGACCTTTTTCTGCGTGGCCTGTTTCATCGCTCGCGCTCCTGGTATTTGTGGAGGATGACATCGGCGACCAGGTTGACGACGAAGGTCATGATGAACAAGACGAGGCCGATGGCGAAAAGCGCGTAATAATGCGTTGTATAATACGGGACTTCGCCCAGCTCGATGGCGATATTGGCCGTCATGGTCCGGACGGGGCTCAGGAAGCCGTGGGGGAAAGCCCGGGCGTTGCCCGTGGCCATGAGGACGGTCATGGTCTCTCCGATGGCCCGGCCCATCCCCAGCATGCAGGCGGCGATGATGCCGGATAGGGCCGCGGGGATCTTCACCCTGAGAAGCGTCTGCCATCGGGACGCACCGAGCGCCAGAGACGCTTCCCCGTAGGCTGGGGGGACCGCATTCAGGGAGTCTTCGGAGATGCTGATGATCGTCGGCAGGGACATGATGGCCAGCAGGACACTCCCGTTGACGGCGTTCAGGCCGTTGCCGATGTGGAAGATCTTGGCGATGGCCGGACCGAATAACACGATCCCCAGGAAGCCGACAACGACCGAAGGGATCCCGGCCAGGATCTCAACGATGGGCTTGACGACTTCGCGGACGCGCCAATGGGCGACGTCGGAAAGGTAGGCCGCGACACCGATCCCGATGGGAACGGCGAGGAGAAGGGCGCCGCCGGTCACCATGAGGGTGCTGACAATCATGGACAGGATCCCATACTCCGCTTTCTCGGGGGACGTGGGGTCCCAGTTCTTCTTCAGGAGGAATTCGGAGAGGCGGACCTCTTTAAATGCGGGGACGGCGGTGTAGAGAAGTGTGACGAAAATGCCGATCAGGACCAAAATGGCCAGAATGCCGCAGGTCAGAAAGAAGGCCCTGATGGCGGATTCTTTTAGGTTCGCCCATTTCTTTTTTTTCATCACGCAACCGGGACCTTCCAGCCTTCCTTGTTTATGAAAATTCCCCCGCTCTTGATCCGCTCACTTGAGGTTCTTGTCGTTTTGGGCTTTGTGGGCGGAGCTGATAGCGAAGAAGCCTTCGCGCTCGACGATCGCTTGCCCTTCGGGGCCCGTCTCCCAGGCGATGAAGGCGGTGATGTCCGCGTTCGGCTTGCCGTTCGTGGCCTGGAAGAGCGGCCGGGAGATTGGGTATTTCCCGGAGTCGATGGCGGCCTTGTCCGTCGGCGCAAACGCCTCTCCGTCCGGGGGCTTGGAGATGTTCAAGACCTTGAGGCCTTTCCGGATCTTCCCGTCCTTGTCGTAGAGATAGCCGACCCCGACATACCCGACGGCGCCCTCGTCCTGGAGGACGCTCTCGATGATCTGGGCGTTGCCGTTCATTTCCTTCACATCGGCCGAAAAATTCTTGTTCCCAAGGACGAATTCCTGCATGAACGTGTAGGTGCCGGAATTGGACTGGCGGCCATAGAGGGAAACCGGCTTGTCATAAGCGCCCAACATCTTCCAGTTCTTGACCTCGCCCCTGTACATGGCGCCGACCTGGGCCATCGTGAGTTTCGCGATGGGATTCTTCTCATGGACGACGATGCTCAGGCCGTCGACGGCGATGATGAAAAACCGGGGTGAGACGCCCTTTTCCCAGGCCTGGTCGATTTCCTTCTTTTTCCACTCCCGGGAGTGGTCGGCGATGTCGCAGGTCTGGTTGATGAGGCCGGTGATGCCCGTGCCGGACCCGCCGCCGAGAATGGCGATGGCAGTGCCGGGGTTCTTGGACATGTACTCCTCGGCCAAAACCTGGACGAGATTGACCAGAGTGTCAGAGCCCTTGATCTGGATCATCTTCTTGGCCGGGGCGGCCGTCGTGAAGGCCGCCATGAGGCCGATGATTGCCAGGGCCATGATCAGTGTCTTTTTCATTTCATGTCTCCTTTCTTTATACTTGTCCGAGCCACCTCAGAATGACAGGAAAAACGTCATGTTGAAAGCGACGTCTGAGTTGGACGTGGCCGTCGCCTTATACTGCGTCCCGTGTTTATATTGATAGAACCAGATATTCGGCTGGAACTTCAGGCTGCTGTGCAGCGGGGCCCAATCGAGGCCCAGGATCGTCAGGCTCATGTCTTTCAACCGGTTCTGGCCGTTCGGGATGTAGCTGTCGTAGCGGGCGAAGGCGTTGAGCTTGTCCTGGATGAGGCCGTAGCGGCCGAAAACCGACCAGCCGGAGACGTTGTACTTCACGAAGGACGCGGTCTGATTGAGGTCGTTCTTGTAGACGAACCATTCGCCGCCGAGAACCAGGTTCTTGACCATCTCAAAATAGGAATCGAGCTTGTAGGTCATGGCGGCCGGTGCCGTCTCCAGGGGGTAGGAGGTCTTCGGGAGCTGCCGTGAATAGTCGATATAACCGACGACGGAGAACCCCGACACGGGAATGAAATGGAGCTGGCCGCTGAATTTCTTATACTGGTCGTTTTCTAAGTGGGCGTAGCCGGCGCCGTTGACGACCTGAACGCCGTAGCGGATGTACTTGGTCGCGGATCCTTGCAGGCTCGCGCCGATGTCGGCGCTCGAGGCATTGATGTCAACTCCCGTGATGTCCTTGTAGCCGTCGAGGAGGGTTTTAGCCACGCTCCGGTAGCCCCACCGTGCTTCGGACAGGGTGAAGGTCAACGTTTCCTCCATGCCGACCTTGAAGGTCTGATTCTCGATGAGGAAGTTCGACCATTCAAAATAGAGGTTCTTGACGAAGGGCCGCAGCTTGTCGTCCTTGCTCAAGGAAGTCCCCGTCACCGGCGTGCCGGTCAGAGCAACCCCGGTGACATTGGCCGTGTTGTCGGCATCAAGACGGAACCGGAACTTCAGGTTGTCATTGATCTTGTTTTCGTAGGTGAAGTAGGCCCGCCGAAAGATGAATTGGTTACTGAGATACGCACCGGTCGGGTCCGTCGGCTTCAGCGTGATCGGGCCGGCCGAGCTCAGATAAAACCTGTAATCGAGGTAGACCGTCGCGCTGAATGTCTGCGGCGGCGGGGTCGTCGTTTGAGCCAGCACGTTGGCCAGAGTCAAAACCAGAGTGCCGAAGACGAGTGCCGGAATCAGCTTCTGTCTCTTACCCATTCTTGTGTCTCCTTTCTAAATCCTCGTTTTTTCATTTCTGCCAAGATCCGGTGCACCTTGACCTCTCTTGACTTGGCATTCGTAAGAGGGAACAGATAGTGTTCGCGATTAGCATAGGCGGAAAGAGTTAAGGATTGATTAAGGAAGGCTCAAATTTCGGTTAAAAAGCAAGGGAGTCGAAGGATTTGTGATTATGAAAGACCCAAAAAGACGCGCCGAAGTAACCGGTCAGGGTCCTATCCGGCTCAGCCTGTCGGGTCTTCCGGGCCAGGCATCACGAGACTTCGTGCCGCGGGATCGCCCGGGCTCAAGGGATGCGCCGGTTGATGTAATCTGAATAGTCCTTGGTCACGGGCTCATAGGCCTCGTTCATCAAGGGTGAGGAGATCATGAAATCGGCGGTTGACCGGTTGCAGGCGATAGGGATGTTGTAGAGGACGGTGATCCGGAGCAAAGCCTTGACGTCGACGTCGTGGGGAAAGGGTTCCATGGGGTCCCAGAAGAAAATGACGAAATCGATCTTGCCGTCGGCGATCATTCCCCCGAGCTGCTGGTCGCCGCCCAGGGGGCCGGACTTGAGCTTTTTCATCTTCAGCACTTCGCGCGGGATCTGGTCCTGCTCGAATTTCCGCTGGACGGTTTCCTCGACCAGCCGGCCCGTCGTCCCCGTGCAAACCAGATTGTGGCGGACGAGCGTCCGGTAGTTGTACTCGACCCATTCCTTGAGGTCGCGCTTCCGGTTGTCGTGGGCGACCAGAGCGATGCGTTTGATCTTTTCCATCTGGAACCTCTGGGAGAGAAAGAATGGCTCCTCGGGCAGGACTCGAACCTGCAACCTAGTGGTTAACAGCCACCCGCTCTGCCAATTGAGCTACCGAGGAGCAGGTTTCGATAATTTAGCAAAAATGCCCGGAAATGGCAAGTTCATGAGAAGAACAATCCCGCTTTCGGGGCCAGTCCTCAGAACCGGTAGCCGGCCTGCTTGATTTTTATCCGGAAGTCCTCGCCGTCCATGGGGACAACTTTACACATCTCATAGATCCGGGACCGCAGGCGAATACCGATCCTGTCGACGAGGCTCTCCCCTTTCTCCAGTTCAGCTCTTGACCCGGTTCCTCCGCCCATTTTCTTTTCCCAATAGGGATCGCGGCGATTCTCTTCCTTGGGAGGTTCTTCAGCATCCTGATAATTTGTCGTAAAAATCGTGACCCTTTTGTAGTTATATCGATAATTGATGATATAAAATATCGTTTCTTCGACCCAGGCCGATGTCCGCTTGGCACCGAGCTCGTCGAGGACCAGGACTTCGGATTGGAAGACCGGACCCAGGATGTCGGATTCCGTGAGGGTCGAATCCGGAGTGAACGTGCTCTGGATCTCTCGGATGAGCTCCCGGAAGTCGTAGAAGATGCAGGGGATGTTCTTCTTCAGGACGAGCTCCTGGATGATGGAGACGGCCAGGTGGGTCTTTCCCACCCCGCAGGGTCCGATGAACAGGAGACCGACATCTTGGACGGGGTAGTTCTCGACGAATTTCCTGGAAATCTTATAGGCATCTTTTTGGGAATCGTTCAGAACCTTATAATTATCGAAATTGCAGTGCTGGTAGCGCCGGGGGATGTTGGCCTGCTCGAGGAGGGCCTGCTTCCGGTGTTCGCTGTAGCAGACGCATCGCTTGGCGACCTTGCTGCCGCCGGCGTCCTCCAGGACCCAGCCGGTCCCCAGGCATCGTTCGCAGACACTCTGTTCGCTCAATTCAGATACCCTCTAAGCTGCTGAAGCTTTTTCGACCGGCTCAGCTTCCGCATGGCTTTTTGCTCGATCTGGCGGATGCGCTCCCGGGTCAGGTGGAGCCTGTCGCCGATCTCCTGGAGCGTCATCGGCCGGTCGTCGTCCAGGCCGAAGCGTAATTTTATCACAGTTTCTTCCTTTTCATCCAGCACGGCGAGCATTTCCCGGATCTGGTGCTGGGCCGACGACTTGATGATCTGGTACTCGACGGACTCCGCCTCCCCGTCGCTGATCCGGTCCTCGATCTCGAAGTCCTCGTCGGAGCGCTTGTCGCTCAGGGACACGTTCCGCTCCTCGAGGAGCTCGAGGTCCTCGACGTCCGCCTCGGAGATCCCCAAGGCCCCGGCGATCTCCTCCCGGTTGGGCTCCCGGCCGAGCTCCGTCTTGAGGGCGGCCGTTTTCTTCTTCATCAGGGAGATCTGGTCCGAGAGCTTCTGGGGGATATTGTAGATGTGGGAGTACTGAGACAGGGCGTGGACGATCGCCTGACGGATCCACCAGACGGCGTAGGAGATGAACCTCACGTTCCGGGTCGGGTCGAACCGACGGGCCGCCTCGATGAGGCCGACGTTCCCCTCGTTGATGAGGTCGAGCATGCTCAGCCCCATGCCGCGATATTTCTTGACGTAGGAGACGACGAACTTGAGGTTGGCCTTGATCAGGCTCTGGAGGGCGTCCTTGTCTCCGTGCCGGACCCGCTCGCCGAGCTTCTTCTCCTCGTCCTCGGTGAGGGCCGGGAACTTGGCGATTTCCTCCAGGTAGTGCTTCAGGTTCCTCGAATCCAGGAAATCCCGGTAATCCATGGTCAGCGTTCCGGGTCCTCCACCTTGACGACCCCGGCAGGATGGACATGAACCAGTGCATTCCGCCGGACCTCGAATTCGTCCTCCCTGCCCCGGAAGAACTCCATCCGGACATACTCGAGGAATTCCCCGACCTCGGTCTCGATCTGCTCGATCTTCTCCCTCATGTTGAGGACGACCTCGACGCCGGCGAGGTTGATGCCCAGATCACGAATGAGGTTGAGGACGAGCTCGAGCCGCTTGAGGTCTTCGGTCGAGTAGAGCCGGGTGTTGCCCTCGCTCCGGGACGGAGTGATCAGGCCTTCCCGCTCGTAGAGTCTCAGCGTCTGGGGATGGATGTTGTACATTTTGGCGACGCTGCTGATATGGTAATACTGCCGTGGTTCCCTTTTTGCTTCCTTCCGCCCTTTTTTCATCTCAGCCCCCCCCCGTATTTTCGCGCGGGTTCGGCCCGGAGATCCGCTCGAGCTCCTTCATGAGCTCCCGGACCCTCTGGTCCTCGAACGACGGCGGGACGATGGCGACCTCAACGAATTCATCGCCCCGGGCCTTCTTGGCCGGCGCCGGAGCGCCCTGTTCCCTGATCCGGAACTTTTGGCCGGACTTTGTTCCGGGCGGGATACGGATGGTTGTTCTCCCCCACAGCGTAGGGACCTCGATCTTGGCCCCCAACGTGGCTTCAGGGACCGTGATCGGGACCTTGATGGAGATGTTGGCCCCCTCCCGCCTGAAAACGGCATGGGGGGCGACCTCGATCGAGATGTAGAGATCCCCCGGCGGGCCGCCATTCCGGCCGGCGTTCCCCCGGCCGGGAATGCGGACCCTGGATCCCGTGTCGACCCCGGCTGGGATCCGGACGGAGATGAGGTCCGATCTCTGGACGGCCCCCTCGCCCCGGCAGTCGGGGCACATGTTCCCCGGAGCCTTCCCCGACCCCCGACACGACGGGCATGCGCCGGAGAACTTCATGGAACCCCGCTGCATATGCGCCCGGCCGGTCCCGCCGCAGGCCGGGCAGGCCCTCGACCCGCCTCCGGAGACCTGGCCGCTGCCGCCGCACCTGCCGCACTCCGCGAGACGGTTCAACCGGATCCTCGTCTGGACGCCGCGGATCGCGTCCTCGAAGCCGATCTTCATCGTGTAGTTGAGGTCTTCGCCCCTTTCGGGGCCGCCTTCGGCTCGTCCGGACATCCCAGGGCCGGCTCCCCCGAAGAGGTTTTCGAAGAAATCCTTGAAAGAGGATGAACCGTAGTCCGAGAAGTCGAAGCCCTCGAATCCGGGAGAGGCCCCCGGTCCCCCCGGCCCAGCCCCGGGCGGGAAGTCGCCCGTCGAGCCGAATTGGTCGTACTGGGTCCGCTTTTTAGAGTCGCTCAGGACTGAGTACGCTTCCTGGATCTCCTTGAACTTGGCCTCGGCGGCCTTGTCCCCGGGGTTGAGGTCGGGATGATATTTTCGGGCCAGCTTGCGGTAGGCCTTCTTGATTTCGGCCAGGACGGCGCCTTTGGACACGCCCAGGATCTGATAATAGTCTTTCGCCATGGCCGTCGTCCCTCGGACGCTCCGTCCTTTCAGGCCGCGCCGTTCGGCGTCAAAGGCCCCGTGGCCTAATTCTTCTTATTGTCGTCCACGACCTCGGCGTCGATGACCTCTTCATCGGCTCCGCCCGGCTGGGATTGGCCCCGGCCGTCGCCGCCCGAAGTCCCTTCCTGCCCGCCGCCGGATTGTCCGCCGGGAGCCTGCGGACCGGCCTGCTGGTACAGGGTTTCGGTCAACCTGTGGGAGACGCGGGACAGGGACTCGATGGCCTTGTTGATCTGGTCCAGGTCCTCGCTGGCGATGGCCTTTTTCGTGTTCTCGATCTCGTTCTGGACCGCCTCGGCCTCGTGCTCGCGGATCTTGTCCTTGTTCTCTTTCAAGAGGTTCTCCAGGCTGTAGATGAGCTGGTCGGCGTGGTTCTTGGCATCGATGGTTTCGCGGCGCTTCTTGTCCTCGCCGGCGTGGCTCTCGGCGTCCTTGACCATCCGATTGATCTCCTTCTCGTCAAGCCCGCTGTGACCGGTGATGGTGATGGCCTGCTGCTTGCCTGTGCCGGTGTCCTTGGCGGATACGTGGAGGATGCCGTTGGCGTCGATATCGAAGGTGACCTCGATCTTGGGGACCCCTCTCACGGCCGGTGGAATGCCGTCAAGGTGAAACCTCCCGAGGGTCCTGTTGTCCGAGGCCAGCTCGCGCTCGCCCTGCAGGACGTGGATCTCGACGCTCAGCTGGTTGTCCGAGGCCGTCGAGAAGGTTTCGGTCTTCTTGGTCGGGATGGTCGTGTTGCGGGGAATCATCCTGGTGAAGACGCCGCCCAGGGTTTCGATGCCCAGGGTCAGCGGCGTGACATCGAGAAGGAGCACGTCCTTGACGTCGCCCGAAAGCACCGCGCCCTGGATGGCGGCTCCGACCGCCACGACCTCGTCCGGGTTGACGCCCTTGTGGGGCTCGCGCCCGAAGAGCTCCCGAACGAGCTGCTGGATCCGGGGCATCCTCGTCTGGCCGCCGACCAGGACGACTTCCTGAATGTCCTGAGCCTTGACGTTGGCGTCGGCCAGGGCCTGGCGGACCGGCTGGACCGACCTTTGGATGAGGTCCTCGCAAAGCTGCTCGAGCTTAGCCCGGGTCATCTTCATCAGCAGGTGCTTGGGGCCAGAGGCGTCGGCCGTGATGAACGGCAGGTTGATTTCTGTTTCCATGGTCGTCGAGAGCTCGACCTTGGCCTTCTCGGCGGCCTCTTTGAGCCGCTGGAGGGCCATCTTGTCCTTGGTCAGGTCGATGCCCGACTCCTTCTTGAACTCGGTAACGATCCAGTCCTGGACCTTCTGGTCGAGGTCGTCGCCCCCGAGGTGCGTGTCACCGTTCGTGGCCTTGACCTCGACGACGCCCTCCCCGACCTCGAGGATGGAGATGTCGAAGGTCCCGCCGCCGAAGTCATAGACGGCGATGACCTCGTCCTTCTGCTTGTCCATGCCATAAGCCAGGGCCGCGGCGGTCGGCTCGTTGATGATCCGGACGACCTCGAGGCCGGCGATCTTGCCCGCGTCCTTGGTCGCTTTGCGCTGGCTGTCGTTGAAATACGCGGGGACGGTGATGACGGCTTTTTCGACCTTCTCGCCGAGATAGTCCTCCGCGGCCTTTTTCAGCTTCTGGAGAATAAATGCGGAGATCTCGGGCGGGGCGTATTTCTTGCCGAGCGCTTCCACCCGGACGTCGCCGTTCGTGGCCTCGCCCACTTTGAACGGGACCTGCTTGATCTCCTGACTGACCTCTCCGTAGCGGCGGCCCATGAACCTCTTGATGGAATAGATCGTGTTTTCGGGATTGGTGACCCGCTGCCGTCTAGCGACCTGGCCTACGAGGATCTCGCCCTTGGGAGTGAACGCCACGACCGACGGGGTCGTCCTTCCGCCCTCCTCATTGGGAATGACGGTCGTTTTATCGCCTTCCTGGATGGCGACAACTGAATTGGTCGTACCCAAATCGATTCCGATTATCTTCGTCATTAATCTCCTCCTTATTTAGTTAGATATTAATATATAACTTGAGCATATGTTTGTCAAGTTTAAATTAAAAAATATATCTAAATTTAATACACTAGCCCCTTAATTCCCTCATAGAAAATCCAGTAAATTGTCTGGGCATCCTTTTCGTTCGTAAATCTCAGCTCGAGCTCAGACAGCGGCTTGCCGTTCCTAGAGCTGAAAAAGCTCCGCACAGGCAATAGCCCATACCAGCGGACCTCCTCCCTGAGGGCTTTGAGGCCTTTTTCGCTGGTTTTGACCGAGATATGGAGCCCGTTGTCGAAATCCAGGCTGAAGCTTTTGGGCATGTCCTTGAGTTCGAGCGCCTCGAGCTCGAACTTGCTTGGGTCCTTGGCCGCGGCCGCCGCCTCGCCGGGCTTGATGACGTTCCGCTGGGGCGGCTTGAGCGTGCTTTTTTTGACTAGCTGGACCGTTTTCGAGAACGCCGGCTTTCCCCAGAATCTCATCGACTGCAGCTTCCAGGCCCGCAGCACCATCCCTTTGACCCTGAGCTCAAGTTTTTTCTGACGGACGTCCAGGACGAAATAGAAACGGGGCTCCTTGGCCAGCTCGCTTTCGGAGGTCAGCTCCTGCTGGCTGCGGACGATCTTCTCCTTGTCCACGGCCTGGCCGAACGCCCCGGATACCGCGAGGAGCATCAGCAACAGGAAGCCCGATTTTCGCATGGTCTTTCAGTAGATGTAAATTTTCGCCCCCAAAGGCACGATCTTGAAGATCTCCTTGAGGTCGTCGTCCCCAACCCTGACGCAACCGTGGGTCACGTTCCTGCCGAGGAGGCGGGTGTAAAGGGTCCCATGGATGAAATAGCCGTCTCCGAAGCCAAGGGCATAGTCCCCCAGGCTTCCTCCTTCCACGCGGTCATCCTGGTTCTTGGGGATGGGCTCGCCCTCTTCGATGAACGCCCAGTCGGGCTTGACCCAATAAGGATTCTTGATCTTGGACTTCACCGCGAACTCCCCTCGCGGCGTGTCAAAAACCCACTTCCGCTTGCCGCCAGGGTCCGCGAGAACGTCCCCGCTGCCGCAGGAAACGACGGCCTGCCGGACGATCTCGGACCCCTTCTTGACATAAAGTTCGTTTTCCCCGGTGTCGACGACGATGTAGAGTCCTTTCGCCTGGAGGGCCACGATTTTTTTCTCAAGGGCCTGGACGTTTCTCTGAACTCTCGGGATGTCCCTGTCCGCGACGGCCGCCGCGGCGTTTTGCGGCGGCCAGGCCGAGGCCTGCCTCAGCCCGGAATAGTACGATACGCCGACCACGACCAGGACCTCGAGGTAGGCCATGGCCAGGATGGCGATGAGCAGTCTTTTCCACCACATCTCAGTTCTTCCTGAGGGCCCGGATGACGTAGTTTTCCATCTCGTTGGTCCCGACGATCGTGACCGCCGTCCCGACGGACACCAGACCGAAGAGCTCGTCGATCTTGTCGTTGTCCATGGAGATACAGCCCCGGGTCAGGCTGTCCGGGCCGCCGCCGTGGATCTCGATATCCCCGCCGATGCCGATCGTTGTCGGGATCGCTCCTCGGTTCTTCTCTCTGGCGAACCTCCGCCTGTCCTCCTCGTTGGGGTAATCGATGAGGAGGGCCTTGTAATACTGGCTCGACGCGATTTTCTGGATGATATGATAGCGGCCTTCCGGCGTGGCGTTATCCCCGGCGTGCAGCTTGTTCGAAAGTCCGTTGAACCCGAAGCCCGCGGGATAACTCCGGTAGGCCTGGCCGCCCTTGTAGACGGTCAAGCGCCTCTCCAGCTTGCTGACGATGAGAGCGATGGTCCCCCTGGCCCGGGACTCGGCGATCGTTTCTTCGGTCCATTTTTTCCAGATATCAACCTGCTTTTTGTCGAGGTAGCGCCCGATGAAGGCGACCACCGCAGTCTCCGCTTCCTTGACGCAATCGCCGGCCTGGGAAAGCCGACGAGAGGCCTCATCAAATTTCGCCTGGCCCATCAGGGAATCCGCCTCATGGAGGTAGACCTCCGCCTGGGCCAGCTCTTCCCGTGCCCTCCCGCGCTCGGTCAAAGAGAGAGTGATATCCTTGAGCATCATCATCTTGGCCCGGACGTTCCGGGCGCCTTCGGCAAGGGAAGACTGCTTCTCGGCCTTCAGCGCCTGGACCTTGGCCAGGAGGGCTTCTCCGGATTCGAGGACGGTCTGGAAATCCCGTCGGACGGGTCCGTAATCCCTGGCCCAACCCAGCTTGAGGTTCTCCTGATCGAACCTCCGGCGGGCCGCCCTCAACGTGTCGAGGTAAGCAGAGTAATCCTGGCTGGCGAAAACAGAAGCACCGGCTCTCCAGAGGTCTTGCTCCTGGACATCGGAGCGCCGGACCTCCGGAGGAGCCGGTGGAAGTTGACAGCTGGCAAGAAAAACAGCCAGGAAAAGCAGGGCTGTTTGAAGAACCTTCAACTTCGCGGAAGAATCTTCTTCTTATCTCTTGCCCTTGACCTTGTCGATGGCCTTCTGGACCTGATCGGCGATGGCGGCGGCCTTGTCCTTGACGGCCATGGCCTTATCCTTGGCGCCGAAATAATCCTCGGCCGCGATGGCGTTCTGGATCTCGGTCATCTGGGGCTCGAGCCCGCCAAGGTCGGCCTTCATGGCTTCGATGTCGGCCTTGGTGCCCTTGCCCTTGGGGGCCTTCTCGAGGAGGGCCTTGGCGCCGTCATAGGCGGCCTTGGCTTCGTTCATCGCGGCTTCGGCGGCCTTTTTCGCTTCCTCGATCCGTCCCGGGATTTGGGCTTTCACGGCGTCGGCGTCCGCGATGACCTTGGCCAGCATCTCATTGGCCGGGCCGTACTTCTTGAAGAACTTCTTCGACTGGGCGGTCACTTCGTCCAAAGCGGCCTGGAGATCGGTCTTGAGCTTGCTCAGCTCGTCCTTGGCGTAGACATTGCCCTTCATGCCCTCAATGGCCTGGATCGCGGCCTTGGCCGCATCCATCTGCTGAGTGGGTTGTTTGGCGCAGCTCGTGAACGCGAACATGACGACCACGGCCAGCGCCAGGATTCTCATCGTGCTTTTCATAACGTGTCCTCCTTTTAGGATTATTTGAATGGATTCCTTCATCTGATGACCTTGCTTGTCCGGATCCCCGACGATTCCCACCTCCTCTCCATCCTTTCTTCCCCCCTCGAGGAATACCCTCTTCGGGAGCGTTTTATCGACGATGGCTTGAAAAACAGATTACGGAGGATGGAGGTCTTCTAAGAATGAAGCTTCCGTATTCTCTCTCATCTCGGTATCACTGGTTTTTCGATACGACCTAGCGTATATGCAATTCAAACTTGCGAGTTTTATATCACAAGATTTTCCGCTTGTCAATCGCCTTGAAAAAAGAAGAAGGGGAACCCTCGTCCCCCGCTTCGGCTCTCTCCATTCCGCTTCGGCGGACCCCGGACCCGGCGGGATCAGGCCGCCGTCACTTCTTGTCCGGGTCGATGATGATACCTTCCTTCATCTTCCGCTGGACCTCGTCGCGGGCGGCCCGGATGGACTCGTCAGCCATCTTGAATCGCTCTTCGGCCGGGAAATTGAAGCGGGCGACGCCCTGCTCGATAGCCTTGCTGCCGACGGCCACGGCCTCGCGGGGGAAGACCTCCCACTCGTCCATATTGGGGATGATGTAGTCTTCGTGGATGCCCTTGTCCTCGGCGACCTTGGCCAGCTCGCGGGCCGCGGCGATGCACATCTCGTCCGTGATCGTCTTGGCCCGGACGTCGAGTGCGCCGCGGAAGATGCCGGGGAAGCCCAAGGAGTTGTTGACCTGGTTGGGGAAGTCGGACCGGCCGGTGGCGACGATACGGGCGCCGGCCTCCTTGGCCTCCCAAGGCCAGATCTCGGGCACCGGGTTGGCCTCGGCGAAGACGATGGCGTTGGGGGCCATGGTCTTGACCCACTCGGGTTTGACGGTCCCGGGGCCGGGTGTCGAACAGCAGATGAGCACGTCGGCGCCTTTGATGGCGTCGGCCATGGTGCCCTGTTTGCCGAGCGGGTTGGTCCGCAGGCAGAGGTCCCATTTCTCCTTAAACTTCGCCTGGAGGGTTTCCTTGTCGGCCCGGTTGCGGGACAGGATGCCCTTGGAGTCGACCGAGAGCATGTTGGCGGGGTTGGCCCCGGCGACCATGATCATTTTGGCGATGTTGATGCCCGAGGCGCCGGACCCGACGACGGTGCATTTGGCCTCGGCGATATCCTTCTTGACGATCTTGAGGGCATTGATCAGTCCGGCCACAGTGACGCAGGCCGTGCCTTGCTGGTCGTCGTGCCAGACCGGGATCTCGCACTGCTCGCGGAGGGTGTCGAGGATCCTGAAACACTTGGGCTGGGCGATGTCCTCGAGGTTGAAGCCGCCGAAGGACGGCTGGAGGGCCCGGCAGATGTCAATGAGCTTGTCGGGGTCCTTCTCATCGAGACAGATGGGGAAGGCGTCGACGCCGCCGAGATACTTATAAAGAATCCCCTTCCCTTCCATAACGGGCAGGCCCGCCTCAGGGCCGATGTCCCCCAGACCGAGCACGCGCGTGCCGTCGCTGATCACGGCCACGGAGTTCCATTTGTTCGTGTACTCGTAGACTTTCTGTTTGTCGGCGGCGATCTCTTTACAGACCGCGGCGACGCCGGGCGTGTACCAGATCGCGAAATCGTTGAAATCGCGGACACGGCACTTCAGAGCGACGCCCATCTTGCCCTTGTAGAACTTGTGGAGCCTCGGGGCGTCCAGGGAAGGCTGCTGGGCTTTGGCCAACAGCTCTTCAACGGTGACTTTCTTCATGAACGAACCTCCTGATGATATGGACAGGCCATCAAAAGATGGGAGAGCCATCATAAGAAGCCGCGGTCGAAATGTCAACCTTTTTCGCCCCGGCCCGACCCGGCCTATCGGGAGAGGGGGATGAATTCGTACCCGCGTCCGGCCTTGCGCATCGTCCCGAAGGCCTGGCGGACGTCGTGGCTGAAGGCAACGACCCAGTCCTCCGCCACGGCCTGTTCATAGAGCTTCTTCTTGTTGTTGAAGGTCTCGACCGGAAAGAGATCGTAGCTCATGATATAGGGAAGGTCGATGTGCGCCGAGGTGGGCACCGTGTCGCCGAAATAAAAGAACGTCCGGCCGCGGGACGTGACTTTCAGACCCTGATGGAAGGCCGTGTGGCCGGGGATGAGGACAGCCTCAACACCGTCCCGGATGACGGCGTCGCCTTCGAGGAGATCCAGGGCGCCGCTTTTTTCTAGGGACTTGAGACGCGCCGGGATATAGCTCGGCCTGTCCCGTTCGTCCGGGTGAAGGGCCTGCTCCCACTCACCCCGCTGGACGGCATAGCGGGCCCTCGGGAAGGCCGCCTGCCATTCCTTCTCTCCGGCCCGGACCGTGTTCCCCCCGCAGTGGTCGAAGTGAAGGTGGGAGTTGACGACGACGTCCACGTCCTGCGGCCGGATCCCGATCTTTTGGAGAAGCCCGAAAAGCCCGGGCTCGCGCCGGAAAGAATAGAAATCGACGTGTCGCCTCTCGACGTCCGGACCGACGCCCGTCTCCACCAGAACCGTCGAGCCCGGCCCCTTGATCAGGTAACAGCTGAGGGCCAGGGCGATCCGATTCTCTCGGTCCGGGACCGCCCGCTTCTCCCATAGGGTCCTGGGAACGACCCCGAACATGGCCCCGCCGTCGACGAGGAAAGTCCCGTCCACAAGGCGGATGATCTCGAATTCGCCGATTTTGACGTTCTCGCCGGAAGGGATCATAACTTGTCCAGCGGGTATTCGAGGCCGGCCCGGCTCGTCGACGCCAAGCGGATCTCTCCCGTGTCCATCCGGATGGCGTCCACGGGACAGGCCTCGACGCAGAATCCGCAAAAACAGCAGCGGTTGAGGTCGATGACGAAGCTCGTCGGGTATTTCTGGATCTCGGGGTCGTCGGTCTCCCCCGCCTCGATGAAGATGCATTCGGAAGGGCAGACCGTGGCGCACATCATGCAGGCCACGCACTGGGGCAGGCCGTTCTCCCGCCGCAGGATCCGGTGGAGGCTCTTATGGCGGGGCGAGAGGGGCTTGACCTCGTCCGGGTATTGGATAGTCACGGCCCCCTTCCTCCGGGTCTTGATACCGAAGAGCTTTAGGGTGTGGAATCCCATGTTGACCATGAAATGCCGGGCGGTGATCCAGCTCCCCCTCAGGAGCTCCTTGAAGACGACCCAGCCTTTTTTCATGCTCAGCCTACTTCAAAACCAGGATGAGCCCCGTCACGAGGATATTGACCGCGCCCAGCGGGACCAGGAATTTCCAGCCGAAATCCATGACCTGGTCATAACGGAATCGGGGATAGGTCCAGCGGATGAGGACCTGGAGCCAGCAGAAGAATAAGACCTTGAGGTTGAAGGCCCCGACCTGGAGCGCCGTGACGAACCAGGAGGGCAGCCGCCAGGCTCCGCCCCAGGGGAACTGGAATCCGCCGGCCCCGAGCCAAGGGACCTGCCAGCCCCCGAAGAACAGCGTCGTCGCCAGGCAGGAGACGACGATAACCTCGAGGAAATCCGTCATCATGAAAAGGCCCCATTTGAGGCCGCTGTATTCGGCGAAAAAGCCGATGATCTCAGACTCGCCTTCCGGAAGGTCGAAGGGCACCCGCTTGGTCTCGGCCAGGGCCGCAAGGAAGAAGGCCGCGAAGCCCAGCGGCTGGATGAAGATCCCCCACTTCGGGAGGAAACCGAACAGGAGTCCTCCCTGGAACCGGACGATCTCCGAGAGCCGAAGGGACGGGAAGACCATGATCAGGCCGACAAGCGAGAGCCCCAGGGCCACCTCGTAGGAAATGAGCTGGGCGGCCCCCCGGAGGCTCCCCAGGAGGGCGAACCGGTTGTTTGAAGCCCAGCCGCCGACCAGGATGCCGTAGATCCCGAGGCCGAGCATGGCCAGGACGAAGAGGAGGGCCGCGTTGAAGTCGGCGACCTGGAGCATGATCCGCCGGCCGCCCAGCGTGATCGCGTCCCCGAAAGGAACGGCCACGACGGTCACGGCCACGAAGAAAAAGGACAGGAAGGGCGCGAGCGTGTGGAGGGTCCGCTCCGAGAACGAGGGCACGAAATCTTCCTTGAAGATCATCTTGATGGCGTCGGCGAACGGCTGGAAGAGGCCGAAGGCGCGCAGGCCGAAGATCGAGGCCCGGTTCGCGCCGATGCGGTCCTGCATGACCGCGCTTTCCTTTCTCTCGACCCAGGTCAGGATGAGAGCGAGGAGCATCGTCCAGGTCAGGGCCAGGACGACCTTGATGAGGACGATGAGATCGTCGGTCATGCCGCTATTCCAGCTCCACCCCGAGCTCGGCGGCCAGGCGGCTCAGGATCTCGCCTTCCGGGAGGCAGCCGCGGGGGGGCTTTACGGCGCACTCGAAAGACTGGGCGGTTCCCTTGACGTTGGTGAAGGACCCTTTTTTTTCCGCCGGGTGGGCGGTCGGCAGGACGATATCGGCCAGAGCGTCCAGCCCGCTCCTGTGGGCCGCGAGCAGGTATTTTCTCCTTATTCCCTTCAAGGAATCGGCGAGTCTCTCGGCGGGGTAATGTTCCAGCAGGTGAGGGCCGAAGATGATCAGAAGGTCAGGGGCCCCGGCCAGCTTCTCCAGCTCCGGAAGCCCAGGCGAAAACCCGAGCGCCGCCGCGCCGCTTCCGTTCGGGGTCCTGTCCGCGGTGAGGAGATAGCCGTCGGCCTTGCCGGGCTTCGGGTCGGCGAAGAAGATGCTCCGGACGCCCAGAGCGTCCGCGAAAAGCTTCCGGCAGGCCGCCAGCTCCTCATTGGTCAGGGAGCTCGTCAAAATCACGGCCAGGCTCGAGGCCCGGCCGGCGTCGACCAGAGCGCGGATCTCGGCGGCCAACCCTTTCACGATATCCTCCCAGCTGTGGGGCCGCCCCTCCGCGGGGCCTCCCCTGTTCACGGCGATGGCCGTCAACCGGTTGTCCTCGATATCGTGATACCCGAAGCGGCCAAAATCACAGATCCAGTAGCCATTCACATCCTGGTTCTCGGCGGGGACGATACGGTAGATCCTCCTCTGCCTGCCGGAAAGCGGATAATTGCGGACGGACTGGACGACGATGTTGCAGCCCCGGCTGCAGCGCGGACAGACCGTTCTCCCCTTCTCCAGGAACCAGACCCTGGTCTTGAACCGAAAGTCGCCATCCGTGATGGCGCCGACCGGGCAGATGTCGACCAGGTTCCCGGAGTAATTGTTCACGATCTCTGTTCCTTCATCGATCCCGATCTCGGCCTTGACTGAACGCTCGAAGACACCCAACTCCCCGGTCCCGGTCACGCGCCGGAGGAACCGGACACAGCGGGTACAGAGGACGCACCGCTCCCGGTCCAGGAGGAGCCTCTTCCCGATCGGAATCTTCTTTTCTTTCTTTTCTTTCGCCTCCAGGAACCGGCTGGCGTAGCGGCCGTGCTTGTCGTAGTAATCCTGGAGGAAGCACTCGCCCGCCTTGTCGCAGATCGGGCAGTCGAGGGGATGGTCGGCCAGGAGGAATTCGAGGACGTTCTTGCGGGCCTGGAGGACCTTCGGCGTCGAGGTCCAGACGTTCATCCCCTCCCGGACGACCGTCGAGCAGGCCAGATCGAGTTTGGGAAGGTCTTCAATCTCGACCAGGCACATCCGGCAGCTGCCCTCTGGCTCGAAGGCCGGGTGATAGCAGAAGCGGGGGATGACGATGCCCGCCTGATCCGCAACCTTGAGGACGGTCGTCCCGGTCGGGACCTGCATGGTCCTGCCGTCGATCTGGATGGTGACCATTCCTTTTCCGTTCACCGGGAAATCGCCTCCCCGAGTTCCTGGCCGAATTTTTCGACGATGGACAGGACGGGAAAGGCCGCCGCGTCCCCCATCGGGCACAGGGTCTTGGCTTTCATTCCTTCCGCGAGGTGGCGGATGAGATCGAGGTCGCCCGACGTCCCGGCTCCGGCCCCGATCCGGTCCGCGATCTTGCTGATCCAGGTCGTGCCGATCCGGCAGGGCGTGCACTGACCGCAGGATTCGTGGGCGTAGAACCGGGCCACGATCCGGAGGACGTCGATGATCGGCGTCCGGTCGCCGATGACGATGACACCGGCCGAGCCCAGCATCGACTTGGCACGGGCCAGCGATTCATAGTCCATCGGAACGTCGATCTCTTCGGGCGTAAGGAACGGCGCCGAAAGGCCACCCGGGACGACGGCCTTGATCGATTGTCCCTCGGCCGGCCCGCCCGCCCACTCATAGATGATCTTGCCGAGAGGAGTTCCCACGGGCAGCTCGTAAAGGCCGGGTTTTCTGACGGCGCCGCTCACCCCGAAGATGCGCGTCCCCCCGTCCCTGGGCAAGCCCCGGGCGACGAACCAGTCCGCGCCGTATCGGAATATCAGAGGCACGTTGGCGATCGTCTCGACGTTGTTGATGACCGTCGGCGAGCGGAAAAGCCCGACGGACGCCGGGAACGGCGGCTTCAGCCTGGGCATCCCTCGCTTTCCTTCGATGGATTCGAGGAGGGCGGTTTCCTCTCCGCAGATGTAGGCGCCGGCGCCCCTGTGGACCAAGACGTCGAGGCCGAACCCGGAGCCGAAGATGTCCGGGCCGAGGAATCCTTTCTGCCGGGCCTCCTCGATCGCGGCCTCGAGCCTCTGGGCGATCGCTTCGTACTCCGCGCGGATATAAATAAAGGCGGTATGGATGCCGACGGCGTAACACGTCAGCAGGATCCCTTCGAGGAGGAGGTGGGGGTCCTGGGTCATGATGGCCCGGTCCTTGAACGTCCCCGGCTCGCCTTCGTCGGCGTTGACGCAGAGGTATTTCGGCCGCCCGTCCGCCTGGGGCACGAAGGCCCATTTCGAGCCGGCGGGGAAGCCAGCCCCTCCCCTTCCCCGGAGGTTGGCTTTCTTGACTTCTTCCAGGACCTCCCGGGGCTTCATGGTCAGGATTGTCTTGCGCGCGGCCTCGTAACCGCCGCGGCCGACGTAGGCCCCGAGCCGGAAGGAATTTTCCCCGGCGGGGATGAGCGTCGCTGTCACATCGGACATATTAGCTAAGCCCCATAAAAATTCCGTCGACAGCGTCCTTACTGACGGGCCCATAATCTTCATCGTTGACCATCAGGCAGGGAGCGTGGTCGCAGTTGCCGAGGCATTCGACGGCCAGCAGAGTGTATCTCCCGTCCGGCGTGGTCGCACCCGCCCGGACGCCGAGCTTTATCTCGAGATACTTGAGGATGTCCTCGGCCCCGGCAAGGTAGCAGCTGATATTCCGGCAGACCTGGATGACATATTTCCCCGCAGTCTTACGGCGGAGGAGAGTGTAGAAAGAGAGCACTTCCCGGACCTGGAGGGCCGGAATGCCGAGCGTCGCCGCGATCCACTCTTCCGCCTCCGGGGAGATGAAACCCTTTTCCCTTTGGACAACGTGGAGGACCGGAAGGAGGGCGGCCTCTTTCCTCGGGTAGCGGCGGACGAGCTCCTCGACCTTTCGCGCGCTCTCGGCGGACAGGGAAAATTTCATCGGTCGAGCTCCCCCCCGATCATGTTCATCGACCCGAAGGTCGGGACAATGTCTGCGACGAACCGGCCCCTGATGAGCTGCTCGATGGCCGAGATGATGTGAAAGCACGGCGCCCGGAGATGAAGGCGATAAGGGCGGTCCGTCCCATCGGAAACGATGTAGAACCCGACCTCGCCGTTCCCGCCTTCGACCGAGAAATAGACGTCGCCCTTGGGCGGCCGGATGCCGTAGCCCTTCATGAAGAAAAGAAAATGGCTGATGAGGCCTTCCATGGTCGTGTAGGTGTCTTCCTTCGGCGGGACCGCGACGGGCGCGTCGCCGGTCAAGATCTCCGGATAGCGCTCCTTCTCCGATCCTTCGAGGTTTGGCGAGAGCCGGATTTTCTGGAGCGGCTTTTGCAGCCGCCCGATCCGGACGGCCTCGGTCGGCTCGATTTCCTCGGCCTTGGCCCTTGGCTTCTTGTCCTCGATAAGGCCCGCGACCTGCTCGATGAGCCACAGGCTCTGCTCCATCTCCCGCATCCGGACCATGTATCGGTCGTAGTTGTCGCCGTGCTCGCCGAGCGGGACGTCGAAATCCAACCGGTCGTAGATCAAGTAGGGCTGAGCTTTGCGCACGTCGTAGAGGGTGCCGGTCGAGCGAAGGCAGGGGCCGGTCCAGCCGTAAGAAAGCGCGTCCTCTTTCGAGATCGCACCGATGCCCCGGGTCCGGTTGAGGAAGATCTGGTTCTTGTCGAGGAGCCCGTGGACGTCCTTGAGGACGCGGCGCGTTTCGACGACGGCTGTCCTGACCGAATCCCGCCATCCTTCGCTGAGGTCGGCCCTCACCCCGCCGATCCGGATGTAGGAGGTCGTCATCCGGGACCCCGAGGTGAACTCGATGACGTCCCAGAGGAATTCCCTGGCCTTCATCATATAGAGGAAAACGGTGAAGGCGCCGTTCTCCATGGCCATGGCGGCCAGGCAGGTCAGATGGTCCGAGACGCGGGAGAGCTCGCTCATCAAGACCCGGATCTGCTGGGCCCGTTCCGGGACCGCGATCCCCAGCATTTTCTCCATGGTCATAGCGTAGCCCAGGTTGTTGATCTGCGGCGAAACGTAATTCAGCCGGTCCGTGTAGGGCAGCAGGTTGAAATAGGTCTTGTTCTCGCAGGTTTTCTCGAAGCCGCGGTGGAGGTATCCGATCTCGACCTCGGCGTTGAGAATTTTCTCGCCCTCGAGCTCGAGCATGATCCGGAAGGTCCCGTGCATGGCGGGGTGCGACGGGCCCATGTTGAGGAGCATCGTGTCCGGCCGGGCCTCCTTCTGGATTCTCGACTCCATCTCAGTCCTTCATCGGAATCAAAGGCTGCTCTTTCCGCCAAGGATAACTCTTGCGGAGCGGGTGGCCCTCGAACCCCTCATACATCAGGATCCGCCGGAGGTCGGGGTGCCCCATGAACCCGACGCCGAACATGTCAAAGACCTCACGCTCGAGCCAATCGGCATTTTTCCAGAGCCCGACGAGCGAATCCACGACGGGGGCCTCGGCGGGCAGGGACGCCTTGATCCTGAGGCGCCGGTTGCGGCTCAGAGAAAACAGGTGATAGACCATTTCGAAGCGGTTTTCTGTAGCCAGGAAATCGACGCAGGTCAGGTCGAGAAGAACGGCGTAATCGAAGGGCGCGGCCCGGAGGCCGGACATCACGGCGATCAGGCCTTCTCTCCGGACGACAAGGATCTGGTCGCCGAGCGTTTCTATATCGGATTCGATCTCGGCCGGGAAACGTTTCCGGATCTCTTCGATCAGGTTTTCCTTCTCCATCTCCAGTCCTGTGGCTGTTTTTGGATTTTCTCCTGGAGCTTCAGGAGGCCGTCGAGGACCATCTCGGGCCGTGGCGGGCAGCCTGGGATGTAAACGTCCACCGGGATGATCCTGTCGATGCCCTGGACGGCGGCGTAATTCTGATAGATTCCGCCGCTCACGGCGCAGGCCCCGAAGGCAATGACCCACTTGGGTTCCACCATCTGCTCGTAAACGGTCTTGAGCACCGGGGCGAGCTTGTGGCTGACCGTGCCGACGACGAGAAGCAGGTCGGCCTGCCGGGGCGAAAACCGGGTCAGACCCGCCCCGAAACGGTCGATGTCGAAATGGGCGCAGGCCGTCGACATGTATTCCATGCCGCAGCAAGCCGTGATGAACGGATAGTGGAACAGCGAAAATTTTCTGGCCCAGCCGACGGCGGTGTCGAAGCGCGTCGTCAGGAAATCGGTGCCGCTCATGACCAGTCGAAGATCCCTTTCTTCCAGGCGTAGACGAATCCCAGGGCGAGGATGAGGACGTAGCTCGCGACGGCGGCGAATCCGGCGAGCCCGTGACCGCGGAACGCGAGGGCCAGGGGAAAGAGGAAAACGGCCTCGACATCGAGAAGGAGGAAGAGGAGCGCGACAAGAAAGAACGGGATGCGGACCGGATGGATGTCCTTTTGGAGGTAGGGGCTCCCGCACTCGAAGGGCTTTTCGCGGGCCGGGTTGGGCTTCTTCGGCCCGAGAAGGGAGTTCATGAAGAGCATGACGAGGGCGAGCAGTCCGAAAACGAGGAAGGATAGGGCTAGCTCCAGCATCGGGCCTTCAAAACCGCATCGATTGTATAGAAACGGCCTAGATTTTTCAACGGCTCAATATTTATGTATTGAGAATATGCAGGGCTTCGCCCTTGGCCTTCAGGGCCGCTTCGCCGATTGTCTCTGACAACGAGGGGTGGATGTAGATCAAGGAAGCGACATCGGCAAGCTTCAGGCCCTTAGAGACGGCCATGGTCAGCTCGGGGATCAGGTCGGAGGCGCCCGGCGCGAGGATGTGAGCGCCGATCACCCGGTCCGATTCGTCGGCGATGATCTTGACCATGCCGTCCGTGGCGTCCATGGTCATGGCCCGGCCGCTCGCCTGAAGAGGGAAAACCCCCGTCTGGATCTTGATCCCCCGTTCGGCGGCCTCTTCCGTCGTCAACCCGACCGAGGCGAACTCCGGCTCCGTGAAGACGGCCATGGGCACGGCAGTGTCATCCACCGTTCTCTCGAAGCCGGAGGCGTTTTCGACGGCGACGACGGCATCATGGTAGGCCTTGTGGGCCAGGAGCTTGCCGCCGATGACGTCGCCGATCGCGTAGATCCCGGGCACGCTCGTTTCAAGCTTCGCGCTCACCTTGATGAACCCGGCCCGGTCCAACTCGAGGAAGGGCGGCCCCTCGAAAAGATTCTCGGTCGCCGGCCTCCGGCCCGCGGCGAGCAGGACCTTTTCCGCCGCATATTCGAAGGGCGCGTTCGTCCTCAGGCAGGTGCCCTTGAGCATCACGTTGCTTTCTTCGACCTTCGCTGCCTCGATCCGCATCTGGGTGAGGACTTTGGGCCCTTGCTTCTTGAACACCCGGTCGAGGCGGGCAGCCGTTTCCTTGTCCGAACCCGGCAGAATTGTGGGCAGGATTTCGATGACGGTCACATCCGACCCCAGCCTCTGGTAAATCGAGCCGATCTCAAGGCCGATGGCGCCGGCACCGATGACGAGCAGGCTCTTCGGGACCTCTACGAACTCCAGGGCCTCGGTGCTGGTCACGACGTTCCGGCCGTCCGGCTTGAGAAAAGGCAGGCTCGCGGCCCGGCTTCCCGTGGCCACGATGACCTTTTCCGCTTCGTAGGCCTTCTCCCCTTCCGCCCTCCGGACCGTTATGGTCTTGTCCGCCCGGAGCCGGGCCGTTCCCTTAACGATCTCGACTTTGCCTTTTTCGAGAAGAAAGACGATCCCGTTGACGAGCCGGTCGACGACCGACACCCGGCCCTCCTGGACCCTTTTCCAGTCCATCGAGATTCGGTCAACGGGGCCCTGGAGAGTCTTCAACCCACTGATTTCATTGAAGATCTTGGTCTGGTGGAGGAGGTATTTCGTCGGGATGCAGCCGTAATTGATGCAGGTTCCGCCCACCCTGTCTTCCTCGATGAGTGTGATCTTTTTCTTGAGCTGGGCGCCCCGCAAGGCGGCCAGGTAACCCCCGGGGCCTCCTCCGATGATGACGATGTTTCTTTTCTCGACCATGGGTTTCCTTTCAACCTGCCAAGGGAGCCTCATTATAAGCGTTTCTCTTCCGGGTGTTAAGAGGAGAAGATGCAGAGGGCCTCGGGGATGGCCTTCACTCCAGAGTGCGGTTTGCGTAAAACCGCACATGACTTTCCGGCCATGACCCTTCAGCCCTCTCCAACAACTGGGCTAAGCGAGGACGTCCCCCCTGGGAGGGGACTATCCCTCATTCCTTGACACCCGACCCGCAAACCTGTAAAAAAGGGGCGCCAAAGCAGAACAGGAGACCCGTCATGCTGACGAGTTTGGAAAAGGCCATCTTGTGTCTCATGATCCTGGCTACGGCGGCGGCGTTTTTCCTGCCGCTCATCAGGCGCTACAGGATCATCCGCGCGGGCCAGCCGGAGGCCCGGTTCAAGGATCTCTGGAAAAGATTCCGTCATGCCTTGGTCAAGGTCCTTTTCCAACGCTGCACGTTGCGCGACGAGCGCCTCTTCACCGGCCTCATGCACGTCTTCATCTTTTATAGCGCCCTGTCCTTTGACACCATGACCGTCAACCACACCCTGGAGGGCTTTTTCAGCGGCTTCTACCTTTTCGGCGACACGAAGTTCGGGCTCTTCTTCTCCCTCCTCATCGACGTCGCCGCCATCGCCGTCATGATCGGCGTCCTGTTCCTCGCCTTCCGGCGTTTCATCATCCGACCCAAGGCTTACGAAACGACGAAGGGCGACTCGGCGCTGATTTACACGCTGATCACGCTGGCCACCTTCACCTATCTCTATTTCGAAGGCTTTGCCATCGCCCACCACCCGGACACGGCGCGGCTTTCCTTCCTGGGAAGCTGCCTGGCCGGTGCGATCAAGAACGCCGGTCTTGGCGCCGATGTCATCGCCTCCCACTTTAAGATCTCTTGGTGGGCCCATATTGTCGCCGTCTACGCGTTCATCGGCTATGTCCCGCACTCCAAATATCTCCACATGATCGCCGGCCCGGTCAATGTTTTCTTTCGGCGCGACACAATGAGCGGCGAGCTCAAGGCCCTCGACCTCGAAAAGTCCGAGGTCTTCGGCGTCGAGAAGCTCCCGGACTTCACCTGGAAGGACAACCTCGACGCCTTCGCCTGCATGGAATGCGGCCGCTGCCAGGACGCCTGCCCGGCCTTCGCCAGCGGCAAGCCCCTCTCCCCCAAGATGATCATGTTCAACATGGAGAAAGCCCTGCTGGCCAATAACAGGGCCGTGTTAGCCAAAAAGCGCGATAGCCTCAAGGAACTCGTTCCGGGGACCTTCACGGAGGGCGAGATCTGGACCTGCACGACCTGCGGGGCCTGCATGAAGGAATGTCCGGTCGAGATCGAACACATCGCCAAAATCGTGGGAGCGCGCAGAAGTCAGGTCCTCATGCACAGCAAGTTCCCCCAGGAGCTCAACGCCTTTTTCCGGAACATCGAAACGAACTCCAACCCCTGGGGCATCGGCTTCACCAAACGGGCCGACTGGGCGGAAGGCCTGGGAGTGAGGCTCCTCGCTGATGCGCCGGACGCCGAATGCCTGTTTTGGGTCGGCTGCATGGGCGCCTACGACGAGGAAGGCAAAAAGACGGCCCGGGCCCTGGTCACCATCCTCAATAAGGCCGGGATCAAATTCGGGACCTTGGGCGCGGAGGAAAAATGCTGCGGCGATTCAGCCAGGCGGCTCGGCAACGAATACCTCTTCCAGAGCCTGGCCCAGGAGAATATCGCCCTCTTCAAGGCGCGCAATGTCAAGAAGATCGTGATCATCTGCCCGCACGGCTACAACACCTTCAAGCACGAGTATCCGAAGCTCCTGGATTTCTTGCCCGGCCTGACGCCGGAAGACAAGGAGCGGCTGCGGGCGATCGAGGTCGTAACCCACGTCGAGCTCATCCATAGGCTCATCGCATCGGGGAAGCTGCCGCTGAATTGCCAGAGCGCCGGCCTTTACACCTATCACGACCCCTGCTACCTCGGCCGGCACAACGGCTTGACGAAGGAACCGAGAGCGGTCCTCGCCTCGGCCTTGGGCGGAAAAAAGAAGGAGCTTGCCAGGCACGGCGACGCGAGCTTCTGCTGCGGCGCGGGCGGCGGGCTGATGTGGACCGAGGAATCCCTCGGCCAGCGGATCAATCACCTGCGCGTCGATGAGGTCATCAAGTCAGGAGCGGGCTTAGCGGCGGCGGCCTGCCCCTTCTGCCTGACCATGCTCCGGGACGGGCTCAAGGACAAGGGCCGCGAAGACATCAAGGTCAAGGACATCGCCCAGATCGTCGCGGAGAGATTATCGGAATAGGCTGACACGAGGATAGATTCGAGATTCGCCCGCTTCAGCTGCTGGAAAAAGGACTGGCCTCATCGACCGCCGGATTGGATGGGGACGACGAGAAACTTGACGGATGCTCCCGCCGGCGCGCTCACCGGATCAGGACGTACTTGACTTGCCCCTTCCGGAGGCATGACGCGGAATAGTCCGATATGACGCCCGCAGGGGCAGGTTCGCTGGGGCACATCTCGCAAAGGAGATACCTGGCGGAGTTTAGGACGATGGACGTCCCCGCGGTGAACGGCGCGGCGACCCCGACGAGCATGTGGTTGGGGACTTTGATGAGGGCCAGGGGGTTCCCGTGCAAATTCCTCCAGATCGCGGCGAACAGCACGGCCTTTGAACCGCAGTTGCCGGTGTCCTCAACGAGGACGCTCAGGGGGACAGCGAGTCCGGCGATGTAGCGGCCGTCCTTTTCCATCGGGATTTCCCTTGATGGGATGGCCTGGACAAAGGAAAGAACGGCCTCGAGGTCATTTCCCCCGCCCTGGGATTCGCGGCCTTTTCTGATTTCCTCGGCGAGCGGCCTGAGGCAGGACTGATAACGGCGGATGAGCTCGTCGTAACGGACCCCGATGACATTTTTTGATCTGACCAGGCCTCGTTCTTTAAGATAGGCATCGGTCCGCTTCCATAACTGTTTCTTGATATTTTCATGGCAGGGCATCCACTCCGCATCCAGGCGCACCTGCAATTTGTTGATTTCGACGGCGGCCTCCGGCGGAAGGGTTTTTCCCGGGGCACCGATGAACCTGACCTCTCCCGAAGGCTCTTCCCGGACTTCGAAGAATTCCGCGTAAGGGCTTCGGGAAGCGAGTTCCAGGGCCTTGACCTTGGGCGAGAGCTCCCGGGTCTGCCTGAGCTCGGACTCGAGCCGGGCGATGTCCTCTTCGAGCTCCGACCGCACATAGCCGAAGCTCCGCTCAGAGTCCTCAAGCGCCGGGCGCGGGATGGAGAAAGAAACCCTGAAGGGACGGCCTTCAATATCCCGCCACGTATAGGTCAGGTTCCAACCCTCCGCAGCCGGTTCTTTTTCGAAAGCGCGACCGATAAAGGATGACTCCGTCGCTAGTCCGTTCCCGGTCTTGGGCCCGCCGATGAGGTCGAGAGTCGGAATCAAACCCGGGGGGACGAACAACATTGGCAAGAGCATCAGAAAGAACGCCAGGCGCAGCACTGAAACTCTGGCCCGCATGCGGAAGATCCGCCTTCCTCCACGACGCTTGCTCAAAACTCCCATTCTCCCCCTCGCCAAATAGGCGCTTCTGTCGGATCGACACGCTCGATTTAACTATCGGCGGGGCAGGAACGATAGGCAAGAGGGCGGACCGGTTTGTCACTTTATGGCATACGATATCGCTTTTCGTCGTTTTATGGCCAAAAAAAACGACCGGACCAAGGCTCTGCCGAGCTTGAGGAAGAGTCAGCCTATACAAAAAACGGGAAATGCGGAGAGGCCCGGGCTATTCGGAAAAAGGCGGCGATTGCCAGAATGTTGGATATCCCGAAAGTCCCGATGCGCGCGGGGAAGCCCGCCGTCCAGCGGCCTCACAATCCACTGAAGAGCGCGACCTGTTCTTCATAAGAACGCTTGCGTGCTTCGAGAATCCTCTTGAAGCGGGGGTGATCACGGAGCCCGTCGTAGAAAAAGTCCTTCGGGTTGTCGAGATAGAGGTAGCTGTAACGACAGAAGGGAAATTCGCCGAACTCCGTATCGATGGCCCCCTCGATGGCGGCCAGCGCCTGAGCCTGGAGCCCGAAAACAGCATAGACCCTGGATTCGGTGTAGGTGTCGATCATCAATTTTCCACTATCGGCCGCCAGAGCGCCTAGGGCCTTATCTTTTTTGCCTTGCGCGGCCCACCACAGGACCCTGGTCACCCGCACCGCCGGGCTGCTGGGCGAAAGGGCTTCGGCAATGCCGAAATCCGTCGCCGCCTCGGACGGCCGCTTCATCAGGATAAGCAGCCTGACCCGTTGGCAGCGCAGGGCGCAATCCATCGGTTCCAACTCCATGATCGTATCTGAATCGTCGAGGGCGGAGGCATAGTCCCCGACAAGCTCCGAACAGCGCGCCCGCATTCGATAAACACGGGATGAGACCTCCGCCATGAGAATGGTTTTCGAGAAGTATTGAATGGCCTTCAAGTGCTGGCCGGCACACATCATGAAGCAGCCGATATCAAAGTTTATCTGGAGGTTGGCCGGGTCGATGTCCATGGCCCGTTTGAAATGGTGATAAGCCCCGACAAGGTCCCGCTGAAAATATCGGTTCCAGCCGAGTCCGATGTTCGTTTCCGGCAAGTCGGGATTGATATCATAGGCCTTCTGATAATTCTCGGCGATCGAGTCAAGATCGGCCTTCGTTGTCCTTTCGAAGGTGCGCTGCCAACGGTAAGCATCCCCCAAGCCCAGGTAAGCCACCACGCAGCCGGGGTCCTCATTCCTGGCCTTCATGAACATTTTAATGGCCACAGCCAGGTCGCGGGCTGACCGGCCGACGAAATATTTTCGTTCGGCGATTCTCCCCATCTCACAAAACCGGACGGCTTGGGGCAACCCTTGGGCCTTGGGCCCGGTCGATTCGGGGGGATGGACGTTAAACACCGCCAGGATTTTTTCGGTCAGCCGATCCCGGAGGCTGACGATCTCGTTCAAGGATCCGGCGACAGGGCCAATGGGGATGGTTTTTCGGGTCCGGCCGTCCTCGAGCCTGCATTGGACGGTCAGGCCATCCCTGACGGAGCTAAAATCGCCCTGAAGAATATGGCTGGCCCGGGTTCTGGCGAAGACGGCTTGGAAATCCGCCGGAGACGGGCTTCCGGTCGGCACCAGGCCGAGTTGATTCGCGACATCGAGAATCCGGCCGAGACTCACGAAGGTGACCTGGTCGGAGGCACGCTGGAGGTCATGGATCAGGTGTGCGGGAAGGCTTTCGCTCAAATAGTCGAGACGCCCGTCTCCCGTTTTATTCACGAAATAGATGATCGCCACGCACGGTTTCCCGAAGCCTGCGGTCCGGCGGGCCTTTCGTCGGAGCATCTGCCATCCCATGAGGCCTGCAGGAGAAGAGCCAAGAGCGTCCGAGGCCAGCTCGGCGGCATCCGTTTCGTGGAGCCTTTTGTCTAGCCAGCTGTCCAGCTCGTCCTTGAAAGCGTAGACGCGGGCCCGGGGCGACCCGTCCAGTCTGTGGACGGGAAGGCAGAATTCGATCTCCCATCGCTGGCAGGTCCTGGGTTTACGAAGGAGATAAGCAGAGATCTCCTTCCAGGATTCGAGGGTCTCTCTTTTCGACAAAATCCTACCCCCCGGCCGTGCTGACGCGGGCTGGAGTTAAAAAAGGAGTCCCGCTCCGCTCAAACCCCAGAGCGTTGGCCCTTTTGCTGGCTGCCCTGGTCTTCCGATAAGATAGCATGAAGACTCCAAGGCTCATGGTCGATCCCGGGCGAATTAAGCCCCAGCTTGAGGATCTTATAGTTCAGCGTCGTGTACTTGACCCCGAGGATCCTGGCCGTCCGGCGCTGGTTCCAGTGCGTCTCGTCTAGGACGTGGACGATGAGCTCCTTTTCGAACTGCTCCATCAAGGCCTTCAGGCACACTGCACGATCCAGGCAGAAATGCCGCACGATGAGGTCGAAAAGCTCGGCAGAAAACTTGTCGTAATCGGTAGCGTGATCTGCGACCGGAATCGTCCGCGCGGTGCTTTCAGTTTCTGGAGGTCCGGCCTTCAAAGTCCCGGAATCCGGATTTTGGGATTTTTCGAAATTAGCTTGCTTCATCAAACTCACCCCAACTATACCAAAATATATACTTTATATAATAAATCGGAGGCCCGTTTGTCAAGGGAGCAGGAACGCTAGGATGCGAAATAATGCGACATTATCTGCCAATGTAACGTTTTTGACCCATCCGGCCTTAAAAGGCCCCGTCCGTGAGGTTTCGGCGCCAAGAGTTCGCCTAGGAGACGGCGCCTTATTTTGATGAAAATCGGCAGCGTCTTAGGGATGACGAAGCTCACCAGGCGATGAGAGAGACATCGACAAGGAGCATCTCGCGCACCCGATCACACCGCTCCGCAAGCCACTTGGCATGGCAGGAAGGGCAGAAGCCGAGGACCATGCAGGAGAATGTCAGGAAGAGGTGTTCCGCATGGCAGTCCGGCCACCGGATGCGGGCCGCGCTTCGCAGTCCTCATGATTCGGCTACGATTCATGAGGGCAAAGCCCGAGCGGGGGTTCCGCAAAAAAACCGAGGGCGGTTCTGGCTTCGGCCATGGACGGCGGCTGAACGCGGGCTAAAATACCGTTTCGACGCGGATGCCGCGGGCGCGCAGGGCCTTTGCCAATCGCGCAGACTGCCTCCGGAAGAAGGAATCCGACAGGGCGTCCAACAAGCCGTGGCGGGCGTAGAAGGCCTTCACCGCAGGAATATAATTCATCCGGTCGATAAGGACGCGGTCGGCGGCGCCGGAAAGGAGCGTGGCCAGCCGCTCGGGGTTCCCCGGCAGGAGCGGGCCGGCGAAGGCGAACGTACTGACGCCGGCGGCCTTGAACTCCTTCAGAACCTCGATCCGCTCCCGAACGGGCGAGGCCCGCGGTTCGAACATCCCGGCGATCGTCTCGTCGTCGGTGGCAATGGTGAAGCCGACCTCCACATCCGGGATGCGCCGGATGACGTCGAGATCGCGGCGCACCCGTGACGACTTCGTCTGGATCTCGACCGGGAAGTCGTGGCCAACGAGCACTTCAAGGCAGCGACGAGTCAGCCCATAACGCTCCTCCTGCGGTTGATAGGGGTCGCAGACCGAGGCGAACCAGATCGTCCCCCGCTTGGCCTTGACGATCTGCTTGGCCAACAGCGCGGGCGCGTTGACCTTGACGTCGACGAACTCACCCCACGGCTCGCTGTGGCCGCTGTATCGCCTCATGAACAGCGCCGCGTAGCAATAGATGCAGCCGACTTCGCACCCGGTAAAAGGGTTGACGCAGTAGTCATAGATCTTCGAGGCGTTGAGGATGGATTTGGCTTCAACCTCGCGGACGATTGGCCCGGGCAATCTTTATCACCTGACCAGTATCTCTTTAAACGCCCTAATGGCCCGGTCGACGTCATCATCACCCACGTCCTTGTGGGTGACCATGCGGATGCCGCCGCTTACGGCCAGAGCGAGGATGCCCTTTTCTTTCATCTTGTCGAGCATCGCAGGAACGGCGATCACCGGGTGGTCAAAGCCGAAGATGATGATGTTCGTCTGGACGGACTCGGGGTTGATTTTGACCCCCGGAAGGCCGTGGATGCCCTGGGCGAGGTTCTTTGCCCGCGCATGATCATCTTTCAGCCGGCCGACCATCTCGGTCAGGGCGATCATTCCGGGCGCGGCCAGGACGCCGACCTGCCGCATGCCGCCGCCCAACGCCTTCCTCAAGCGGCGGCCGAATTCGATGCGCTCCTTGTCCGCAACGAGCATCGATCCGACCGGCGCCGAAAGACCCTTGGACAGGCAGAACATCACGGAATCGACGCACCTGGCGTATTCCTTGACGGGGACGCCCGAGGCGTGGCTGGCGTTGAAGATTCGGGCCCCGTCCAGGTGGACCTTCAGCCCGTTCTCGTCGGCGATCTTCCGGATGGCCTTGAAATTCTCGAGGGGCAGAACGGCCCCGCCCCAGTTGTTGTGGGTGTTCTCCAAACAGATGAGCGAAGTCCGGGGCGTATGCACGTTCGGCGTCCGGATATTCGCGGTGACGTCCTTCGGGTCCATGGCCCCCCCCTCCGACCTCACGGGCCTTGGCGTAACGCCGGAGACGAAGGTCATGTGGGTGGATTCCATGTTATAAATGTGCGATCTCTCTTCGACGATGACCTCCTCCAGGACGTTCGTCCACATCTTGACCGCGATGGAGTTGCCCATCGTGCCCGAGGGACAGAAAAGGCCGGCTTCCTTGCCCATCACCTCGGCCGCCATGGCCTCGAGCTTCTGGACGGTCGGGTCGTCCCCCAGAACGTCGTCACCGACGACGGCGTCAGCCATGGCCTTCCGCATTTTCTCGGTCGGCCGGGTCACGGTGTCGCTGCGGAAATCCGAATAAGTCATCATGTTCGCGCTCCTCGTTCGAGAGGCCTCATTATAAGAGGAAGGTGGCAACGGGTCAATTCGCGGCAACGGTTTGCGGGTTTACTTGGTTCCGATTCTATGATAATAATATCCCCGATAATCAGGACGTGAACATCGCGCATGCCGAAGCGAATCCTCTTTAATCTGGCCCTTTATTCCCTCCTGTTTTTCATCCTCTTTTTCCTGGCCGCCATTGTCTTCTCCCAGGTCATTCTGAAGGGCGAGACCGTCACGGTCCCCGACCTTACGGGAAAGACCGTGGCCCAGGCCAGGATGGAGCTCGCGAAGAAGGACCTGTCCGTGGCCCAGCGAGGCTCGGAGTTCAATGACAGTCTGGAGCGCGGCCTCGTCATCAGGCAGGACCCGGCCCCGGACTCCAGGATCCGCGTGACCACCGTCGTCCAGGTCGTCACCAGCGCCGGGAGCCAGAGCGTCAAGGTCCCCAACCTCATCAACAAGAGCCTCGACACCGGGCTGACTCTGCTCCAAGGTGGAGGCCTCTATAAGGGGAAATTGAGCCAGATCCACACGTCGCGCTACCCCGCCGGCCGGGTCATTGCCCAGAAGCCCGCCTCCGACGAGGTCGTGGAACGGAACACGCAAGTGGGCCTTCTCCTCAGCCAGGGCGACCGGGAGGACCGCTACATCATGCCCGACTTCCTCGTCGGCCTCCGGGCCGACCGCGTCGTCGCCTGGCTGAAAGCCCTGAATTTCAAGGTCGCCGACATTCAATACCGTTATTATCCCGGCCGGTCCTCGGGCTTCATCGTCGGGCAGTTCCCGCCGGCCGGCTACAAGATCCAGAAAAGGAACCTGATCACGCTGGAGGTCAGCCGGTGAAGGCCCGGATCGCCGCCTCCATCCTTTCGGCCGATTTCTCGCGGATCGGAGAGGCCGTCGAGCTGGCCGAAAGCGCGGGCGCGGACCTCATCCACGTCGACATCATGGACGGCCATTTCGTCCCCAACCTGACCCTCGGGCCCCGGCTCGTCGAATCCGTCCGGAAGAGGACCCGCCTGCCGATCGACGTCCACCTGATGGTCGAGAACCCGCGCGCCTTCGTCCCCCTTTTCCACGAAGCCGGGGCGGACTGGATCTCCCTCCACGTCGAGGCCACCGCCCACCTCCACAAGGACGTCACGATGATCAAGGAGCTCGGCCGGAAGGCCGGGGTCGCCCTCAATCCGGCGACGCCGCTTGAGTCCCTCCGCGAGATCCTCAGGGACGTGGATTTCATCCTCTTGATGTCGGTCAACCCGGGTTGGGGGGGACAGTCCTTCATCCCCTCCTGCCTGGACAAGATCCGCAACCTCCAGGCCTGGCTGCGGGAAGAAAAGCTCGAGGCCCCGGTCGAGGTCGACGGCGGGATCAAACTCGACAACCTGGAGGACATCCTCCGGGCTGGCATGGACGTTGTCGTCGCCGGTTCGGCCATTTTCGAAGCCCCGGACCCCGCAGGGGTCATCCGGGAGATGAAACGGATCGCGGCCCGAGTGGCCGGTCACAAGGACGGATGACATGACATCACACCCCGTACGGAAGACCCTCGCCCTGACGCTCGCGCTCGCCGCGGCCCTCACCTTCGCCACCGGCTGCAGGAAGAAGCCTGTCCAGATCTCCCCGGACATCGCCGCTTCCGACGAGGCCCTGTTCAAGCTCGGCGAGGCCGAGATGAAGAAAGACTCGGAGAAGGCCCTCCTGTACCTCCGCCAGGTCATCGATTCCTTCCCCAAGAGCTTCTATGCCCAGAGGGCCAAGCTCCTCATCGCCGACACGTATTTCAAGAAAGGGGACGACGGCAGCATGATCCTGGCCGCGGCCGAGTACCGGGAGTTCATCAAGTCCTACCCCTTCAGTCCGTCGGCCTCCTACTGCCAGTACCAGATCGCCATGGCCTCCTACAAGAAGGCCCTGAAGCCCGGCCGCGATCAGGCCAAGACGGTCCAGGCGCTTGCGGAGTTCAAAAAGCTCATCACGGACTATCCCGCCAGCGACCAGGCGAAGGAAACCCAGGAAAAGATCAAGGACTGCGAGGAGCGGCTGGCCGAGCACGAAACCGGCATCGGAACGCAATACTCCAAGATGCAGGTGAACCGAGCGGCCATCAGCCGGCTGAGTGAAGTCATGACGACCTACCCCAATTATTCGCACATGGACGTCGTCTATTTCTACCTTGGCGAGTCCTACTTCCAGAGCAAGGCGCCCGATCAGGCCGTCCCCTATTTCACCAAGCTCGTCTCCGATTACCCGAAGAGCAAGCTGGTCAAGAAAGCCACGGCACGCCTGAAACAGATCGATGCCAACAAAAAAGCCGTCCCGAACAAGGTCAAGTGACCCCGAACGACTCCGGAGGAGGTGTACCCATGAAAAAGCCACCCCGAAGCTTGCCCCCTGTCTTCCTGTCCTTGACCCTCTTGGTTCTTTTTACGGCCGTCCCGTCGGGCGCCTCGGAGAACAAGGCCTCCTTCAGGGCCGGGATCAGTTTCGAGCATTTCTCGCGGACGGTCGAGGATAAGGTCCGGCTGTCCAAATCCTCGGCCGATCTCATCATGGCCCGGGCGGAGATCGAGCCCCGGCCGGGCCTTGTCTTCGACCTTGAAGCCGGCTTTTCGCTCTCCAATTTCAACGGCCTCCACTTCGTTCACCTCCCCATCTCGATCGACTATGAAGCCGGAGCGGTGACGGGCCTTCTTATCGGGGCCGGGGTCCGGGCCGGCCTCCTTCGCCTCGGCGACTTTGATATCGAAGGGGTCGGACGGTTCGTCTATTCTCCTGGGAGCACCAAGACGTGGACGCTCGAAGGGTTCAGTGTGCCCGGAACTTCCAGGGGCGGGCCGACCTGGATGCGGGCTTCCGTCGGTCCCAGGATCTCGTACATCTTTCCCGGCAAGTTCGTCCCCTTCCTCAGCATTTTGGGGAGCTGGTTCTGGGGAAATTTCAAGCTGGACGAGACGCTGAGCGACCTCTACGGTCAGGAAACCAAGAAGATCAGGGGGAAGAGTCTGGTGGAGATCTCCCTGGGGGCCGATTATAAGGTCTCCGACCGCATCAGCCTCAGGGCGGAAGCGGGATTCCTTCCCTACGCCGGAGGTATCGACGGGACGGTTTCGGCCGGGTGCCTATTTTTCTTCTAGGCTCAGGAGGTGATCATGAACTTCTTCGGCAAGAAAGCCTTCCGTCCGGTCCTGGTCCTTTGTGTCCTCCTGCTGCTCGGGCTGGGTTCCGCCAATTCCAGCCTGCAAAAAGCCGGGAAGCGCAACGACCGGTCCGGCTTCCGGGCGGACCGGGTCCTCAGGGTCGAACGGCCCGGACGGTCCGCGAAGTCCAGGCTTGCCACCGACCGGATCCTCGTCAAGTTCCGGCCGGGGGTCAGCGCGGGTAGCGCCGAGGGGATCCTCCAATACCACGCGCTCGGCAAGATCCGGCGGATCGCCGGAACCGGCGTTTACCGGGTCCAGATTCCCCCGAACGTGACCGTCCGCGAGATGCTCACCGTCCTCCGCCAGAACCCGGAGGTGGAATACGCCGGGCCGGACTACCGGACGCGCCTGTTCACGGTCCCGAACGATACCTATTTCTCCGCGTATCAGTATAACCTCTCCAACCGGGGAGGCATTCTCAACATCAGCCCGGATACCCAACCTCAGATGACGGCCGGCGCCGACATCAAGGCGACCCCGGCCTGGGATGTGACCAAGGGTGACGCGGGGACCATCATCGCCGTCGTCGACACGGGCGTGGACATGAGCCATGCCGAGCTCAAGAACAAGGTCGTCTCGACCGGCTACGATTTCATCAACGGAGACTCAGACGCCACCGACGACAACTCCCACGGTACCTGGGTCGCCGGCATCGCGGCGGCCGAAACAAACAACAATGAGGGGATCGCCGGCGTCGCCTGGAACTGCAAGATCCTCCCCGTCAAGGTCATGGACGCCGACGGCAACGGCTATTATGACCAGCTGATCGAGGGCATCATCTGGGCGGCCGACAACGGGGCCAAGGTCATCAACATCAGCGCCGGCGGCGACGCCGACGACCCGGCCCTGAAGGAGGCCTGCAAGTACGCCTACGATAAGAACGTCGTCGTCGTGGCCGCGGCCGGAAATGACGGCACCTCAGTTTCCTATCCGGCGGCCTACGACGATTACGTTCTCGCCGTCGCTGCCACGGACTACAATGACGCGTGGGCGTCCTTCTCCAGCCCCGGATCTCAGGTGGACGTGGCCGCTCCCGGGGTCTGGATCCTTGGCCCCGCGCCCCAGTGGTACGTGGGCCCCGATAACCTGCCCTACGTTTTCGGGTCGGGGACGTCCGGGTCCTCTCCCCAGGTGGCCGGGCTGGCGGCCCTCCTCATCAGCCATAAGCCCTGGCTGACCCCGAACCAGGTCATGAACATCATCCGGTATACCGCCGACGACGTGAACAAGGCTCAATATCCAGGCAAGGACGATCATCTCGGCTACGGCCGGATCAACATGGGTCGGGCCCTCGTCGCCTATAAGCTCACCCGATAAGACCCGGCAAGGCCATGATCAAGTTCCTCCGGGTCAGGAATCTGGCAACTATCGAGGACCTCGAGATCCGGCTGGACGCCGGGTTTTCCATCCTGACCGGTGAGACGGGCTCTGGCAAGTCCATCATCATCGATGCCATCCGGCTCGTCCTCGGCGACAAGGGCGCGCCCGACCTTGTCCGCACGGGAAAGAAGGAAGCCTTTGTCGAGGCCGTGTTCGACGTGACCAAAGCCCCCGTCGACCTTGGCGGTCTCCCCGCGGCCGAAGACGGCGAGCTTCTCATCCAGCGCCAGATCACGGACCAGGGGGCGGGCAAGGTCTATATCAATGGGGTCCTCGTCCCGGTCCGGAAACTCAAGGAGCTCGGTCCGCGGCTCGTCGACATTTACGGGCAGAACGACCATGTCTTTCTTCTCCACCTCGAGAACCACCTCCGCTACCTGGACAGCTCCCTGGACGAGCCCGGCGTCTTGCGCGAGACCGCCCTGGCCGCCCAGGGGCTCAGGCGCCTGCTCCAGGAAAAAAGCGAGCTCGAGGCCCGGGAAAAGGAGAGGGAGCAACGGCTCGATTTCGTCGCTTTCCAGGCCCGCGAGATCGAGTCCGCCCGGCTGAGGCCAGGCGAGGACGCCGAGCTCCTCCGGGAGCGGGAGATCCTCAAGAACGCCGAAAAGATCGCCTCCCTCGTCGACCGCGCCCTCGACATCGCCTATCTCCGCGAGGACTCCCTCATCCCCCTGCTCTCCCGGCTCCAGTCGGTCCTGGGCGAGCTCACGGCATACGAGGCCTCCTTCGAGGCCTTCCGGACGGGCCTCGGGGAGGCCGCCATCCTCCTCCAGGACGTCGCCGACTCTCTCGTCCGCTTCAAGGACAGGAGGTCGGAGGACCCGGAGGACCCGGAGGCCGTCGAGGAGCGCCTGAGCATCATCGAGAAGCTCAAGCGGAAATACGGCGGCACCATCGAGGCCGTCATCGAACGCCTGGAAGGGCTCCGGAAAGAGCAGGCCGCGCTCACCACGAGCAAGGAGCGCCTGGCGGAGATGGAGACCGAGATCCGGTCGAGGTTCGGGGAATACGGCGGCCTTTGTCAGAAGCTGGGGGCCATGAGATCCGGGGCCGCCCGGGAGCTCGAGCGGCTCATGGAGAAGGAGATCGCGCTCCTCGGGATGAAGAAGGCCAGGTTTGCGATCCGCATCGACCCGACCGTCCCATCACTCTCGGACGCGGCTACGATCCGGGACCAGGGGGGCGATGACGCGGAGTTCCTCATTTCGCCGAACCCCGGCGAAGAGCTGCGGCCGCTCCGGCGGATCGCCTCGGGCGGGGAGCTGTCCCGGGTCATGCTCGCCCTCAAGTCCGTGGGCAAGGACTCCGAGACCCAGAAGACCCTGATCTTCGACGAGATCGATTCCGGGATCGGCGGTAAGACGGCCGACTTCATCGCCCAGAAGCTCCGCAAGCTGGCCGCCCGCCACCAGGTCATCTGCATCACCCATCTCCCTCAGATCGCCTCCACGGCCAGCCATCATTTCCGGGTCGAGAAGAAGGTCGAAAAAGAACGGACCTTCACTTTTGTCCAAAGCCTGGGACGGGAAGGCCGGGTGACGGAGATCGCCCGGCTCATCGCGGGCAGCCGCCTGACGGACGCGTCCCTCAAGATTGCGCGGGAGATGCTCGACCACAACGCCGGCGGCGAAAGGTTGCGCTCATGACGAAGCCCGAACAGGCGATCTCTCTATTCAAGCAAGGCTTCAGCTGTTCCCAGGCCGTCCTCGCGGCCTACGCGGAGGACTTCGGACTGGCCCGGGAAACGGCCCTCCGGATCTCCCAGCCCTTTGGCGGCGGCATCGCCAAATCGGGGGACTGCTGCGGCGCCGTGACCGGCGCGTTCCTGGTCATCGGCCTGAAATACGGCAGGGTCAGGGCCGACGACGCGGCGGCAAAGGACCGCACCTACGCCCTCGTCCGGGAATTCGTTAGGAGGTTCAAGGTCAAACACGGCACGGCCCGCTGCAACGACCTCCTCGGCTGCGACATCGGGAGTCCCGAGGGGCAAAAGACGATCGCAGAAAAGAGGCTCCACGAGACCCGCTGCGAGCCGCTCATCCGGGACGCCGTGGCCATCCTGGACGACATCCTCTGAGACGTGAGGGACCCTCCGGAGGATTTCCTCCATAGAGGAATCTCCCTCAAGCCGGGCCCGGGACATCCCGGGCGTTTTCCGATACCGTCATTCAAGCACCCAAATGCGGATCTGAGAGCCGTCTTTACCGCCCCGGAACACCCGCTCGATCGCTTTCTCGAAGTCCGAGGCCAGGGCTTTAGGAATGTCGAGGAATTTCTGCGGATTCCGGTCAATCAAAGGAAACCAGGAGCTCTGGATCTGGACCATAATCCGATGTCCCGCGAGGAACGTATGACAGACGTCCGGCATCGCGAACTCGATCTTCTCAGGCAGGCCTGGCGTGAAAGGCTCTGGCTTCACCATATCATGACGGAATTTCCCCCGGAACGGCTCCCCCCGCACGAGCTCCTGATAGCCTGCCAGGGGAACCCCCGCCGGGTTCCCGTCCAAGTCCTGGGCATCGTTCGGATAGACATCGATGAGCTTCACGACGAAGTCCGAATCCGTGCCGGAAGTGGAAACCGTCAGCCGCGGCGTCAGGGGACCTAACGCCGTAACGTCATGATCGAGCGGCTCTGTTTCATAGACCAGGACGTCCGGACGCTCTGCGGCGAACCGCTGATCCTCGGCCATGTAATCATACGGCATGCCCCGTCCGATGTGACCAATCACGGGCACGGGCTTGTCCGGGTCGCTGAGATATTCATCGAAATCGGCGCCCGTCCCCGCTGCCGGATCAAAGGAGAGCTTGCCGCCCTGGCCTAGATAGAGGGCTTTTTCGCGGGCCTCCTTCGGAGGCCAGACGTCGAAACGACGCCACTGGTTCTTTCCCGTTTCGAACAGCCAGGCCGCCGGGGGGCGGTTTTCTTCCGGTGACACGAGGCCCTGGCCCTGGCCTTTCAGGTGATAGAGGAAAAACGGCAGCTCGATCTGTTCGCGGAAGAACGCCCCGGTCTTGGATCCGAAGCTCAGTCGGCCGAGCCGGTCGCCCTCCAGGCCGGCCCAACCCCCGTGGGGCCATGGGCCCATGACAAAAGTGACGGGAGCCCGCGTTTGGCGGGCGACGAGCGCCCGGAACAATTTCGGCGTGCCGCCGAGGTCCTCGGCGTCAAACCAGCCCCCGACGAGAAGCACGGCCGGCCTAACATTCTTCATGTGGGGGGCTAGCGCGCGGCGCTGCCAGAAGTCATCGTAGGCATCATGAGCCAGCATGTCATCCCAGTATGGGTTCGGGTCCTGGAAATACTTCTTCGTCCCCTCCGCCAGGGTCCCCATGCGCAAATAGAAGTCATACTGGTCGGGCGTGCCGAAACTGAAACCCCCGAACCTCTCTGGGACGGCCGGCCCTCCCCGCCGCGGCTTGAACGACGCGTAGAAGCCGAAGTTGGCAGCCAGGAAGAACGCGCCGTTGTGGTAGGCGTCGTCACCGTTGCCGACATCCGCCATCGGGGCTTGAGGGGAGACCGCTTTGAGCGCGGGATGGGCGTCGATCAGACTGAATGCGGCGTAGAACCCCGGGTACGAAATTCCCCAGATCCCGACCTTCCCGTTGTTGCCGGGGAGGTGCTTGACGAGCCAGTCGATCGTGTCGTACGTATCCGTGCTCTCATCGGTGTCCATGGAACTCGAGAAGCGGGTTTTGTGAAAGGGAATATCGACGAATTCGCCTTCCGAGAGATAGCGTCCGCGGACATCCTGGTAGGCAAAAATGAAACCCTCCTCTTCGCAACCCCGCGAGGGGCCGAGCACGGACCTGTAGCTGTCGGGGCCGTATGGAGATACGGAGTACGGCGTGCGCTCCATCAGGATGGGATAGGGCCGGCTGGAGTCCTTGGGCACGTAGACCGTGGTAAAAAGCCGGATTCCATCCCGCATGGGAATGTGGTAGTCGTGCTTGGTATAGTGGGCCCGCGTATACTCGAGCTGCTGGCGGGCCGCCTCATTCCGGTCACGGTCTTGAGCGAAGACGCCGGACCCCGGCCACACCACGAGGATGAAAGCCAGAGCCAGGGGGAAGAAACGGCCAAGCCGCCGGCCCCTCAGAGACAGAAAAGAGCAACCCGACGTTTTTCGCCTCTTCGAGCGGCCCGACCCCGCTCCCCTGCGACTCGTTCCCGGCTCGGGACGTTGGGAAATTCCGCGCATGGAATGCTCCTCTTCAAGCGTAACACTCAAACGCCCGTCACTTCCGGGCGTCTTTTCCGTGTGATGATATTCCCGCGGGAAAGAAGAAGCAAGACCCCGCGGGCTCCGGAGGTCCGGCTGCCGCGGACCGGACGCTTCAGAGCTTATTCTTATAGAAGACTCCGCCTTTGATAATGGCCGCGAGGCACCGATCGGGGTCCTGGAGGCACCCGAGATCACGCAAGGGATTGCCTTCCACGATCAAGAGGTCGGCGCGCGCGCCTTCGGCCACGATCCCTGTCCGGCCGTGTTCCCTGAACAGCTCCGCGGCGTTGCATGTCGCCGACCGGATGACGTCCAGAGGCGGCTGAACGGCGGCCCGGAGCATAAATTCCCGGAGCTGATGCTGGTGCATCGGTCCCAGCAGATCCGTGCCGTAGGCCAGCTTCACGCCGCCCCTGGAGGCCATTTCGAGGGCCCGTAATCCGTGGCCCTTGACCTCGTGAAGCTTGGCGATCTGCGCCTCCGAGAGCCCGGCCTGCAGGCCCTCTTCGCCCAGGACGTCATACGTGGTCAGGGTGGGGACCATGGTGGCTTGGTACGTCACGAACAACTCGACGCTCGTCTCGTCAATGAGATTGCAGTGCTCGAGCGACTTGACTCCGCATCGAAGGGCCCGGTTCGCTGCCCGGGCCGTGTACACGTGCCCCATGCAATAGATCCCGGCCATCTCCGCCTCATCCACCGCGGCCCGGATCTCTTCCTCCGAGAATTGGGCATTGGTGATCCGGTCGGTCGGCGAGACGATTCCCCCGGACAGCATGAGCTTGATGTGGCTGGCGCCTTTGCGGATTTCCTCCCGGCAGGCGCGGCGGACATCGGTGACACCGTCGCAGAGCCGGCCGAGATTAACCGCGGCGCTCACCCCTTTCACAACGCGCTCGCCCCGCCTGCGGATATCCGCATGCCCGCCTGTCTGCGACAGCCCCTGCCCGCAGAATAGGATCCTGGGCCCGACGACGCGGCCCTCATCCACGGCTTGGGCCAACCCGAAATCCGCCCCGCCGGCATCCCGAACAGTGGTGAAACCCCGGTTCAGCATCTCGCCGAGAATGCCGGCGGCCCGCGCGGCCGTGTAGAAGGGCGAGCTGCGCATCAGCTCGGAAAGATCGGCCGTCCAGGCCGACACATGGACGTGGGCATCGCACAGGCCGGGCATGACGGTCCTGCCCTTGACGTCGATGACCGGGCCCGGCGCGGCCGGCGGAGCTTTGGCTCCGACGGGTTCCACGCGCTCGATGATCCCTCCCCGGATGACGACGCGATGATGGGGCCGCAGCTCTCCCGCGACGACATCCAGGACGGACGCCTGTTCCAGGGTGATGGGCTCTCCGGTCATGCTCGGCGCTCCTCCTCTCCAGGATTCACCTGCGATCGATCTCCCAACTTCTCTCTCCTTGATCACATCCCATACATATCCCTCGGCCGGGATCCGTGTCAAGGTCATCCCTCACCTTCACGGCCCGAGGCTCCCCGTCGTGTATAATAGGGCTCATGAAGTATTTTGTCCGGACGTTCGGGTGCCAGATGAACGAGAACGATTCCGAGCACATCTCCGGGATCCTGGCGCGGTCGGGCGCGGCCCGGGCCGCTAGCATCGAGGAAGCCGACGTCATCATCGTCAACACCTGCGCCGTCCGCGAGAAGTCCGAGGAGAAGCTTTATTCCTACCTCGGCCGACTCTCATCGCTCAAGAAAAAACGGGCCGTCCTCATCGGCGTCGCCGGCTGCGTCGCCCAGGTTTATCGGGAAACGCTCTTCAAGAAGAGGCCGTTCATCGATTTTGTCGTCGGCCCGGACAACTATCTCGAGATCCCTGCGATCCTGGAAAAAGCGGCGGTCGGGCCGTGCCTCGAAACGGGCCGGGGGCGCGGCTGGCGGGAGTTCGGCCATCCTGAGACCGTCCGGGAAAGCGTGACGAGCGCGTTCGTCACGGTCATGGAGGGGTGCGACAAGTTCTGCGCTTACTGCGTCGTCCCCTTCAGCCGGGGCCGCGAGAAATTCCGGCCCTGCGGGGACATCGTCCGAGAGGTCAGGGACCTGGCCGCCGACGGCTACAAGGAAATCCAGTTCTTGGGTCAGAATGTCAATTCCTATCGGGACCCCGGATCCGGGCGCGGCTTCGCCGACCTTCTCGATGAAGCCTCGGCCGTTGCGGGCATCGCCTGGGTCCGCTTCATCACCTCCCACCCCAGGAATTTCGGCGACGACATCATCGCGGCCATGGCGAGGAACCCGAAAGTCTGCCGCGGGCTCCATCTTCCTCTCCAGTCGGGCTCGACGGCCGTCCTGGAGAGGATGAACCGCGGCTATACCCGCGGAGATTACCTGGCCCTGGTGACGCACCTCAAAAAGGCTCTTCCCGGCATCCTCCTGATGACCGACATCATCGTCGGCTTCCCCGGGGAGACGGAAGCCGATTTCGAGGAGACATGCGACGCCCTCCGCGAGCTCCGGTTCGCCGGCATATTTTCCTTCCGCTATTCGCCCCGCCCCCTAACGGCGGCCGCACGGATGACCGACGACGTCCCCCTCGAGGTCAAAAGACGGAGGCTCCTCGCCCTCCAGAACCTCCAGAAGACGATTCAGCTCGAGGTCAACAATACGTTTGTCGGTCGGGAGCTCAAGGTCCTCTGCCTTGGCCAGAGCCCGAAGGGCGGGGGCCGCCTGACCGGGCGGACCGAGGGCAATCTCGTAGTCAACTTCGATTCCCCTCGCGACGTCATCGGGCAATTCGTCACCGTCCGCATTACCGGCTACGGCCCCTACAGCCTCCACGGCCAGCTCGCTGGATAGGCTTCGTTGCACTTTGGCGGATTTTCCGATATAATCTCTCGTCCCTGGAAGTCCTCCGGAGGAAAAAGAGAACAACGGATGAAAGTCAATGTCTGGAATACGATCCTGCAGCTCAGCAAGGAGCGCGATGTCGAGCCGCGCGTGATCATCCAGGCGATCGAGGAGTCCCTGAAGGTCGCGGCCGGGAAATTCTTCTCCCGGAACGAGGACGTCCGGATCCTGTTCAAGCCCGAGAAGGGCGAGCTGCGGGTGTACGCGGTCAAGCGCGCCGCCGAGAAGCCCGGGAACCCGGCCGCGGAGATCCCGCTCGAGGAAGCCCGGATGCTCCGGAAGGGGGCGAAGGAGGGCGACGAAGTCGAGATCGACCTCCCCGCCGACACCTTGGGCCGGATCGCCGCCCAGGCCGCGAAACAGGTCATCTTCCAGAAGGTCCGGGACGCTGAGCAGGAGAAGATCTATGAGGATTACGCTCCGCGGCTCGGGGAGATCGTCACCGGCATCGTCCGCCGCGTCGAGGACGGCGCGCTCATCCTCGAGATCAACCGGACCGAAGTCACCTTCCCGCTGCGGGAAAAGCTCCCCACAGAGGAGTTTCAGCGGGGGGACATGGTCAAGGCCGTAATCAGCCAGGTCATCCGGGGACCCAAGGGCCCGCAGATCATCATCTCCCGGACGAGCCCCCGCTTCCTGGCCAAGCTCCTCGAGAACGAGATCCCGGAGATCGCCAACGGGACGATCGAGATCAAGGACATCGTCCGCCAAGCCGGTGAAAGGGCCAAGGTCTCTGTCGCCAGCCGGGAGCGGGACATCGACCCCATCGGGGCCTGCATCGGCGTCAAGGGGGGAAGGATCCTGGCCATCTCCAAGGAGCTCGGCGGCGAAAAGGTCGACATCATCCAGTGGTCGTCGAACGCCGCCGCGTACGCCAAGGCCGCGCTGAGCCCGGCCAAGGTCGAAAAGCTCTCCGTCGTCAACCCGAACGAAAAAACCATGGAGGCCGTCGTGGACAAAGACCAGCTGTCCCTGGCCATCGGCAAGAAGGGGATCAACGTCAAGCTGGCTTCCAGACTCGTGGGCTGGAAAATTTCCATCACGCAAGAACAAACGCATGAGTGATCAAGCCAAAAAACCAACCGTCAAGAAAGCGGCCAAAGAGGCCGCTCCCAAACCCCGGCACAAACTGACCATCTGGGAGGGCCTCGCCCTCCGCAACGTGGCCGAGCGGATGAAGCTCAAGCCCAAAGACCTGATGGACAAGCTCGCGGCCAAGGGCGTCGCCGCCGACCTCGACGATTTCGCCGATGAAGCCATGGCCGCGGCCATCACCAAGGCCACGGATTTCGACGCCGAGTTCACGACGTTCGAGCAGGCCATGCGCCGGCAGGCCGAGGCCCGGACGGCGGACCTCGTCCCCCGTTCCCCGGTCGTCACGATCATGGGACACGTCGACCACGGCAAGACGACGCTCCTCGACGCCATCCGGTCCTCGAACCTCGTGGGCAAGGAATCGGGCGGCATCACTCAGCACATCGGGGCCTATCGCGTCCCCATCAAGAACCGCTCGATCACCTTCGTCGACACCCCGGGCCACGAAGCGTTCACCCAGCTCCGGGCCCGCGGGGCCAAGGTCACCGACATCGTCGTCCTCGTCGTCGCCGCCGACGACGGGGTCATGCCACAGACCAAGGAAGCCATCGACCACGCCAAGGCGGCCGGCGTCCCCATCATCGTGGCCATCAACAAGATCGACAAGCCCGAGGCCCACCAGGACCGGGTCAAGCAGCAGCTGTCCAAGGAAGGCCTTCTCGTCGAGGACTGGGGAGGCAAGACGATCAGCGTGGCCGTCTCCGCGCGCGACAAAACGAACATCGATGACCTTCTCGAAATGATCCTGCTCCTAAGCGACATCCTGGAGCTCAAAGGGAACCCCAAGGTCCCCGCCCAGGGAGTCGTCCTCGAGGCCCGGCTGGACAGCCAAAAGGGCCCCCTGGCGACCGTGATCGTCCAGAACGGGACGCTCGTCGTCGGCCAGGCCTTCGTCTCGGGAACGGCCTCCGGCAAAGTGCGGGCGATGTTCGACGACCGGGGGAAAACCCTGAAGAGCGCCGGCCCCTCGATCCCCGTCGAAGTCATGGGCTTTTCCGAGGTCCCGGAGGCCGGGGATTTCTTCCAGGTCACCGGCGACATCGTCTCGGCCAAGAAGATCGTCGAGTTCCGGCGATCCAGGGTGAAAAAGCAGGAACAGGTGCGGCCGGAGCACTTCACTCTCGACGACCTCTTCAAGCGGATCGAAGGGGGCCGGGCCAAAGAACTGGCCCTGATCATCAAGGCCGATGTTCAGGGTTCGGTCGAAGTCCTCACCGAGATCATCCCGCCCCTCGGCACGGAGAAGGTGAACATCAAGATCGTCCACCAGGCCACGGGCGCCATCACCGAGGCCGACGTGCTCCTGGCATCGGCTTCGAACGCGATCATCATCGGCTACAACGTCAAGCCGAGCCCGAAGGTCCTCGACCTGGCCAAGAAGGAAGCGGTCGAGATCCGGGTGTACGACATCATCTACCAGGTCACGGACGACATCAAAAAGGCAGTCATCGGACTGCTCGAGCCGGTCATCAAGGAAACCTACCAGGGCCGAGCCGAAGTTCGCCGCGTCTTCCAGATCCCGAAGGTCGGGACGATCGCCGGCTGCTATGTCCAGGACGGCAAGATCACCCGGAGCTCCGAGGTCCGCGTCATCCGCGGCAAAGAGGTCATCCACCAGGGGCGGATCTCCTCGCTCAGGCACGTCAAGGAGAACGTCACGGAAGTCAAGAAGGATTACGAATGCGGCATCGGCCTCGATAAGTTCAGCGATATCCAGGTGGGCGACACGATCGAGGCCTTCATCCGGGAGAAGGTCAAAGCGACCTAGACGCTTCGCGGGAGTCCGATGATCGTCGGTGTCTTGACCCTCGAGATATTTTTCCCCTACGCCCGATCCCTCAAGGACAAGAGGCGGATCCTCCACGGTTTCAAGGAGCGGCTCAAGGGCCGCTACAACGTGGCCGTGGCCGAGCTCGATTACCAGGACAAGTGGCAGAGGGCCCTCCTGGGGGTCGTGACGCTCAATAGCCGGGCCACCGTCGTCGGGGACCTCCTCAACAGGATCCTCTCGGACGCCCGGGGGCTCGAAGAAGGGGAAATCGTCCATCACGAGATCCGGTATCTCTAGTATCTCTAGCGCGCGTCCGCCGAAGGAGAAGGAGAGGAGCGATGACGAAACCGGGGCTGAGGGCCCGCCGTGTCGCCGAGCTCATCCAGGAAGAGCTCGGCCGCCTGATGATCCGCGAATTCCAGGACCCCTCGTCGGGGCTCGTGACCGTGACCCGGGTCGAGGTGACTCCCGACCTCCTCAACGCCCACGTCTCCCTGAGCGTCTTCGGGGCGGCCGACCCGCAGGGCTTCCTCGACCGGTTGGAGAAGAGCAAGGGATACATCCGCAAAACCCTTGCCTCCCGGGTCAAATTGAAGTATAATCCGGGACTATTTTTTGCCCTGGACGAGGGTCCAGAGTATGCGGACAAGATCGACCGGCTGATCGAACGGACGAAGAAACATGACACCTGATCCCCGACTCGAGATCGCTTCCCGGATCCGGAAGTCCCGGCGGATTGCCGTGACCTCCCACCTCCGTCCGGACGGCGATTCCCTCTGTACCGGCCTCGCCCTGAGCCGGATGGGCGACCTCCTGGGGAAAGAGGTCTCGGTCGTCAACAAGGACAACACCCCTTTCCCGTTCTGCCATTTTCCCGACGCCGGGAGGATCCGGATCGGGCAGATCGACCCGTCCGGGTTTGACACCGTCATTCTCCTCGAGTGCGCGGACGTCTCCCGCTCCGGTCAGGAGCACCTGGGCGGCGCGTTCAAGATCAATATCGACCATCATTATTCGAACACCCCCTATGCCGACATCAACTGGATCGATCCCGGCGCCTCGGCCGTCGGCGAGATGGTCTTCGACCTCAGCCGTTGCCTGGACATCACCCTAACCCCGGAGATCGCCGACCACCTCTACTGCGCCATCTTCTCGGACACGGGCTCTTTCCAGTTCTCCAACACGACGGCCAAGGCCCTTGAAACGTGCACGAGCCTGACCCGGCTCGGGGCGAGCCCCATCCGTGTCTCGGAGCGGCTGCTGAACAACAACCCGCCCGAGAAGATCAAGCTCCTGGGGCAGGTCCTCTCGACGCTGACCATGAACACGAAGGGCAACATCGCCATCATCAGCATGTTCCAGCGGGACCTCGAGGCCCTCGGCCTCAAAGAGATCGACACCGAGGACATCACGACCCTGGCCCGGTCCATCAAGGGCACGGAAATGGTCATGTTCTTCAAGGAAATGGGCAAGGACACGTTCCGCATCAGCCTGAGATCGAAAGGCCGGGCGAACGCAGCCCGCGTGGCCGAGCATTTCGGTGGCGGCGGGCACGTCCACGCCTCGGGTTTCACCGTCTATGGGCCTTACGAGCGCCTGATCCGTGAGGTCCCGAAGACCGTGCAGGACCTGCTCGACGCGGATCCGGCCGGGGCTTCGACAGCCTCCGAATAGCGGGCCCGGCCGCCCCCGGATTCCCATGGACGGACTCCTCATCCGTGGGGGGTGAGGACCTCGTTCTCCCGTTTTTCTCTTGTATCACCTATTAAATCAGCAACTTATAAAAGCGTGGAGAATTCAGCTCACTTCTCGGCCAATGCTGTTTTGCACTGTTTTTGAGCCTTTTTTGATTCAAAAGTCGCCATAAAGTCCACGGGCTTTGAGGGTCAGCCGTGCCCTCAAGCCGATCCTAAAATGTGTTTATCGATATAATCCTGCCAGGCCGCAAGACATTTCGATGCGAGATCAAAGGCTTCTATCTCGCCCTCATCGGTTCCCATTGTGATAGAATCGACGACAACCACCGATTCTGGAGTCCAGTGAGCTTTCCTATGGACCGACTTAAATCTCGGCCTCCGATTACCTCTCGGCGGTTTATCGAGTCTCAGATGCTTAATTCCATTAGCCAGATTCGCGCAATCTAAGAGACATGGTGTCGAGTTAATAAAATCCTCAACGCCGGTCTTTGTCTTTTTATCCACGCTGGGATCTTTTTTGATCCAGTCCTTAAGATGATAACAAAACAAAAAGAAGGCAAAGAAATCGAGTTCAAGATCTCCTGAATCGAAATTTATGGGCCCCGGCGTAAATGGAACTCCGTCGTGGGTTAGCTTCAGTCTATTGTATTGTCTCTTGACCAGCCAAAAATAGCCCAAACACTTAAACTTTTTCTCTGGTCTGTTCATTTAAGCCTCTGTTCAGTCCGGGAGCATGACGCGCGTTATCGCTCAACCATGCTCCCCAATTTCTTCCGCATCCCTCGCACGATCAGGCCGAGCTCCGCATCGCCAGCCCGGTTGTAGTAGGTATAGAACGACTTTTTATTCAGGATCCCACGAAGAAACATCTTCGCGGCCGGAGGCTGCTTTGCTTTCGCAAGTTTCTTTATCGCATCCAATGTTTGGCTTTTTGTGGCCTTTCGAACCTCGTCCCAATAAACAAAATAACCGGAGACTATGGGCACTATGCGAGGGCGGTCCCTGAGATCGGCATACCAGGCAATCTCATTTCGTCGCCAGGCCTCTTCTTCCACCTCGCGAACCGTAACCGATCGAGTGTTCGCCAGCGTCTTTTTGAGGAAAGCGGTCCGCAGGAAGTAGACGAAGACCGTCTTCGCAGAAAATAAGCGACCCTCGCCCCTCTTGACCCGACGGTAGGCCCAATCAATACAGGCACCGCAATTACAGGGAAATTTATGGACTCGGCCAGCCACGAGATCGCGCAATAGAAATTCGGCTTGCTCAAGAAGACTGTGATGCCGGGGGCTGCGTGGGCAGAAGTCCAGTTGTGTATACACGCTCTAGGAATTATGAACTTCCGGCCTTATTCTGTCAACAGAAACATTAGGAGATATGAATGAACGAATCACCTCTCAAGCTGGCCCGGCTTCTAAAGGGCCTCCGGCAGGCCGACCTCGGCAAGGCTGTCGACGCGGAAGAGTCGCTGATCTCCAAGATCGAGACCGGTGCGGTGAGGGATATTCCCTCGATCGTCAAAATTAAACAAAAAATCAGCGAGTTCATGGATCTTCCGATGGACTTCCTCTGGCCGCCGGAGAAGTGACTGTGGAGGCCAGGTTCCTGACCGTCCGCAGCGCGGCAATCTACCTGGATTGCAAGCCTGCCACGGTCCGGGGCTGGGTCAACGCAGATCTCATTCCCTGCATCAGGATCCGCCATAGGAACCCCACCGGCTGCGGCCACCATCACTGCACGATTAGGATCGACAAGACGCAGCTCGACGAGTTCCTGCTCCGGAGGTCCAGATGACCAACCTCGGCGACCCGGATAAAACAAAACTCGAATAAGGAGAGAAAAATGTACGTGCCATCGGCAAGCCCACGGATGGTGAAACCCGGCGTCTATTATGCCGAACTCGCCGGTGACGTGCTCGAGAAGCAGAGCAAATTCGACGAAGACAAGATATATTATCAGGCCCCGCTTTTGCTGACCCCCAAGGGCGGAGGCGAGCCCGTCAGGTTCATCTGGAGTTTTCAACCCGACGCCGAGACCTGGACCGACGCCCTGCTGGCCATCGGCGGCCGGAGAAATGCCGCCGGCGGCGTTGACGCCCCAGCCCGGCCGGAAGGCCGGAGATTCGTGATCACGATCGTCAAGTATGCCTCCAAGGACGGCAAAGAGCGCCGACTAGTCGCCTCGGCCGAGCCGGTTGACGGCGCCGCAATCGCTGAGGATCCAGCCCAGGACGGACCGGATCCGCTCGATGAGGCCGTCCATCACAAGGGTCCGGGCAGCGATGATGATGTGCCGTTCTAATTAAGGATGATTATGACCCGGACCACGGAGATCGAGCGCGGCCTTTTGGGTGCCCTGGTCCTCCAGCCCGCGCTACTGGAAAACTCGGACCTCCGCGATTCCGACTTCTCACCCGGTCCCTTTCGCCGGGTCTTTGCGGCTATAACCAAGCTTTGGGAAGAAACGAGACCGGCGACGATCGACCTGGCGATCCTGGTCGACCGGATCGGGGGCGACCACGTCGGCGAATTCGTCGCCTCCCTCATGGATGGAAACATCCGGTTGAGCCCGAATAATTTTCTCGGCCGAGTCTCGGAACTCCGCCGCCGGGCGTTGACGTCCCGGATCCTGGCGAAGATAGAACAGCAGGCCAAGACCGGAGAACTCGACCTTGAGGAGATCCGCGGAGATCTCGAGGCCTATGATGGAATCAACCGCCAGGCGTTTGACCCGGCCGAACAGATCAGTCCCTCCATCAGCTTCCCCGAACTAAGGGCGATGGACATCCATGTAGAATGGCTGATCGATGGCCTCCTACCGGAGAACTCCGTCACGGTCCTCTACGGCCGGACTTCGATCGGCAAGTCCTGGGCCTGTCTCATGATTGCTGAAGCCGTCTCGGCCGGGCTCCCGATCTTCGGCAGGGCGACAAAGCAGAGGCCGGTCGTCTATATCGACATGGAGAATCCCCTCACGGTCATGAAGGACCGCGCCGAAGCCCTCAATATGCGTTCCATGAACGCCAAGATCTGGCACTCGACGATGGAACCCCGGCCTCCGAAATTCGACAGCCTGGGCTGGGCCCTTTACAAGACAACACTCCCCTCGAACGCCCTGGTCATCATTGACACGAGCCGGAGCGCCCACGACGGGAAGGAGAACGATTCCGACGTCGCCGCGCTGGTCATGGGCCGCTGCCGCGAGTTGCGGGACATGGGCATGACCGTCCTCATCCTGCATCATACGCCCAAGGCCAACGATCGCGAGCTCAAGGCCTCGGGGGCGTGGGCGGACCTGGCCGATCATACGATCTGCTTCTTCAAGTCCAAGGGCCGAGACTCCGAGGAGGAGGACGGCGGCGAAATCCCGCTCGGCTCCCCCCTCTGCCTCGGCACCGGGAAAAAGACCAGATTCGCCCCCTCCGAGATCCTCCACATGATCCTCACCGGCCACGGCCTCGAGCTCACCGAGGACCCCGAGACCAAAGACATCAAGAGGGTCCGGGCCTATATCGCCGGCGCCGGCTATGGGTTGATCCAGGACCGTATCGCCGACTGGTGCCTGGAGGAAAAGGTCGGACGGGCAAGCCGCAAGAAGCTTCTGGACTGGCTCAAGAAAGGCGCAGGCAAGCACTGGCAAATCGAAAACGGCCTCAAGAACTCAAAACGGTATTACCCCATCGAAGGATCAAGGACATGACTAAAGAAGAACGCGATATGCAGATCCTCCAGGCCCTTGAGCGAGCCATGCCAGCCAACGAGGAAAAACTCTACGAGGCGTATATCATTGCCCTTCTCGACATCGGCGAACAGGAGGGCCGCTGGCATACCAAGATCGTCAACGGGGAAAAGCACTACTATACCGGCCAATGCAAAACGGACCCCCGATGAATACTACCGCGGTTCTAGAAGTTCGAGCTGCGGTTCCCCCCCTAAGGGGGGAAACGGAACCGCACACTCCCTCAGCGGTTCCGGAACCGTGGAACTTCTGTGGAACTTCTGGAACTTCTAGGGGGTTTTCCCCATATGGGCCTTGGAACTTCTACGGAACTTCTAGATGCGAAAACCACCTCACCCGAGCACCTGTCAAAATCCAGAAGTTCCAGCCAATTGGAACCGCTGAAATGGCCGAAAACGTGCCCTCAGAAATCCACCTCGAAGCCTCCTTGCATAATGCAATGGACTGCTCCCAAGGTGGGATCCCAAGTCCCACGTTCTCTCGGGGAGATTCGCCGTTTCCGTGGACTTTTGGGCGACTTTCGGCGTGTACCTTATCGGGGCGGATTCGGGCCACAAGGAGGCCATAGTTGACCAGATTACCTAAACCTATGCCACCGGCGACCCGGCCCCTGGTCACGCATGGGATCGAGTATTGGCTTCGGACAGGCAAGGTGAATCCGTCGATCAAGGGATATCGCAAGGTCCAACGATACCTGGCAGACCTCGAGCGGCGCCTGGTCGAGGACTCAGGGGGCGAGGCCAACCTGACGGCCCAACGGGAGATCCTCATCAGGACAACCATTCGGGCCTATGGCGTGATCGCCCTGGCCGAACTCTATGCCGGCAGGTTCTCGGTTGTCCGTCCAGACCAGGCCAAGTATGGCGTCCTGACCTTTCAACCCATCCTCGAGCGGGCATATTCGTCTTTCCTCAGTCAGATCAGAGCAAACCTGGCCCTTTTGGGACTCGACCGCCGGTCCGCCGAGGCGACGCCTCTGGAGGCTATCCTGGCCGACTACGCCCCTGGAGGCCGTCTGGCGGGGCCTGCAGCGCCACTGGAGGCCCATGAGAGCGGCCAGGATGCACCCGCCACTCCGCATGGAGAGCCTGAGGGGGGCGAAGGGGAACCGACTTGAGGAACTGGAAGGAGGTTGAGCGGCGGATCGCCAGGGAACTCGGCGGGGAGCGGGTCGGGATCCTGGGGCGTGAGGACGTGAGGCATGATCGGTATTCGGTTGAGGTCAAGACGCGGCTCGAACTGCCGGCCTTTCTGAAGGGAGCGTACGGCCAGGCTCAGTCGAACGCAGCGGAAGGGAAGGTGCCGCTCTTGGTCTTAAAGGAAAAGGGGAAGCGGTTTGCGGACTGTCTCGTCATCCTGAGGTTTGCGGACTTCCCGGCGACGCCTACAACCCGGGCGGACCTGCCACAGGAAAGCGTGCACGGTTCAAATAGGGCCCCCGTGGCCATCGGGACGGGGAAGTGCGAGGTCTGCCTGGTAGGCCTCAAGCCAGGGAGGCGCGGTGAGCGGAAGCGATTTTGCTCCGTGAGCTGCCGGCGGTTGGCCTGTTCGGCCAGGCAAATTGAGGGGGCCCTGGCCGAGGGTCGGGCTGAAGGCCTACGGACCAGGATCCGGGAACTCGGAGGGAAAGAACATGAGTGAGATTCAACGCAGGATCTTCAAACGGGCCGCGGCGACGGGCCAACGATCGCCTTTGCCGAAGGGTGAGGCTGGGCCGTTCCCTGGTCACCCGTCGGTCCAGATGGACGACGCCAGGTTCATTGCCGGGACGATGACTCGCACCAAGTGGTCGGAGGTCGAATACTACGGCCCGGGCGCAGCTGCGGCCGAGGAACGTCGCCGGCAGGCCTTGGGCTTGGGTCCGGTCCCGCTCGAGGGCAGTCAGGCGGCCCATGCCGAGGCGGTGATTGCGGCCAACACGACTCCCGAAGCGAAGCAGGGCTGGCTGCGTCGGCAGCTGAACCGTTTAGGGCGTCGCAGATGACGAAGCCGGCTGTTCTCCCGCCGCTGGACATCATCCAGGCGATTCAGGACCGGCGCGTGTTCGGCGGTCTGGAGATCTTCAAGGACCTATCCACGGTGGGGACCTGGCTGACGCTTTTGAAGTCGATGGACGGCTTGTCGTTGACCGACGCGGAGTTTGAGACATTCAAGAAGTTCACCGGGCGGACGGTCAGGCCGTCGGGTCCTTACCAGACGGTCCTCATCCTGGCCGGGCGGCGCGCGGGGAAGTCATTCTTCACGGCACTGAAGCTTGTCCACGCGGCTGTGTTCAAGCGTTGGCCGCCGTTTCTCGGCAAGGCGTACCTTCTTTGCTTGGCAGCGGATAAGCTGCAGGCCTCCGTGGTGCATGGATACGTGAAGGACATCCTCCGGCAGCCCGCGTTCCGGGGGATGGTCACGCGGGAGACGGCCGAGGAGGTGGAGCTCGGGAGGATAACGATCGGGATTCATACCTCGAGTTTCCGTACTTTGAGAGGCCTGCGAATTTTGGGCGCTGCGGCAGACGAAGTTTCTTTTTGGATGGACCAGGAGACGAGTCGCAACCCGGCGGGCGAGGTCATCACCGCGCTCGAGCCTGCGCTGGGCGAGACGGAAGGGGCGCAGCTGCTGATCCCGACGACGCCTTACATCCGGAGCGGGCCGACCTTCGAGCTCTTCCGCGATTACTGGGGCAAGGAGGACGACGCGGTGCTCGTCTGGAAGTCGGGGACGACGGACCTCAACCCGACGTATCGGCAGTCGATCATCGACAGGGCCATGCTGAAGGATTCTTCCAAGGCGAAGACGGAATACTATGCCGAGTTCCGGGATGACTTGGAGACGTTCGTTTCGCTGGAGCTCATCGCCCGGGCGGTGGTCCCGGGCCGCATTGCTTTGCCGTACAATCCGCGTTGCACTTACCGCGTCTTTTGCGACCCGTCCGAGTTGGTCAAGTCGGGCGACAGCATGACTCTTGCGGTGAGTCACGCCGCCGGCGGGAAGCTTATCGTTGACCGGTTGGATGAGGTCCGTCCCCCCGCCGATCCGAAGGAGGTTGTGGCGCGGTTTACGGCAATCTGCCGGGAATACCATGTCAGCGGAATTACCGAGGACCGCGTCTCGATCGGGTGGATCCGCTCGGACTTTGCGAAGAATAACATCACCGTTGAGCCGTGCTCGGTCGCGAAGTCGGATCTCTACGCGTTCCTGTCCGTAAGGCTCCAGGGCGATCTTGTCGAGATCCCGGACGACGATCGTCTGGTCGATCAGATGTTGGGGCTTGAGAAGCGGAACCTGACCGGCGGGGTCACGCGGATCGACCATGCTCCCGGCGGCCATGACGACCTTATCAACAGCTTGGCCGGTGCCGTCTGGCTGGCCTCGGAGTCCGAGAGCCGGGGCGAGGCATTCCTAGGCTTGGTTGGAGATGTTTCCGTGGACGGCCCGGGCTGCCGGGATCAAAGTTTTCCAATGTGGGGATCCGGACGGGCGCATCGATGAATCCGGGCAGGTGGGGAAGAACCGAACCCGTCGCTTGAGCGGGACGGACTGCCTGTCCGGATTCTTAAGATAAAAATTAGGAGGTTTAAATGAAGAAAGAATTAAAAGTTGAACAGCCAGGCGCACCACCGATGACCGTCGAAAAACTGCGGAAGTTTTTACAGAGCCGCGACATGACCGACCGGGTCGCCCAGGACGCGAAACGCCCGGCGGGTCCGCTGCATGGGATGCGGTCCGGGACAACCCTTTCTCACGAGGCAGAGCTCGTTGAACAGGCCACCCCGGCGGAGATCGCGGGCCTGGCCGCCATCGTGGCCAAACGGCTTGCGAAGGTCAAGACGGCCTGGATGAAGTGCGACAACCGCGGCTGCGACGTCGCGGCGCCGTTCCGCGCGGAGCACGCGGGGGCGGCTTGCCCTAAATGCAATTGGGCCCGTCGAGTGTCGGGTGGGCATTTGAAGCTTCTCACCCCGGCGGAGATCGAGCGTTTCTTGGCTGAGAAGTCGGTCAAGGACGCAGCCGAGAGGAAGCGGAGCGAACTCGCGTGGCTCGAGAGAAGAAACGCCGAGCGGTCCAAGGCCGGCCTACCGCTCTTAACCCTTGAGCAGTTTCGGGCGGAGAACCAGGCCAACTTCCAGGCGCAGACCGACCGTGAGCGTCAGCTGCGGGATCTTCTCGACAAGAGTCTGGAGATCAGGGCGGCGAAACTCAAAGAGGCAGGCGGCGAATGAGCGACGATCCGATCTTTGCTCATGACGGGACGATCAATCTGCCCGCTCCCGACGAGGCAACCCTCATCCGCGCCGCCGAGGACGTCCTGGGCGGGGCCACGGAGAGCCTCTTCGACGACGGGACGAAGCTCTTCAAGGGCGGCGAGGGGTTCTTCCTCCAAGGGCCGGAGGAGAGTTGTGGCGAGATCTTGTCCACGGCCGGCCGGGAGCTGCAGGATGCCTTGATGTCCGAAGCCAGAAAGGTTCGATACGCCAAGGCCGAAGCCGAGCGCCAGAAGTATCTCGAGCCTGAAACGAATCCCTTCATCAAACTGGATTAGAAATGACGAGCTCGGGCGGCGGCCTCAGTTGGAAGCCGGGTACTCCTTCCCTGGCGATATATGGAGCCGCCCGGGCTTACTTTTCCAGATGCTTTCGGACGAACGCGTCGATGTCCTTGGGGCGGAAGAGGCGCCTCCGGCCGAGCTTGACAGCCCGCAGCTCGCCGGCCTGAAGGTGCCGGTAGAGCGTGGATCGGGAGATCTTGAGCATGGCGCAAAGCTCGGGGACGCTGATCAGGTTGTTCATGGGGAAAACATAGCCGAAAGCCGGTCCGATTGGAAGGGAAAATAAAGCTTGACACGGCTTGGAACGCAATGAGACACTCTGGGATGAGGACGGAAACGACATGATGGAAAACATCCGGGGTCGAAGCCAAGCGTCTCTGCCCCATTCCGGGCAAATCCCCCATCACGTCCCGTCCTTGGCTGGCTTCGCTCCGGGCTCAAAGGGGGAGGGGGAATATGATCTTTCGGATCGTGGGGTTTTTCATTGCGGCTGTGGCTCTATTCATTCTTTGGGTGCTGCTGCGGGCGGCGTCGTCGGCAAGCCGCTGGGAGGACCAATGGACGGGAAAGCCAAATGGACGCCGGGATTAAGCCGGATTTCCGGCGCTTGGCCGCGGCCTGGCCGCACGATTCGAAAGGCAACCCGCTCCGCTGCCCGCTGCTCGGAGAATGCGCCGGCCGGCTTTGCAGCTGGTGGGAGCCTCAACGGGTGGAATGCCGGTCCGTAAGGTGCCGGGATCATCAAGACGAGAAGGAAGGGCGACGGTGAAGTAAGGAGGAGACCATGACGAAGAAGGGCTATAAACTCACGGCAAAAGCAGATGAGGCGGAGGCTGAGGCCATCAAAAATACCATGAAGATTTCCAAGTTGCTGGCCAGGAAACCCGAAGAGTTGGGGCTAAAGAAGGGTCACGATGGCGCGTATCACGTGACCTACCAGGCGCACCGAATTGCCACGATGATGTCATTGACGATGCTGAAGATCGGCCTTTCCAAGAAGAGGCAGTTCCCCGTCTGACCTTTTCGGAGGGCCAGGGCCTGAGGAGGAGACCATGAAGAGAATTCACTCGAGGGACAAACGCAATCTCTTCTTCCGTGACGGTTGGTGGTGGATCGACATTCAAGTCAAGGGCCAGCGCTACCGCGAGAAGGCGGGCCCGACTGAGACCAAGGCCAGGGACTACCGGGACAAGCTGAGGGCCTGGGGCCGGGATTCGGCCCAAGGGCTCCCTGCCAAGAGGCCGGAGGGAGAAGTCGTGCGCTTTTCAGCTTTCGCCGATGACTATCTTCGCCTCTACGCCTGCCACAAACGGTCCTACGACTGGGACGAGCGGAGCGTCGGCCAGCTGAAGAAGTTTTTCTCAACCTCGGCTCTCAAAGACATCAGCGCCGAGGGCGTTGACCGCTACCGAGCCAGCCGGGTGGGCTTGTCGACGGCAACGATCAATAGGGAGGTCGCGTGCTTGAGGGCCATCCTCTACCTGGCCGTTCGGTACGGCAAGCTCGCCGCCTATCCCCTGCCGATGAAGGGACTCCTGAAGCGGGAGCCGGAGTTCAAGCCGAGGATCCTGGAGCTCGAGGAGGCCCGGCGGCTCGTCGAGGTTGCCGACCCCGGGTACCTCCGCGACGCGATTGTCATTTACCTCGGCACCGGAATGCGGCGCCGCGAGCTCCTTGACCTGCCCCGGAGGGACGTGGACTTTCGACGTGGCGAGCTGACGATCACCGCGGACCGGGCCAAGAACGGGAAAGCCCGGACGATCCCGCTTGACGCCCAGGTGCTCGAGGTATTAAGATTCCGGCCGGGCAAGGAGTACTTTTTCGAGAATCCAAGGACGGGTGAACCGATCAGCAGCCTGGATATTGCCTGGGTGACGGCGAAGGCCAGGGCCGGGATCAAGGGCCGGCTGCGGATCCATGACTTGAGGGATACCTACGCGACCTGGCAGCTGCGGGCCGGCATCGACATTCGCACCGTCTCGGAGCTGATCGGCGACACGCCCACGGTTGCCCTTAACCGCTACTGCCGGAGCGACGCAAAGACGAAGCGGGCGGCCGTTGAGAACCTTCCCGACCTCCTCGGAAGTCGCCTAAAACTCCACGCGGAAGCCATCGAGGAGCCCGCAACTCTTCCCGAATCAATCAATTAAAAAAGAGCATGGACGGACTCCTCATCGTCGACAAACCCCGCGGCTGCACGTCACACGATGTCGTCCTGAGAGTCCGGAGCCTCCTCAAGCTCAAGCGTGTCGGCCACGGGGGGACCCTGGACCCCGACGCGACGGGCGTCCTCCTCGTGGCTCTCGGCCAGGCCACGAGGTTCTTTCCCTACCTTTCCGGACAGGACAAGACCTACGAAGGAGCCATCCGGCTGGGTTTCGCCACGGACACGTACGATGCATCCGGCCGTCCGGCATCGGAAGAAAAGGCGGACTCCCCGCCCGTCGAAGCCGTTGTCGCGGCCATGAGAAGCCTCGAGGGGGAGATCCTTCAGGTCCCTCCCCCCTATTCCGCCAAGAAGATCGGCGGAAGCCGGGCCTACAAGCTGGCCCGGGCCCGTAAAGAATTCACCCTGGAGCCCGCCCGCGTCGTCGTCCGCTCCTTCGTTCTTCGGAACTACGCGCCTCCCCTCGTCGAATTCGAAGTGGCCTGCTCGTCGGGGACCTATGTCCGCTCCCTGGCCCATGACCTCGGCCTCAAGATCGGCTGCGGCGCTCATCTCCACAGCCTGCGGCGAACGTCGGTGGGACCCTATAACGTCAGCGAGGCCGTCTCTGTCGCCGGGATCGAGGAGGCCCTGGCCGGGGGCCGGCTCACGGAGCTTGTGGTCCCCCTGGAGCAGCTGCTCCCGGCGTCGCCGGCCCTCGTCCTCTCGAGCGAGGCCACGGCCCGAGTCCTCCACGGGTCGCCTCTTTTCCCCGAGCATTTCGTCCCGCCCTCGGGCGAAGCGCTCTCCCGGTCCGACGCCGCCATCTTCAGGGTCGTTAGCCCCTCGGGGAGTCTTCTCGCGCTGGCCAGACCGTCCGCCGGCCGGGACCGTCTCCTTCCCTTCCTTGTCGTCAAGTGACGTCCCCCGCCCGGGGAACGCCGCGCCCGCCGCCGGCCACGAAAAAAAAGGGCCATCGAACCTTGAATTTTGGGCCGACCTATTGTATGTTATTCAGGTTATGCGCCTGAACAAAGGTCAAATCGAGCATCTGTCGTCCGTGATCGTGCGGAACCTGACTAAGGAAGGCAAGATCATCGCCGAGGACAGGACCCATCTGCTCGATGAGGTCACGCTCCTCATGACCGACGAGTTCCAGAAGGAGGACCGCCTCGACCAGGAGGTCCGCGAGATCCTCAACAAGCACATGGAGAAGATCCGGAAAGAGAATATCGAATACCAGACCATGTTCCGGATGATCAAGACCAAGCTGGCCAAAGAGAAGGGGATCGTCCTGTGAGCAACCGCCTGTCCCGGGAAAAGATCAATTACCTCTCGCGCCAGGTCCTCAACGTGCTCGAGAAGAACGACCAGGTCGAGTTCATGGACGACCCGAACGAGATCCGCCTCATCATCGTCCGGACGATCGAGGACGAGATGAAGCTTTACGAGGCCCTCGACAAGAAGGCCATCGACAAGATCCAGTCCCAGAAGAAAGCCATCGATGAAGGCAGCCGGGAGTGGGAGATCCTCTACCGGAAATACTACAACGATGAGCTCGCCAAACTCGGCAAGCTCAACGACTGACCCCGCCTTCGCGACCTGGCCTTGAGTCCCCCTTCGGCGGCTCCCCTATCCCTTTCCCGACTCCCGAGCCCGCAGTCTTTTGCCGGGAAACGGCCGTGATCGCGCCGGCGGGCGATCGCCCCCCCAACAAAGCCCTGAAAATAAAAAGGGCCAAAGAGACGGCTCTTTGGCCCTTGGCTCTTCAGATGATGCCCGGGCTTAGAACAGCATCCGGAAGCCGAGCCCGAACCTGTTGTTGTACTTGAAGGAGCGCCCGACCGGCGCCCGGAATTCCAGGAATAACGAACCGAACTTGGTCCAAGTCTGGAAAACGTTCGTGCCGACCTGGGCGACGATGTCCGCGCCGGTCTTCGTGACGTTCTGGGACTTCGTGCTCAGTCCGAGGCCGATGCCCGCGTAGGATTTCTTGTAATGTCCGTTGACCAGGGCTTCGGCTAGGAAGGCGAACTTCCAGGGGCTGCCCTTGAACGGCATCGCGCCGCCGGCCGTCAGGGTGAAGCTCCACTTGTCGGGATCGAGCCAGTAGAAGAGGCCGCCGCGCAGGAACGCACTCAGGACGTAGGTGCTGCCCGACAGGTCATTCTTGTAGCCGGCCGACAGCATTGGGCCCGCCGCCGCCTGCCAGAACAATCTCTTTTGGGTGACCTCGAAGGTCAGGCGGTTCTGGTCCGTGGAGGCCGACTTCGCGCCGTCATTGTCATAGGCCGTGGCGCTGATCGTATAGGTCCCGGGCTTGGTAAAGACCTTCTCCCAAACAAAGGGCTTGCGTGTCGTGACGCAGGTGTCGATCACCTTTCCGGACGAGTCCAGGAGCTCGAAGACGACCTTGGTGATCTGGCCGTCGGGGTCCGTCGAGCCGGAGGCGTCGAAGGTGATCGGACGACCCACATAATCCTTGCAGGGGAGGCAGGACATCCAGAGCTTGCAGATGGGCGGGATGTTGATATAGGTCTTTCCGGCGCAAGGATTCGTGGCCGTGATCCCCTCCATGTTGACCGCGGCACCCTTGAAGCTGTATTCGCCCGGCTTGTCGAACTTCGTCTGCCACTTGGGCGAATCGGGAGTCAGGGCCTGGGTGGCGATCTTCTGGCCCTGGGCGTCATAGACTTCGACAGTCATGCTCTTGGCGTTCTGAGTCCCGCTCATGTCGATCGTGATCGGGTCATTGATGTTGGCCCTTTCAGGGACGACGACCAGGCTGCAGACCGCCGGGGGGATGGCCTGGGTGATCGACCGGAGGGCGATATTGCCGCAGGGCTTGGGGATGACGAAGTCGTAGATCTTCCAGTCCTTCTTGACCTGGACGGAGAAAGCCGGGAGCGGGTCCTTGCCGGCCCATTCGATGTCCTCGGCGACCTTGACCTTGCCCTGGGACTTGAACAGCATCCACATCAGCTTATCGCCGACGGCGATCTGCTCTTCCTTGAACTCGGCGGTCTTGAGCTGGTCCATGAAGGGCTGGTAGAGTTCCGAATAGCCCGCCTGCTCGAAGCCGGCCCGGATGTCATCGGCGTACCGGTCGAACAGCATTTTCATAACCTCGGGCGTCGGGACCTGGCCCTTGACCTGGACGAAGGTGTAGAGGCCGATCCTTTTGAGCTTTTTCGTTTCCGCGAACGATGTGGCCGTCACGAAAATGAGCAGCGCGACAATAAGAAACAAGAACAGTTTTTTATTCTTCATCCATTCCTCCTCATGAAGATACGAATAACGTGGGATAATTATTATGAACGACTTCCAAGTTTCTTGTCAAGCGAAAAAATTGAGTTTACAGGGGTCCGTGGCGTCAAGGCGAGGAAGGCGGGAACGATCCGGCGGATCAGCCCGGAATCGACAGGGAGCGAGGCCAGGGCCTCGATAAGGGCTTTTTCCCCCTTGAAGCCGCGGTCAACCAGGTCGCGAAGGAACTTCAGGCCCGTCGGGATGTCCACCTCCGGGTGGCACTGGAGGCCCCAGACCGGGGCGTCCTTGAGACGCATGGCCTGGACCGCGCAGGCGTCCGACGAAGCCAGAACCTCGAATATGCCGCCGATGTCGCGGACCTCGTCGAAGTGGATGGAGAACGTCAACGGCTCTTCTCCGGCCGGGCCGAGGAGGTCGCTCTCCGCCGCGAGCCGGACCGCGATCCAACCGATCTCCGGCTTGGCACATCGGGCCACGTGTCCGGGCCCGGCCAGGGCGAACGCCAGGAGCTGGTGGCCCCAGCAACTGCCGAGGACCACAAGCCCGCTCCGGACGGCTTCCCGGACCACTTCGGCCTCTTCGAAGACCCAGGACTCGGGCTCCAGGATGGAAGCTTCGGATCCCGTCAGGATCATGTGGCTGAACCCCCGGAGGTCGGGGAACTGATGGTGCCGGGCCGTGAAGGCCTCCCATTCCGCGGGAAGATAGCGGCTCCAGTGCCCGACCGGTTGATAGACGTCGGGAAAAACCGAATTGTCGATGATGGCCACCCGGACCGGGCGGGAGTCCCTGGTCATGCGGTGCTCCTTACGAGCCCCCATTATAATCCCCCCGGGCAAAAAACAACGAGAAAATCCTTTGTTTTCGCCTCTTCCTCTGATATAATAATGCGTCCTAAAGGAGGAAGAGCCGTGCACGCCGTCAACGAGGAAACCGAGCTCCATGTCATCACCCCCGACGAACCGGGCATCTTCGGCCGCGTCCTGGGGACCTTGGCCAACGCCGGAGTGAACGTCCGGGCGCTCTATGTCTATTCGGAGGCGGACCAGGGCCATTTCCACCTGGTGACGTCGGACCCGGTCAAGGCCGAGACCTCCCTCAAGACGCTCGGATACAAGGTCAAGGCCAAAAAAGTCGTGACCTGTCTCGTCTCCGACCGGATCGGCGCGGGGGCGGAGATCGGGGCCCTCCTCGGGAACGCCGTGATCGACATCCAGTATTCCTACGGGTCGGCCTCGGGAGAGGGCAAGACCTTCCTCGTTTTCCAGACGAGCAACAACCGGAAGGCCATCGAGACGCTGGAGTAGCCGGGGGCTGATAAATCCGTTGACAAGTCGGGCGGATTATTTTAGAATAAAAGTCCTTAGAGTTGCACGGAGGAGGCTTCTATGGCTAAAGCAGAACCCAATGTCGTTCCGCTCTGTGACGTCCTGCTGGTTCTTCTGATCATTTTCATGGTCATCACGCCTCTTGTCCAGAAAGGCATAGATGTCAAGTTGCCCGAAACCCAGTCCGATTCGTCCGGCGGCGGCCAGCCGAGCGGGTTGATCGTCCTGACCCTCAAGAACGCCGACCGCGTCGAGATCAACGGCATCGGCTACGAGCTTCGCGGCCTGCTCGAAGAGCTTCGGCGCCTGTACTCCACGCGCCAGGACAAGACCATCTTCATCCGTGCCCTGGCCAAGCTCCCCTTCAGCAAGGTCATGGAAGTCATCGATATCGCCAAGGGTGCGGGCATCGACAATCTGGCCCTCATTCCGGAGTACATCGAAGAATAGGCCGAGCGCGGTCAGCGGCCCTTGAAGGGGCCGATCACTTCCCTCGAGATCACCAGTCGCTGGATTTCGTTCGTCCCCTCGTAGATCTGGAGGAGTTTCGCGTCCCGGACGAGCTTCTCGATGGGGTAATCCCTCATATAGCCATACCCGCCGAATATCTGGAGCGCCTCGAGCGCCGTCCGCATGGCCACGTCCGAACCGAAGCATTTGGCCATGGCCGATTCCGCCCCGCACGGCTTGCCGTGGTCCATGAGCCAAGCGGCCCGCCAGACGAGGAGCCGGGCCGCGTCGACCTCCATGGCCATCTGGGCGATCTTGAAGGCCGTCGCCTGGAAGGAGGCGATAGGCTTGCCGAACTGGACGCGGGTCTTGGAATAGTCGACGGCACCCTCGAGGGCGGCCCGGGCGATGCCCACCCCCGCGGCCCCCACCGCCGCCCGCGTCTTGTCGAACGTCCGCATGGCGACGATGAAGCCGAGGCCCTCCCGGCCGATGAGATGGTCCGCCGGGACCCGGGCGTCCTCGAAAAAGAGCTCAGTGGTATTGGAAGCCCGCTGGCCCATTTTATCCTCGACCTTCCCGACCGTGACCCCGGGCGTCTCCCGCGGGACGCAAAAGACGCTCAGCCCGCGGGCGCCCTTCTCCGGCGCGGAGTTAGCGAAGACGACATAGAGGCTGGCCACACCCCCGTTGGTGATAAAGCACTTAGAGCCGTTGAGGACGTACTCGCAGCCAGCCTTCCTGGCCATCGTCCGGATGGCCGACGTGTCGGAGCCCGCTTCGCGCTCGGTGAGACAGTAGGAGGCGAAGGCCATGTGCTTCGTGAAGGGCCCGAAGAACCGCTTTTTCTGCTCGTCGGTGCCGAAGAGGACGATGGGCGTGAAGGCCAGCGAGTTGGCCATCATGGTCGTGTACATCCCGGGGCAGCCCCGGGCGAGCTCCTCGCTGACGATCGCCGTCTCGAGGTCGCTGAGGCCGCCGCCGCCGTATTCGGAGGGGACCGTGCAGGTCAGGAATCCGACCTCGAAGGCCTTTTTCATGACGTCCTCGGGGAACTCGTGACCCTGGTCGTATTTCGCAGCCTTGGGCCTCATCTCCTTTTCCGCGAACTCGCGGGCCATCTCCTGAAGGGCGATCTGGTCTTCGGTCAGGTTGAAGTCGATCATGCGTCCTCCCGGGACCCTGAGAGATTCTATGGATTTTATCGAAAAAGCAGCCGCAGTGTATCGGATTCAGACGGCCCTGTCAATTGACGGAGGTCCGGATCCGAGGATGATCTCGTCCCGCCTGAGGAGGAATACCGGGTCCAGGATCCCGAGGGCCTCGGCGACGATGTCCTGAGGGCGGAAGCCCCTCCGGGGATCCGGAGGCAGGAGCAGGAGGAGCCGGCGGCCCTTGAGCGCGGTCCGAACGGCGGCCCCTTCGGGCTTGTTCTCGAGGAACCCGGCCAGGCGGTTTTTGAGCCCGGCGAGCTCAGGAATCGCCGTTCCCATGCCTCCCTCCTCCGGCCGGGAATCCCGCCAGGCCGTCCGGAACTCCTCCCCTTTCCAGTCCATGGAATAAACGAGTCCGCAGATCGCGCCGGTGAGCGAGGGCTCCCCCGGCCCGAGGCGATCGAGGCGGAGAAACCGGACCCCGGGCGGAAGGGACCGGTTCGTCCGGGCCAAGAACTTGACGCCGTCCAGGCGAAAAGACGCCTTGAATTCCAGGATTTCCCGCAGCCCCTCCATCCCGAGCGGAAGGGCGGGTCCGTAGGAAAAATCCATTTTCGGATGGAACCCCAGGGTCTGACGAACCTCGACTCCGGCTCTCCGAAAGCTCCGCTGGAGGACGTGGATGAGGTCGATATGGGAGAGGTAGCGGGCCTTCCCCTTCTTGGAATAGATGACCCTGTACCTGAAGGTCTCCTCCGACCTTTCGCCGAGCGGAGGCCGAGCGGCGGTCAGGGCCGGCTTCCGAAAGGGGGCCGGCTTCTTTTTCCAGAACCGCACGTCACAGCCTTCGCACTCCGCGCACGACCTCTCCAGGCAGGTCGGCGACGGCTCGGCCCGGAGGGCCCGCTCGAGCTCGCGACGGAGGTGGGATTTCCGGATGCCGGTGTCGATGTGGTCCCAGGGCAGGGCCGACGACGGGTCGATAGGCCCCAGGTAGTCGCCGGGGTCGACCGCCTCCTCGGCGAAGGCCTGCTCCCAGAGGGTGAAGTCGAGCCGGTCACCCCAGCTATCGAACCGGGCACCCTTGGACCAGGCCCGGACGAGGACCCGGTTGAGCCGCCTGTCTCCTCGAGAAAAAACGGCCTCGAGGACAGAGGTTTTGACCGGGTGGTCTTTGAACTCCACGGACCTTGCCCGGCCGAGCTCGGACCGGACAAAGCGCTGCTTCTCCGCGAGCGACCTCTCGTTCTCCATTCCCAACCATTGGAAAGGCGTGTGGGGCTTGGGAATGAACGAGGAGAGACTGAGGTGGATCCGGGGGGAAGTGCCGAGGATGGAACGCCCGAGGTCCAGGCTGCGCCGGACCATGTCCACGATCCCCTTGAGATCCTCGTCGGTTTCCGTCGGCAGGCCGGCCATGAAATAGAGCTTGACGAGCTTCCAGCCGCCCGAAAAAGCGGTCGTCAGAGCGTCCCGGATCTCCTCGTCGGTGAGCCTCTTGTTGATGACCGCCCGGAGCCGCTCCGTGCCCGCCTCCGGGACGAGAGTGAAGCCCGTTTTCCGCACCTTGAGGATGCTTTTCACGAGCTCGGGAGAGAGGCCGCGCGGCCGCAGGGACGAGAGAGAGAGCGATATCTTTTCGCGGGCCAGCTCGTCCATGAGGCACCGGACGGTCTCTTCGAGATAAGGATAATCGCTGACCGAGAGAGCGGAAAGGGAGCTGTCCTCATAGCCGGTTTGGCGGAGGCTGCGGACCATGGTCTTGATGACGAGGCCGGGGTCCTTCGTCCGCGGCGGGAAATAGAGGCTCGCCGCCTGGCAGAAGCGGCAGCTCTGGGGGCAGCCCCGAGCCGCTTCCATGGCCACCCGATCGAAAACCACCCTCAGGCTGGGGACGATGATCTTCTCGGGGAAAAAGGACCTTTCGAACCCCCTCAGGACCCTTTTTGCGATCCGCGGCGGGGCTCCGTCCCGGGGACGGGGAATGAGGAGCGGCGACGCTCCGTGTCTCTCCGGCTCATAAAGGGAAGGGACATAGATGCTCTCGATGCGGGCCATCTCCCTGAGGAGAGCGGGACGGTCGAGCCCCCGGCTCCGGAGGGAGCGCCACGCCGCGATGACCTCGGGGAATGCCTCCTCTCCGTCGCCGAGGACGATCAGGTCGAAGATCTCGGCCACGGGCTCGGGGTTAAAGGCGGCCGGGCCTCCGGCGATGACCAACGAATGGCGACCGTCCCGGTCGGCCGCGAGAAGGGGGATCCCACCGAGGTCCAGGATGGTCAGAATGTTGGAATAATTCAACTCGTAAAGGAGCGAGAAGCCGACGATGTCGAAATCGCGGAGGGGGATCGCGTTCTCGAGTGACGCGAGGGGAACGCCCGCCCGCCGCAGCTCCCGCTCGAAGTCCGGCCAGGGGGCGAAGACGCGCTCGGCCAGGACCGACGGGTCCCTGTTCAGGAGGGCATAGAGGATCTTTTGGCCCAGATAGGACATCCCGATCTCGTAGACGTCGGGAAAGGCCAGGGCGACCTTGACGGCCGCGGTCCCGGGCCTTTTCTTGATCTCGTTCCACTCCCCTCCCACATAGCGGCTGGGCTTCTCGACCTTGGTGAGGATCCTTTTCAGGGAGGCGTCAAACATTCGCGAACCGTCTCATCTTCACGTTCAGGATCAGGCCGCAGGCGATATAGTTCGAGATGAGCGAGGAACCGCCGTAGCTCACGAACGGGAGCGGGACGCCCGTCACAGGAAAGAGCCCGATGATCATCAGGACGTTGATGAGGAATTGGAAGGCGATGAGCATGGAGGCCATGAAGATGATATACACGCCCGCCCTGTCCCTGGCCTTCGCCACCGACAGGAACATGCGGGCAAGCATCAGGAAATAGATGAGGAGAATGATGAACACTCCCAGGAACCCGAATTCCTCGCCGATCACGGAGAAGATGAAGTCCGTGTGGCGGGCCGGCAGGAAGCGGAGCTGGCTCTGGGACCCCTTCATAAAGCCTTTCCCGGTCAGCCCCCCCGAGCCGATGGCGATCTTGGATTGCATGATCTGGTATCCCGACCCCCGCAGGTCCTGGCCGGGGTTGAGGAGGGTGGTCAGCCGCTTTTTCTGGTAGTCCTTCAACGCGAAGTTCCAGCCTCCGACGCCGACGACAAGGGAAACCACGAGGAAGAGGAGGATCGCCTTTTTCTTCAGCCCGGCCAGGATGAAGGCCCCGCCCAGGATGGCTAAGAACGTTAGGGCGGTCCCCAGGTCCGGCTGGATGACGATCAGAAAGAGGGGGACTCCGGCCAGCAACAGGGCCAGCGCGGCGGATGGAGTGTTCAGATAGCGTCCCTTGTACTCGGCGAAGAGCCGGGCGAGGACCAGAATCATGACGACCTTGGCCAGCTCCGAGGGCTGGACCTGGAAGAGCCCGAACTTGACCCAGCTTTTTGTCCCGGCGACGAGCCGGGCGAAAGCCAGACTTCCGGCCAGGACGGCGACGATCAGGAAATAGAGATAGAACGAAAACGAAACCAGGAACTTGTAGTCCACCGCGACGACGAGGAAAACAGCGAACAGGCTGATCCCGACCCAGACGAGCTGCCTCAGGTAATAGCTTTTCGGCAGGAAGTGGGAGGAGCTGTAGATGAACAGGACGCCCGAGAGGGTCAGGAGCAGGACAAGCCCGATGAGAACCCAGTCGATCTCTTGGATGAGCCGCCTGTCGAACATCATTTCTTATAGATGTCCTTCCAGAGGCTGAATATCTGGCCGGCCACGGGGCCGGCGACCGCGCCGCCGCCGCCGCCGTACTCGATGAGGACCGTCACGACGATACGGGGATTCACGCGGGGAGCGAAGCCGGTGAACCACGAATGGGTCTTGATGGGTTTGCCGGCTCGGGCCAGCATTTCCGCCCTTTCCCGGCTCACGACCTGGGTCGACCCCGTCTTGCCGCAGGCATCCAAACCCTCGACCCGGGCGGCTTGTCCCGTCCCATGGTCATTGACCGACCTCCACATGCCTTCGATGAGGCTCTCGAACGTCGAGCGCTTGAAGGGAGGAGGGGCGGCGGCTTCCGGGGGGGACGTTGTCTTGGAGTTCGCCGGGTCCAGGACGAGGTGCGGCACGGTCCTCGTCCCCCGGTTCGCGACCATCGCCGTCAGGGCGGCGATCTGAAGGGGCGTCACTTGAAGCTGGCCCTGCCCGATGGCCACGGAGATCGTCTCTCCGGGAAACCAGGGGGTCTTCAGGGCTTTCATCTTCCATTCGGAGCTCGGGACGAGCCCCTCCTTTTCCCCGGGGATGTCCAGGCCGGTCTTCCGGCCCAGCCCCAGCTCCTCCGCCCCCTTGGCGATTGCATCGATCCCCATCTGGCGGCCGAGGGTGTAGAAGTAGATGTTGCAGGAGTTCTTGATGGCGTTGGCCAGGTTCATGCTTCCGTGGCCGGGCGCGAACCAGCAGGCGCGCGAGCTTCCGTAGATCTGGATGGAGCCGTTGCAATAGACCGTCGTCTGGTCCGTGACGTAGCCGAGGTCCAGCCCGGTGAGGGCCATGACGATCTTGAAGATCGAACCCGGGGAATAAAGGCCGCGCACGGCCCTGTTCTCGAGCGGCGACGCCGGGTCATTGACGAACTGCACCCATTCTTCCGGCGTGAACCGGGTGATGAACCGGTTCGGGTCGAACCTGGGGGAGCTGGCCAAAGCCAAGATCTCGCCGGTCGAGGGGTCGAGGGCCACGATGGCCCCTTCCTTTTCCCCGAGGAGCTCCTCCGCCCTGGCTTGGAGCCGGGCGTCAATGGTCAGATGGATCTCCTGGCCGGGCGCCGGGTCCTGGGTCACCTGTTCGCTTCTCTTCCGGCCCAGGCTATCGACGATCTCGAGGACGGCGCCGTCCGTCCCTGTCAACCGGTCATCGTATTGCCTTTCGATCCCCGCCCGCCCGCCCATGTCGCCCAGGGCCGCCCCGCGCCCGGGGTTGTCCCGGATCTCCTCCGGCGACCGTTCCTGTAGATAGCCGAGGATATGGGCGGCCGTCGTCTTTTTGGGATAGAACCGCTTCGGTTCCGCGGCGACCTCGAGCTCGGGGAATTCCAGCCGCCGGCCCTCGATCGGGGCGATCTCCTCCGGGGCCAGGCCGTCCTTGATGATCACGGGCTCGAAGGCCGGCAGGTTCTTGTATCTTTCGATCCGGCTCCGGAGCTCTTCTTCGCTGATGCCCAGGAGCTTGCTGATCGCGGGGTAGGACGCGGCGGCGTTCTTGACGTTGTCCCGGATCAGGGAGACCTTGAAGCTAGCCTGGTTGTCAGCCAGGAGCTCCCCGTTACGGTCGCGGACGAGGCCCCTCGGTGCGCTCACCACCCGGGTCCTGGTCCGGTTGGCCTCGGCCAGGCCCCAGTATTTCTTGTAGTCCAGGATCTGGACCTTCCAGTAATAGCAGAGGCAGAGGAGAACGAGGATGGCCACGACGCGGAAAACGGCGTTGGCCCTCCGGACGATGACCGTCAGGTCCTCGTAGATCTTGTCCCCGGGCATGATGGAGCTCAGGCGCGGCGGGCCTGGATCCTCCGCGCGACGTTCAGGATGAAGCTCCCCAGCAGGGCCGTCACCAGGGGCTGCAGGACGATCAGTCCGTGCCGAAGGTCCACATGCTCCCTGAGGACGAGAGCGTTGAGCAGGACCCACAGGACGAGCTCGAGGGAGGACATCACCAGGAGGAAGGCGACGTTCCTGAAGAATGGGGTGACATCCATACGCCGGGAAACATAGCCGGTCCAGAAGCCGAGGAGGGTCTTGGTCAGGCCCGCGACGCCGAAAACGCCGAGCGAAAAAGAGTCCTGGATGAGGCCGCACACGGCGCCCAGGGCCGCGCCGAAGATCTCCCCTTGGCCGACCGAGAACGTCACCACGACCACGGAGAAGGCGTTCAGGACGAACAGCGTGGACGGGCCGAACCCTCCGAGAAGCGAATAAAAGAAAAAGGCCGCCGCGGTGGCCAGCCCGGCCCGCAGGATATCCTTCAGCACACTTCCCTTCACTCCGCGCCTCCGGAGACCCTGGGCAGGATGGCCACAGCCTCGAGCGCGGAGAAGCTGAAGGAGGGCTTGACGACGATCTCCTTGAAAACGGAGGGCGTGGGCTTGATGGAGAGGATCTGGCCGACCCGGATCCCCGCCGGGTAGATCTTGTCGAAACCCGTCGTGATCAACTCTTCCCCTTCCTGTCCCCCCCCGACGCTGGACAGGATATACTTCAGGCCGCAAAGGGCCCCCTGCCTCCCGGACACGATGCCGACGACCCTGTCGGTGACGGAGATGACGCTGACGCTGCTCTCCGGGTCCGTGATGAGCTGGACCATGGCCTCTTTCAGGGACACGGGGGGGATCGTCCGGCCGACCAGGTTCCCGAAACGGTCGCAGACGGCCATGTCCGGCTTGACGCCGTCCAGGCTGCCCTTGTCCAAGATCAGCGACCGATAGTAATTGCCGGCGTCCGCCCCGACCACCCGGGCGGTGATCAGGGACTGCCGGAACGCGTCCAGGCTCGCCCGGACCTCGGCCTCGGACCGGAAAAGAAGAAGCCGGTCTTCGAGGAAGCGCTTCTCCTGGCTGAAGAAGAACAGCTCCTGCTTCAGCTTCTGGTTTTCCTGGCGGATGCGGCGGAGGTCGAAATAGCCCGTCCAGGCCGATCGGACGCCCCGGAAGCCTGAGACGACGCCCTTCTGGAGCGGTGAGAAAACGAAGAACACGGCCCGCCCGAAGAGCTTCTTTTCGCTGCCGAGCGGGACCTGGATGGAGATCAGGATCAGGTGAAAGAAGATCAACCCCGCCAGGACGACGAAGTGAGTCCGTTTCTGCCAAATGGGCATGGAGCCTCTCGAAGCCGCCGGGCCCGGAATGCTAGACCAGAGATATCTTTTTCAGAAGGTCCAGGTCGTCGAGCATCTTCCCCGCCCCAAGGACGACCGTCGTCAGGGGGTCTTCCGTGATGAAGACGGGGAGCTGTGTCTCCTCCCGGATCCGTTTGTCCAGGTTCTTGAGCAGGGCCCCGCCGCCGGTCAGGATGATCCCTCGGTCGATGATGTCGGCCGACAGCTCGGGCGGCGTCCTTTCCAGGGCGATCCGGATGGCGTTGATGATGGCCGCGACGGTGTCTTCGATCGCCTCCCGGATCTCCTGATCGTCGACGACAATGGTCCGCGGGATCCCCTCCCGGAGGTCGCGGCCCTTGATCTCCATGGTCATGGGCTCGTCGAGCGGGTAGGCCGAGCCGATCTGGATCTTCACCGCCTCCGCCGTCCGCTCCCCGATCAGGAGGTTGTACTTCTTCTTGAGGTAATGGATGATGGCCTCGTCCATCTCGTTGCCCGCGACCCGGATGGAATGGTTGAAGACGATGCCGTTGAGCGAAATGACGGCGATGTCCGTGGTACCGCCGCCGATGTCGACGATCATGTTGCCCATGGGGTCGGAGATCGGCAGGCCCGCGCCGATGGCGGCGGAAATCGGCTGTTCGATGAGGTAAACCTCCGACGCTTTGGACCTCAGGGCGACGTCCTTGACGGCCCGACGCTCGACCTGGGTGATCCCCGTCGGGATGCCGATGACGATCCGCGGCCGGAGGAGGAAGCCGCGGTTGTTCATCGCCTTCTTGATGAAGAAATCCAGCATCTTCTCAGCGACCTCGAAGTCCGCGATGACCCCGTCCCGCATGGGCTTGATGGCGACGATGGTATTCGGGGTCTTCCCCAGCATCTCCTTGGCCCGTGAACCCACGGCCTCCACTTTGCCCGTCAGCTTGTTGATGACGCAGATCGAGGGCTCCTGGACGATGATCCCCTTGCCCTTGATAAAGACCAGCGTGTTGGCGGTCCCCAGGTCAACAGCGAGGTCGCAGAAGAGCCGCTCCTTCAGCCAGCTGATGATGTTCATATTCGCTCTCTTTCAACCGAGTCCTTATTTAGCACAATTCCCCAGAGGAATCAAATCCAAAATGGCGTTCTCCGGGCGGCGGCCCTTGACTTTGTTTCCGGACTTCAAATATACAATAGGAAACTTCGGAAAGGAGCGCGCGATGAGCTATCAACCCTATGTCCCCGAAAAAACCGACCAGAGGGAGTTCACACTCCGGGCCATCCTCATCGGCCTCGTCATGACGGTCATTCTCGGCGCCGCCAACGCCTACCTTGGGCTGCGGGCTGGGATGACGATCGCGGCCACGTATCCCGCGGCTGTCATCGGCATGGCCGTCCTCCGAATCATGAAGGGCTCGATCCTCGAGGAGAACATCGCTCGGACGGTGGGGTCCATCGGCGAGTCCATCGCCGCCGGGGCGATTTTCACTATCCCGGCCTTCCTCATCTCCGGGGCGTGGACGAAGTTCAACACCCTCGAGGCCTACCTCAAATCCTCGGCCCTGATGTTCGTCGGCGGCCTCCTGGGCATCATGTTCGTGACCTTCCTCCGGCGGGTCATGGTCTCCGACCCTGACCTCGTCTTTCCCGAATCCGTCGCAGCCGCGGAAATCCACAAGGCCGGCCAGAAGGGCAGCCAGGGGTCGAAGTTCCTCTTCCAAGCGATGGGACTCGGCTCACTCCTCTATGCCCTGGGTGCCATTCAGATCTTCAGCGCCAGCAAGGACTTCATCATCAGGGTCGGCAAGCTCGGGGCGAGCTTCGTCCGCCTCGGCGCTGCCGGTGACTCCCCGAAGATCGGCGCCGGCGGCACCGTGGCCGTGTCCGGCCCCGGCATCTACCCCGCCTACATCGGCGTCGGCTACATCATCGGGCCCCGCTTGGCCTCCCTCAACTTCGCGGGCGGCGTTCTGGCCTGGGGCCTGTTCGCCCCGCTCCTCATGTATTTCCTCGGGCCGCAGCTCATCGGCACATTTTACGGGCCCGGCATGGCCATGGCCGACGTCTCCTGGCCGGACATGGTGACGAACGTCTGGAAGTTCATCATCCGGCCGATCGCCGTCGGCGGCATGCTGGTCGGCGCCGGCTATACCCTCTTTAAGATGCGCAAGAACCTGGCCGCCGGCATTAAGAGATCGATGGGGGACGTCAAGAAGGCGGCAGGCCAAGCCGAAGTTTCAAGCCGCATCGAAAAGGACCTCAATATCAAGGTCGTCCTGGCCGGCCTCGCCGCGACGTTCGTCCTGATGGTTTTTGTCTATAAGATCTTCGCCGGGACCTGGCCGCCCGCGATTTTGGCCGCTGTTGTCATGGCCATCGCGGGCTTTTTCTTCGCCGCCGTTTCCGGGAACCTCGTCGGACAGATCGGGTCGTCCAACAACCCGATTTCGGGATTGACCCTGTCCACCCTGATCATCGCAGCGCTCCTCATGGTCCTTGTCGGAGCCACCGGGACGAGCGGCGTCGCCGCCGTCCTCGGCGTCGCCGCGGTCGTCTGCGTCTCCTCGGCCGTGGCCGGCGAGATGCTCCAGGACCTCAAGGTCGGGCATATCCTGGGCGGTACGCCCTGGAAGATGCAGACCGGAAACATCTTTGGCGTTCTCATCGCCTCTCTCGTCATGTACTTCCCGCTGATGCTCCTCCACGGCGCTTTCACCTTCGGCAGCAAGGAACTGGCCGCCCCGCAGGCCGGCCTGATGGCCGCCCTGTCCCGGGGGATCATCGAGGGCGAGATGGCATGGCCTCTGGTCATCGTCGGCATGCTGATGGGGTTCGCCCTGATTCTCGTTCAGGTCAAGTCCCCGATGCTCGTCGCGGTCGGGATGTACCTGCCGCTCGAAACGACCTTCGCCATTTTCGTCGGCGGCATGATCAAGGGCATCGCCGACAGGTTCATGGCCAAAAGGAAGTTCAACGCCGCCCAAACCGCCCGGGCGACCAACGTCGGCATCCTGCTGGCAGCGGGCCTCATCGCCGGAGAAGCTCTGACCGGCCTGCTCCGGGCCGCCTGGAAGTTCTTCTTCCTCCAGAAGATCATCCATTTCGACATCCCGTCGATCTTCAAGAGCGGCAAGTACTTCGGCGTGCTCGATCTCTACGTCGGCGGCCTCGCCGTCCTCGTCCTCATCGCCATTTATCTGATCCGGGTACCGCTGAGGAACGCCGGCGCTGCGGACGAGCCCCCTCCGCCCTCAGCCGTCATCTAGGAGCCGATTGAGCCCGAATGATTCTCTTAATCTAACAGGGCAGGGACGAAGCGACAGTTGGCACGGTTCAGCCTTCCCGGATCGTCCTTCGATGAATCAGCGGATGCAGGGGGGATGTCCCGGAGAAAACATTGAGCACGACGCGGGCACGGTTCCTCGAGCACAGCGAGAGGAGAGCGGAGCGATCACAGATGGAAAAGAGGGAGAGTCCCTGGAGCAATACGCGAAGATTCGTTCCAGATATTTACCAGAAGTGCGGCTCCGAATCGCTCCGCCACACTTCTGCTGGTTGCTCCTCAGAATCCGCTCCCTGCCGGAGGGACTCCCTCCGAGTCCGCATCCTCAAGAAGAAACGATGGGAGAACGAAGTTCATAAGCCGGACATAGAACGGGTTCTTCCTGCCGGACAGGGAAAAAAGTCTTGCGGAGTCGACCGGGGACTGGAACAGATGACCTGAATCACGTAAAATAGGGACGTAGGAAGGAGTGATGGCCGTTCTCGAGATCCTCACCATCGGACACCCGATCCTGACCAAGAAGGCCGAGCGGGTCGATAGGATCGACCCGGAGCTCGTCCGCCTTGCCAAGGACATGGTCGAGACCATGCGCCGCGCTCCCGGCGTCGGGCTCGCCGCGCCCCAGGTCAACGTCAGCAAGCGCCTGATCACCATCGACCTGTCCGTCGGGGAAAACGAGGACGAACTGATCATCCTCGTCAACCCGGAGATCGTCCGCGCAGAGGGCGAGGTCGTCTGCGAAGAGGGGTGCCTGTCGGTCCCGGACATCCGGGAAAAAGTCGCCCGCCCGTATCGGGTGCTCGTCAAGGGCCTGGACCTCGGGGGGAACGAGGTCGAGGTCGAGGGAGAAGACCTCCTGGCCCGTGCCCTCTGCCACGAGATCGACCATCTCGACGGCAAGCTGTTCACGGACCGCCTGTCGCCTCTCAAGAAAACCCTGCTCCGGAAGAAATTAAAAAAAACGGCGGACACCGGCCTGAAGCTATGAGGATCGTCTTCTTCGGGAGCCCGGCCCCGGCGCTCCTTTCCCTTCAGCGGCTTCTCGAAAGAGGGCATTCCGTCGCTCTTGTCGTCACCCAGCCCGACAAGCCGGCCGGACGCGGCCGGCGGATGACCCCGAGCGCAGTCAAGTCGTTCGCCCTCGAACGGGGCATCCCCGTCCTCGAGCCCGCCAGGATCCGGACGGACGGAGCCGTCCTCGGCAGGATCCAGGACGTGGCTCCCGAGGTCAACGTCGTCGTGGCCTACGGCCAGATCATCCCGGCCCCCATTATCTATGCCCCTCCCCATCATTCCCTCAACGTCCACTTCTCGCTCCTGCCCAAGTATCGAGGGGCGGCCCCGGTCCAATGGGCCGTCCTCAACGGCGAAATGGAAACCGGCGTCACGATCATCGAGCTCAACGAAAAAATGGACGAGGGGGACATCCTGGCCCGGGCCGGGACGAAGATCGGCCCCCAGGAGACGGCCGGCGAGCTCGAGGCGCGGCTGGCAGTCCTCGGAGCGGGCCTCCTCCTCCAGACGCTTGAAGGAATAGAGACCCTCACGCCTTCGCCGCAGGACCATAGCCTGGCTTCCCTGGCCCCCAAGATCCGCAAAGAGGACGGACGGATCGACTGGTCGGAAAGTGCCTCGGCCATCGACCGGAAGGTCCGGGCCCTGGCGGGCCGGCCCGGGACCTACACCTTCTTCCGGGGCCGCCGGCTTCAACTTCACAAGGGGCGAAACCTCGATGCTCCCGGGGAGACTCGCAGGCCGGGCGAGGCCCTTTCCGCCCTCGGGGACGGCCTGAAGGTCGCCTGCGGCGGAGGAAGCGTTTATCTGGTCGAGGAGCTCCAGCCGGAGGGAAAAACGAGGATGCCGGCGCACGCATTCTCTCTCGGGGCGAAGATCAGGCCGGGGGAATTGCTTGGCGGCGACTGAGACCGGGCCGGACGGCCCGGCCTATTCTTCCAGAATGAAATTATAGGGGTTGACGGGCTTTCCGTCCTTGTGGACTTCGTAGTGGACGTGCGGGCCGACGGCCTTGCCGGTCATCCCGACGTACCCGATAACGTCTCCCCTCTTGACCGTCTGGCCGGCCACGATGGCGAAACCGCTCATGTGTCCGTAGAGGGTCGTGATCCCGTTGCCATGGCTGAGGATGATATGCTTCCCCAGGTACTTATCGGTCAGGACCTGGAGCACGATCCCGTCAGCTGTGGCGACGATGGGATTGCCGGTATTGGTGGAGATATCGAGGCCCCAGTGCATCTGCTCTCTGCCCGTGAAGGGGTCGGCCCTCACCCCGAAGCCGGAGCTGACCCATCCCGCTACGGGCATGATGGAGGGGGTCGTCGCCAGCCTGAGGCTCGTGCTCTCCGAGATGCTGACCAGGCTGTTGAGGTTGCTCTCAATGCTCTGGGCCTTTTGGATCAAGCCCTGGATCGAACCCTGGGCGGGCGACTCGGACTGGGGGGCTCCCGCCGGGACGCTCGCGCCGGGCTCGGAAGTCTCGGGCTCAGAGGCTCCCCCTCCCAGGCCGGCCGGCGCCTTGAGGACGTCGGGCGATTTCAGCCCGACCATGATGTTGAGCTTCTTGGTGTAGTTCTCGAAATTGGCGACGGTCGTCTTGAGCTCGTTGATGGATCTTTCGTAATCAGCGATCTTGGCCTTCTGCTCCGCCGCCTCCCGCGTGAGGGCTTTGTAGCGATGGCGGATGACGTTCATCGAGACATAATCGGTCAGGAAGACGGCCAGGACCAGAGCCAGGATCGCGCCGCCGCCGGCCAGGATCCTCAGCGTGCGCCGGGAGAAGCTCAAGGTCCTAGTGCTCGTTTTCGTGTGGGGGACGATGATGACGGACAGAAATTTTTTCGCCATGAAGCCTCCCCTAAGTACCATGATAAAAAAACGCTGTCAAGCTTTTTATCACCGGCATTTTCAGCCTCCGGCCAGGACCGAACCTCCGTTGACGTTCAGGACCTCGCCCGTGATGTGGCGCGCCAGGTCCGAGGCCAGGAAGAGGATGGGGCCGGCGATGTCCTCGGGCGGAGGGATGCGGTCGAGCGGAATGGATTTGCGGACTTTCTCCTTGTATCCGGGCTCGCTGAAGACTCCGGTGCACATGTCCGTGTCCACCCAGCCCGGGGCCACGCCATTGACGCGGATGTTATAAGGCGCGAGCTCGACGGCCAGGGACTTGGTCAGGGCGTGGAGGGCCCCTTTGCTCGCCGCATAGTGGGAGTGGATGGCTTCGCCCCTGACGCCGGCCGTGGACGTCACGTTGATGATCCAGCCCCTTCCCTTCTCCTTCATCGAGGGAACGGCGGCGTTCGTGGCAAAGAAAACGCCGTCCAGGTTGATGGCCATGGTCTCCCGGTAGACCGACTCGTCCATCCGGCCCATCTCGAGATAGGTCCAGACCCCGGCGTTGTTGACAAGGGTGTCGAGCTCTCCCCAGCGGGACAGGATATCGCTGATCATGTTGTCCACTTCGTTCTTGGACGAGATCTCGGCCCGATAAGCCAGGCATTCCCGGCCCAGGGCCTCGATGGCTGACCGGACCTCCGCAGCGGCCCCGGAGTTGCTGACATAGTTGATGGCCACATCGCACCCGGCCCTGGCGAAGAGAAGGGCGGTGGCCCGGCCGATGCCTCTTGAGCCGCCCGTGATCAGAACCTTTCGTCCGTTTAGTCGGATCATCTGGCCTCCTTCCGGAAAATCGGGGATCGCCTCCCTGTTCCCCCCGGGAGGGCTTACCGAGCGTAGCCCAAGCTGAAGTCGCCCATCTTGTGGAATTCGAGATAGCGGTAGACCTCTTCGGCATGGGGCAGGATCTTTTCCTTCATGATAGCCATGTACTCATCGACCGTCGGGATCCTCCCCTTGAGGGCGGCGACGGCCGCGAGCTCGGCCGACCCCAGGTAAACGCGGGTCCAATCGCCGACCCGGTGGTCGAAATTCCTGGTCGAGGTCGAAAACACGGTCGTCCCGGCCTTGACCCGGGCCTGGTTCCCCATGCACAGGGAGCAGCCGGGGATTTCCGTCCGGGCGCCGGCGCCGGCGAAGACGGCGTAATGACCCTCCCGCATGAGCTGGGCCGCGTCCATCTTGGTCGGGGGCGTGATCCAGAGCCGGACCCCGAGGACCCCGGCCTTGTCGAGGATCCGGCTGGCGGCCCGGAAGTGGCCGATATTGGTCATGCAGGAGCCGATGAAGACCTCCTGGACGGGATCGTTGGCGATCTTGGAGAGTGGCTTGACGTCGTCGGGGTCGTTGGGGCAGGCCACGAGCGGTTCCGTGATCTCGGCCAAGTCGATCTCGAGGAGGGACTTGTACTCGGCGAGGGCGTCCCGCTTGAGGAGGACAGGGTTTTCCAGCCATTTCCGACAGGAGTCGATCCGCCGCCGGAGGGTTTCGGCGCTCTGGTAGCCTTCGTCGATCATCTTTTCCATCAGGGCGATATTGCTCTTGAGGAATTCGGCCACCCTCTCTTCCTTGAGGGAGATGACGGCCGCGGCGGCCGATCGTTCCGCCGAGGCGTCCGTCAGCTCATAGGCCTGGTCCACAATCAGGTCCTCGAGGCCCTCCATCTCCAGGACGCACCCGTTGAAAACGTTCTTCTTGCCCTTTTTCTCCACGGTCAGAAGGCCTTTCTGGATGGCGAAATAGGGGATGGCGTTGACCGCGTCGCGGAGGGTGATCCCGGGGTTCAGCCGACCCTTGAACCGGACGAGGACGGACTCGGGCATGTCGAGGGGCATGAAGCCCAGGGCCCCGGCGAAGGCGACGAGCCCGGACCCGGCCGGGAAGCTGACGCCGATCGGGAACCGCGTGTGCGAATCGCCGCCCGTCCCCACGGTATCCGGGAGGACGAGCCGGTTGAGCCAGGAGTGGATGACGCCGTCGCCCGGCTTGAGGGCGACGCCCTTGCGCTCCGTCATGAACGCGGGGAGCGTCCGGTGCATCTTCGCGTCGGCGGGTTTGGGATAGGCGGCCGTATGGCAGAACGACTGCATGAAGAGATCCGCCTGGAACTCCAGGCAGGCCAGCTCCTTGAGCTCGTCGGCCGTCATCGGCCCAGTCGTATCCTGGGAGCCGACGGTCGTCATGTGCGGGTCGCAGGCCGTGCCGGGCAGGACGCCCGGAAGTCCGCAGGCCCGCCCGACGATCTTCTGGGCCAGCGTATAACCTTGGTCCGGCTTGGGCTCCGGGTTCTCGATCGTCCTGAAGAAATCCGCCTCGGGGAGGCCCAGGGTCCTGCGGGCCTTGGCCGTCAGCTGGCGTCCAATGATGAGGTTCAGCCGGCCCCCGGCCCGGAACTCGTCCTTGATCGTCGGGGGCTTCCACTCGAAACCCGTCAGGACTTTCCCGGTCCCGTCGAGGACCTTCCCGGCCTTGGTATCGATCGTGATGACGTCGCCGGTCTTCATCCGCGTGACGTCGCACATGATCGGCAGGCCGCCCGAATCTTCCGTGGTGTTGAAGAAGATGGGGGCGATCAGGCCGCCCATGACGATCCCGGCCCGCCTCTTGTTCGGGATGAACGGGATGTCCTCCCCGATGTGCCACATCAGGGAGTTGCAAGCGGATTTCCTGGACGATCCGGTCCCGACCACATCCCCGACGAAGACGACCCGGTGGCCCTCCTCGCGGAGCTTGCGGATGGTTTCGTTCCCGCCGGGGAAGCGCGTCTGGCCCATGGACTGGGCATGGAGCGGGATGTCGGGCCTGGTCGGCGCGTGCCCGGCCGGCGAAAAGTCGTCGGTGTTGATCTCCCCGTCGACCTTGAAGACCTTCAGGACGATCCTCTCCGGGAAGGCCGGGCGAGAAAGGAACCACTCCCCATTCGCCCACGATTCGAGGACGGACCGGGCCTTCGGATTCGTCCTGGACATCTCCAGGATCGTGTCGAAATGCCCGTAGATGAGGACGGTCTTCTTCAGAGCCTCGGCCGCTGCAGCGGCCAGGTCCCGGTCGTTCAGGAAGGCCACCAGCGGCTCCACGTTGTACCCGCCCAGCATGGTTCCCAGAAGAAAAACAGCGTCGGACCTGGATAAGGCCGGGGACGGCACCTTTCCCTGGGCGACCCGCGTCAGCCAGCCCGCTTTGATCTTGGCCGCAGGGTCCACGCCCGGAGATACCCGGTTCCGGAGGAGGGTCAGGAAGATCGCCATTTTTCCGGCCTCTGGTTTTTCCAGGAAACGGCAGACATCCTCGACCTCCGCAGGTGTCAGCGGGAGGGGCGGGAGGCCGGCCTTGGCCCGTTCTTTTTCCTGTTCGAAATATGATTCCAACATGGCTTGACTCCTGATGGTCTGATTTGGCGCTGGATGCCGGCCGCGCACCATACTGTATAGATGGTTTGGGCCGTTTTGTCAAAACCTCCGGTCGCCGCGGGCCGTGTCGCGGGCTGGCCGGATTCCGCTTGGGGCGGAGAGATTTCGTTTGATTTTGCCGGCAAAAAGTACTAATATTACTTTTCTGTTTTTCGTCTATATTCACAACAACGGAGGGAAGAAAATGGAGAACGCCGCCATTGCCAGAGCCAAGGAGCATTTCGGCAAGCTCCTCGAAGCCCAGATGAAGAGGATGGAGAAGGTCAAGGCCTCTCCCGGCTGGATCGATTACTCGAAGCTCTCCCCGCTCAAGATCGGCATCCTCCCCGGCGACGGCATCGGTGTTTACATCGCCGCCGAGTCCAAGCGGGTCCTTGAGTTCCTGCTCAAGGACGAGGTCAAGGCGGGCAAGATCCTCATTAAGGACATCGAGGGCCTGACGATCGAGAACCGGGCCGCCCACAACAAGGCCATCCCGGACGACGTCCTGGCCGAGATCAAGAAATACCCCGTCACCCTCAAGGGCCCCACGACGACGCCGCGCAAGGGCGACCCCTGGCCGAACATCGAGAGCTGCAACGTGGCCGTACGGAAAGAGCTCGACCTCTTCGCCAACGTCCGGCCCGTCCGCATCCCCAAGCAGGGCATCGACTGGATCTTCTTCCGCGAGAACACCGAGGACCTTTACGCTCTCGGCTCCAACGGCATCGATGTCGACGCCGACATCTCCATCGACTTCAAGCTCATCACCGGGCCCGGCTCCGACCGCATCTGCCGGCTGGCCTTCGAGAACGCCAAGAAGAACGGCCGGAAGCGCGTGACCTGCGTCACCAAGGCCAACATCGTCAAGACGACCGACGGCCGCTTCCTGGAGAACTTTTATCGGATCGCAAAGGAGTATCCCGGCATCGCGGCCGACGACTGGTACATCGATATCATGACGGCCAAGCTCGTCGACGAGAAGCGCCGCCGCGACTTCCAGGTCCTGGTCCTGCCCAACCTCTACGGCGACATCCTGACCGATGAGGCTGCCGAGTTCCAGGGTGGCGTCGGCACGGCCGGAAGCGCCAACATCGGCAAGCAGTACGCCATGTTCGAGGCCATCCACGGCTCCGCGCCGCGCATGGTCACCGAAGGCCGGGCCCAGTACGCCGACCCCTGCAGCATGATCCGGGCCGCAGCCATGCTCCTCGGTCACATCGGCTACACCGAAAAGGGCAAGAATCTGGAGATGGCCCTTGATATCACCGGACAATACGAGAAAAAGATGTCCATCACCGGACGTTCGACCGGGGTGACGGGCGCCGCCTTCACCGACTACGTCATGGAGTGGCTGAAGAGCCCGAAGCTCAAGGAGACGTGGGAGGGCTACGTCAAGGGTTGACCCCCTCGACGGGGCCTGTCTGCTGTAGCAACCGGGGCGGGCCGGCCCGTTGGCCCGGCCGCCATTTTATAAAGGAGAATGAACATGCGCAAGAAGATCGCCCTCATCGGCGGCGGACAGATCGGCCAGATCCTGGCCATGCTCGCCGCCCAGAAGGAGCTCGGGGACGTCGTTATCCTCGACATCCCGGAGCTCGAGAACCCCGCCAAGGGCAAGGCCCTCGACCTGATGGAGATGGCCCCCCACGGCAACTATGACGCCAACATCACCGGGACGTCCGACTACAAGGGCATCGCCGGCGCCGACGTCGTCATCGTCACGGCCGGCAAGCCCCGCCAGGCCGGCATGACCCGCGAGGACCTGCTGGCGGTCAACCTCCAGATCATTTCCCAGGTGGCCGCGGGGGTCAAGCAAAACGCTCCGCAGGCGTTCTGCATCATCGTCACCAACCCCCTCGATGCTATGGTCTACGCGTTCGCCAAGCTGACCGGCTTCCCCAAGAACCGGGTCGTCGGCATGGCCGGGACTCTCGACACGGCCCGCTGGCGCGCTTTCATCGCCATGGAGCTCGGCGTGTCGGTGTCCGACGTCGCCGGCACCGTCCTCGGCGGCCACGGCCCCGACATGGTGCCCCTCCCCCGCCTGACGACCGTCGGCGGGGTGCCCCTGACCGAGATCGCGACCAAGGAGCAGGTCGACAGGCTCGCCCTCCGGACCCGCGAGGCCGGGACCGAGATTGTCAAGCTCTTCGGCAAAGGGTCGGCGTTCTTCAGCCCGGCCTGGAGCGCGATCGTCATCGCCGAATCCTACCTCCACGACAAGCGCCGCGTCCTGCCCTGCGCCGCGCTCTGCGAAGGCGAGTACGGCGTCAAGGGCCTCTTCATCGGCGTGCCCTGCCTGATCAGCGGAAAGGGCATGGAGAGGATCTTCGAGATCAAGCTCAACGACGAAGAGAAGGCCATGTTCGAGAAGACGATCGGCGTCGTCAGCAAGACCGTCGCCGAGACCAAACTGTAATCCGGATTCCGCAAGTGACAGGAGGCCGTGGGCGGCACCGCCGTCCCCGGCTTTTTTTTGTATCTCCTTTCTTGACAACGGGATTCGACGCCGGCGGGAGCCCGGGGGTCCGGCCCTCTCTTGCCCTTTATTTTGCCGGGCTTTAGAGGTACAATGAGCGGGCTTCGAGCTTTCAGATCACGAAGGCAACGGCTCACCAGGACGACTGAAAAGAGGCCGAAGGCTATGGTCGACGAAAACCGGTCGCTGGGTCACAGGATCCGGGATGCCCTGATCGGCAAGCCCCGCAACATCAAGGACCCTTCCCTGTTCCACAAGCTCGCCCTGATCCCGCTCCTGGCCTGGATCGGCCTCGGCGCCGACGGCCTGTCGTCGGCCTCCTACGGCCCGGAAGAAGCGTTCAAGGCGCTCGGCCGGCACACCTACCTGGCCCTTTTTCTCGCGCTGGCCACGGCGCTGACGGTCTTCATTATTTCCTACGCCTATTCCAGAATCATCGAGTACTTCCCCTCCGGGGGCGGCGGCTACATTGTCGCCACTCACACTCTGGGGGAGAGGGCTGGGGTCATCTCCGGCGCGGCGCTCCTCGTCGACTACATGCTGACCATCACGGTCTCGATCGTTTCTTGCGGCGACGCCATTTTCAGTTTTTTCCCGGTGGCTTGGCAGCCTTTCAAGATTCCCTTCGACGTGGCCGCGATCATTTTTCTGGTCGTTATCAACCTCCGCGGCGTCAAGGAATCCGTGACGATGCTGGCCCCGATCTTCCTGACCTTCGTCGTCACCCACGTTCTCCTCATCGGCTACGGCATCCTGTCCCATGCCGGCCAGATCGGCACCGTCGCTCATCAGATCCGGACGGATTACCGGACCGGGCTGGTGTCCCTCGGCGGCTGGGGGATGCTCTTTCTCTTTCTCCGGGCTTTCTCCATGGGCGGCGGCACCTTCACGGGGATCGAGGCCGTGTCAAACGGGCTGCAGATCCTCCGCGAGCCCCGGGTCCATAACGGCAAGAGGACCATGGTCTATCTGGCGTCTTCGCTGGCCATCACCGCCGGCGGAATCCTCGTCTGCTATCTGTTGCTGGGCGTTTCCCCCGTGGCCGGGAAAACTCTCAACGCGGTCCTGGCGGGCAAGGTCTTCGCCAGCTGGGGAATCGGCTATATCCTGGCCCTGGTCACGATCTTTTCCGAGGGGGCGCTGCTCCTCGTCGGGGCCCAGACTGGATTCGTGGACGGCCCGCGGGTCATGGCCAACATGGCCGTGGATTACTGGTTCCCCCACCGTTTCGCGTCCCTCTCCAGCCGCTTCACAATCCAGAACGGCGTCATGCTCATGGGGGGCGCGGCGGTCCTGCTCCTCATCTACTCCAAAGGGAATATCACGACGCTCGTCGTCATGTATTCGATCAACGTCTTCTTGACGTTTTCGCTGTCGGAACTCGGCATGTCGCGGTTTTTCATCCGGAACCGCAAAACCGAGCCGCACTGGAAAAAGCACCTTCCGGTCCACTTGACGGGCCTCACGGTTTGCCTGACGGTTCTGACGATCACGACCATCGAAAAATTCCCGGTCGGCGGCTGGCTGACCCTCGTCATCACCTCGGTCGTCATCTTCCTCTGCTACCTGACGCGCGCCCATTACAACAAGGTCAGGGGGGGCGTCCGGGAGCTGGACGACCTCCTGAAGATCCCGACCACAGGACGCCCGAATAGGGCGGCGCCGGACCCGAAGCAGATGACGGCGATCCAGCTCGTCAACGGCTACAACGGCTTCGGCGTCCACACCTTCCTGACGATCATCCGCAGCTTCCCCGGCCTCTACAAGAACTTCATTTTCGTCTCCGTGGCCGAGGTCGACGTCGGCTCGTTCAAGGGCTCGGATGCCGTCTCCTGCCTGGAAAGCTCGGCCGGCGACGCCCTGCGCAAATATGTCGACCTCGCCCGGCGGATGGGCTTCCCGGCGGATTTCCGCTACGACCTCGGCACGGATATCGTCGCGACGGCCTCGCGCCTCTGCGAAAAAGCCGCCGCCGAATTCCCCCGCTCGACCGTGTTTGCCGGCCAGTCCGTGTTCCGCCAGACGGGCATCATCCGGCGGCTGCTGCACAACGAGACGGCGTTCGCCATCCAGCAGGAGCTCCGGTGGAAGGGGATCACGACCGTGATCCTGCCGATCCGGATCAACATTTGAAGCCGGCGGCCCTTCCCCGGGAGCGTTTGACAAAACCCCTTCATCCGGATAAAACCTAATGGAATGGACACTCGAACCAAGGAGAGCCTGCCATGAAATCCCCGTTTCCGGTCGTCTTGGCCATCATCTCCGGAATCCTGATCCTGCGTGTGGGAATCGCGTTCGCCCAGCAGAACCCGCCGTCCCGCCAGGAATCGGCCCCCGTGACGATCCAGCCCATCACCCTGACTCTTCTCCTCGTCAAGGGAGGGGCCGGGGCCAACTCCGGCCTGATCATCGGATACAAGGAGGTCTTCGCGATCGACGCCAAGATGAGCCCCGAGAGCGTCCGGGAGATGCTCGCCGAGCTCAAGAAAACCGTCTCGGCCCCGGTCACGAAGATCATCCTCACCCACAGTGATGGCGATCATATCAACGGGCTCCCGGGCTTTCCCAAGGGGCTGCCCATCATCAGTCAGGAACAGGTCAAGGCCGACATGATCAAGGCCGCCGCCGACCTGCCCGCCCTCCAGGATTACCTCCCGACGGTGGTTTTCAAGGACGAGCTGAAGCTCCAGTCCGGCCGCCGGACGGTTACCCTCCGCCATTACGGTCCGGCCCACACGAGCGGCGACACGGTCGTTTATGTCGACCTCGAGAGAACTGCGTTCGTCGGCGACCTCGTCTTCATCGGCCGCGACCCCATCGTCCATCGTTCCAAGAACGGATCCTCCTTCGGGCTCGTCAAAACGCTCAAGGCCATCCTGGACCACAGGCCCCACATCGAGACGTTCATCCCCGGTCACGGGGACATGGTCACCCGGGACGAGGTGGAGGGCCTTGTCCGGGCCATCGAGATCAAGCAGGCCAGGGTCAAAACCCTGATCGCCGAGGGCAAGTCCCTGGACGAGATCAAAAAGATCCTCCAGGTCGAAGACCGGCCGGGCGCCGGGGGAGGGCCGCAGTTCATGAGCCTGGTCGAAGTCATCTATCAGGAGCTCACGGAAAAAAAGGAAAAGAAGTAGAGGGGCCGATGACGTCGAAAAGGCCCTCAAACGCAATCTTTATCTTCCTCTTGACGGCGGTTCTCCTCGCCGCCGGTTGCCGGGCCGGCTCCGGGCCGGGTGCCGGAGGGGCCACCGTCTCCGAAAAGAAGGAGGCCATCAGGACCTACCCCTACGCCGACCCCGACCCGGTCCCCATCTTCGCCCGGTCAAGCCTGTGGGGCCAGGGACTGAGGCTCTACCCCTATTTCTTCTACGACTCGTTCAGCGCCTCGGCCACGGAGAAGGAGTGGACGGTCGTCCGCTTGGAGAATCCCTACGTCCGGGTCGCCGTCCTGCCCGAGGTCGGCGGCAAGGTTTGGGGCGCCTCGGACAAGTCCTCCGGCCGCGATTTCCTCTATACCAACCACGTCATGAAATTCCGGCAGATCGCCCTCCGGGGGCCCTGGACCTCGGGCGGGATCGAATTCAACTTCGGGATCGTCGGACACGCCCCGTCCACGGCCTCGCCCGTTGATTACGTCATCCGCCGGAACGGGGACGGCAGCGCGAGCTGCGTCGTCGGAACGATGGACCTTCCCTCACGGACCCGCTGGAGCGTCACGATCACCCTCCCCCCGGACAAGGCGTTTTTTGAAACCAACGGGTTCTGGCACAACCCGACCCCTTTCAGCCAGTCCTATTATTACTGGTCGTGCGCGGCCATCAGGACGGCCGATGACCTCCGATACATCTTCCCGGGCCGTTCCCACATCGGGCACGACTACTCCGTCCCGCTCGAGCCGTGGCCCGTGAGCCCGGGGGGACGTGACCTTTCCTGGTACAAGAACAACGATTCTCCCGGCTCCAAGAGCTATTTCACGGTAGGCGAATACGAGGATTTCTACGGGGCCTGGTATCAGGACTCCGATGCGGGGTTCGGGCACTGGGCCCTGTATGACGACATGCCCGGCCGCAAGGTCTGGATCTGGGACCTGTCCCGGCAGGGCGGGATCTGGGTTGACCTCCTCACGGACAAGGACGGCCAGTACACCGAGCCCCAGGCCGGGCGCCTGCTCGACCAGTCCGACCACGGCCGGCTGTTCCCGTCCGTCACCGACCGCTGGAAAGAGCTCTGGTTCCCATATCGCGGGATCGGCCCCATGAGAAAGGCGTCCCCGATCGGCGTCCTGAGCGCGGCGGAAACGGAAACGGGGCTGGCCATCGGCTTCTTTCCCCTCCAGTCCGTCGATGACGACCTCGTCGTCAGGGTGTCCGGGAAAGACGTCTACAAGGAGCGTCTCCGTCTCAAGCCCGAAGGGATTTTCAGGAGAGAGATCCCGCTCCCCGGAAAGCCCGGCGTCTATGAAGTGCGGATCGGCGCCCGGCTCGTTTATTCGAGCGGCCCTGAGTCGAGAGAGCTCGGCCGGCCGCTGCGCTTCAGCGCCGTCGACGAAGGGACGGCCGAGGGCCTCTATCTCGCCGGAGCGCGGTCCGAGCAGGAGCGTTTCCATCACCAGGCCCTCGAAAAGTATCTGGCCTGCCTCGCCCGCGAGCCCCTTCATCTCCGGGCCCTAGCCCGGACCGCCGAGCTCTACGCCCGGCGCGGCGAATACCGGAAGGGACTGGATTACGCGGCCAAGGCGCTCGACGTCTCCATGTACGACCCGGAGGCCAACTATGTCTACGGGCTCATCGCCCGGCGCCTGAGCCGGCTGGCCGACGCGAAAGAGACCCTGGGCTGGGCGTCCCGTTCCATGGAATACCGATCCCCGGCCTATGTCCAGCTGGCCGAAATAGCGGCCTTTGAAGCGAATTTTCCGCTCGCCCTGGAGTACGCGGAGAAGGCCCTGGATTCCAACAGGTACAATTCGAGCGCTTTCGAGATCAAGGCGATGGCTTCGAGAAAGCTCGGAAAAACGGTCACGGCCCGTGAGGCGCTGAACCGGCTCGAGGAGTTCGACCCGCTCGACCACCTCGGCCGGTTCGAGCGCTACCTCCTCGACAGGACGGAGGCGAGGCTCACCGGCTTCAAGTCCATGATCCGAAACGAGCTTCCCCATGAGAGCTACCTCGAAATGGCCCTTTTCTACGTCAGGAACGGGTGCGTGCCGGACGCCGTGACGCTCCTCGAAAACGCCCCGGCCCAGCCCGAGGTCTACGCCTGGCTGGCTTATCTCCTGAAAGATACGGCCCGGGACAGAAGCGCGACCTATCTCGACAAGGCCTTCGGCCTTTCGCCTCTCCTCGTGTTTCCCTTTCGCGAAGAGTCGATCCCGGTCTTCGAATGGGCCATGGCGTCCAGGCCGGCCGACTGGAAGCCGAAATACTACCTCGGGCTGATCTTCTGGGCCAAGGGCCGGATCGAAGAGACGCGGGACCTCTTCACCCGCTGCGACGCGGCCGACTTCGCTCCATTCTTCCTCGCCCGGGCTTATCTCGAGCGCGAGACCGCGTCGGAAAAGGCCCTGGCCGATCTCAACCGGGCCGTCGGGATCGACGGCAAGAACTGGCGCGTTTGGCACAGCCTGGCCGGGTTCCTGCAGTCTCTCGGCAGGAAAGGCGAGGCTCTCGCCGTGACGGAAAAGGCCGCGGGACTTTTCCCGGGCGAGGTTCCCATTCTGGTCGACCAGGTCAAATCCCTCTTGGATCTATCCCGGAACGATGAGGCTTCGGCCGTCGTGGACAAGATCCAGGCTCTTCCCTATGAGGGCGCGAGCGACATCTACGGGCTTTATGTCAGGGCCCATATCGGTGTCGCCCTGGACCGGATGGCCAGGCGCGACTGGGCCGCGGCGGTCGAGCACCTCGAAAAAGCGAAGCTCTATCCTGAAACCCTTGGGACGGGGGCGCCTGCGGCCCCGGACGTCAGGCTCCAGGATTATCTCGAAGTCCTGTGCCAGGAAAAGATGGGGAATAAGTCCAAGGCCATGGAGATCCGGAAGTCGATCCTGGATTACACCGGCAACCATGGAGACGAGCGGGGCCCGTACTCATACTTCGGCGCCCTCGTCCTCGAGCGGGCGGGAGAGGCGGCCAAGGCCCGGGAGATATTCAAGTGGGCGGCACCGCCCCAGCCTGAGATCCTGAAAGCCATTAAATAGTCGGGGTCGGGCCTCAGTATCTAACGGGGCCAAGGCTTGTACGGCGCGAGAGGCAGCGTCTGGGGTTTCGACAACCGGTAAACCGCGAACAGGTCTCCAATTTTCGGAACGAGGCCGAGCTTCCAATACCTGATGAGCCCGAAATCCGATTCTGGCTCGAGAAGGCAGGGGATCAGGTTGGCGGCTTCCTGGCCACAGCTCACGTAGAAATCGCCGTGCTTGACGACGGTCGACAGGGCCTTTTTTTCCACCGCGATCTTCGACGGCGCCAGGTAATCGTCGGCCGCCGGAACGATGTCCAGCACCTCGTAAGCCTCGACGTCGACGGCCTTGTCCTGGATGAGCATCTGGACCGCGATGCCGTGGCGGAGCAGGGTTTCGACGACGTCGGTGTGCTTGGCCGGGATGATGTAGCCGATGGGCCGGACAATGCTGACCGTCGGGGTCACTTCGGGGAACCAGTTCCTGACGACTTCGGTAACGACTCTGCGCCCCGTCATCTGCCTGGAGGGCGCGATATCCTGGGCCGTGAGCGTATCGCCGGCCTTCTTATCGACCTTGAGGATCCCCACCACGGCCGGGGCCCCCGCCTCTTCGTACTTCTGCAGGGTTAATGTCGGGTTCTTGGGGTCCCGGGCGAAATCCATCCTGAGGTGGACGAGATCGTCCGCCGCGCCGGCCTGGCCCCTTTCCAGGAGCTTGGCCCTCAAGTCGCGGACGATCTTAATGATCTCGGCCCCGTGGTCCGCGGTGGACTCCATGAAGAAACGGAGCCCCCAATACTGCCACTGTGTCCTCGCCGCGAGCGTCTCCAGATCATGGCGTGACGCCCCTTCCTGGATGAAGGACAGCGTTTCGTAAATCCCGAGGCTGTTCCGGCCGTCGTTGAGGTCCGTCGTGCTGTAACGGGTGTAATCTTCCTTCGGGGCAACCGTGGCTCCCGGCGTTTCGACGCCGGCCGCGCCCGTCGAGCCCATCTCCTCCGTGACGAGGTACTCATGGAAGGCAATGCTTTTCTTCTTCAGCGAAGCCTCGACCTCGGCCAGGATCGTCCGGCGGGAATAGTCCTGGAGCACCCGGCTGATATTCACGTTGGAGACGCAGCCGATATTCACCTTGTAGTAGCCGTCGCCCTTCTCGTGGACATCGATCGTGACCTCGGGCATCCAAGCCCGGAAGACCCGGTGGATGGCCTCGACCCCGGCGGCCTCGAGCTTGACGTGGTCCCGGTTCATGTCGAGGCCGGTCTCGTTCCGCCGGACATCGAACCGGTTGCCGTAGGGATTGGCCTGGGGAATGACGAGGACGTTCATTCTCTTGAGCAACGGCCTCATCTCTCCGAGGGCGATGTCGCGGATGAGCCACAGAGCGGCCTCCTTGGCCGACTGTTCGTTGCCGTGCTGAGAAGCCGTCAGAAGGAGGGTCGGCTTTTTCCGGTTCAGGTCCTGCGGCCGGGCGGCGCCCTCTTCGGTCAGGACCGCCAGGAAAATCTCCTGGCCTGGGAGCTCCTCGACGTCCTTCGTCCGGCCGACGACCTGAACCGTCAGCTCCCGCGCGAGGGTGTCGGCTTCGCTGAGAAATTTTCCGAGGGCCACGTTCTGGGTGTATTGCTTGTAGCCGCTGTCTTCAGCCGGGGTCCTGAGCGTCGCAGGACCCGCCGCCAGACGGAAACCCACGACCACGATTCCGCCGGCGATGGCCAGACCGTGAAATATCTTGTGCTCTCGTGACATGAATTCCTCCCCGTTTCTCATGGGACCCTTGATAAGCTTTCGATCAGGACGTTTTCTTCTCCGCCGGCCGCGCTTCCGGCTGGAGGCACTTGTCGAATTTCAGCGAGACGTCCTTGACCTGGCCGCCCCGCAGGAGCCGGAACTTGACCTCGTCGCCGCACTTGAAGCGGGCCAGATACATCCGGACCTCGTTGATGTCGCTAAAAGCCTGGCCGTCGACCGTGAGAATGACGTCCCCCTTGTCGAAATCGGCCCGGCCGGCGGCGCCGTCCGTGGGCTTGGCGTCAACGACCAGGTTCTCCAGGTTATCGACCTTCTTGAAGCTCAACCCGATCGTCGGAAAGGCCGGCTTCGCCTCCTCGGCGATCCCCAAAACGTAGTCTCCGTACGCCCTGGAAACCTTGAGGCTCTTCTGTCCGGCGGGGATCGCGACCGCGATGACCGTTTTCGACGGCTGCCCGCTCTTCTCGAAGGCCCGCCTGTTGAGGCCGAGGTTGTAGAGAAGATGCCCCGACCCGGCGCAGACAACCATCCTGCGGCCCTCGCTCTCGGCCCCTCGGACGGCGTTGGCGGACATCACCTCGTCCCAGGCCGATTGACCGCGGTAGAGACCCTCGAACATCATATCGAGCCCGGCGCCTTTCATCTGCTGCGGGATCTCGGCCGATTCGAAGATCGTCCGGATCAGGGTCCGGTGGTCCTTATTCGTCAGGTCGGGGGCCTTCGGAATGAACTTTTTCTCTTCCTCGGTCAGGGCGTCCCAGCCCTTCATCCGGATCTTGGCGATGATCTCGCGAGGGACGTTCAGGGCGTAGACCGGAAGGTGGTGCTCCTTGACGAACTCGAAGATCTTCCCGTAGAAGCCGAAGCTGAAGTTCCAGTTGACGTACCAGCGGACGTCACGGATGAACTCGGCCGTCGTCAGGAGGCCGGAGCTCCACCTGTTCAGCGTCTCCTGGACCGTGACCGGGAGCATCTCCAGGCCGATCGCCAGGTTACGGTCCTGGCCGTAGAGGGCCCTGATGATCTGGAACTGGATCTCGTGCATGGGGAGGGAATTGTGAGTTTCGCCGACATAGACGAAGCGGCTGGCCTTCATGGCCTGGATCATCCGGTCGAAGCCGATAGCCGCTCCCGTCTCCGCAGCCATGATCGTCCCCAGGCCGACGTCCATGGTCTTGTCCTTGAGCTTGGGGTTGCCGATTTTAAGGACCAGAGTCGGGTCCGGTTTCTCGGATTGCGAAGAGGCTTGAGCTGAAGCCTGGGCCGTAGGTGTCTGGGCTTGCGTCTGGCCCTGGGCCCGCGGCTGAGCCTGCGCTTGGCCCTGCGATGTGGCCTGCCCATGGGCACGGACTGCGACGACTCCCCAGGCGAAGATGACACAACACATGGCGAGGCGTTTGGTCGGCTTCATAAGGTCCTCCGTCGGGAATTTCCTCCGTATCATATCTCCGGGGTTTTGGGGATGTCAACGGACGCTGGGGGAAATGGGGGTGTTTCGGCATCGTCCCCGTTTCTTCTTGAATGAAGGCCGGGGGAAAGGATAGAATGGATGGCCTGGCCACGAAAGAATCATGAAATGACCGAGACTCCGGAAGAAACCGAAAAAACAGTCCGGACCTTCGCCGCGGCCTCCTTCCTCAACGACTTCGGCTCGGACATCATCGCCCCAGTCTGGCCCATGTTCGTGACCCAGGTCCTGCGGGCCAACATGTCCGCCCTGGGATTGCTCGATGGGCTGGGGGAAGCCCTCGTCTCTCTCTCCCAGGCGGTCTCGGGTTACATCTCGGACAAGATCCGCAAAAGAAAGATCTTCGTCTGGACGGGCTATCTCTGTGGGTCGGCCTCGCGGCTCGGCTACGCCGTCGCGTCCGTCTGGCAGCACCTCATCCCCTTCAAGGTCCTGGACCGGGTGGGCAAGATGCGCGGCGCGCCCCGGGACGCCATGGTCGCCGACATCTCCACGGACCGGAACCGCGGCAGCCATTTCGGACTGATGAGAGCCATGGACAACTTCGGGGCGGTCTTCGGCATCACAACCTGCATCCTCCTCCTCAACATCGTCGGGCTCAGGACTCTTTTCGCCCTGGCCGCCATCCCGTCGGTCATCGGCGCCGTCCTGATCCTGGTCCGGATCAAGGAGGAAAAGCCGACCGAGCGCAAAATCTACAAAGGCCTGTCGCTCCGGCATATCGACCGGAACCTGGCCCTCTATTTCGGGGTCAACGCCGTCTTCGCCCTGGGCGCATTCACGTATTCCTTCCTCCTCATTTACGCCAGGACCGTCGGTTTCAAGGTCGGCTTCGTACCCGTCCTGTATCTCGTTTTCACGGCCTCGGCGGCGCTTCTCTCGCTGCCCTTCGGCCGTCTCTCCGACAGGATCGGCCGCAAGGCCGTTCTCTTCCTTTCGTTCGGGTTCTGGGCGGCCGTGTGCGTTGGCGTCATCTTGATCCGGGGGATGTTCCTGGTCCCCGCCATCTTCGTCTTATACGGCGTCCACAAGGCGGCCTTGGAGCCTGTCCAGCGGACGCTCGTCGCCGAGCTCTGCATCCCCGAATTCCGGGCCAGCATCATCGGAGGGTTTCAGTTGGTCGTCGGGTTGTGCGCGCTGCCGGCGTCGCTTGGAGCCGGCTGGCTCTGGGACCACGTGGGGAGGACCGCGCCGTTCTTGATATCGGCGGGCCTCACGGCCGTGGCGGCGGCCTTGCTCTTTTTTGTCAAGGAAAGGCCCCGGGAAGTCCCGGCCCGGGCTCCCCTCTCTCCATAAACCCCGGGGTTCAGTCCTCTTCCTCGGGCCGGACCCGCCCTTCTTTTACGGCATCGGCGATGATCTTCTGCTGGATGTGGGACGGCGCCTCTTCGTAGTGGGAGAATTCCATGAGGTAGGAGCCGCGCCCGCCCGTGATCGACGTCAGCGTCGGCTCGAAGTCGAGCATCTCCGACATCGGGACCGCGGCCTTGAGGACGCGCATCGTCCCCTTCTGCTCCATTCCCTGGACCTTGCCGCGCCGGCCGTTGAGGTTGCCCATGATGTCGCCCATGTAGGCTTCGGGGGTATAGATCTCGACGCTCATGACCGGCTCGAGGATCGTGGGCTTGGCCTCTTTCATGGCCTTCTTGTAGGCCTTGGTGGCGGCAATCTTGAAGGCGATGTCCGAAGAATCGACATCGTGGTAGGACCCGTCGTAAAGGGTGACCTTGAAGTCCACCGCCGGGTAGCCGGCGAGGACGCCCTTCTTCCGCGCCTCGAGGATGCCCTTTTCGACGGACGGGATGAAATTGCGCGGGATGGCGCCGCCGAACACTTTGTCCTCGAACTCGAAATCCTTGCCCCGCGGCAGCGGCTCCATCTTGATCCAGACGTCGCCGAACTGGCCGCGACCACCGGTCTGCTTCTTGTGCCGGCCCTGGACATCGGCCCGGCCCTTGATGGTTTCCTTGTAGGAGATCTTCGGGGGCTTGAGGTCGACGTCCACGTTGTAGCGCTTCTTTAGCCGCTCAGTGATGATCCGGACATGGAGCTCGCCGTTGCCGGAGATGAGGAGCTGGGCCGTGTCCGGGTCGCGCTCGATCCTGACCGTCGGGTCCTCCTCCGTGATCCGATGCGTGGCCTGCGAGATCCGGTCCTCGTCCGCCCGGGTCTTGGGCTCGATAGCGAAGGAGATGGACGGCTCGGGGAAATTGATGGCCGGGAATTCGATGCCGGCGTTCTTGGCGCAGATGGAGTCACTCGTCGAGGTCACCTTGAGCTTGGCCGTGGCGGCGATGTCGCCCGCCTTGACCTGGCCCGCGGCGATCTGTTCCTTCCCCTGGAGGAAGAATAGGCCGACGAGCTTTTCGTCCGTCTCCCGGGTGGTGTTGGTGACCACGCCGTCGGGGTTCATTCGGCCCGAGAAAACCCTCATCAAAGAGATCCGGCCGGTGTAGGGGTCGGAGATGGTCTTGAAAACGAAGGCCGAGAACGGCGCATCCGAGGACGGCTGGACCGACTGGTCCTGTCCCTTGATCTTGGCCTTGATTCCATCCCGTTCGACCGGCGACGGCAGGTAGGCGATCATCCCGTCCAGGAGCGGCTGGGCGCCGATATTCGTGAGCCCCGAAGCCGCGAAGACAGGATAAAGCTGATGGTGGAGGATGGCCCGCTTCAGGCCGCTCTGGAACTCCTCGGGCGTCAGCTCGCCCTGCTCAAGATACTTCTCCATGAGCTTTTCGTCGCTCTCGGCGACCATCTCGATGAGGTCCCGGCGCCGCTTCGCGACCTCGGCCTGGAGATCGGCGGGCACGGCCGCTTCCTTGAATTTACCGCTCTCGTCCTTGTCGAAGAGGTAGGCCTTGCCGGCGATGACGTCGGCGACTCCGCTGAAGTTTTTCTCCTCGCCGATCGGCAGCTGGATGGGGATCGCCTGGCGGCCGAAGAACTGCTGGACGGCCTCGACCGCACCCTTGAAGCTGGCGTTCTCCCGGTCCATCTTGTTGATGACGATGATCCGCGGCAGGCCGAACTCCTCAAGCATCTCCCAGACCTTTTCCGTTCCGACCTCGACACCCGAAACGGCGTCGATGAAGACGGCCGCGGCGTCCACCGCGCGAAGGGAGGCCCGGGTGTCCCAGAGGAAGTTGCTGTATCCCGGAGTGTCGATGAGGTTGATCTTGTGGTCCCTCCACTCGCAGAAGCAGACGGCGGAATTGATGGAGATCTTCCGCTCGATCTCCTCGGGGTCGTAATCGGTGACGGTGTTGCCCTTGTCGACCTTGGTCAGGCGGCTAGTCACCCCCGCGTCGAACAGGAAGGCGGACGTCAGCGAGGTCTTTCCCGACGAACCGTGACCGACCAGGGCCACGTTCCGGATCTTATCGACGGCGTAATCTTTCATCCTCGAGCCTCCTCGGAGCTGGAAAAATCCTTACCCGCCAAGAATTCCTGGGTTTCTTGGAGAAAATGGATATCTATCATAATCAAATTCGCGCATTTCCTCAAGAGGAAATTCCGTGTCACGATGATACGACCGGTCCTGTCACGGTGCCGAACTCTTTAAGGGCCACCCAACCCTTAAGCTGGATAACCGGTATTTGAGAGTTTCTCCAGCACGGCCTCGAGATCGGGCGGAAGCTGGGAGATAAAGGTCAGCCGCTCGCCCGTCCGCGGATGGATGAACGATATCGTGTGGGCATGGAGGAAGAGCCGGGGGAATTTTTTCGCGGCCTTCTTGCGGCCGTAAAGCGCATCGCCCGCGACAGGATGGCCGGCCGCCGCCAGGTGGACCCGGATCTGGTGGGTCCGTCCCGTCACCGGCCTGATCTCGAGCAGGGTCGTGTCCCTGAACGTCTGCAGGACCTTGAAAAACGTTTCGGCGTCCTTCGGGTGCCTGGACCGGACGGAGATCTTCTTGCCTTCGGAAGCGTGCCGGCCGATGGGCCAATCGATCCGCCCTTCCGGGGCCGTGATTCCTCCCCAGACGAGTCCGAGGTAGGTCTTCCAGACGTCCTTCCGCCTGAATTGCCCGACCAGGGATTCATAGGCCCGGGCCGACCGTGCCGCCACCATGATCCCCGAAGTGTCCTTGTCCAGCCGATGGACGATCCCGGGCCTGTCCGGAGGGCCGACCGACGCCGTCTCGGGAAAATGATGGAGGAGAGCGTTGGCCAGCGTCCCTGAAGCGTTTCCGGCGCCTGGGTGGACGACGAGACCTGCGGGCTTGTCGAGGACGATGATGTCATCGTCCGCGTAGAGAACCTTGAGGGGGATGTCCTGAGGCTCGAGACGCCCGGGGCCGGGGATCTCGTATTCGAAAACGACGGCGTCGCGGGTCCTTAGCTTGTAGCTCGCCCTTCGGGCCGCTCCCGAAACCCGGGCCGCACCCTCGTCGAGGAGCTTCCTGATCTGGGAGCGGGTCAGGACCGGGATCTTTTCGGTCAGAAAAACGTCCAGCCGTCTCCCCTCGCCCGCATCGGGTCCGACGACGAATTCCTCTTTAGGCACTTTTTCGCCGCTTGAAGATCACGGCCAGCAGGACCCCCGCGATGAAGCCCAAAATGCAAAACAGCTGGGGATAGGAAAGGCTCGCCAAGGTTGTCTCACCGCGGATGAAGTAGGCGCGCTCGGGGTGGTCGCCCCGGAAATATTCGGTGATGAACCGGATGACGGAGTAATTGACGATGTAAAGGGAGAAAACCAGGCCGGAAAAAGATTTTTTTCTCAGGACGAAAAAGAGGATGGCGAAGTTCAGGAAATTGAGGGCCGCTTCGTAGAGCTGGACCGGATGAAGGTGTGTATTGAGGGGGATGCCCGTCAGGTCGTGGGCGTATTCGCTCCTGAAAACGACGCTCCAGGGCACGGCGCATTCGCTCCCGTAGCAGCAGCCGGCGCTGAAGCAGCCGATCCGGCCGAAGCCGTGGCCCAGGGCCAGGGCCGGGGCAACGATGTCTGCAGCCGGCCAGGTCGGGATCCCCGCCTTCCGGAAATACCACAGGGCGAAAATGACGCCGAAGGTCAATCCCCCCTGGAAGACGCCGCCCGACTTGGCCAGGCTGAAGAGCTCCTTGGGAGAGCTGACATAATACGAAAAGTTGACCGCGAAAAGGATGAGCTTGGCCCCGATCAGGGAGACAATGATCGTGTAGAAGGCCGCGTCCATGAGCCGGGGGGCATCGAGCCCCGCTTTTTTCGCCTGGACATAGATGAACCACAGCGCCATCCCGACGCCGACGGCCATCATGAATCCGTAGGTGTGGACGGTCAGAGGGCCGATCTTCAAGAGGATGGGGTGCATGCCGGTCTTCTCCTGAAAAAAATGAAGATCATGAGGACGGCGCCGATGGTGATGCAGGAATCGGCCACGTTGAAGAAAGGCCAGTGGGCATCGCGGATGTGGAAATCCAGAAAGTCGACGACGTAGCCCCGGGCGATCCGATCGACGATGTTGCCCAGGGCCCCGGCCAGGATCAGCGACAGCGAGATCTTCATCAGCCGGTCGGACGGTGGCGTCTTGAAAAAATAATAAACGACGAGGCCCAAGGCCAGGAGGGACGCCGCGGTCAGGACCTTGAACACGGCCCTGTTGTTCATCTGATTGAAGGCGCCGAAGATGGCCCCCCGGTTGTGGATCCGGGTGATGTTGAAGAACCCCGGGATGACGATCAGGTTCTCGTAAAGGTCCACGGTCCGGGCAATGACGGCCTTGACGGCCTGGTCGAGGGCGACCAGGAACAGGATGAAGACGAAATACGAGGTTGTCTTCTTCACGGGACGATCGCCTTGACCACGGCCTCGCAGCGGGCGCACAAGGTCGGGTGCTCCCGGCTTTGACCGACGAACGTCGAGTAGTTCCAGCATCTCTCGCACTTTGCGCCGGGAGCCCGCTCGATCCCGACCTCGAGGTCCGATGCGGCCTTGTTCTCCAAGACGACCGCCGAGACGATGAACAGGGCGGGAAGATCGTCCCTGTATTTCCCGAGAAGGCCGGCCAGGGATTCGGGGGCCCCGAGAGTGACCTTGGCCTCGAGGGAATTCCCGACAAGACCCTCGCCCCGTGATTTTTCGAGCTCCTTAAGGACCGTCTCCCGGACGGCGAGGAGTCCCTTCATGTCTTCGATGAATGCCTGGCCCCGGTTCCCAAGCCAGCTCCGCTCCGGCGGGAATTCGCCGAGGTGGACCGACCATTCCTTTCCGGCATAGGCGGGCGCGTGCGCCCAGACCTCGTCGGCGGTGAAGGACAGGATGGGCGCGCCGAAGAGCAGGCTCCGGCGAAGGACCTCGAACATGGCCGTCTGGGCCGACCGCCGCAGAACGGATGTCTTCGCCGAGCAGTAGATCCGGTCCTTGACGACGTCGAGGTAGAAGGCGCTGAGGTCCACGGTGAAGAAATCGAGGAGAGCGTGGAGGACCGTATGGTACTCGAAGTCCTCGTAGGCCAGGCGCATGCGCCGCCCGACCTCCTCGTTCCGCTCGAGGATCCAGCGGTCGAGGTCGAGGAGATCGGCCTCGTTGACTGCGTCCTTGTCCGGGTCGAAGTCGGAGAGGTTGCCGAGGAGGAAGCGCCAGGTATTCCTGATCTTGCGGTAGGCTTCGACCAGCCGCTGTTCGATCTCCTTGCCGAACCGGGCGTCCTCCTTGTAGTTCAGCATGGCCGCCCAGAGGCGGAGGATCTCGGCCCCGCTCCTGGCGATGATCACGCCGGGTTCGATGACGTTGCCCAGCGACTTGGACATGGCCCTCCCCTGCTCGTCGAGGATGAAGCCGTGAGTGAGGCAGCTATCAAACGGACTCCGGCCCTTGACCCCGACGCCGATGAGGAGCGAGCTCTGGAACCATCCCCGGTGCTGGTCATGACCCTCGATGTAGAGGTCGGCGGGCCAGCGGAGGCCCGGCTCCCTTTCGAGGACGTTCTGCGATGCCCCGGACTCGAACCAGACGTCGAGGATGTTCATCTCCTTGCGGAATTCCGAACCACCGCAGGCCGGGCATTTCGTTCCGGCCGGAAGCAGGGCCGCGGCCTCCTTGCGGAACCAGGTATCGGAACCTTCTTTTTCGAATAGCCCCGCCACATACCGGACGATGCCGGCGCCGGCCAGGACGGCCCCGCAGCCGCGGCAGTCGAAGGCCGGAATGGGCACGCCCCAGGAACGCTGCCGGGAGATGCACCAATCTGGCCGCCCGGCGACCATGTTGTCGATCCTCTCCTCCGCCCACTCCGGGATCCAGCGGACGGCCCGGATGGCGGCCCGGGCCTCCTCGCGGAAACCGCCCTTGTCCATCGAGATGAACCACTGCTCTGTGGCCCGGAAGATGACCGGGTTCTTGCAGCGCCAGCAATGGGGGTAGGAATGGCTGATGGTCGTTTCCTTGAGGAGCGTCCCGTCTTTTTTCATGTCGGCTGTGATGAGGGGGTTTGCCGTGAAAACATCGACCCCGGCGTAGCGGGTGACGTCCGGCGTGAATTTCCCCTCGTCGTCGACCGGCGTGTAGATATCAATGCCGTACGCGATGCCTGTCCTGTAATCGTCCTGGCCGTGGCCGGGCGCGGTATGGACGGCCCCCGTCCCGTCCTCGAGAGTGACGTAATCGGCCAGGACGAAGACCGACTCCCTTTCGGCAAACGGGTGGCGGGCCTTGAGCCCTTCCATCTCCCGGCCGGCGAAGGTTGCCAGGACTTTGGGCGCGTTCCAGCCGAGCTCCGCAGCGACGGCCGGCAGGAGCTTTTTGGCCAGGAGATAGACGTCACCGTCGACCTCGGCCGCAACATACTCGTAATCAGGGTGGAAGGCAATGGCCATGTTGGCCGGGAGCGTCCATGGCGTCGTTGTCCAAATAAGGGCGAAGACATTTTTGCCCGCGAGAGCGGGATATTTCGCCGCCAGCTCGGAAATCATCGGGAACCGGACGTAGATCGAGGGCGAAGTCTTGTCCCTGTATTCGATCTCGGCCTCGGCCAGGGCCGTCTCACAATGGATGCACCAGTGGACGGGTCTCTTGCCCTTATAAACGCTGCCACGGTCGAAAAAGTCCGCGAGATAGCGCAGAACCATGGCCTCGTAGGCCGGATCCATCGTCAGGTAGGGTCGATCCCACGCGCCGAGAACGCCGAGCCGCTTGAACTCCTTCCTCTGGATATCGATGAACCTGAGGGCGTATTTGCGGCACTCTTCGCGGATCTGGTCCGTCGCCATCGAGGCCTTCTTGGGGCCGAGCTGCCTGTCGACGTGGATCTCGATCGGCAGGCCGTGGCAGTCCCAGCCGGGGACGTAGGGCGCAAAGTGTCCTTGCATCGTCTTCGTCTTGACGATGAAGTCCTTGAGGATCTTGTTGAGGGTCGTGCCGAGATGGATGTGGCCGTTGGCGTACGGCGGTCCGTCGTGCAGGATGAAGACCGGCCGCCCTTTCTTTGACTCGAGGATGCGCGCGTAAAGGCCATCTCCCTCCCATTTCTTGATCATCTCCGGCTCTTTTTGGGCGAGGGAGGCCTTCATGGCGAACGAGGTCTGCGGCAGGTTCAGCGTGCTCTTGACGTCCAGCTTGTCAGCCATCACGGTCTCCAAACGGTCAGATATATTTCGTTATTATAGTGCAACTTGCTGTTTCCCGCTACCCCTTAGATGGCAGATAAGCATCAATTAACCACGATTATCTTCAAATGAAGAAGGATGGGTGGCCCGGTGCGTCCCTTGCCAAGGCTTCGGGGATGGCCTCTACTCCAGATCGCGGTTTTTAACGCCCCTCCCTGTGCGTTCTTTCTCGAGGTCGCGAACTCGGGCGTCAGAAGCAGCTATTTTTTTATAAAATGGGCGCCGCGGCTGACGGGATTGGCCAAGGCCGCGTGGGTGATCATCAGGGCGACCTCGATGCCGTGCCGGAGGCCGACGATCTTGGCGTCCATCCGGGCCTCGCGGTAGAAACTCTCGATCCGGTGGCGCAGGTATTCCAGGTCGGACTTGGCCCGCTCCAGGCGCTTGCGGGTCCGGATGATCCCGGCGTAATTCCACATGGTCGAGCGGATGGTCAGCCAGTCCTGGTTGATGAGGGCCGGGTCGAACTCCTCTTCTTTTCTGGGGTAATACCATTGGTGAATATCCGACAGCTTGTAGGGTCGCGAGGCGTCCAAATGCCCCGCGATGTCGCGCGCCGCCCGCGTCCCCCAGATAAGGCCTTCCAGGAGGGACGTCGAGGCCAGTCGGTTGGCACCGTGCAATCCCGTGCAGGAGACCTCTCCGACGGCGTGGAGGCCTTTGAGCGAGGTTCTTCCCCAACCGTCCACGAGGACGCCGCCGCAGCAGTAATGGGCGGCGGGAACGACCGGGATGGGCTCTCGGGTGATGTCGATGCCGTATCCCAGGCAGGTCTTGTAGATCGTTGGGAACCGCCTCTTGATGTCCACCTTGGTGTAAGAGGCGAGGTCGAGCCAGACGTAACTCGCATTGGTGTCGAGCATCTCTTCGTAGATCGCTCGGGAAACTTCGTCGCGCGGGGCGAGGTCCCCGGCCGGACAGTATTTCTTCATGAACGTCCGGCCGTCCCGTGTCTTGAGCCGGGCCCCCTCCCCGCGGACGGTCTCGGAGATCAGGAACCCGTCTCCGTCCTGGCGATAGAGGATCGTCGGGTGGAACTGGACGTACTCCATGTTGACGATCCTGGCCCCGGCGCGGAGGGCCATGGCGTAGCCCGCGCCGATAGCTTCGGGCGGGTTGGAGGTGTGGAGGAAGACGGTCCCGCAGCCGCCCGCCGCCAGGACCGTGTCGCGGGCGAAAAATCTCTTGACCGACTGGGTGGGGTTGTGGAGGACGTAAGCGCCGAGGCATCGAGGCTCGCGGTAATAGGCGATGGGATTTTTCGAATGGTGCGGGACGGTCAGGAGATCCACGGCCGTGTGGTCGGGGAAAAAGGTCACGTTCGGCAGGCGCCGGAGGGCGCCGATGAATTTCTCCTCGACGGTCCGGCCCGTGGCATCCCGAACGTGGAGGATGCGGCGCCGGGAATGGCCCGCCTCCTGGGCGTAGTCCAGGGCATCCGGGGCGCTCCGGGAAAAGGGGATGTGCAGCTCCTTGATCAGGATCTTCTCAACGAGATCGTGGCCTTCTCGGACGAGGATATCGACGGCCTCCGGGTCGTTGACGCCGTCGCCGGCCTCGATGATGTCCTCCCGGAGAAGCCCGGGATCATCGTTCGGCCCGAGGGAGACGATCCCGCCCTGGGCGTGCTTCGTGTTCGAGGCCTCGATGTCGGCCGTCTTCGCGAGGACCGTCACCTGGAGTCCGGCTTTGGCCGCTTCCATGGCCGCGCTCGCTCCGGCGATGCCGCAGCCGATGACGAGGACGTCGGTCTGAAGATCCTTTTCTCTCGCGCTCATGTCGCTCTCAACTCAGAAATTCCAGGCTGATGTCCAGGGCCTTCGCGGAATGGGTCAGCCCCCCCACGGAGATGAAATCGACGCCGATCGCGGCGATCTCGCGGGCCCGGTCAAGGGTGACGTTGCCCGAGACTTCGATGGGGGTCCGGCCGGCGTAAGAATCTACAACCCTTTTCATTTCGTCCAGGGCCATGTTGTCCAGCATGACGATGTCGGCTCCGGCTGCCAACGCCTCCTGGGACTCCTCAAAGCTCGTGACTTCGACTTCGACCTTGACCCCGGAAGGGACATTCTCCCTGGCCCGGCGGACGGCTTCCGTGATGCTCCCGACGTGGCGAAGGTGGTTGTCCTTGATGAGGGCTCTGTCGGAGAGGTTCATCCGGTGGTTCTGCCCCCCGCCCATCCGGACGGCGTATTTCTCGAGCCGGCGCAGGCCCGGGGTCGTCTTCCGCGTATCGAGGATCCTGGCCTTCGTCCCGGAGACGGCGTCGACGAATCGACGGGTGGCCGTCGCAATCCCGCAGAGCCGCTGGAGGAAGTTTAGGGCGGTCCGTTCGCCCTCGAGGAGCGCGATGGTCGGCCCCTTGAGGTGGGCCAGGATATCGCCCTTGCGGAACGGCAGGCCGTCCTCCGCCTTGGCCTGGAAGGTGACCCGGCCGTCGACGAGCTCGAAAACCCGCCGGGCAACGGTGAGCCCGGCCAATACGCCGGCTTCCTTGGCCAGCAGGACCGCTTCGGAAACGGCGGAAGGCGGGATGATGCTCTCTGAGGTGACGTCCCCCCCGGGCATGTCCTCGGCCAAAGCCGCCCGGATGATCCCATCGAATTCAAGCTCTGCCATTTGCTGGGATTATATACGAAAAAGGGAGACGTTTCTATTTTTCAGCAACTTGCCTGGGCCGGGGAATTATGCCAGAATGGACGGCGCCGTGAGCGGTAAACCGATGAGATCCCTTCCCCAAAGCCCCGCCCTGTCCTATGCCGACCACTTTCATCTCGACCCGACCGACCTCAGCAAAGTCCTCGGCCTGGCCCTGTCGAGCGGCGGCGATTTCGCCGAAATATTCATGGAACACCGGACGAACGATTTCGTCAACATGGAGGAGGATATCATCAAGGAGACGGCCGAGAGCGTCAGCCTCGGCCTCGGCGTCCGCGTCCTCTCCGGCGACAAGACCGGATTCGGCTATACCAACGACCTCGCCCTAGAGAAGGTCGAGAAAGCGGCCCTGACCGCCTCCGCCATCGCTTCGGGAAAAGCCAAGGCCCTCCCGGCCCGGGTCAGAGACAAGCGCCTCGCGAACAGCGCTTACAGGGTTTCGGTCCCCGCCGACAAGGCCGGACTCAGGAAGAAAATTGCCCTCGTGCGTGAGGCTTACGGGGCGGCGCAGAAGTCCGACGCGCGGATCGTCAAGGTCAAGGCCTACTTCCAGGACAGCCTTTCGAATATCGCGATCCTCAACTCCGAGGGCCTTTTCGTCCGCGACACGCGGCCCATGGTCAAGCTCGTCTGCGTCGCGATCTCCGAGAAGAACGGCCGGCGTGAGCTCGGGTTCTGGGGCGGCGGCGGCCGGGTCGGCCTCGAATATTTCCAGGAGGTCCTCACGCCGCGGGCCATCGGCGAGCAGGCCGCCCACGAGGCCGTCATTCTCCTCGAGGCCGGGGACGCGCCCGCCGGCGAGATGCCCATCGTCCTCTCCCCCGGCCACAGCGGGGTCCTCATCCACGAGGCCGTCGGCCATCTCCTCGAGGCGGATTTCAACCGGAAAAAAACCTCGATCTTCTGGAACAAGATGGGGAAAAAGGTCGGTTCCGACCTCGTGACGATCTATGACGACCCGACGATCCCCTCCTTCCGCGGCTCCTATAACGTCGACGACGAAGGGACCGTGCCGCGCCGGACCCTGCTCATCGAGAAGGGAGTCGTCCGCGGCCTCCTCCAGGACAGGCTCTCGGCCGGGCTCATGGGCCGCCCCCTGACGGGCCACGGCCGGCGTCAGGATTACAGCAACGCCCCCATCCCCCGGATGGCCAACACCTACATCGACCGGGGTGAGTATGCACCCGAGGAGATCCTTGGGTCGGTCAGGAAAGGCTTCTACGTCGCGAGCCTCTCCGGCGGCCAGGTCGAAGACTCGGGAAAATTCACCTTCTCGGTGAGCCTGGGCTACCTCATCGAGGGCGGAAGACTCACGGCCCCCGTCAAGCAGGCCACGCTCATCGGGACGAACATCGACATCCTGAAGCGGATCGAGATGGCCGGGTCGGACCTCGAGTTCGGCCTCCAGACCGGGACCTGCAGCAAGGACGGCCAGGACGTGCCGGTCGCGGACGGCTGCCCCACCCTCAAGATCTCGAAGATGACGGTCGGAGGACGAACATGAAGGACGCGGGCCGCCCGTCAGCTCCGGCCGACCTCCGGGCCCTGGCGGAGAGGCTCGTCGGGGACGCCCGGAAGCTCGGGGCGGACGAAGTCGAGGTCTCGGTCGTCGACGGCCGCGAATTCGATGTCGACGTCCGCAGGGGCAAGATCGAGCATCTTGTCGAGGCCGACTCGCGCGTTTGCGGATTGAAGGTTATCAAGGACAAGCGGACGGCCTACGCCAGCTCTTCGGACCTCGCGCCGGGAACGCTCCGCGGGCTGGTCCGGAACGCCGTGAAGAGGGCCGCGCTCGCCAGCCCGGACGAGTTCGCGGGCCTGGCGCCGCTCGCGAAGAAGCGCGTCGACGCCGCGGCGCTCGACCTTTTCGACCCGGCGGTTGCGGAATTGGACCCGAAGACGAAGATCGGCCTCGCCCGCGAGACCGAGCGGATCGCCCTCGGGGACAAACGGATCACGAATTCGTACGGGGCGAACTTCGGCACGAACGAGCTCCGATCGGTCCTGGCCAACTCGAACGGTTTCGTCGGCGAGTACGAGCAGACCTACTGCGAGCTGAGCGTCGGCCTCCAGGCCGGGGGCACGGACAACAGGGTCGAAGATTCGTGGTTCTCCTCGAAGCGGCATTTCAAGGACCTGGCCGCGCCGGAGGAGATCGCCCGAATGGCCGTCGAACGCACCGTCCGGCAGCTCCGGCCGCGAAAGATCAAGACCCAAAACGTCCCGGTCATCTTCGAGCCGACCCAGACGTCGTGGCTCATGGGATTCCTCTTCGGCTGTGTTTCGGGGACGGCCGTTTATCAGAAAGCGACGTTCCTCGCCGGAAGGCTCGGGCAGAAGATCGGGAACGGGTTCGTCACGGTCGTCGACGACGGGCTCATGCCCGGCGGGCTCGGGACCAGGCCTTTCGATTCGGACGGGTTGCCGTCGCGGAGGACCCGGGTCGTCGGGAAGGGGATCCTCGAAAGCTATCTCTGCAACACCTATGCGGCCCGCAAGCTCAAGCTCCGGTCCACGGGGAACGCCGATGGGAGCGGGGTCAGCCCCAATAACTTCTACCTCGAGCCCGGGACGGCCGCCCCGCAGGACATCATCGCGGGCACGAAGAAGGGGCTCATCCTCATCCGCACCCTGGGCCACGGGCTGAACTCCGTCAGCGGTGACATCTCCCGAGGCGCCTTCGGCTTATGGGTGGAGGACGGCGAGATCGCCTATCCCGTCTCGGAGATCACGATTTCCGGGAACCTGGGCCAAATCCTCAATGACATCGAGGCCGTCGGGAATGACCTCGATTTCTTCAGCCCGGTAACGGGCCCGACAATCGAGGTCGCCGAGATGACCGTCGCCGGCAGCTAATTTCGGGACACAATACTAATTTCCGAATTAGAAGCGGTTGACATGCAGGACGTTCGTCAACGTCCGCTTCGGGACGTGAAGGCGGCCTTCGGCGTCCTTCCAGTATTTCTGGGAATCCACATAATTCTCGACGGCCGGCTCCTCCGCCGGGTAGCCGAGGGCCAGGACGCTATCGATCCGGTACCCGTCGGGAATGGCGAGGATGGTTTTCAGCTTATCCCGGTCGATCGACAAGAGCCAACAACTCCCGACGCCCTCTGCGAGGGCCGCCAGGACCATGTTTTCCATCGCGGCGCCGACGTCGTACTCGAACATCTTTTCCCTGATCTTGGTGTTCACGAGCGTCACGACATAGGCGGCCGGCTCGTTCCCCGGCTTCGGGTTGCCTTCGGGCACGATATAGGCCGCCCACTTCAGGCAGGTGAAGATCTCGGCACACATCCCTTTGTCATCGACGATAATGAATTCGAGCGGCTGCAGGTTGGCCGCCGACGGGGCCAGCCGGGCGACATCGACGAGCTTCTCCAGCAGCTCCCGCACGACCGGCTCCGGCCTGAACTGGCGGATGGTCCGCCGGCCCGCGATGATCTCGACCGGTTCTTTGTTACCCTGACACATACGGCACCTCCCTCGTGTCCTGTTTTTCCGTGACCGGCGCCCGGCCCATGAAGACGGCCGTCGCGACGAGAAGCAAGGCCCCGGCGAAAACGTACATCCGCCGGTATCCCATGATGTCCGAGATCCAGCCGAAAAAGGGCGAGCCGATGCCCATCCCGACATCGAAAAGAGAATTGTACAGGCTGATCGCCAGCCCCTTGTTCTCTCGGCCCATGAAGTCGATGATGTAGGTGCTGAGGGCGGGAAAGATCAGACCCTGCCCGATCCCGCCGATGAAGCCCGAGGCGATGAGCAGCGCGGTCGATTGGATCCGGGAGATCAAGAACAGGTTCCCGCTGATGATCAAGGCCGCCGGCAGGATGACCGCCTTCCGGCCGAAGCGGTCCGAGAGGTCGCCCAGCCTGAAGCGCGTCAGGATCGCCGCCAGTGAAAAGACCAGGAAAAAGGTCCCCACCCGCTCGATGCCGATCGACTTCCCGAAGACGGCGATGAAGTAGATGATGGCCCCGCGGATGGAGCCGTGGAAGACGGGCATGGCCGAGATGATAAGCACGACCGCGAGCGGCACCTTGCCGAGGGCCCGGAATCCCGCCCCCTGACCTTCTGCTAGCGGCCTGACGATCCTCGGGACGGCCAGGATGCAGAGGAACGCCGCCGCGAGGAAGAGGAGAGCGGCGTTGAAGACCCAGCCGAACCCGAACCGGCCGCTGATCTCCTCGGCGACGAGCGGGCCGAGGGCGTTGGCGACGAGGCCGGCGACGCCGATGACCCCCATGGTCCGGGCGAGCCGGTCGGCCGGGCCCAGGTCCGAGCACATGGAGATGGTGGCCGACATGCTGACCCCCCAGCCGATGCCCGTGAAGGCCCGAAGGAGAAGGGGCAGCCACCCGGCGTCCCGGACAAGATGGAAGAACGGCACGCCCAGGAAAAGGATGGCGATCCCAGCCAGGGCGATCGGTTTCCCGCCGCGAACGTCGATCATCCGGCCGAACAGGGGGCGGACCGTGATGGCGACGATGCTGAAGATCCCCATGATCAGCCCGATTTGGCTCTGCCGGGGCCCGAACTGCTTGAGAAACACGGGCAGAAGGAAAAACAGCGAAACCGCCATGTAGAGGCAGAAAAAACCGAAGATCCCCAGCAGGAAATCCCTGTTCCAAAAGGTCGGGGCGAAGGATCGGGTGTTGGAGGAGGGGTTCGAGCTTTCGCTCATCATATTCAAGCCGTCGGAAGGACCCGTTATAAAGGACCGAGGTGGGATTGTCAAATGAAGTGGACAAAGAAGGGCTGGCTGTCGGGGGTTGGGAAAATTAAGCTAAAGGGGATATTGAAGGAGGGTATCCTTTATTGCTTTGCACAGCCAGCTAAACAAAGCTTGATCATATTATAGCAGGACGGCCGAAGAAATCAAATCGTCAGAGGCCGCCGAGCGAGTCGACGAGGCGCCGGGCCTTCTCGGTCAGGGAATCCCAGTCCCCCGCCTCGATGGCCTTTGTGTCGATGAGGGCCGTCCCGATCCCGACGGCGCACGCTCCGGCTTCGATGAAGCTCCGGGCGTTCTCCAGGGTGACGCCTCCGGTCGGCATGAGCCTGATCTGGGGAAACGGTCCCTTGAGGTCCCTGAAATACTGAGGGCCGACCGAGGTGGCGGGGAAGACCTTGACGACATCGGCCCCCTGTCCCAGGCCGCAACGATCTCCGCGGGCGTGAAGGCCCCGGGCGCGACGAAAGTGTGGTGGGCCCGGCAGGCCGCGATCAGGCCCGCGTCTGCGATCGGCGAGACGACGAAATCCGCCCCCGACCCTATCGCCGCCGCGGCTGTCTCGGCGTCGAAGACCGTCCCCGCTCCCACGAAGACGCCTTCGGGCTTTGTCTCGGCCAGCCTCCGGATGATGTCCAGGGCCCCGGGGACCGTCATAGTGATCTCCAGGGCTTTCACCCCTCCCTTCTTCAGGGCCTCCGTAACCTCAAAAACCCGCATCGGGTCGGACATGCGGATGACGGCGATGACCTTCGTGGCCAGGATGGCTTCCAGCGCCTGTTCCCTTTTCATGCGCCGCCCTACCGCCTCACCCGGCCGGACGCATCCCCGGCCATGAGGGCCCGGATATCCGTTTCCGTCGCGAGGTTGAAATCGCCCGGGATCGAATGCTTCAGGCACGAGGCCGCGACGGCGAAGGCCAGCGCCTCTTCGTCCGTCGGCAGGGCCATAAGCCCGTGGATGAGGCCGGCCGCCAAGGCGTCGCCCGAGCCGATCCTGTCCACAATGTTTCGGATGTCGTATGACGGCCCGGAGATGAAGTCGGTCCGGTTCCTCAGCACGGCCGACCAGCCGTTATGGTCCGCGCCGTGGCTCTCTCTGAGGGTGATGGCGACCCGGGCCAGATTGGGGAAATCGTTCATGACCTGCCCGGTCAGCCGTTCGTAATCCCCCCGGGCGATGTCTCCGGCCGCGACGCCCGCCGCGGTCCCGATCCCGAGGGCTCTCGGACAATCTTCCTCGTTCCCGAGGAGAAGGTCGGCGTATTTCACAACCTCGCGCATGACTTCGGGGGCGGTCTTCCCAAATTTCCAAAGCTTCGACCGATAATTCAGGTCGACGGAGACCTTGACCTTTCTCGCCCGGGCGGCTTTGACCGACTCCAGGGTGAGTTCGGCCGCCGTTGCGCTCAGGGCGGGAGTGATTCCTGTGACGTGGAACCAGCGGACGCCCTCGAGGATCTTCGGCCAGCCGAAGTCACCGGCTATCGCTTCAGCGAGCCCGGAACCCTCCCTGTCATAAATGACCTTCGAGGCCCTCTGGTTCGCCCCGGCCTCGGCGAAATAGACCCCCAGGCGCCGGCCCTGCCGCAGGACGAATCTCGTGTCGACGTCCCATCTTCTGAGCGCGCGGACCGCGGCGTCGCCGATATCGTTCTTCGGGACGGCGGAAACATAGCGGACATGGTGGCCGAGAAGGACCAGGGAGACCGCTACGTTGGCCTCTCCCCCGCCGAAGACGGCCTCGAGCCGCGGCGACTGGAACAGGACCTCCCGGCCCGGTGGGGAAAGCCTGAGCATGATCTCCCCGAACGTTGCGATGACGGCCATCCCTCCTCCTTCAAGTGTTAAATACCATAAATCAAGGATCCTTATCAATTCGGGAGGGACGCTATTCGTCTTCAATGATCTCATAAAAAAAAGAAGATGGGTGCCACGGTTCCAGTCCCTGCCCGCCCGAGGCCGGACGGGGACGCACCGTGGCAGGCCCTATCGGTCCTTTCCCAAGTGAGCATTGATTATTCGGGCCGGAGGAGTAAAATAGGACGAACCTCGAGAACGGAGCGAAGCCCATGGCCAAAGAGACGCGTCCTCTCAAGTCCCAGCTCATCGACGGACTGCTGATCGTCGCCGGCTGCGCCCTCATGGGCCTCGCCTACTCGCTGTTCCTCATCCCCCATCATTTCGTCCCCGGCGGCGTCTCCGGGATCTCGATCATCGTCAACTATTTCGCCCGCTTGCCCGTCGGCGTCCTCATCATCGTCCTCAACGTCCCCATCTTCCTCCTCGGCCTCCGGACGATGGGCAAGAAATACGTCGCGGGCAGCCTCTTCGGAATGGTCCTCTCCTCGCTCATGATCGACTTTTTCCACGAGGTCCTCAAGGTCCGGTCGGCGACCCAGAACGAGGTCCTGGCCTCGATCTACGGCGGCATCATGCTCGGCATCGGCCTGGGGCTCGTCTTCCGGGGCCGCGCCTCGACCGGCGGCTCCGACATCGTCGGCATGATCCTGAGCAAGTACACGGGGATGTCCCTCGGCTTCAGCATCATGGTCACGGACTTCCTCATCATCTCGGCCTCCGGCCTGGCCTTCCGCAACCTCGAAGCCCCGCTCTACGGCTTCATCGTCCTCTTCCTTTCGACCAGGGTCATCGACATGGTCCTCGAAGGCTGGAGCGTCTCCAAGCTGGTCATCATCACCTCGACCCGGACCGACGAGATCGCGGACTTCATCCTCTACACGCTCGACCGGAGCGGGACGGCTCTCCGCTCTCGGTCGCTCTACCTGAACCGCCAGGGCGAGATCATCCTGACCGTCGTCCACAGAAAGCAGCTGACGGACCTGCGGGAATTCGTCCGGACGATCGACCCCGAGGCCTTCATCATCATCAACGACACCTACGACGTCCTGGGCCGCGGTTTCAAGACCCGCCTCATCACCTGATCCCCGCCGGCCCGTCGAGCCCGTTTTCCTTCCGGACACGTTTGGGATAATATAACGGAGGAAACCCGGACCGAAAGGAGACTCCCGGCATGTCTCATGGAACCGCATCACCATCGAGATGGATATCCTCAGCCGTTCTGGCCTTCTTTTTGTTCCCCCCGGCCTGGGGCCAGCCCCAGGACCCGAAGAGCCTCGGCTTCAAGAAGCAGTTCGTGATCGAGATCAGGAACCCGAACCCGCTCGCCCTCGAGAACCACCCCATCATCCTCAACGTGGAGGAGATCCGGGCCTTCGCCCCGGATTTCAACACCTACAACTATGCCATCTTCGAAGAGACCGGGGGGGAATACCGGCTCGTCCTCTCCCAGGCCGACGACCTGAACAAGGACCGGATCCACGACGAGATCGTTTTCGTCCGGACCCTGCCTCCTTCCTCCACGATAAAGCTCAAGTGTTATTACTCCCCCAAGGGGAGCTTCCAACTGATGATGTCCACCCCCCGGGCCTTCGCCCGACTCGGAGGGGACCCGGCGGGCGCCTCGCTCAGCTGGGAATCCAACCTGGCCGCGTTCAAGTTCGTCCAGGGGCGGATCGAGGTCTACGGGAAGCTTTACGGGGGACTTGTCCTCGCGAAACTCCGGGGCGATGACGCGATCCTCCAGGAATGGGGGATGAACCTCCTCGCGGGCGGCGGGTCCTCGGGACTCGGCGGGCTCAGCCTTTGGGAAGGGAAAACGAAGGTCGCCCTGACGGGTCCCTCGGGAACGACCGGGGTCCAGATCCAAAGGACGGTCCTTGCGGCCGGGCCTCTCCGGGCCCTGGTCAAGGCGGAATATTCGGGCATCCGTGCGGGCGGGAGCGAATACGGCGCGGTCGTCTTCCTCTCGGCCTTCGCCGACAACGTCTTTTCCCGCGAGGATGTCATCATCAACCAGAAGATCGGGCGTCCCTCCGTCTTCAGCGCCGGGATCCAAAAGCTCGAGAAAGAAGAGGTGACGTTCGACAAGGACAAGGGCTTCCTGGCCGCCTGGGGACGGGGGACGGGGAGCGCCGGAGAGATCGGGCTCGCCGTCCTCTTCGCCCCGTCCGAATTTGCCGGCCTGGACGAAACGGGCCCTGACCGGTCCATCAAGCTCAACGCCAGGCCGGGCAGGAAGCAGACGTTCTGGACGGTTGGCGGCTGGGGCCGAGGGATCGTGACGGCGGTCCCGCCGGCGATCAAAAGCTGGGCCGCCGCGGCCGGAGAGCTCGGTTCAATGCTCCGCGCCCCGGTCGAGGTCAGATATAAATCCGATTGACAGGACGGCCGGATGCGACTATCGGCCGGCCCCGAGCCGGCCGATCTCGAAGATGAGGCCGCAGGCGCGGTCGTATTCGGCCCGGCCGTAGGCGATGTCCAGCTCCTCGAGGAACCGGGTCAGCTTCCAGGCAGCGGAGGAATCCAGCCCTGTTTCGGCCTCGGCCTTTCGGATTTTCGCGCGGATGCCAAGGTCCCCCCAAAACTCTCCTTCCCGTGCTTCCCGGCTATCTTTGAGGAGCGTCTGGTTGGCGAGCGTGGAGTAATAATCGCGAAACCCGACATAGGTCAACTCACGGAGGACATCCTGGGCGTACCGGCGGTATCCTTTGGACCCCTGGGTCAGGGCGGCCCTCAGCTCCGCGGGGGCCTCGAAGGGATGGACGGCGTTCATGGCCGCGAGGATCTTCCCGTTCTCGGCTTCCGCCCGGGGGAGGATTTCGTGGCTGTAGAGATCGGCCAGGGCGCCCGGGGCTGAATCGATGGGCCGGGCCTTCTCGTCCGCGACCTGGGTCACCCGGACGGGGCGCGCGCTGTTCGAGAGATAGAACTCCCACCGGTCGAAGTACCCGTTCCCGTCCGTATCGAACATCCGGATCTCGCCGACGGCGCCGAGCCCGGCGAAATTGCCGACCTGGACCCAACCCTCAGCAGCCCCGAAAAGGTGAATGCGCTTATCGACATCGCTGTAGTAGAGCTCCCGTTTGGCCGAGGGCTTTGACGACCATTCCCTCCGGACGTTCCATTTCCGCGAAGGGCCCCCGGAATTCTCCATAAGCCGCCGCTCCCAGGCCCAGGCCAGGCCCTTCCGGCTGGGATCGTTCATGGTGTTTTCGGAGGACGCCGGCGCCGTGGCCTCGTCGCCGTTTTCGATCCAGGAAAATCCCGTTTCCCGGGCCGGGTACGTCTCGGCCAGCTCCCGGGCGTCTTTCCAGGGAATGACCACGGTTTCCTGCGGAGGCCGCCTTTGGGGGTTCGTCCGGGCCATGTCCGGGAACTTGTAGGGCATCCGGCCGACGAGATTGAAGCTCATTTCATAGTGGAAAGGGGCCTCTTTGCCGCTTTCCCCATCGACATCGTAGGTCGACCGGATATTGGTGATGATGGCGTCGGCGAAGGCTCTGTCCCACGACCGGGCGTAGCCGCCCGAGGCGAAATCAGGGTCTTTGGCGGGGTCCCAGGATGCCGGGACGGCGCTGATGCGGACGGCCACTTCGCTCGAACCGTCCCCGTCAGTGTCGTAATAGGCCAGCGGGCATTCCCCGAGCGGCGTCCATGTCCCCCTCTCCGGATCGAACTTGTTGACATAGAAAAGGTTGTCGCCGTTCGGGTCGCATGTCCGGCAGCCCTCCAGGCCCTCGTCGAACGCCGGGATGTTCCAGAGGACGCCGTCGCGGTCGACGTCCACGCCGAACCAGGAATAGCTCAGGACTCCGTCCACGAAAAACCGGACGTCCATCTCATCGGCCAGCCCGTCGCCGTTGTTGTCGATGTAATCGACCATCCGGTCGACGGTCCCGTCGGCGCCATAATCGATCACGTAACAATCCGAGTCGCGGTCGCCTCCGGAGAGGGCGCTGCCGTCGCCGTCGTCGTCGATGACCCAGATGATCGTGTCGACCGGCTGGCCGTGGAGGGTCACTGTTTCCCGCTTGACCAGCATCCTGTCCTTGGCCTCTCCCCCGACGTCCAGGATCATGCTCTCGCCGGGCTTGAGGGCCAGCGCTCTTTTCCACCAGCGCCTGGTCTTCAGGCTGGCGAACTGGCCGTCGGGCGTGAGCATAGTCTGCCTCATCCACCAGGTGCCGAGGGCTTCCTGGCCGGCGCGGAGAGGGGCTTGGTCTGAGGCCCGGCCCGGAAGAAGGGTCAGAAGCGAAAGCAGGCAAAAGCCGGAGATCAGCCGGTTTCTCGCGCGCTCACTTCCGGACATCTCATCCCTCCTTGGAATCCGGGTCATCATAGCGGATTCGCCCGGGTCGAGTCAATGAAACGGATGGGATCGTCAGCATTTCCGTGACCGTGATGAAAATCAACGGCGCAGGGGTGATGCCCGGAGGAGGCAGCGGTTTCCCTATTTCTTGATCAAAGACTTCAGCTGTTCGATGACGCCCCGGACACGCTCGACCTCCTGGAGATCGGAGACGAGGCCAAGGTATCTCTCATAACTCTCGACCGCCCGGGCGTAGTCTCCCGTCTGGGAGTAGGCGATACCGAGCGAATTGTAGCTGGACGGGTTCTTGGGGTCCGCGGCCACGGCCTTTTCCAGGCATTGGACGGCCTTGGCGCCCCGGCCGGAGTTGAGGTAGAGGAACCCGAGAGAAGAATAAAGCGGCCCGTTTGAGGGGTAGGACCGGATGGCGTTCTCCATGATAGGGATGGCCTCATCGAACCTGTTCAACCTCCCGGAGGCGTTGGCCAGGTTCGTGTAGGCCTCGAAGAAATCGGGCTTGAGCCGAACGGCCTCGCGGAACGAACCGAGGGCAGCCTCAAAATCCTGGAGATGATAGTAACAGTTCCCGGCATCGAAGTGGATGAAGGCGATGTTCGGGTCGACGGCCAGGATCTCGCGATACAGGGCCAGCGCCTCCGCGAACTTTTTCTGGGCATAGAGGTCGTGGGCTCGGAGGTTCTTGTCCTCCCAAGCCGGCATGGCCGGCTTCCTGACCTCGGGCATCAACGTCGCGTCGAAGACGTTCTCCTTCCCGGAGGTGATGGCCACGGTCCCCTCGAGGATCTGATATCCTTCCTTTTCGAATTTCAGGCGGTAGTCAGCGGGGTCGATCCTCATCAAAAAATAACTTCCCGTCTTGTCCGTCTTCATGGCATAGCTCCGGCCCCTCGTCTGGTCCGTCAGCGTGACCGTCACGTCCTGGAGGGGCTTCCCGTCCGCGTCGAGGACCTTGCCCTTGATCTTTCCGGTGACGGCAAAGAGAAGAAGACCGGAGACGAGGAAAAGTATCCCGGCCACGGGGAACAGATGCGCCTGGCGTCGGGCAGGTCTCTTCATGGATATTCACGATTAAGGTAAGGCCCAGGCCACACGCTGTCAAGAGTTAACTAAAAACCGAACGGCATGTTATAATGTTGCGTTTGAAGGACGCCCTGCCGATGCCCGAGACGAAGATCCTGCCTCCCATCCTGGACGTCCGTCCTCAACTCCTTCCCCCCTTCGACCCCGGATTCCGGCCGATGGCCCTCGCCTATCGGAGCTACAGCTCCGCTACCCTTCAGTCCGGCGCGGTCCCGGTCCGGATCGGGCTCGAACGCGAAGACGGCCTCATCTCGACATTCGAGGTCCAAGTCTCCGCCGACCGGGCTTTGGCCGAGGCCACCGCCTTCGTCGTCGAGCGGATGGTCAAGTTCTTTCTCTGGTCGAGGGGCGGCTGGAAGTTTTCCGTCGCTGGCCCCGCGGAGATCGGCAATTTCATCCGGACCGCCTATTCGGAAAACGGGCCCAGGGCCTTCGACTCCCGGTTCATGAGCCGCGTTTACGAGAGGCCCTTCGAGGTCGTCCTTATCGGGCCCGGGGAATCCCCCGAAGCCCGGGAAACCCGGTTGTCCCTGGGCGGCCATCTCGACGGCTGCCGGCTCGGCTTCGACCTCGGCGCCAGCGACTACAAGGTCGCCGCCGTCCGGGACGGCGAGCCCGTTTTCAGCGAGGAGATCCCCTGGAACCCGGGCGAACAGGCCGACCCGGAATATCACTACCGTTACATCCAGACAGGGCTTCGAAAGGCCGCCTCCCACCTCCCGCGGGTGGACGCCATCGGCGGGAGCTCGGCCGGCGTCTACATCCGGAACCAGGTCCGGGTCGCGTCGCTTTTCCGGTCCGTTCCCGAACATCTCTTCGAGGCTCGGATCAAGCCGCTCTTCATGAGGCTGCGGCAGGAGTGGGGCGTTCCTTTCGAAGTCATCAACGACGGCGAGGTCACGGCCCTGGCCGGAATGATGTCCCTCGGAGAGCGGGCCGTGCTCGGCGTCGCCATGGGGTCGAGCCAGGCGGCGGGTTTCCTGGATGCGAAGGGCCACATCGCGGGCTGGCTCGACGAGCTGGCCTTCGCCCCGCTCGACGGGAATCCGCGCGCCGCCGTGGACGAGTGGTCGGGGGATAGCGGTGTCGGGGCGAATTATTTTTCGCAGCAGGGCGTCAACAAGCTGGCCCTGGCCGCGGGCTTCGCGTTCCCGGACGCCGTCAGGCTCCCGGAGCGCTTGAAGGAGATCCAGCGCCTTGTCGGCAGAGGCGACGAGCGGGCGGGCCGAATCTTCGAGGCCATCGGGATCTATCTCGGCTACACCATCCCCTGGTATGAAATTTTCTACGGCGTCAGGAACCTGCTCGTCCTCGGCCGGGTCATGTCGGGTCCGGGCGGGAACCTTATCATGGAGAAAGCGGCGGAGGTCCTGAGGGCGGAGTTCCCGGACACGGCCTCCCGGGTCCGCCTCCATCTCCTCGACGAGAAAAGCCGGCGCGTAGGACAGGCGGTGGCCGCCGCCAGCCTCCCCCGGCTCGACCAAGGACCCGGCCCGCAAGGAGATCGATCATGAAATTCCACAATCCCAACGCCTCGGTCTTCGTCCCGGACGGAAAGGCCGCGGAGGAGGCCTTCCGCAGGGTCACCCATCTCGGCATCGGCGCCCATCAGGACGACCTGGAGATCATGGCCTTCCACGGGATCGAGCAATGCTTCAACAGCCCGGACTGCTCGTTCGGGGCGGTGACCTGCACGAACGGCGGAGGCAGCCCCCGGGCCGGGGAATATGCGGCCTATTCCGACGCGGACATGGCCGCGCTCCGGAGGCGAGAGCAGGAAAAGGCCGCCGTCATCGGCAGCTACGGGGTCCTCGTCCAGCTCAATTACACGAGCGCCGAGGTCAAGAGCGTCAATGACGGGCATGTCCAGGACGACCTGGCCAAGATCCTGAAGGCGGTCCGGCCGGAGATCGTCTATACCCACAATCCGGCCGACAAGCATGACACGCACGTCGCCGTCGTCCTCACGGTCCTGGCCGCCATCCGCGCCCTGGCCCCGGCCGACCGCCCCAAGGTCGTTTTCGGCTGCGAGGTCTGGCGGAACCTGGACTGGATGTCCGACGAGGACAAGGTCCCGATGGCCGTCGGCGCCCACGAGGGCCTGGCCATGGCCCTCATCGGCATCTACGATTCCCAGGTCGCCGGCGGCAAGCGCTACGACATCGCCACCCTCGGCCGCCGCCGCGCCAACGCCACCTACTTCCAGTCCCACGAGACGGACGAGGCCGACCAGCTCTGGTTCGCCATGAACCTCACGCCGCTCGTCAAAGACGATTCCCTGGACATCGCCGACTTCGTCCTGGGCCACATCGACAAGTTCCGGAGGGACGTGGCCGACAAGGTCCGGAGATATTCGGTCAAGGCCTAACCTGTCGTCGAGGAGGCACCCGATGGAAATCATCATCCAGCCCGACAGCCAGCAGGGAAGCCAGGTCGCGGCCCGGATCGTCGCCCGGCTCGTCCGGGGGAAGCCCCACGCCGTCATCGGATTCGCGACGGGCAACACGCCGCTCCGCCTCTACAAGAAGCTCGTCCAGATGCACCGGGAGGAGGGCCTGGATTTCAGCCACGTTACGACCTTCAACCTCGACGAGTACGTCGGCGTCCCGGCCGCCCACCCGTCCTCGTTCCATAGTTACATGTGGGCCCATCTTTTCAGCCAGATCGACATCCCGAACGGGCAGATCCACATCCCGGACGGCATGACGGCCGACATCCCGGCGACCTGCCGGAAATACGAAGAGGCCATCAAATCGGCGGGCGGGATCGACGTCCAGATCCTCGGCATCGGGACGAACGGCCACCTCGGCTTCAACGAACCGACGTCCTCGTTCGCGTCGCGGACCCGGATCAAGACGCTGACCGAGCAGACCCGGCTCGACGCCGCCGCGGCCTTCGGCGGACAGGAGAACGTTCCGTCCCATGTCATCACGATGGGGCTCGGCACGATCCTGGACAGCCGGATGTGCCTCATGTTGGCGTTCGGGAAAAAGAAGGCCCGGGCGATCGCCCTCACGGTCGAGGGGCCGCTTACGGCCTCGGTTCCGGGCACGGTCCTCCAGCTCCACCCGAGGGCCGTCCTCGTCCTCGACAAGGACGCGGCTTCCGAGCTCAAGATGGCGGATTATTACACTTGGGTCTACGAGCACAAGCCGGACTGGCAGAAGTCCTGATTTTTTCCTGCGGTCCCGAAAGTGTCATCACGATGAGGAAGGAGATCGGGGCGCTTCCATGTTCAAAGCATCCGACTTGAAGAAGGGCGACATCGTCAAGATCGAGGGGGACGCGCATATCGTCGAGACGATCAGGGTCCAATCACCCGCGGCACGCGGGGCGGTAACGCTGTACAAGATCCGTTTCCGTAACCTGAAGTCGAAGCGCAAGATCGATCAGGCCTTGCACGGCAACGATGTCCTTCCCGAGGCCGATTTCGAGCGGCGGCCGGTGCAGTACCTGTACGGCGACGCCTCAAGCATCATCTTCATGGACCTGCAAGACTACAGCCAGTTCACCCTGACGAAGGACGAGATCGAGGAGGAGTGGCCCTATCTGACCGAGGGCATCGAGGGGCTGCTATCGATCTCGTCCGAGGGCCGCATCCTCGGCCTGGAGCTGCCGTCCTTCATCGCCCTCACGATCGTGGACACCCGGCCGTCCGTGAAGGGCGGATCGGTCACGGCGCGGACGAAACCGGCCACCCTGTCCACGGGGCTGGTCGTGCAGGTCCCCGAGTACATGTCGGCAGGAGAAGTCATCCGGGTGGACACCCGCACGGGCGAATACGCGTCCAAGGCCTGAGCGCCGCGGACGCCGTTGAGGAACGATCATTGATAGATCTTTTTCCAGGTCTCTTTATTCAGATCGAGCCTCCAGAGTGTGTAGGTCTGCTCATCTTCGACCAAGGCCTGATCGCCGACGACATGCAGACCGGCCGGAAGCCGGATCCACGCGGGAAGCATGATCCTTTTGACCTCGCTGAGGTCCGGGCCGAGGATCTTCAGGCAGCTCTCCGGACGGTCGAGGATGAGAAGCCTCGCGCCGTCCTTCAACCATGTCGGCGAGTATAGGAGCGCGGACTCTTCTTTGCTCGTCATCACGGTTTCCGCGATAGTCTTTTTCTCAGCCACGGAATACACAGCGAGGACGTAAACGTCCGGGCCGCTCGCCTGGGCCCTGCGGACGATGTAGGCCATTCGATCTCCCTTTTGGTCCCAGGAAATCTGAGACCATACCCTGTCCTCGCCTCCAGTTATGTCCGTTGTCTCCAAGGTCTTGAGGTCGAGCAGGGCGAGCGTCCACGGCTTCCCCGGGGTCTTCTGGTATTTAATCGCCAGGAAATCTCCGCCTGGGGAAACGGGTGATTGCCAAGAGGCCGTCACTCCATTTTCCAGAACGATCCTGGCGATTCGGCTCTTGAGGTCGTACAGCCAGAGTCGGAAGGTGCCCGGTGTAGCGAAGCCCCTCTGTAGAATGAGAAAGCCGTGGACATCCCGGACCCAGGAAACGAAGTGAAGGTAAGCCCTCGGTTCCGTCGGCAGGCCCAAGAGCACGGGGTCGGCGGGGAGGTTTTCGAGGCCAGTGCCATCCATGTTGAGGATCCAGAGGGGGGACCCCTCAGCCGCCAGCCCTTTTGCGGGTTTCTGGGTCAGGAGCACGATCTTCGCTCCATCGGGGGAGATCATCAAATCAGCCATGGGCATCCCGGCGGGCCACCCGCTCTCCCGGCTTCCCCGGCCGAGGACGCGCTTCCGGCCCGTCCCGTCCGAGTTCGCAACCCAGAGTTCCTCGGCGACGTCTGTCTTGCTCCGGATGTCAAAAGCCGTATAGGCGATCTTGCCACTCGACACCGACCCGAGGAAGAAGTCGATCTGTCTGGTCTTCGCCAGCCACTGGACCCGGTTCTTCGTCGCGGAGTACTTGAAGACGCCCCGTTCTGTAATGTAATAAGGCTCGCCGCCGGAGGCGCCGATAGAGTACAGATAGCGTTCCCCCGGGCCGGGGACGAGAACCGCCCACGCCGCCGTGCCGGCCAAGGCCAGGACCACGAGGGGTATCGTTCGTCCGAGAAAACTGAGAGTTTTCTCCCGGGCCTGCGAAAAATCCGACCGGGCGAAAGTCAGGATGGAAGCACCCGCAAAGGCCAGGGCGATGAGGATCTGGCTGACGAGGAAGGTTGTGATGGCTTTCGAGGGCGCAGACCAGACCGGGTTCTGCCCGACCTTGCTGTTCAGGGCGAGCCAGACCGCCACCGTGAGCCCCAGACCCACGATAAGAGACAGGAATAGGATGTTGGACTGCTTTTCGTGAAGGATCGAGAGCGAGAACGCGACGGTCAATAGGAAAACAGACTGGAGGAGGCTCCAGAACGGGAAGCCGGTTTCGATAATGAAACCGAGAAGGACCCTGGTGCCTCCGGCGAGCTCGCTCAGCCATGGGAAAACGAGCCACAATGCCAGAAAGACGAGCCAAAGGGCCGCGAGCATGCTCAGGAGCGCGGCGTATTTCGCCAGCCAGATGGTCGCCTTGTTGATCGGCCGGGAAAAAAGATAAGCCCAGGACCCGTTCCGAAACTCCGACTCGAAGCCGCTCGATCCCAGGATGAGCGCCATGAAGGGGAAAAAGAGAAGAAGCAGGGCGTACGTCAGCCATTCCAGAAGGTCCCTCTTTCCGGGGAGTGCGAGATGGGCCAGAAGGAAAAGGACGAGGATCCCCAGCCCGAAAAAGAAGGTCAAGGCCTTTTGTTTCCATTCCTTGATGAAAAGTGCTCCGAACATCGTTGCCTCCCGCTTCCTCTCAATCCTTGGACACGAAGCTCACGAAGATGTCTTCGAGGTTCATTTGGGTCTGCGCCTTGACCTTGTCGAAATCCTCGTCCAAGGCGAGGCGGCCGGCGTGGAGGATCAAAAGCCGCTCGACGATGCGCTCGAGCTCGTGAACGAGGTGCGTCGCGAACAGGATGGTCGTGCCGGAGGCCGCGAGCTCGCGGATGATGTCCCGCAGGAAATCCCGGCGCGTGGGAACGTCCAATCCCGAAGTAGGGTCATCCAGGATGAGGAATTCCGGGGACGCGGCAAGGGCCATGGCCAGCTCCAGCTTGAGCTTCATCCCCCTGGAGAGAGTCCGGATCCGGGCCTTCGGGTCCAGGGCGAACCGCTCGATGTCCTCGGCGGCTCTTTTCCGGTCCCACCGGGGATAGAATCGCGCGTTGAAGTCCAGGCTTCCCTGGACAATCATCTCCTCGTCAAAAAACGGGTCCTCGGGGACATAGCCGAATTCCCTTTTGTAGGCGCTGTCCAGGAACGGGATCTTGCGACCCCTGTAATAAATCCCCCCGGCATCGGCCGGGATGACGCCCATGAGGATCCGGGCGAGGGTCGTCTTGCCCTCCCCGTTCCGGCCGAGAAGACCGTAGACCCGGCCGCTTTCGATCGTGAGGTCGAAATCGAGGAGAACGCGATGCCGGCCGAAGCTCTTGGAAAGGCCCTCGATCCGCAGCAGCTCACTCATGCCGGCCTCCTTTTTTCCCGCCCTGGGGGTTGGCCCGAAGCCTTTCTTCGAAGAGCTTCAGGATCCTGTCCGGCCCCAGGCCGAACTCGCGGGCCTCGGCGATGGCCTCGTCCAGGATCCGGCCCAGATAGACCTCGACGTCTTTCTCGACATCCGGCTGAGGACGACCGGCGACAAAAGAACCCCGGCCCTTCTGGGCCGAGATCAAGCCCTCTTGCTCGAGCTCGCGGTAGGCCCGGGCCACCGTGTTCGGGTTGACGAGGAGCTCGGCCGCCAGGTCCCGGATGGACGGCAGAGGGTCGCGATCCTTCAAAAGGCCAGTGGCGACGAGCCTAAGGATCTCCTTCTTGATCTGTTCGTAGATCGGAACGAAACTTCCTGGATCAACCCTGATCACTGTCGGACCTCCGTATTACTGTATTATTATTATAGTACACGTTTCATTTTTGTCAAGCGCTATTTTCGGCCTTCCCTTTCCCCCGCGGCCCGTGTAAACTGATGACCTGCCCCTTGAGGACAGGGAGAGTATTATTCATGACATGAAACGGAGGTTTCGATGGCGGACTTTTTGAAGCACATTCTCTGGGCCACGGATTATTCGGAAGAATCGCAGGAAGCCCTCCTCTACGCGGGCCTGTTCGCGAAGACGTTCGGGGCGCGGCTCTCGGCGCTTCACGTCGTCCCGGACTTCTCCCCCGTCCTTTATGAGTCCCTGCCCGCCATCGAGGCGGAGCTCACGGGGAGGATCGAGGAGGCCGAGCAGGCCGCCAAAGTCCGGATCCGGGACATCAGCAAGGCCCGGAGCATCGTGTTTGACGACGTCCTCGTCAGGAAGGGATCGGCCGCGAAGGCCATCTGCGAGGCCGCCGACAAGGAAAACGCGGACCTCATCGTCATCGGTCAAACCGGGGTCTCGGGCGCCGGTCCGTCCGCGATCGGCAGCGTCACCAACCAGGTCCTGCGCAACTCCGCCGTTCCCGTCCTCGTGACCAAGAAAAGGAAGGGCGGACCGGCCATCAAGAAGATTCTCGTTCCCACCGATTTTTCGGCCCGCGAGGAGATCGAGCGCGACTACGCCTGGAAGCTCGCCAAAGGCTTCAAGGGGTCCCTGGGATTCCTCTACGTGATGGAGCTCTTCGGGCACGATTTCCGGCTGACCGACGAGCTGTTCAAGGCCGTCCTCGAAAAACTCAAGGCCCGCAAGGCCAAGGAGCACGCGGACATCGTCATCGCCGAGGATGTCTACAAGGCCGTCCAGGCGGCCGACGGGATCGTCGATTACGCCGCCGCCCATCGGTACGACATGATCGCCATGTCGACCCACGTCGGGAAAGTCGCCCGCTTCTTCCTGGGCAGCACGACCGAAAAGGTGATCGCCCGCAGCGCCGTGTCCGTGTTCGCCATTCCGCCCGAACGCGACTAGGTCCATCGGCTCTCGCCGGCCGAGTGCCGGACGGGCGCCCCGGCGGAAAGCGCAACATGGCCTTGGTCGACTGAATCGACTGGGAGGGACACGAATGAATTCCGTGAAGAAATCGGTGACGGTCCTGGCCTTTTCCATTTATCTGCTCAGTCTCCTCGCCGGCGCGGCCCGGGCCGCAGGCGCCGCCGAGGCAGGAGCCGCGTTCGGCTACCCGGTCGACGGCGAGGCCTGGTATTCGATCAGGGTTGCCTTCGGCCCGCCCGCGGGGATGGCCAGAGCGGTCTGCAAGGTCATCCGGGTCGAGGTCAACAAGGCACGGTGTCGCGATTTCGTTCTTTTCCAGGACGGAAAAGAGCTCAACGCCAACGAGGTCCGGATGGACCGGCCGTTCGAGCTCAAGGCCAGGGCCGGTTGGCTGGCGAAGACGAATTATGCGGTCGACCTCATCCTGGAGGACGTCAAGTCGGGAAAGAAAGTCCCCCTCAGCTGGTCCGGGACCTCGCCGTCGGGAAAGGGCTACTGGGACGAGGCCTGGAAAAATTACTTTTCCCTCGTCCTTTCCGAGGAAAACGGCTTCGAGCGCACCGGCTATCCCGTCCATGCCACGGTCGGGCTCATGAGCAACTACCTCCGCTCGGCCGACGAAATCCGCGTCGTCCGGGCCGAGACCAAAGACGGCGCCGTCGTTTATCGGGAGGTCCCGAGCCAGGTCTACGATGTCGTCACCTGGAACGACCCGAAGATCCTGGCCATCGAGGAAAAGGACGCCCAGGCCGGAAAGCCCGTCGTCCGCTATCACCCGACGACCTCGCTGAGCATCGCTTTTCTGGCCGACCTTAAGGCGAACGCCAAAGCGACGTATCTTGTATTCTTTAACAACCCGGCGGCTCCAAAACCCGTCTACAAGTCCGACCTCACCATGAAGAAGGGGACGAACCTGGCCCGGACGATCGAAAACAAGTTCTACAAGGTCGTCCTGCAGGAGAAGAGCGGCGTCATCTACGAGATGACCGAAAAGGCGACGGGAATCCGGCTCGAGCATAAGCTCGAGACCAATGGGGCTATCCATTGGAATCCGGATATCTACTCGCCGCCCCATGCCTGGTACCACAGCTCCGACTGGTCGAATCCCAAAGCGACCGAGGTCGCAGGGCCTGTTTTTTATTCCCTGAACCTCAAAGGCGCCCTCCCCTTCCCCAAGGGGATCAATGTCGGGATCCGCTATCACTTTTACGCCGGTTCGCCGGTCGTCATGGTCGAATCCATCACGGAGATCCAGGATAACCTGTTCGTCATGGCCTTCCGCAACGCCGAGGTCGTTTTCAACAAGGCCGTCTTCACCAAAGCGACTTTCAAGCGCGAGGGAAAGACCGAAATCCTGGATTTCGCGGCTTCGAAGATGCATCCGACGCATGCCGCGGTCCTGCGGCCGGACACGCCCTGGGTGAGCCTCTTCGACGAAGGAAAGGGGATCGGTTTCGCGGCCCTCTATCTTGACCTCGCGACGCCCAACCTCAACGGCGGCCAGGCCTCGCTCGAGCAGCCCTATATTTACATCGAAAACGGCCCCTGGTATTACGTCTCGCGAGGGTTCGTCTATTCGTTCGGGTCGAACAACCAGACCCGGATGCTGCCGGTCAATGCCGGGAGCGTTTATTACGAGAAGAACGCCTGGATCACTTTCCCTTATCCCAAGGGGCAGAGTCTGACCGGCTTCCTGGACACCTGGTTCAACATGCTCAAGTACCCCGTGGCCATGAAGGACGACATGGAGACGTTCGCCGAGAGCCCGGAGGGGTGGGTCGTCCCCATCCTGACCGAGCCCTTCGAGGAAGGCGTCAAGTCCGCTCTCGGCGGAAAGGAGCGCAAGAAATGAAGGCCAGGAATTTGTGATTCGTGGTATAATACTTATTGTCAAGCGAAGAGTTTTATCCCGGCTTTAAACAACGCGCTGAATAAGTAAAGGAAGGGGCCCGCGGCCCTCATCGGTCACATCCTCCTCTCCTTTAACGAGTTCAAATATTCTCAAGTGAGGAAAGACTCGGGAGAGTTTTTCCATCGTCAAAAGGAGACGAGTATGAATATCTTTGTGGGCAACCTGGATAGGAGCGCCAACGAGTCCGACCTGAGGGAAGCTTTTCAGCCCTTCGGGGAAGTCACAACCGCCTCGGTCATCAAGGACAAGTTCAGCGGCGAGTCCCGCGGTTTCGGGTTCGTCGAGATGCCGAACGGCGTCGAAGCCCAGAAGGCCATCTCCATGCTGAACGGCAAGGATCTGAAGGGCCGGGCGGCCACGGTCAACGAGGCCAAGCCGCGCACGGACAGGCCGAGAACCGGCGGCGGTTTCGGCAGCCGGCGGTATTAAGACCCGCGAAACCGGAAGAGCGGCTTTCCTAGACCCGGAGATTCCTCCGGGACGAAGCCATGCCCTGAGAGGGGACGGTTCGGTGAACCGTCCCCTTTTTTTTCGCGCGCGAGATGGCAAAATGCGGGAATGACTGCCGGACGTCGGCTTGACAAGCCCGGCGCCCAACCTGTTTAATGGATGGATCAAGCGGCCCAACATGAATAGAAGCGTCGCCAAGAAGATCGTGCCGTTCCTGACCCTGATCTTTGCCGGCTTCCTCCCCGCCGGCTTATCTTGCGCCTTTTCAGCCGGAAAAGCGCAGCAGGACGGACAGGTCATCGAGGTCAAAACGCTTCTCTCGCGGGACGGCGTCCACCCGGGCGAGACGTTCAAGGCCGCAATCGTTCTCAAGGTCGAGCCCGGCTATCACATCAACGACAACGCGCCCCTCGACGAGTTCCTGGTCCCCACGACGCTCGCCTTCGACGACAACCCCGGCCTCGAGGTCGTCGAGATCTATTACCCGTCCGGCCATCGCGGCCGTTTCGCCTACTCTCAGGCCGAGCTCATGGTCTACGAGGGCGAAGCGGTTCTCGGGGCCCTGCTCAAAGCGAAAGCGGGCATCCCGGCCGGACCTCTGAAGCTCAAGGCCAGGCTGAGCTACCAGGCCTGCGACAATACCTCCTGCATGCCGCCGAAGGACCTGCCATTCGAAGTCGCGATCTTCATCGTTCAGGCCGCCCGGGAGGGCCGCGACCTCCATCCAGAGATTTTCGGCAAAATTCCTTTCAGGTCGCTCAAAAAGTAGCGGGAATCCCCTGCCCGACCGGGCAGAATGGAGTCATCGTGAACGAAGCGCAACTCAGGCAAATTCCTTCCCTCGACGCCCTTCTCCGCGAACAGGCCGCCGAGGCCCTGGTCCGGGAGTACGGACACCAGGCCGTCGCCGCGGCCGGACGCGCCGTCCTCGACGAGATCCGCTCCGGGATCGCCGCCCAGGCCCCGGATGCGCCGCCTCCGGACCTCTCCTTCGCCGCCCTGATCGACCCGGTGAAAAATCGGCTCTGCCGAAAATTTCGGGCGTCACTCGGCCCCGCGATCAACGCCACGGGCATCATCATGCATTCGGGCTTGGGCCGGGCCGTCCTCTCGGAAGACGCCTCGGAAGCTCTTATGGCCGTCGCCCACGGTTACTCGACCCTGGCCCTGGACTTCGAGACAGGCCGCCGGACGTCCCGCGATCGCCACGTCGAAGGCATCCTCCGCGAGCTCACCGGGGCCGAGGCCGCGACCATCGCCAACAACAACGCCGCCGCGACTGTCCTCATCCTCAACACCCTGGCCAGTGGCCTCGAGGTCATCGTCTCGCGCGGCCAGCTCGTCGAGATCGGCGGCTCCTTCCGGATGCCCGACGTCATGAAGACGAGCGGAGCCATCCTCCGCGAAGTCGGGACAACGAACAAGACCCACCTCCGGGATTATGAGGAGGCCATCGGCGAGGCGACAGGCGCCATCCTCCGCGTCCACCACAGCAACTACAGGATCGTCGGATTCGCCGAGGAGCCAGGCATCGAAGAGCTGGCTGAGCTCGGCCGCAAGAAAGGCGTCCCGGTCGTCGATGACCTGGGCAGCGGCGCTCTCGTCGACCTCAAGGAGTTCGGGCTCGCGACCGAACCCCTGGTCCAGGCCAGCGTCCGCGCCGGGGCCGATGTCGCCTGCTTTTCCGGCGACAAGCTGATCGGCGGTCCCCAATCGGGGATCATTGTCGGCCGGGCCGAATGGATCCAGAAGATCAAGAAGAACCCGCTGGCCCGCGCGTTCCGCTGCGGCAAGCTCAGTCTCGCGGCCCTCGAAGCCACTCTCAAACTTTTCCTCATGCCCGAGAACCTGAGAGCCTGCCATCCGATCTACCGGATGCTCGGCATGACTCCGCAAGAGCTCGGCCGAAGAGCTAATAAGGTCGCCTCCTCCTTGAAAAAGTCCCTACCCGCCGGCGTCCGGCTCACGGTCGAGGACGGCGAGTCCCAGGTCGGCAGCGGGGCCGTGCCCGTCGAGACGCTGCCGACCAAAGTCCTTGCGGTCGCCTCGTCCTCTCTCACCTCCGACGATCTGGCCGCGAAACTCCGCCGCCTCTCTCCCCCGATCTTCGCCCGGATCAGCAAGGATGCCGTGATCCTTGACTTCCGGACGATCCAGGCAGACGAGGACGCCGTCGTCGGACGGGCCCTCGTGGACCTCCTTAAATAAGAGAAGCAGAATGCGGGGGGATTATTATAATTGCCGGAGGAGCGGACGCAGGGAGAGACTCCCTCCGAGCCCGCGACCTCAACAAAAGCGATGAAGCGAAGAATGGGATGATCGATTACAAGAAACGCAAGCGCATCATGGGCCGGTCGATCCGGCTCGGCCACTGCATCTGCAACCCCAAGGAGCCCTGCCCCTGCGACCTCTTCAAGCGGAAAAACATCTGCCTCTGCTCGGGCGAGCGCGAGGAGGACGCCCTCGAAAACGTGCCGCTCACCTCGCTCGTCGAGAACGCCGGCTGCGCCTCCAAGATCAGCCAGGAGGACCTGAAGAAGGCCCTCTCCGGCCTGCCCCGGATCTTCGACCGGCGCGTCCTCGTCTCGTCCGACACCTGCGACGACGCCGGCGTCTTCAAGCTTAACGCCCGGACCGCGCTCGTTCAATCGGTTGATGTTTTCACCCCGGTCGTCGACGACCCCTACGTCTTCGGCCAGATCGCGGCAGCCAATTCCGTAAGCGACATCTACGCCATGGGCGGACGTCCGCTGACAGCCCTTTCGATCATTGCCTTCCCCATCGAGCGGCTGAGCCCCCGGATCATGAACAAGATGCTCCAGGGCGGGATCGACAAACTCCGGGAGGCCGGCGTGGCCGTCCTCGGCGGCCACAGCATCAAGGACAGGGAGATCAAGTTCGGCTTCGCCGTGACCGGCGTTGTGCACCCCGCTAAGATGACGGTCAACAGCAAGGCCAAGCCGGGCGACATTCTGATCCTGACGAAACCCATCGGGACGGGGACGCTGAGCTTCGCCCGCCAGATCGGACGAGCCCCGGCGAGAGGTCTCGCCGCGGCCGAGCGCTCCATGACCGAGCTCAACCGCGCCGCCGCCGAAGCCATGACCGCCGCGGGGGTCACGACCGCCACCGACATCACCGGCTTCGGATTGGCGGGCCACCTGAGCGAGATCGCCGCCCAGAGCGGCGTCGACCTCGAGATCTACGGCGAGGCCATCCCGGTTTTTGATGGCGTCATGGACCTCATCCGTGACGGCGTCATTTCCGGGGCCGTCGAACGTAACCGGGATTACGCCTCCGCCTTCGTCAAGATCGAGAAAGGCGCCGGCGAAGCTCTCGAGACACTTCTCTACGATCCCCAAACCTCGGGCGGGCTCCTGATCGCCGTCCGGAGATCGAAAGCGGCGGCCCTTCTCGCGGCGCTCTATAAAAAGGGCGTCCGGCGGGCGACCGTCATCGGGCGCGTGACCCGGAAGGGCCCTGGCCGGATCGTCCTGAAGAGAAAGGCGCCGGGCGAAAAGATGATTGGCCGATAGGCTGGCAAGAAATCGAGCCGACATGCCTGAGAAAGACCACGTCATCGTCGGGACGGCCGGGCACATCGACCACGGCAAGAGCGCCCTCGTCAAAGCCCTGACCGGCACCGACCCCGACACCCTGCCCGAAGAAAAGGAACGCGGGATGACCATCGAGCTGGGGTTCGTTTTCCTGGACGACCCCGGCTACGAGAAGCAAATCGTCTTCATCGACGTCCCGGGTCATGAGAAATTCGTCAAGACTATGGCCGCCGGCGCGAGCAACGTCGACGCCGCCCTCTTTGTCATCGCCGCCGACGAAGGCATCTCGGTCCAGACGCGGGAGCATTTCGACATCCTCCAGCTTCTCGGGATCAAGCTGGGGGCGGTCGCTCTGACCAAGAGCGATCTTGTCGATGAGGCCCGGATCTCCGAGCTCACCGGCGCGGTCCGAAGTTTTGTCCGGGGCTCCTTTCTCGAGGGTGCTCCCATCCTCCCCGTCTCTTCCGTCACGGGAGCGGGGCTCGGGGACGTCAAGACGGTCCTCCAGGAGATCGGCCGGAAGGTCGCCAAACGCCCGGACAGCGGGATTTTCCGGATGCCCATCGACCGCGTCTTCACGATCCAGGGATTCGGCACGGTCGTCGCCGGCACCGTGCTCGGCGGCCAGGTCCGCGCGGGCGACCGGGTCGAGATCTTCCCTGACGGGCTCAGGTCCCGGGTCCGTGGCGTCCAGGTCCACAAGGAAAAAAAGGACGCCTCGGCCATCGGCAAGCGGACGGCCATCAACCTCCAGGACCTGAAGAAAGAGGGCCTGCGCCGGGGCCAGGTTGCGGGCGCCGAGGGCTCGCTCGCCCCCACCGTCCGGCTCGACGCCCGCCTCGACGTCCTCCGGAGCGCGGAGAAGGACGTGAAACACCGGGACCGCGTCCGGCTCCACATCGGCACGGACGAGGTCATCGCGCGCCTGGCGGTCCTCGAGGGCCAGAAGATCGAGCCCGGCGGCTCGGCCATGATCCAGCTCATCCTGGAGAGCCCGACCGTAGCCCTGCCCGGAGACAGATTCGTCATCAGGTCGTTCTCTCCTCTCGTGACCATCGGCGGAGGGCAAATCCTTGACGCCAACCCAAAAAAGCACAAGAGATTTAGCGGTCAGGTCCTTGAAGGGATGAAGAAGCTGGGGGGCGAGGCAAGGGACGCGGCTGAACAGGTCTTTCTCCAAGCGGCAAGCTCGCCCATGAGCGTCAAGGAGGCCGCCCTCAAGCTCGGAAAGTGCGAGGTCGAGGTCGAGGAGTCCGTGCGGGAGCTGCTGGCGGAGACAGGGCTGGTCAAGATCGACCATGAGAAGACCGAAACCTATCTCCACCATTCGGTATATCAAGGCCTCAGGGATGGGGTCGCCGCAGAGGTCCGGAAATATTTTGTGGCCAACCCGGAGCGGCCGCTCATGCCCTATTCGGACATCCGGGCAGAATTTCTCAAGCTGGGCGCGGCCCAGACTCTGAAGCTCATCGTGGATGACCTCTGCCGGGCGAACGTGCTGTTCAGGAAAGAGGCGCAGGTCGGGCTCGTCGGCCACGAGGCCCGCATGAAGCCAGCCGACCTGCAGATCGCGGCGAGGATCGAAGGGGCTTTCCGCAGCGCCCGGCTCGCTCCGCCCCTTGAGGAAGAGGTCCAGCGGAGGCTTGCTTTAACCCCGTCTTTATTCAAGAATATCCTGGACAGCCTGATCCGCGACGGCAAGATCGTCCGCCTGGGCGCCAAGGTGACTTACCACCGGCTAGCGCTCGAAGAGGCCCGGGAGGCCGCGCTCGGGTTCATCGCGCGTCACGGCAGCGTCACGATCGCCGAACTCCGGGACCGGCTCAACCTGTCTCGGAAGTTTGCCCAGGCCATCCTGGAGTATTTCGACAAGACTGGACTGACGAATCGGGTCGAAGACCGGCACGTGCTGAATAAGAAGTTGTAAGCCTGATTGCGGCGCGGAAGGGCTCCGAACGCAGCGTGGAGGAGATCTCATGAATTCCCCGAAACAATATCCCTACGCGACTCACCTCGACATCCTCTTCCAGCCTCTCGAGCTCGTGGACATCCCTTCAATGATCGCGGCATGCACCGACCGCTGGTACAACCAGACGCTCTGCCGGGTCAACGATTCCCTCGTTCGCCTCGGGATCGTGCAAGGCGAATATCATTGGCATAAGCACGACGATGATGATGAATTCTTCTTTGTGATCGAGGGCCGCCTCCTCATCGATTTGGAGAAGACGACGGTCGAGCTCGCGCCTCGTCAAGGCTTCGTGGTGCCCAAGGGAGTCACCCACCGCACCCGCGCACCTGAGCGGACGATCGTCCTGATGGTCGAGACCGCGAGCATCTTGCCCACTGGCGATGCCTGACATCCTCACGATCATTTTTCGTGGCGTTGCAGATCTTGATGGTTTCATAGATGACAAACTAACTCCGGGCGAGAGGAGAGCCCTATGAGAAAGATTATCATGACCGCGTCGAGCCTCATGGCGAAGTGGTCGGCCTGGGGATCGCGCATGCAGAGCGTGCTGCGCATCGCAGTGGCCTTTATGTTCATGCTGGCCGGAACAATGAAGCTCTTAGGCTTTCCGGCCGGCCCTTCCCCGAACGTCGGCACCGTCAAGCTGCTGTCCCAGCTGGGTCTCGCCGGCATCCTGGAGACGTTCGGGGGTGCCCTGCTCCTTTTCGGCCTCGTCACTCGCCCCGTCGCGTTCCTTCTTGCCGGCGAGATGGCCGTGGCGTATTTCCAGGTCCACCTCCCCCGTGGCTTTTGGCCCACCATGAACGGCGGCATGGCCGCCGCGCTTTACTATTTCGTCTGGCTCTACTTCTCGGCCGCGGGGGCGGGACCATGGAGCCTGGATGCGAGGCCGGGAAAGTAATCCCCTCCTGTCAGAGATGGAAGCTCCGCTGCCACGCTTGAAATCGAAGCCGGAGAAGTGTATATTCTTAGTAATCTTATAGGATTAGGAGGGACAGATGAACCGTATCGTCCATTTCGACATTTACGCCGATGACCCGAGTCGGGCCGTCAAATTCTATGGAACCGTTTTTGGCTGGAAGGCCGAGAAATGGAACGGGCCCGTGGAGTACTGGATGATCACCACAGGGCCCGACAATAAGCCCGGGATCAACGGTGGCATCGGTCGGAGGCAGGACCCCGGGGGACATACGATGAACACGATCGGTGTGCCCTCGGTCGACGCGTTCGTGGCCAAGATCGAAGCCGTCGGGGGAAAGTTGGTCGCTCCCAAGATGGCCATCCCCGGAGTCGGATGGCTCGCTGTCTGCCTCGATCCAGAAGGCAACAAGTTTGGATTGATGGAGGAGGACCCTAAGGCCAAATAGCCGAACCTTAGCGCTCCTTTTCAAGTTCTTGACACGTTTCCCCGGGCGGAATGCCATCATTTTTGAGCAAGAGTATGAAAGATCTTCCCATCCAATAATTCATCCCTCAACTTCCCGATCAACGACTCCGCGTATCCGTTCTCCCGAGGGCTGCCGGGTTCATTATGGAGCGTCCCGATTCCCAGCCGCCCAGACCATTCCCGCACGGCCCTGGCTCTGTTTGACCGGAAGGCCTTCCGCGGCTATAATTTTTTCGAGAGGAACCCCTTGATGAAAACGGTCCTCCCGCTCTTTTCGTGGCTCATTTTCGCGCTTGCCTTTTCATTGGCTCTCTGGGCTGGGCCGCCTTTTTTTACGGATGACCCTGTTCCTGTGGACCTCCACAATTGGGAATTCTACCTCGCCTCCCAGCATTTCATCACGAGCGATGCTGTTTCGGGCACTCTGCCGCATGTCGAGGTCAATTATGGGGCCGTCTCGAACGTTCAGCTCCACCTGATTATGCCGATGGCCTATGCCAAGCCGAAAGGGCTCCCATTCCAATACGGCCCCGGTGATATCGAATTCGGGGTCAAGTTCAGGTTTGTCGGCGAAACCCGCTCAAGGCCCCAGATCGGGACGTTCCCCCATATCGAACTGCCCGCCGGCAGCCCGAGCCGCGGCTTGGGGAGTGGTCATATTCAGGTTTTTTTGCCGATCTGGCTACAAAAAAGTTGGGGAGCCTGGACGACTTACGGAGGAGGGGGTTATTGGATCAACCCGGGTCCGGGAAACAGGAATTATTGGGTGCTCGGCTGGGAAGCCCAGCGCGACCTTTCCAAATGGATGACCGTCGGCGCGGAAGTCATAACCAATTCCCCGAGGGCCCTCGGAGAAACTGGCGAAACCGGCGTCAACCTGGGCGCGCTTCTGTCCGTCGGGAAAGGGCAGATCCTCATGTTCTCCACCGGCCGGGACCTTCACGGTCCCAACCATTTTTTTGCATACGTCGCCTATTACAGGACCTGGGGTCCTCGGGGCTAAAGGCTGCAGGCCGGCGTTTGACGGAGCGTTTTTCCCGAGACATAATTTGCCCGGCGATTGTCCATAATTCCCATTCGGACGGCCCTGGGAAATCCTTCTCGGGCGAATAAATACGGAAATTTTCGACGGCCGCCGAGCCGGCCCCGGCTGTTTAGCCCGGAACATTCCCATTTGCTGCGAATCGGACTACAATAAAGTCATTATCATGAAAGAGACGGGTTTCTCTCTGGAGGCATCATGACACTCAAGAAGAAACTGACCTTGGGCTTGGGATTCTTGTTCCTCATCATCTTTATTTTAGTGATTTTCTATTCCTACCATATCGGCAAACTCTCGCAAGACGCCGAGAACATCCTGAAAGATAACTACAAATCCCTCGTCTTCTCCAAGAACATGAGCTCGGCCCTCGAAGATATGCGGACGGCCATCAGCAGCATCGTCTTCAACCCCACCGATGATCAAAAGACTTCTGACTACTACTTGAAGCTCTTTGAATCCGGCCAGACCGAATTCGAAAACAACCTCAAGTTCGAAAATGGCAACATCACCGAAATCCATGAAAGCGAATACGTGGCCACGGTAAACCAGGTTTATGTTTTGTACACAAACCTCTGCCTTCGAATCGTCAAGGGGGAGAGCGGGCGCGCCCTGTATTTCAACGAATACCAGCCTGCCTTTGATAAGCTCAGGCACGCCATTAGCGACATCAACGATCTCAACATGCAGGCTGTCGAGCGGAAAAGCCAGACGGCGAAGCATGATTCGGCCAGGATCATCCACCTCATGGCTGGAATTGGGGTCTTTTGCGTGCTCCTGGCGTTTGGCTATTTTTGGTACTTCCCGTTTTACATCTCCAACTCAATCGCTTATCTGTCGGACAGGATGAAGGGCCTCCTGAAGAAATCCGACATTGTCCTCGATATCAAGACCGACGACGAGGCCTTTATTATTTTGCAGGGCATCAACCTGCTGGAGAATAAGCTGGACGGGAAAGAGAAAAAAGAAGGGTAAGAGATCGAGGGTTGAGGTTGTGACCTGCCCCGCTCAAAGGGCTGGCCAGGCCACTCATCCAGAATCATTGAATGAGAAATGAATGGGAGGGTCAAGGTCCCGGCGGGCCAATCGAGTTGAAAATCTCTCTCGAGCGGTGGTACACTGAGCAAGGTTAGGTTTTTTCAGCCAGTGTCATTTTGGGCCAACGGACCGGGAGGGGTGTCGGGACGTGAAGTGTCAGGCCTGTCAGTCGGAAAATCCATCCGATAGACGCTGCTCTCTGATATGAAGTATTCCCTCTTATCCGTCATGAGCCAGGCGATCTCGCGGCAGGACTTCTCCGGATACTCCCGGGCGACCTCGACGACCCGCTCCTTCTCCCA